>NZ_LROM01000087.1 GCF_001758785.1 Duganella phyllosphaerae
GGCCGGGGCGGTAGCAGCGTCGCCAGCCGTGGCGGTGGTGTCGGTCGCCGGGGCAGTGGGTGCGGTTGATCCAATAACGGCGGGTGTCGTGGCTGGTGCCGCAACCGGCGCCGGCTGTTGCGCCATGGCGGGCGCGGCGGACATGGCGGTGACGGCCACGATTGCCGCCAGCGCTGCGGTCGAGATCAGGGATGCCAGGGACAAGACGGAGGTCTGCTTCATTTATTCAGTTTTCGGATGCGTTCGGAAGGCGTGATGATGTCGGTCAGGCGGATACCGAACTTGTCGTTGACCACCACCACCTCCCCCTGGGCAATCAGGCAGCCGTTGACCAGCACGTCCATCGGCTCGCCGGCCATGCCGTCGAGTTCCACCACCGAGCCCTGCGCCAGTTGCAGCAGGTTCTTGATGGCGATCTTGGTGCGGCCGAGTTCCACCGTCAGCTGGACCGGGATGTCGAGGATGAAGTCGATATCGTTATGGGTTTCGGTCTTGCTGGGCGTGCCGGAAAAATCCTTGAAGACGGCGGCGGACGCTGCCTGCTGCGACTGCTGGGCGGCCAGTGCCGCAGCTTCGGCCTCGGCCTGCTCGGCGATGGCCGCGCCCCATGGGTCGTCCATCTGGTCATCTTGATTGTCGGACATGTTGCTCTCCTGTGTAGCGGTGACCGGCGCATTGATGCGCCAGCGTGTTATTTGAGGTTATCGGAGTTGGCCAGCAGTTTTTCAACCTTGAGCGCGTACTGGCCGTTCATCACGCCGTAGCTGCAGTCCATGACCGGCACGCCGTCCACGGTGGCGGAAATGAGTTCCGGGATGTTGAGGGGGATGATGTCGCCCACGCGCATGTTCAGGATCTCGTCGAAATTGACCTTGGCCGTGCCCAGCGACGCCACCAGTTCCACCTCGGCGATCTGGATTTGCTGCGTCATCAGGCGGATCCAGCGCTTGTCGACTTCCAGCGCCTCGCCCTGCAGGCTGGACGTGAGCGAATCGCGGATCGGCTCGATCATCGAGTACGGCATGCAGAAGTGGATCTGGCCCGATACCGAGCCGAGTTCCACCGTGAAGGTCGAGGCCACCACCACCTCGTTCGGCGTGGCGATGTTGGCGAACTGGGTGTTCATCTCGGAGCGGATGTATTCGAACTCGACCGGGTACACCGGCTCCCACGACTTGGTATAGGCCTCGAACACGATGTCGAGGATGCGCAGGATGATGCGCTGCTCGGTCTGGGTAAAGTCGCGGCCCTCCACGCGGGTGTGGAAACGGCCGTCGCCGCCGAACAGGTTGTCCACCAGCAGGAACACCAGGCCCGGATCGAACACCATCAGGGCCGTGCCCCGCAGCGGCTTCATGTGTACCAGGTTGAGGTTGGTGGGCACCACCAGGTTGCGGATGAATTCGCTGTACTTGGACACCCGCACCGAACCCACCGACACCTCGGCGCTGCGGCGCAGGAAGTTGAACAGGCCCACGCGCAACAGCCGCGCGAAGCGCTCGTTGATAATCTCCAGGGTCGGCATGCGGCCACGGACGATGCGCTCCTGGGTGGCCAGGTTGTACGTGCGGACGCCCGCGACATCTTCCTGCGCCTGGGCATCGTCCTGGTCGCCGTTGACACCCTTCAGAAGGGCATCGACTTCTTCCTGGGAGAGAAAATTATCGGCCATGGTGTGACTGCCTGCTTCGCTGTGGTAACGCTACTTACTGAATGATGAACGCGGTAAACAATACATCGACGACGTCCTGCTTCTCGCCGCGCTGTTCCAGCGGTTCGCTGGTTTGCTCGACGATTTCCTTGGCCAGTTGCACCTTGCCTTCGGGGGTGTTGATGTCGGCCGCGCGCTTGCTCGACAACAGCAACAGCACCCGGCTGCGCACTTTGGCCATATTGACCTTGAGGTTTTCCTTCTCTTCGGCGCTGCCCACTTCCAGCGTGAACGCCAGTTGCAGGTATTGCTCGCCGCCGTCCTCGCCCGGTTGCAGGTTGACCGTGAACGGATCGACCGGCAGGTATTCCGGCGGGCCGGCTTTCTTTTCTTTTTTCTTTTTCTTGGTGGGCGCTTCTTCTTCGTGCGCGTCGCCACTGCTGTGCATGAAGTACCACGCCGCGCCACCGCCGCCGATGCCGAGCACCAGCAACACCGCGACGATGATGATGATCAGCTTTTTGCTGCCGCCGCCTGCCGGCGCATCCACTTTCTGATCAGCCTTCATTTTTGGGTTCGCTTTCAAAAAATTGCCCCTGGGTGTTAAATCGGTTTCGCCATTATGTCATTATCGGTTGTGCCTGCGCAGCAAGATCGACCGAAAAGAGGGGCGATCGCCCACCTGCTCGGTGTTTCCATGGTGAAACATGCAACAAAATGATCAGGCAAACGTATCGACCGCGCCGTTCGGCACCCGCGCCGTGCGGGCGGTGGCGGCGCCGGCCGCCGCTGCCACGCTGTTGCCGCTGTCTTCGCTGTCGCTGCTACGGCCACTGCGGCCGCGCTGGGTATTGCCGTCATTGGCCGCGCGCTGGCCCGCGTTCTGGTCGGCGCCGGCCGAGACAGTGGCATTGCCCAGCGCGATACCGGCCTCGCCCATCATCTCGCGCAGCTTGGGCAGCGCGGCTTCCAGCGCCTGGCGCACTTCCGGCGCGGCCGACGTAAAGGCGGCGGTGGCCTGGTCCTTGTTGACGCTCAGCACCACTTGCAGCGGCCCCAGGTCGGGCGGATTGAGTTCCATGGTGGCGCTGTGTTCACCGCCGGCGGCCATGAAGATCACTTTCTGGCCCAGTTGCTGGTCCCAGGCCGGGGTGCCTACGCGACTGTAGAGCGTGGCAGCAGGGACTGCGACCTTGGCCATTTCCGGTGTCGCTGCTGCGACCGTGGCGCCGAGCGGCGTCACCGCGTCCGGTGCGCCATCCCTGGCGGCCAAGGCCGCGTCGGTTTCTGCTTTGGCATCGCCGCGTGCGACCGCCAGCTGCTGGCTGAAGTGGCCGAGCTCGGCTTTGAGTGGAGCACCGGTGACGGCAACGCCGCCGTTGCTCGCCACATCAGCGGCCTGGATGCTGGCTGCGCTGTGGTCGCCGGTGGCGGCGCCGTGGTGGGCAGCAAGGGGGAGCGCTAGTCCGGCGGCGCCCTTACCCGTGCTCGCGACATTCTCCTGCGGGTTGTCGGCTGGCGCTGCCTGACTGGCCAGTTCCACGCGCAGCGGGGTCAGGCTGCTGTCGGCTTCCAGGTGGTCTGGCACGGGAGCCGCAGGCGCGGGCAAGCCATCGGCGGCGCGGCCCAAAGCAGCCTTGAACTCGGCGCTGCCGACTTGCGCGTCGGTTGCATGGGCAATATCGGCGGGGCCGTCGGCCACGGCGCTGGCTTGCTCGGCAGTCAAGGCAGCCAGGGTGGCGGCATCCATAACGCTTGCTGCAGCGCCGCCAGAAGCGAGGGCAGCGTCGGCTTCGGCGCTGGTCGCGTCGCCCTCGGCACGCTGGTTGAATGCCGCCACCAGGGCCAGCATGTCGGCGATTGGATCGGTGGCCTGCGTGGCCTGGGCATCGCTGGCGGCGCGGTCCTCGGTGTTGATATCGTCGGCGTGCCCGGCCTTGGCGATGTTGCCCGCTTCATCCGTCGACACGTCCTGCTTTTCAGCTGGCTTGGACTGAATGTTGCGGTCGGCGGTTCTGTCTTGCTGCGGCGGTTTGGGCGCCGCATTCGGCTTCGGTGCGGTGGCGCGTGCGGCGCTTTGGCGTTCCGCCGTTTTCGTCTCCGCTTGCCTCACGGCCTGGCGCTGGTCGAGTTGCTGTGACAGAGCTTGCTTGAACGCATCGTTGCTGCTACCGGCGCCCAGGTTGGCCTTGGACTTGTTGGTGGCCGCGATGGCCGTGGTGGCATTGAGGGAGGGGAGCGGGGCGTTTTGCATGAGGAACCGGAGAGTGTCGTGACTGTAAAAATCAGCGCTTGTAGAACGCCTGGCGCGCTGCGTGTTCGTCCATCTGTTTCTGGTCGCGCTTGTTTTCCAGCTTGAGCGCGGCGGCGTCGGCCCGTTCGTTCAGGGTGGAGTACGAGACGCGCTTGCGCTCGGCCGTCTGCCAGGCCAGCTTTTCCGCGCTGCTGCGCTGCTCGGCGCGCGTGATCATGTCCAGCTGGCCCTTGACGGCCACGTCGAGCTTGTCCATGAACGCCTGGAAGTTGCGGTAGGCCATGGGCGTGATGCCGGCCGCTTGCGCGTCCTGGAAGCGGTTGACGTATTCCTCGCGGTAGCCGACCAGCATGTCGTGCTTCTGGCGCGCGTCGTCCACCGCCTTGAGCGCGGCGCCCAGGCGCTTGGCCGCATCGTCGGTTTCGCGGCGGGCCAGGTCGATCAGGGTTTCGAGTTGTGCTTTGGAAGCCATAATGACTCCGATTATAGTTCTCGGCGGTAACCGTCAATCAGTTGAACAGCGTGGTAAGTTGCCCCAAGCTCTCGTCCATGGTCACCCGTTCGGTGATCTGCTGTTGCAGGAATTGCTCGATCTTGTCGTGCAGTACGATGGCCTGGTCCAGTACCGGGTCGGTACCTGAAGCATACGCTCCTACGCTGATCAGGTCGCGGCTGCGTTCGTAGCGTGAAAACAACTGTTTCAGCCGGCGCGCGCGTTGCTGGTGCTCGTGCGGGGTAATCGAATGCATGGCGCGGCTGATCGATTGCTCGATGTCGATGGCCGGGTAGTGGCCCGCTTCGGCCAGGCGGCGGTTGAGCACGATGTGGCCGTCCAGGATCGCCCGCGCCGAGTCGGCGATCGGATCTTGCTGGTCGTCGCCCTCGGTCAGCACGGTGTAGAAGGCCGTGATCGAGCCGCCGCCCACCTCGCCGTTGCCGGCCCGTTCCACCAGCACCGGCAGCTTGGCGAACACCGACGGCGGATAGCCCTTGGTGGCGGGCGGCTCGCCGATGGCCAGCGCGATTTCGCGTTGGGCCATGGCGTAGCGGGTCAGCGAATCCATGATCAGCAGCACGTTCATGCCCTTGTCGCGGAAGTGCTCGGCAATTGCGGTGGAGTACGCCGCGCCTTGCAGGCGCATCAGCGGTGGCGTGTCGGCTGGCGCGGCCACCACGACCGAACGGGCCAGGCCTTCGGCGCCGAGGATCTGCTCGATGAATTCTTTCACCTCCCGACCCCGCTCGCCGATCAGGCCGACCACGATGATGTCGGCCTCGGTGTACCGCGCCATCATGCCGAGCAACACCGATTTGCCGACGCCGGAACCGGCGAACAGGCCCATGCGCTGGCCCCGTCCGACGGTCAGCATGGCGTTGATCGAGCGCACGCCCACGTCGAGCGTATCGACGATCGGTGCGCGGCCCAGCGGGTTGGCGGGGCGGGTATTGATCGGTGCGCTGTCGGACGCGTTGAGGGGACCGAGGCCATCGAGTGGCCGGCCGGCCGCATCCAGCACCCGGCCCAGCAGTTCGGGGCCGACCGGCAGGTGGCGCGCGCGGTCGCTGGGGCGGCGGCGCGGGTGGTTGACGGTGCCGGGACGTGGAATGGCCGGCTCCACCGGGAACACCCGGGTGCCGGGCACCACGCCTTCGACATCGCTTTGCGGCATCAGGAACAATTTGTCGCCCTCGAAACCGACCACTTCGGCTTCGATGCGTCCGCCCGACGGCAGCGGCACGGTGCAGGCGGCGCCCACGGCCAGGCGCAGGCCCACCGCTTCCATCACCAGGCCGGCCACGCGGGTGACGCGGCCCGACACCTGCATCGGTTCGACAAAACCGACCAGCGCGGTGCAGTCGCCAAGGTAGGCTTGCCAGCGGCTGGCGTGCGGATTTTTTGCCGGTGTCTGTGCCGGGGAAAGGTCAGGCGGGGCGGGATCAGTGTCTTCGTCGCCATCGAGCAATTGCTCAAGGCCTGGCTGCAGCCGGGTTTGCAGTTCGGCCGGCAATTCGGCCGGCGGCAATATCAGGCCCTCGGCCGGCTGTTGGGCGGCGTCGGTGGCGTCTGGTGTGGGGATGTCGGTATCGGCGCTCATGTTGGTATCAGTCGAGCCAGCCGATGTCCTTGCCCAGCGCATGGGTCAGGCGCTCCCAGCGGGCGGCGGCGGTGGCGTCGATCTGGTTGCTGGCGGTATCGACCTTGCAGCCGCCACGGCCGATGCTGGCGTCGGTCACCACGCGCCAGCCGCCCTTGGTCAGTTCTTCGCCGATGCCGGTCTTGACCACTTCGGCGTCGTCCGGGTGCAGCACCAGCAGCGCCGGCTGTTGCAGCACGGGCAGGTATTCGATCGCCTCGCGCACGATCGGGATGATCAGGTCGGGCTTGGCGGGCAGGGCGGCTTTCAACATGCCCTTGGCCAGTTGCAGCGCCAGTTCCAGCACGTCGTTGGCGATCAGCTGGTCGGCCTCGCGCAGCGCGGTGGAAAAGTTGTCGGCCAGTGCGCGCACGTGTTCCAGCGCTTCGTCGGTGACGATCTTGCCGGCGTCCAGCGCTTCCTTGCGGCCATCGGCGTGGCCGGCTTCGTGGCCTTCCTCGTAGCCCGAGGTGCGCGCTTCCTCGCGGATCGCTTCGAGTTCCTCGACGGTGGGATAGACGATCGGCGGCGGCACCGGCGGGCCGATGTCGGCCAGTTCCTGCTGTGCTTCGATTTCATCGTACACGCGCTGCTCGGCGTCGAGCCGGGCCTGCTCGGCCTGGTGGGCGCGCTGTTCGGCGTCGCGTTCGGCCACCACGCTCGGGCGTTCGTCGCCGAACGAGGTCATTTCCCAGCGCTGGAAGGCGGTCTGCTTTTCTCTTGGTATGGTGGACATGGACTACTGGACTGCCTTTACACGAATGAGTCTTCGCCCTTGCCGCCAAGGACGATCTGTCCTTCGTCGGCCAGGCGGCGCACGATCTGCAGGATCTGCTTTTGCTGGCTTTCCACTTCCGACAGCCGAACCGGGCCTTTCGACTCCAGGTCTTCGCGCATCATTTCGCTGGCGCGCGCCGACATGTTCTTGAAAATTTTCTCGCGCAGTTCCTGCGATGCGCCTTTCAGGGCCACGATCAGCATTTCCGACTGCACCTCGCGCAGCAGCAGCTGGATACCGCGGTCGTCGATGTCGATCACGTTGTCGAACACGAACATCTCGTCCATGATCTTCTGCGCCATGTCGTTGTCGTAGTTCTTGATGTTGTCCATCACCGAACTTTCCTGCTCGCCGCTCATGAAGTTGAGAATCTCGGCAGCGGTACGGACGCCGCCCAGCGACGATTTCTTGATGTTTTCGTTACCGGACAGCAGCTTGGTCAGCACGTCGTTCAGTTCGCGCAGCGCGGCCGGCTGCACCCCGTCCAGGGTGGCGATACGCAGCACCGCGTCGTTGCGCAGGCGGTCGGTAAAGTGGCTGAGGATTTCGCAGGCCTGGTCGCGCTCGAGGTGGACCAGGATGGTGGCGATGATCTGCGGGTGTTCGTTGCGGATCAGCTCGGCAACCGATTGCGAATCCATCCATTTCAGCGATTCGATGCCGGACGCGTCCTTGCCGCCCAGAATGCGCGACAGCAGCACCGAGGCCTTGTCGTCGCCCAGCGCCTTGGTCAGCACCTGGCGGATGTACTCGTCGGAATCGAGGCCCACGGTGGACGCTGCCGCCACCATGTCGCGGAAGTTTTCCAGCGTGCCCACCACTTCTTCGTGCGGCACGTTTTTCATGGTGGCCATCGCCGCGCCCAGCTTGAGCACCTCGCGCGGGCCGAGGTATTTCATCACCTCGGCCGCTTCGCTCTCGCCCATGGCCAGCATCAGGATCGCCGCTTTTTGCAGTCCGGTATTCTCAGTCATTTGCGCCTATCCATTCCTTGATGATGTTGGCGACGATGCGCGGATCTTCGACCGCCAGTTTTTTCGCCATGGCGAGGTTTTCGCGATACGAGCGCACGGTGGTTTCTTCCATCTTGCGCAATTCTTCTTCCGCGATAAGCGCCTCGTCCGGGCCTTCGTCGATGACTTCTTCCGGCACTTCCGGCTCCGGCTCCGGGGTGTTGATCTCGTCGATTTTCTTGAACACGGGCCGCATCATCGGGCGCACAATGCGCAGCACGATGTACAGCAATATCAGGGCCGTGATCAGGAACTTGGCCAAGTCCTTGGCCATTGGCAGGTTGGCCGGGTCGCGCCACCAGTCCAGCGGCGCCTCGAACGGCCGGTCGACGCCGTCGAACGGCGAATTGGCCACGCTGACCGCATCGCCGCGGTCCTGGTTGTAGCCCATCGCCTGTTTTACCAAATCATTGATTTTGGCCATCTCTTCAGGAGTATAGGCCTTGACCGTGACTTTGCCGTCTTTATCGACCATGCGCTTGTAGTTGACCGCCACCGCTACCGTCAGGCGGCGCAGGCCGCCCATGCCGCGCGACTCGTAGCGCACGGTCTTGTCCACTTCGTAATTGGTGGTCGATTCCTTGTGGGTGGGCGAGGCGTTTGCGTTGGCATTGGCGCCCGGCGGTGTGCCCGGGGCGGGCGGCACGGCGCCGGCGCCACCGGCGATCTGGTCGAGCGGTGCGGTGGCCGTGCCTGGCGGCTGGTTCGACAGCGCACCGGGAATGCCGCCCGGGTTGGCCGGCGCGCCGCCATTGGTTTCGGTGCTTTGCTGGCTGCGGATGGCCGAGGCGGCCGGCGGCGAGTTCGGCTTGTAGGTTTCGGCGGCCTGCTCGATCTGCGAGAAATCGACGTCGGCAGTCGCCTCGGCGCGCACATTGCCTTCGCCGACGATGGGCACGATGATCGATTCGACCTGCTTGATGATCTGCGTCTGCATGTCCTTGACATACTTGAGCTGGGTTTCATCCATGTTCTTGGCGTTCAGGCCAGACTTCTTGTTCTGGTCCGAGATCAGGTTGCCGGCCTGGTCCACCACGGTCACGTTGGCCGGCATCAGTTCCGGCACGCTCGAGGCCACCAGGTGGACGATGGCGGCCGTTTGCAGCGGGTCGAGCATGCGGTTCGGGTGCAAGGTCAGCAGCACCGAGGCGGTCGGCTTTTGCTGGTCGCGCACGAATACCGACGGTTTTGGCAGCGCCAGGTGCACGCGGGCGTTTTCCACGGCCGCCAGCGACTGGATCGAGCGCGCCAGTTCGCCCTCGAGCGCGCGCTGGTAGTTCACCTGTTCGAGAAATTGCGAGACGCCCAGTTTCTGGTTTTCCATCAGCTCGAAGCCGACGTTGCCGCCTTTCGGCAGGCCGAGGGCGGCCAGTTTCAGGCGCGCATCGTGCACTTGTTCGGTCGGCACCAGGATCGCCGTGCCGTTCTCGGAAAACTTGTGCTTGATGTTGAGCTTGTCGAGCTCGGCCGTGATGGCGCCGCCGTCGCGATCCGTGTAGTTGGAAAACAGCACGCCGTAGTCGGGCGCCTTGTTCCACAGGTACAGGCCGACGAGCACCGCCACGATTGCCGCGGCCGCTGCACCGCGCAGCACGTTGCGGCCCATCGGCGTTTGCAGGAACGGCAGGCGTTCGGCGCCGTCGTCGGCTGCCGGGGCAGGGGGCGCGTTGGAAGGGTCGAGTGGTTCGGCGACGGCCATGATGGTTAAGTTCCGGGTACGTGGGAGTGATGCCTATTATTGCTTGACCCCAGGCAATTCAATCGCGTGAACAGCGCGCCTTTTCCGGCCCTGCTCGGACCAGAGTTCTTGCCTTGCTCTTGGTAATCTGTCAGCTCTGAATAAAAGGGAGACCGCGAGGAAACCTGAGCCGTCCGTCATTGTAACGCCGCACCGGAGCAAAACGTGAAATTTGTTTCGTGAAAGCAACGCCAAGAACCAACAGGAGTGGAAATGAGAACAGGTGGAATCGATAGCAGCCAGATCCAGTCGATGATCGCGCAGCTGAAGGCGCACGCCACGCGCCCGCAGCTCACGCCGCCCGTGGTGCAGACCGAAACGGTGGCCGCGCCCAAGGCCGAATTCTCGGACGCACTGAAAACCGCGCTCGACTCGGTCAACGCGGCCCAGGTGAAATCGAGCGACATGGGCAAGCGCTTCGCCATGGGCGACGACAGCGTCAGCCTGTCGGACCTGATGATCACGATGCAGAAGTCGAGCATCAACTTCCAGGCCGCGATCCAGGTCCGTAACAAGCTGGTCACCGCATACCACGACATCATGAACATGCAAGTCTAGCGGCTGCTTGAAAACACCCATGGCGTCGTTGCAGCGGCTTGCCGTGCTAACGCACTGTCTGCGCCGCTGCGCCTAGCCCCGGGCGCTTTCAAGCAGCCGCAATCAGATTTATTTTTTTGGCGCGCTGGCTGGACATGACGATATTGTCCATTTCCAGCGCCACGCCGTTTTTGACGGCAGCGACCCAGTTGGCGGTCGTTGCCACGGCTGCAAAACTCGAATGAAACACCACGCTGAACACGCGATGGATTTCTTCCGCGCTGGCCTTGCCGGCTGCGTTCTCGTAAGGCAGCGATCCGCTCGCGTCCGCCAAAAATTCCACCTTTAGACCCGCATGCGCCGCATGGTAGATGGTGGCCGCGTCGCAGTTATGGGTCATGTAGCCGACGATGCTCAAGGTATCGATGCCGCGCGCCTGCAGCCAGCCGGCCAGGTCGGTGCCGGCAAACACGCTGGCCTGGCTTTTTTGCAGGTGGTGGTCGGCCTTGCGTGCGGCCACGTCCGGGTGCAGCGCCCAGCCATCGGAACCGGTGGCGAACACGGGCGTGCCGGCCGGTGTGGCGTGCTGTACCACGATGACGGGCACCCCATGGACGCCGGCCGTGTCCATTGCCAGCGTGATATTGGGCAGCGAGGTGGCCACCGGCGGGTGTTCGATCGGCAGCTTGCCGGTGAAGTATTCGTTCTGGACATCGATGACGAGCAGGGCGCGGCGTGGTGCAGGGTTGGTCATGGCAGTTTCCTTGAAGGTTCAGTGAAAACCCATTGTCGGCCGGACAAGCCACACCAGCTAGTGGCCCGAAGGCATGGTTGCGTTACAATCGGGCCATGAGCCCAATCACAATCAAGGTGGCCGTGATCGCCTTCGGCGGCATCACCCCGTTCCACCTGTCGGTGCCATGCCTGGTGTTCGACGCCGCCCCGGCCGGGCATTTCGACGTGCGCGTGTGCGCAGCCGATGGCACGCCGCTGGCCACCTCGGCCGGTTTCGCGATTGCCACGAGCCATGGCCTGGAAGCGCTCGACGATGCCGACCTGGTGATCATGCCATCGTGGCATGACGATTGCCGCCCGGCGCCGCCGCTGTTGCTCGCGGCCTTGCGCCGCGCCCACGAACGCGGCGCGCGCGTGGTCGGTTTGTGCCTGGGCGCATTTCCGCTGGCCGAGGCGGGCCTGTTGAACGGCAAGACAGCCACTACCCACTGGGCTTTTGCCGACCAGCTGGCACGGCGTTTTCCTCAAGTGAAGGTGGACAGCGACGTGTTGTACGTGGACCAGGGTGCAGTGCTGACGTCGGCCGGCGTAGCGGCCGGGTTGGACTGCTGCCTGCACTTGCTGCGCCAGTTGTGCGGAGCGGAACTGGCCAACGCGGTGGCGCGCCAACTGGTGATTGCACCGCACCGCCAGGGCGGCCAGGCGCAGTTCATCGAACGGCCGCTGCCGGTCTCGCGCAGCGACGGTCGCTTTGCCGACGTGCTGGCCTGGGTGGGCGAACGGCTCGAACACGCCCACAGCATCGACCAGCTGGCTGCGCGCGCAGCCATGAGCCGGCGCCATTTCACTCGGCACTTTCGCCAGGCAACCGGCAGTTCGTTCAAGCAGTGGCTGCTGGCGCAGCGGCTGGCGCTGGCGCGCCGCTTGCTGGAAAGCAGCGACGCCGCCATCGAGGTGGTGGCGCAGCAGGCGGGATTCGGGTCGGCGCTGTCGCTGCGCCAGCATTTCAAGGCAGCGTTGCAGCTGTCGCCGTCGGCCTACAGGAAGGGGTACAGGAATTAGCCGAGGCCGGCGATGCGGGCGTTGCGTTCGCGCTCGAGCTTGGTGATATAGCGTTGCACGTAGGCCAGCATGCTGCGCTGGATGCCGGTGAACTCGCAGCCCAGGCGGCGGTTGGTCTTGTTGTTGAGCAAGGTCATATCGAGCGAGTTGCGCACCTGCAGCGACGTGGTGACCGCGCCGATCTCGGGCAGATCGATGCGGCAGCCGGGAAACACCTTGCCGATGGCGTCGCCCAGCAACATCTTGTTGTCGAGCAGGGCGATACCGCCGCAGCTGATGTCGGCCAGCGGGAAGCTGGTGTCGCCGCCCAGCTCATCGGGCAACGGTATGACCACCCGCACCGGGTTGGTCATGGGCGTGTTCATGCGGTAGAACTCGCGCCGTTGCAGGCGGATCAGGGTGGGCGGCACGCTGATGCGGAAGGCTGCTTCGCCTTCGTGGGTGATCGGTTCGATGCGCTCGGCGGCAAACAGGATGCGCACCTTGTCGAGCGTGGTTTCGAACGACAGCCGCTCGGCATTGGCCATGCGCTGGTTCTGCTCCTCGTCGATCGAGGTATCGAGCACCACGGTATCGCGCTGGTCGTCGACGTCCAGGATCGAAGTCACGCACACGTCCGATTCACCCTGGATCAGCATGCGGATCAACTGGTTTTTCTGGCCGATGTTACGCAGCAGGGCGACGATCTCCTTGCGCGATTCGATCTCGAAATCGTGCCAGTTTTCCAATTCCGCGTCCTGAAAATGAGGGTACATCGAAGGCCAGTCGAGTCAAGTATCGGTGAGGGGAACGCTGGTGTCAGGCGGCGCCGGCAGCGGCTGGCCGGACTTTTGCGCAGATTCAATATAATAAAGCCATGCCAACAGTTCCGCAATCGTGCGGTAGAGCATGGGTGGAATTTGTTGATCGAGGTCCACGTCCATGAGCAAAGAAACAAGTTCCTTGGATTCGTGAATATGCACGCCGGCTTCCATCGCCACGCCGATGATCTGCTCGGCTACCAGGCCACGGCCCTTGGCCACCACCTTGGGCGCGGGGGCGCCGTCCTGGTAGGCCAGGGCCACCGCCTGTTGCAGCGGCTTGCGTACTTCAGTGGCCATGCTCGGCTCCCTGGGCGCTGTCGCCATCCTGCTGGGTGATCGCCAGCGAAGAGAGCAGGGCGCCGGCGGCCGCCATGGCCGATTCGAACTGGCCGGCGTAGGCGCGCAAGGTCGTGGCCGCGTCATCGGTGTCGGTATTGAGCTGCACGTGGACCTGGTCGCCCACCATGGTCACGGTGGCGCCCACCTTGCCCAGCATCGGCAGGCGGAAGCGCACGCCGCTGCGCCAGACCTGCTCCTGGCTCTCGGCCTCTGGCTGTTGGCGGCCGCCGTGCTGCTGGTTCTGCTCGCGCTTGACCTCCCATTGCATTTGCTGGCCGGGCCACGCCTCGCCGTTCCACTGCACCCGGCCTTGCTCCTGGGTGTGCAACTGCTGGTTGACCATTTGCGCCGGCGTCAGGTCCGGGCCGCCGGGCCCCAGCCGCGCCAGCGCTTCGCCCGAGCGCTGCGCCAGCCGTTGCAGTTGCTGCATCTGCTGCATTTGCGGTTCGCGCATCAGGTCCGCCAGCGGCCGTTCGCCCTTGACCCACTCGGTCACGTGCGATTCGTAGAACAGCCCGCTCTTCGAGATGGTGTCGTGCAGTTTCTGGGTCAGCTTGTCGGTGTCGGGCGCGGCGTTGCCGAACAGGGCGGACTTGCCCACCAGCGCCAGTTGCGCCATCTGGCCGGCAGCCGGCAGCACCGTCGCCAGCGCGCGCGCGGTGGGACTGAGGGTCGATTGCGGCGTGGTATGGTCGAGCCCGGGCAGATCGGCGCTGGCGGTCAGCGGCGCCTTGCCCAGCAGGGTGGCGGCCAGGCTTTGCGGCCGCGTCGCTTCGGCGCCAGCGGTGCGGCCGCCCTGGGCAGCGCCGGCGGCAGTGGCTGCAGGCTGGGCATCGATGTCGGCAGCGGCGTCGGCACCGGCAGGCAGACCTGGCTGGACATTACCGGGCAAACCCGCGCCGCGTGCCGCACCCGGCAACGCGGCCGGCGCGGTTTGCGACGGCAGACCGGCGGCCTGGCCGTCGCCGCCGTCGGGATAGACCACGGTGGCGCCGGCGGTGCCGGTGCCGAACTGGAAGGTGGGGCGAGGGGAGGCGCTGAGCACGGTCAGCGAGACTTCGGCGCCGACCTTGACGTCGGCCGGCAACATCATGCGCACGTTCTGCTCGGCGACCTTGACCAGCGCGCTGCCGTCGCTGAACTTCGATTGCACCACCGCCGGCACGTTCTGGCCAACCAGGCCTTGCAGTGCTTTTTGCAGCGCGACCTGGCCCTGGCGGCCATCGCCCACCGCGACGCCGGTGCCGGCGCCGTCCGATTGCGCTACCGGCCGGACGCTGGCGTCAATGCGCGGCAACATGGCGCGCCCCTGCTTTAGACGTTGCCGTAGGCGTTAACCACGCGCCGTTCGGTACCGGTGGAGCTGATCAGCTTGGACAATTGCGCCATCCACGGCATGGTGAGGTCGCGGATCTGGCGGTCGGCGTTGAGCATCTGGCGGATCAGCTCGATCTTGCGTTCGCGGTCAGCGCCGGTCATCGGCTGGGCCGGCTCGGTGCGCAGCGCCTGCACATGCACGGCCACGCGCTGTTCGAGCGCGACCAGCGTGTCCCAGTCGCTGGCGCTGGCGGCCTGCACCATCTGTTCGGTCAGGGCGGCCATGGCGGCGTAGGCGGATAAAGCTTCTTGATTCGTCATCATGGGTCAAACGCTCGCAAAGTTGGCAGGTTGGGGGCGGCCGGTGGCGGCAGGCGTGTCGGCGATCGCATTCCAGGCGTCGCGCAGTTCGATCAGCAGGCGCTGGACTTCTTCGACCACGGCCGCATCGCTCTGGATATTGGCAGTGAGCAGGCGCCCGCTCATGTATTCGTACAGGGAATCGAGCCCCTCGGCGATCTCGCCGCCGGCCTTTTTATCGAGCGCGGCGCGCAGGCCGCTGTCGATGATCAGGATGGCCTTGGACAGCGACTTGCCCTTCTCGGCAATATTGCCGCTGCGGATGGCGCCCAATGCGCTGTTGAGCGCGACCAGCGCGCCGTCGAACAGCATGACGATCAGCTTGTGGGGGCTGGCGGCAACAACGCCGGTTTCCATGCCAACCTTGGCATAGGCATGCACGCCAGTTTGTCGAGATCCAAACATACTCTGTCTCCTGTGAGTGGGACGTTACTTTACTGAGGCCAGTGAGGCCAATTGCTGCGTCAGAAACGATTGGGTGCTGTTCAAGTTCGCGATCATGGTGTCGAGTGCCGAATACTGCTTGCGGTAGCGCGCCTCCACCTCCACCAGCCGGGCTGCGAATTTATCGCGCTGTGCCGTGATGCCCTTGACCGCGTCGTTGAGTCCCTTGGTGCGGCTGGTGATGGCCCCGCCAGCACCGAGATAACCGGATGCCAGGGTATTGAGCTGGTAAGCGTAGCCCTGGGAAAAACCGAAGGAGCCGCGCGCACCGGTGGTTTCGCCGGCCACGGTCAGCTTGAGGCCTTCGACCGGACCGCCAGGCATGCCGGTCAGGGTTTGACCGTCGCCGCTGGCGGCGTATTCACCGATGGTGCCGGCCACGTCCTTGCCCTTGACCGAGGTGCCGGTGCCAAACACGGCCGAGGTATCGGTGCCGGTGGTCATGGTAATGCTGATGTTGGACTTCGAGCCGTAATTGGTCGATTCCAGCTTGAGCTTGCCATCGGTCCCCACCGTGGCCGCCACGGTCGAGCCCTTCGACGAAAAAGCAGACACCCCATTGATCGACGACTGCAACGCGGCGGCCAGTTGCGATGGGTTGTAACTACCTTCCGGAATGCTGATGGTGGCCGTGTTGGAAGCCGAGGTGGGCTCGGTGTCGTCGAGCGTGACACTCCAGGTCGTATTAGCACCAATGACTGTCTCTGCCGGCAATACATTGGTCCCCTGCAAAGTCCCCTTGGTGGCCAGCTGCGTGATATTGATTGCGTAGTCGCCAGCGCCGGTTTTGGAGGTGGAGCTGACAAACTTGATATCGGGGTCGGTACTGCGGCCAACGGCCGCAAACAGGCCGGCGATATCGTTGTAGTTGTTGTCGATGGCTTTTTGCAGCTTGCTGTTGTCGAGCACCAGGCTGCCGTCCTTCTGGAACGCAATGCCGATCTGCGACAAGCTGGTCAGGCTAGTGCCTTGCAGCCCCGTCAGGCTGGCCGTCATCTGGCGGCGGATGGTCGCTTGCAGGTTGCGCAAGGTCGAATCGCCGAGCAACGGACCGCCAGTCTTGGTTTCTTCGTTGTAGCCGCCCAGCGACGTGAATTGATTGTTGAGATCGTTGTACGCCTTGACGAAGCCGTTGACCGAGGTGGTCAACGCCGCCGTGTCCTTGTTGACCGCCAGCGTGGAATTGCCGGTCTTGATCGCATTGATGGTCACTCCGGTGATCGCGCCCGAAATGGTGTTGCTCGAACTGGTCACGTCGATGCCGTTGACGGTGGCCTTGGTGTCGGATGCGGCCATTTTCTGGTTCATGTTCTGCACGCCGCCCGGATCGTAGCTGAGCAAATCGACCAAAGCCGGATCGGGCGGTTCGCCATTGGTGCCTGCCAGCGTGATCTTCATGGTGGAGCTTTCGCCGGTGCTCGTCGACGTCAGGATCAGGCGGTTGGGCTTGGCATCGGTGCCGCTGGAGCCATCCGAGACGATGCTGGCGGTCACACCGAAACCACCCTTGTTGATCGCATTGACGATCTCTTGCAGCGAATTGTTGGTGCTGTCGATGACGACGTTGCCGCTGGTGCGGTCGCTATCGGCCGTAAAAACAGCATCCTGGTAAGCGCCACCCACGCCGGGCGTGAGGCCAGCGCCGGCCGGATTGCTGCCAGCCACGCTGATCGGACTGCCGTCGTTGGAAATGAGCGAGATCGACCCCACCGCCGTGGTGCTGGAACCGATGTTAGCCTGGCCGCCGCTGTTGCCGATGCCGCCCGTGACACTGCCCGAGACCGCTTCGGCGATGGCCACATTGCTGCCGTCTGCATTGGTAAAGCGCAAGGTGCCATCAGCGGCCGTACCGCTTACCGTAATGTTGGCGTCGGCCAGCGCGCGCGCCACCGACGTGTTGCCGGTCAGTGCTGCGTCGATCGAGGCGGCGGTCACCGCTCCGGTTGCGCCCCCGGCCACGTTTTCGCCCTGGACCGCGATTTCCACGCCACCGACCGACAGTGAATAGGTGCCGCCGCCGCTGGTGTCGACATTGCCGAAGTTGGACGCGCCGGCGTTGCCGAACAACGTGGCGCTGGTGACCGTGGGGGCCGCCTTGGCCGACACGCCGGTGGTGGAACTCTTGGCGTTGATGGCGTCGGCCAGCAGGCGGGCGCTGCGCGTGGTGCCGTCGGTGGCGATCGCGGTGCCGTTGATCGACAGCGCACCGGGCGTCAGGCCGCCCGTGCTCAGGCTGGCGCCAAGCGCAGTGCCGTTGATGCCGAACGTGCCCTTGCTGACCGTGCCCAGCGAAAAATTGATGGTGGTCTTGGCGCCAACGCCGATCGCGGCCGTGGTGGACTTGAAACCATTGGACGCGAGCGTTTGCGGCTGCGCCACCTGGGTCACATTAATCTTGTAGGAGCCGGCTTTGGCCGTGCCGTTGGCGGTGGCATTGAAGATCGACGCGTCGCCGGGCAGCGCGGACATGGTCTGGAAGCTGCCGAGCGACGTCAGGCCCGACAGCGCCGACTGGAAGGTACCCAGCGCGCCTGACAGGTTGCCAAACGCCGATACCTGGCCGAGGGCGCTGGCCGACTTCTTGTCGTACTGCGCCAGCGGCGCCGACTCGACCGTCATCAGCTTGCTGATGATGTCGTTGATCGGAAGCCCGGATCCAATGTTAGGGGTCGAGATAGCCACGTTGCACTCCTGTGTAAACCAATAATATAAGGCAATAACGGCAGAATCAAACCGGACTTGAGAGGGAAGAATACCAGTCAGTTCCCACTTAGCGGAAGAAAGTCGGGTTGACTGTGATGCCGTTGCGGCGCGGGGAGGGCGGCATGCCTGAATCAGCTTGCCATATGGAAGAAAAGAACGGCGCGCGCAAGGCGCGCCGTGGTGCTGCGGATTCAGGCGGTTTGCTGTATCAGCACGCCCTTGGTGGACTTCGCTTCCATCGCCTTGGCGATTTCCAGCGCCTCGGGCGTGGGAATCTGGCGCAATACTTCCTTGGTGCTCTGGTCGATAACCTTGACCACGGTGCGCTTGCTGTCGGTATCGATGGAAAACTCGAGTCCCTGGGACTTGGCCTGCGGCGATTTGTTCAACTCGGACACTGCCCGGTTGACCTGTTCGAGCGAAGGCGGGCCCTTGACGGCGTTGGCGGTGTCGACGGTGGTGGCCGGCGAGCGCGTGGCTCCCGGTGCGGGAGCGGCGTCGGCGCCCGCGATCTGGCGTTCCGCCGGGCGACCGGTGGCGACAGAACCTATTGAGTCAATAGTCATGATGCGTCCTTTACGAAAAATCCCCGACTGATGAAATCAGCCGGGGAGCGTGGTTAGCGCAAGTTTTTTCTGAGCTAACTCATCCCGGGGGATTAGCCACGCAGCAGTGACAGCACGCCATTTGGCAGCGAGTTGGCCTGGGCCAGCATCGCGGTACCGGCCTGTTGCAGGATCTGGCCGCGCGTCAGGTTGGCCGTTTCTTGCGCAAAGTCGGTATCCTGGATACGGCTACGCGAAGCCGACAGGTTCTCGGTCGTCGTGTTCAGGTTGGCGATCGTCGAAGCGAAGCGGTTCTGGATCGCACCGAGGTCGGCGCGGTTCTTGTTGATCTGGTTCAGCGCCGAGTCGATGGTTTTCAGTGCGGCATTCGAACCCTCCACGGTGCTGACGTCGATCTTGTCCACCGATGCCAGCTCGCTGCCGATATCGGCTGCACCCAGGCTCACGGCACCACCATTGACCGAGAAACCGCTGTCGGATGACAGTTCGATCGAACCGCCGACCGTCACGGTACCAGTCGCGGGAATACCTGTGCCTGCCGTGGTGGTCGGTGGCGTGGTGGTGTTATCGGTGATATCGGCGCCGCGCATCTCGGCGTTGGTCATGGCCACATTGGTGGTGCCGGTGCCGCCTACCATGGTGATATCGTCGCCAGCGATATTATCGAGTTGCAGCTCCTTCTGGTTGGTGGTCTGGTTGACCTTGATGCTGGCGGTAACATTGGTCGAACCGCTCTGGGCATTGATAGCCTGCGCCAGCGACGCCAAGTCGCCATTCTTGACCGACGACGAAATCGTCACCGCATCCGCATTGGCGCTTTTCAGCGTGAAGCTGACCGACTGCGAGGTCGCGCTAGGCAGACCGCCTGCATCGAGGCCAATGCCTTTGATGGTCGCGGTGCTTTTGGCTTGTGCCGAAACGCCGCTGCTGTTGCTCAGTGCATTGATCTTGGCGGCGATGGCTTTGGCGCTGTCGCCGGCGGCCGCTTCCACCTTGGTGGTGATGCCCGCGCCGGAGCTGATGGTCAGCGGTTCAGCGGTGGTCAGGCCGTTCGCTGCCGTGGCGACGGCGGCGTTCATGGTGGTGCCGCTGGCGGTGGTCTTGACGGTGTTGTTGCCCAGATCGGCTGCCTTGGCGCTGGCCACACCGATGTTGATGGTCTGGTTCGAGTTCGCGCCAACCTGGAACTGGGTGTTGGTCAGCGAACCGTCGAGCACGTTCTGGCCGTTGAACTGGGTGGTGTTAGCCACGCGGTCCAGTTCTTTCGACAGGGATGCCACCTCGTTCTGGATCGATTTGCGATCCGATTCCGAGTTGGTGCCGTTGGCGGACTGTACTGCCAGTTCGCGCACACGTTGCAGCAGATCGCCGGCGGTGCTCAAGCCACCCTCAGCAGTCTGAGCCAGCGAGATGCCATCGTTGGCGTTACGGGCTGCTTGTTGGTTACCGCGAATTTGCGACGTGAAGCGCTCGGAAATTGCCAGGCCGGCGGCGTCGTCCTTGGCGCTGTTGATGCGCAGGCCGGAGGACAGACGTTGCAACGAGGTCGACAGATTAGCTTGCGAGCTGCTCAGGTTACGTTGCGAATTGAGCGATTGGATGTTGCTGTTGATGACTTGTGCCATGATGATTCTCCAGATTACTACGGTGTGGGCTAGCTGCTCATTTCACTTTGGTCTGTCTCCGCGTTCCGAGACAATCAAACCGCTGTTGTAATGATTTTCGGTTGCTCCACGGGAAAATTTAGCCCTGGAAACGAACTATAAATTTCATTTCAGCCCTAAAGTTCAGCCGATGCCTGCGCTTAATCGACCGCAAGAAACGATTCTTTAGGGTGAAAAATAATTTATTTCTCGGCGATTTAAATGAAAAAAAAGCCCGGCAGGCGCCGGGCTGGATAGATTTTGTGGCATCCGTACCAAGTTTTTTAGCCTATTCGGCCATCACCACCCGGTTCTTGCCGGTCTGCTTGGCGGAATACATGGCCTTGTCGGCACGTTTGACCAGGTCGGTCTGCTCTTCATTCGGGCGGCGCAGCGCGACGCCGGCCGAGAAGGTGATCAGGACTTTCTCGTTATCGTGCAGGAAGAAGTGCTTGGTCAATTCGCGCTGCAGGCGGGTCATGGTCGATGCCGCCGCGTCGATGGTGGTCTCGGGCATCAGGATCAGGAATTCCTCGCCGCCGAAGCGGGCGATCACGTCCATCGAGCGCAGGGTTTCCTTGACGATCTTCACCAGGTGCTTGAGGGCGGCGTCGCCGGCGATGTGACCATAGGTGTCGTTGAGCTTTTTGAAGTCGTCGAGGTCGAGCACGGCGATGCACAGCGGCGTGCCACGGCGGTCGGCGCGCGCGGTTTCGCGGTCGAACACGTCGTCGAGGCCGCGCCGGTTGAGCGAGCCGGTCAACTGGTCTTCACGTACCAGCTCGCTCAAGTGCTGGAGCTTGGCCTCGAGCGCGTGGATGCGGCTTTCCGCATCCTGCACTTCCTGGCGCGCCAGCACCATCTTGTCGCGCGCCTTGAGCGCTTCGGCCTGCACCATCCGGGTTTCCTTGAGCACCTCGTCGAGGATGGTATTGAGCTCGGCAATATTGTCGGCCTTGCTGATCTTGTCCGAATAACCACCGATCTTCTCGTGGAAGTCGCCGGTGGATGCGGCCACCGCGCCCAGCCGGTCGATAAAGGTCATCATCATGTTCTTGACGGTGAGCTTGACGTCCGACAGGCTGTGCTTGAGCTGGCCCTGCTTGTAGATGACTTCTTTCAGCGTGCGGGTGGCGTCCTCGAGTGCGCGCACGTCGAGCGGGCCGGAAATCAGGTGTTGCACGGCCTCGATCTGACCCTGCAGCCAGCTGTCGTCGTCCAGCAGTTCGCTGACGTTTTCCAGCAGCAGCTTGAACAGGCGCAGCAGCAGTTCCTGCTGCTCGCCGCTGTCGGCGCCGCGCACTTCGATCTGGAAGCACAGTTGCTTGAGGCGCTGGCCGATCTCGGTCAGCGCTTCCTCGTTGTGGGCCTCGCGCGCGGCGCTGCCCAGGGATTCGGCTTCGGCCGCCAGCGCTGGCGCGCCGGCCAGCAGCGAGGCCACCGCGAAGGTCAGGGTGCGGCTGAGCAGTTCGCGCAGGACGCGGCTTTGCTCGTCCTCGACGCTGCCAACCACAGCGGCGCCACCGACCCCACCGATGCCGGCCACTTCGATACCCGGCTTCTTGCTGATAAAGTGTTTTTCCACCAGTTGCGACAACATGCGCGCATAGCCGTCCCAGTCGCGCGATTTGACGGCGCGGTTGAAGCGGCGGCCGAAATCAGCCAGATCGCCGGTACCGTCGGTGAGGCGCGTGGCAAACTGGTTCAGTACCGCTTCCGGGCCGGGGTCGATGGCCACCACCGGGGCTGCGACGGGTTCGCTGATGCCGGCGATTTCGTTGTAAATTTCGCGGTAGGCCTCGGGCGTGGGCGAGATCCGGCGCAGCGCCAGGCGCTTGAACGCCTCGCGTGCGATCTCGGCCGGATTCTGCTCGGGGACTGCGGGTTTGCTGGACATGGAACCTCTATGGGTTTACTTGGTTGTAGCATGATAGGCCCAAGCCTGATGCATCATTGCGCGGAGCAGGCGCAGAAAAACGTCTTTCATTTCTGCATCAAAAATGTTCTATCCGACAACGACTTATGGTCGCGTCGTTGTCATTTTACCCCTGTCGGCGCGGTTCGTCGTCCCTCGTTAGTCGATCAGCTGATTTTTGATGGCGTAGTGTGTCAATTCGGCGCTGTTCTTGAGCTTCATCTTGACCAGCAGCCGGGCCCGGTACTCGCTGACCGTCTTGACCGACAGCGACAGCTCCTTGGCGATCACGCCCACCGTCTTGCCGGAGGCGATCATGGTCAGGGTCTGGTACTCGCGGTCGGACAGGGAATCGTGCGGCGGCGCCTCGTGGTCTTCGCCCACGTGGTTGGCCAGTTCCTGCGCCAGCGCCGGGCTGATGTATTTCTGGCCGTCCGCCACCTGGCGGATGGCGTTGACCAGTTCGCGCGGTGCGCTCTGCTTGGTCAGGTAGCCGGACGCGCCCGCCTTGAGCGAGCGGATCGCGTACTGGTCTTCGCGGTGCATCGACAACATCAGTACGGCCAGGTCCGGCTTTTCCTTCTTGATCTGCTTGAGCACGTCGATACCGCTGCGGTCGGGCATGGAAATGTCGAGCAGCATCACCTGGCATTCGGACTTGCGAAACAGCTTGACCGCTTCCAGGCCGTTTTCGGCCTCGCCGGCCACGATGATGTCGCGCGTCTCGGCCAGGATTTGCTTCAAGCCTTCGCGCACGATGGCATGGTCGTCGGCAATGAAGACCTTGATGATGGCTTTTTCGCTCATGGTGGTTTTCTCTACTTTATTTGCAGGCGCTCTGTGGCGCATTATTCACAGCAATTGGTCGCCGGTTGGCTATCCGGCTATTGTAGCCTCCGTGCCCGTGCTTTCGTGGCGTATCTTGATCGCCACCACGGTGCCGCCGCCCGGCGCGTGGCTCAGCGTCAGGGTGCCGCCCAGCGCCCGGGTACGCTCCACCATGCCGCGCAGGCCGAACGACGCCGGCTTGGCGCGGTCGGACTGGCGGATGCCGCGGCCGTCGTCGGTGATTTTCAGGCTGACGTAATGGCGCAGCCGCGCCAGCTTCACGCTCACCCGGCTGGCTTCGGCATGCTTGGCGATATTGGTCAGCGCCTCCTGGGCAACCCGGAACAGCGCCGTGGACTGGTCTTCGTCCAGCCCCATGTCGCGCTGGTTGTAGCTGAAGGTGGTCTCGATGCCGGCCTGCTTGTCGAACTCGCGCACCTGCCACTCGAGCGCGGCCACCAGGCCCAGGTCGAGCAGGGCGGGGCGCAGGTCGAGCGAAATCCGGTGCACGGCGTCGATGGTGCGGTCCACCAGCGAGTCGAGGTAATCGGTGCGTTCGCGCAGCGCCGGGTCGATGCCGATGCCGTCCAGGCGCACGGCCAACATGGCCAGCGCCATCTTGATGGCGGTGAGGTTACCGCCCAGCTCGTCGTGGATTTCACGGGCGATGCGGGCGCGTTCCTGTTCTTTCACGCGGTCGGTGTGGGCGCTCAGTTCGGCCAGCCGTGCGCGCGACTGCCGCACTTCCTGCTGTTCCTGCTTGCTTTCGGTGATGTTGGTCATCATGCCGTCCCAGCGCATGGCGCCGCCGGGCAGCGCGTGCGGGGTGGCGCGCAGATTGATCCACTTGACGTCCTTCCAGGCATCGACCCAGATCCGGCCCTCCCAGTTCCAGCTCCGCAGCGCGTTGGCCGAAGCTTGCATGGCATCGAGGTACGAGCCCCGGTCCTCGGGCAGGATCAGTTCGAGGAAGCGGCCGGGTGCGGCGTGCAGGTCGGCCGGTGCCAGGCCCAGCAGCGCCTGGCAGCCGTCGCTCAGGTAGGGAAAGGCGACGCTGCCGTCGGCTTCGCGCACGAACTGGTACACCAGGCCGGGCGTATTGGAGACGATGGCGTCGAAACGTGCGCGCACCTGTGCCAGTTCGGCGGCAAGGTCGGCAGGGGGCAGGGCGGCAGTGCTCATGGTATTACTCATGGTGTTGATTGTCAGGGAGTCAGGTGCGCCAGCGCGCACGCACGCGCTTGAGCAGGCGGCGGAAACGTCCGCCCCAGCTGCGCGGCGCCAGGCTGGCGCGTTGGCGCCAGCGGCGCACGCGCTCTGCCAGCGCCTGCACCCGCCGCCAGGCGGCGGTCGCTTGCAGGCGCGCGATCCAGCGCGCCTTGAGCGCCAGGAACCAGCCCAGCAATCTGGCGAACCAGACGATGGTGAGCAGCACCGGCCGCGTGAGCAGGTACAGCCGCGCCACGGCCGCCGCGCCCAGCACCTTGGCCAGCACGATCACGGCCAGGCCCAGCAGCGCATGGCCGTTGGCCAGCGCCCACAGCGCCAGCAGCTTGACCGGAAACAGCAATACGGCCGGCAATAACAGCAGCACCAGCGCCGCGTACGGTCCCAGCCGGCAAATTCCTTGTTCCAGGCGCGCCAGCGGCGGCCACGCGGTAAGCCGGCGCATCAGCGCCGCGCCCAGGTCCCACAGCCAGTCTTCCAGCAGCAGCAACAGCGCCGCCAGGTAGACCAGCGGGGCGAACAGCCAGCGGTGCAAGCGTCGGAAATATTTCATCGGGACTCGTGTGGTTCTTCTGGCAGCATGATACCGCGCGGCGGGCAGGTACAATAGGCTCATGAATAAAGCCTTTGTAAAAGAATCCGACGGTGACGACGACGAGGAAGCCGCCGCGCTGGCGCTGGCCATCCCGCCCGGCTCGAAGAACTATATCCGCCCCGAGGGTTACCAGCGCATCAAGGACGAATTGCTGCAGCTGATCGACGTCGACCGGCCGGAAGTGGTGCGCATCGTCCACTGGGCCGCGTCCAACGGCGACCGCTCGGAAAACGGCGACTACATCTACGGTAAAAAACGCCTGCGCGAAATCGACCGCCGCATCCGTTTCCTCACCAAGCGCATGGATTCGGCGGCGATCGTCGATCCCAGCGTGCACCACGGCACAGACCAGATCTTTTTCGGCGCCACCGTCACCTACTGCGATCAGCATGGCCAGGAGCGCACCATCACCATCGTCGGCATCGACGAGCTCGATCCCTTGAATGGCAAGATCAGCTGGGTAGCGCCGGTGGCGCGGGCATTGACCAAGGCGCGCGAGGGCGATGTGGTCACTTTCCAGGCGCCGCACGGGGTCGATGAGCTGGAAATACTGGAAGTGCATTATCCCAGCCCTGACGCCAAGTAGACGGTAATACAAAAGTTCCTTCTTGCATACAGGACGAGCGTAATTCAGTAAATACTCTCCGGTCTTTATTTCCCCATGTTAATATTTCTCCATTGGAATTTTTCCATTGTGGTCTGGTCGCGGCGTTAGCATGCGGAAGCAACCGATGAAATGAAATTTTAGGAGAGGTCGTTAATGAAAGTGACTAAGATATTTGCGGTTGCCTTGATGGTGATGACTGCACTAGGTGCAAAAAGCGCGCTGGCAGCGCCAGATATTACTGTGAGATCAGTACCGTTTGATACTGAGCAGGCTGGCGATTCGTTGCCCAGCCTGAGTGCAGACGGCAGATACATTCTTTATAAATCACAACAGTGGGGGCCTGGTGGTACAACCTTACCCTCATATTTCTACATCCATGATCTGCAAACTGGTGAACGAACGACTGCCAGCAAAAAGCTTGATGGCGCGGCAGAGGGGAGCGAATGCAGAGGGGCAAGCTTCAGCGGTAACGGACGTTATGTCGGTCTTTCTTGTGTCAGTACCAGCATGGGTGCCAAGACCGTGGGAGGACTGGGGATTTTTGTCTATGATAAGTTCAATGACACGACTGAGATGGTGCCTGACACCGGGCGAGACGGGGTAAACAGTATCCCTGGAATCAGCGCTGATGGTGGAATAATCGCTTTCTCCACAATTCAAAATACGACCTATCGCCTGTATGTGCGCGACATGGTCAACAAGTCTACCGCCCCCACAGCTGCAGAATTTTCAAGCGGAGGCCAAAGAAGGATCGTTAGCGCAGACGGCCGGTTTGTGTCTTACGTGAGTGGCGCTGTGCCCAATTACTCTGCCTACGTTTATGATCGGATCACTGGCGTCACCGAGGCGGTGAATGTAAGAGCTGATAATAAGCTTGCCACAATGACGGTTGGCGAACTGACGATGAGTGCTGACGGCAATGTATTTGCTTTTATCAGTACTCCAATGTACGTGACCGGATTGTCAACCGAGTCGAAACTCTATTCGGTTTACGTGCGGGACCGTAAAGCAGGAAAGACAGAATTGGTCAGTGGGCTGAGCATTGGTAACGCGCTGTTCAGTGGGATCAGCGGAAACGGACGTTACGTTTCATATTTCAGAAACAATACCATCTATGTGTATGACCGACTCACGAAAATCACCCGGGAAATTGCACCACCAGGCTTGACGGCTTTCTCCGGACCAAAAATGAACTACGATGGCCGCTTCGTCGTGTTTCACTGCAGGGCTCCACAGAATGTCCATTATTTGTGCGTCGCCGACATGGGAATTGCCGCTGGCGTCACCTTATCGCAAGATGCATTGAAGTTGACAGAAGGGGGAGATGCCGGTACCTACACGCTTGCTTTGACACAAGCGCCAGAAGCTGATGTGAAGATTACCGTTGGCCCAGGATCAAAGCTCGGGGTTGCGCGTTCAGAGTTGGTTTTTACTCCTCAGAACTGGAATGTGCCGCAAGTCGTGAGTGTGCGTGCGTTAGCAAATGGTGTAGCGGAGGGAATCCATACCGCAAAAATAGTTCACACGATTACTACCAGCGATGCTAACTATTCTGTTGTGCAACCTGCTGATGTCACGGTGACGATCACTGATGGCGTTGCACCGACGATCCACGTTCCAGGCTCCCCCTGGACCTTGAGCGATATGCCCGTTACCGGCACCGCCGCTCCTGGCGCCACAGTGATCCTCAGCGCCTACAACCGCACCACTGGCTGGATGTCGGGCGTCAGCACGGTGGCCGATGCGCAGGGTAAATGGAGCTATACACTGACCGGCTTTACCGACGGCGTGATTGAACTTGATGCTGTAGCCGATGGCCTCAAGAGTCCTGTGCAAACCGTAACGGTGAAGCTGGCAACAACCACGACGCCGCCAACGCAGCCGACTTATATCGACGTCACCGGCAATATCCGAACCACCGCCTACGGTCTGATCCTGAATCGCTCGACTGGAAAATATGCGGGAGATTTCGTGTTGACCAACACGGGCAGCATCAACCTGAAAGGTCCGCTGCATCTGCAGTTCAATGAGCTGACTTCAGGCGTGACGTTGTTCAACGCGACGGGAAACCATGATGGTTCGCCCTATATCACCGTTGATATCGATCTGGTGCCGGATGCATCGGTCACCATACCGCTGCTCTTCGTCAATCCGGAAAAAGTGACGGTGAACTACGACGCCAGGATTTACAGCGGCAGGTTCTGACTCTAAGGAAGCGCTGATCAATTCGGTTTTCGGCAGATGGAATTAGTTTTTGATCTTGCCAAACGAAATTCCATGCAGAACCTGGCGAAAACTTACTGATAGGAGGTGGACAAGCCGAATTTTCGCGGCATTCCTGCCTGTTTTTCAGCTGCTGGACGCAACTTGGGTGTGCTTGCCGCAGAGCGATCTGCGGGCCAGCACCAAGTTGGCCAAAGCGAACAACGAGAACAACTGCGCCGTGTTTTTGGCCAGACCACGATACCGGACCTTGCGATGACGGAACAGGCATTTGACGACGTGGAAACAATGCTCGACCTTGGCGCGCGCGCTCGCCTTGGTCTGCTCCAGTTTCTCTTTGATGCGGCCCAGTTTGTCGTCCTTGAGCGCCTTGCGCAAGCCAGGGCGCATCGCGGTATGCCATTCGACATCGGTGCCGATGTTTTCAGCCCGTTTGCCCACGCCCTGGTAGCCGGCGTCGCCGAGCACGACCTTCTCTGCGCCGTGCAGCAGCGCGTGCGCCTGCGTGACGTCAGCGGCGTTGCCGGCCGTGCCAATGACCGAGTGCACCAAACCCGTGGTCATGTCGACGCCAATATGAGCCTTCATGCCGAAATACCATTCGTTGCCCTTCTTGGACTGGTGCATTTCAGGATCGCGTTCGCCATCGCGGTTCTTGGTCGATGGCGGCGCGGCGATCAAAGTGGCGTCAACGATGGTGCCCTCGCGCATCGTCAAGCCTTTGCTGGCCAGATGGCCGTTGATTTCGCTGAAGATGCGCTTGGTCAGTTCATGCTTCTCAAGCAGCCGCCGGAACTTCAACAGCGTCGTCGCGTCGGGCGCCGATTCATGGGTCAGATCGATGCCGACAAAGCCGCGGATGGCTTGGCTGTCGTAGATGGCATCTTCGACGCCTTCGTCCGACAGGCCGAAGCACTGCTGGGCGATGTACATCGTGAGCATCCGTTCAAGACCGATCGGCGGACGGCCGCGCCCATCACCCTTCGGGTAGTAAGGCAGCAGCGACGCCACCGGCGCCGGCCATGGCGTGGCCGCTTCGATCTCGGCAAGAAAACGGTCGCGCCGCGTCAGCTTCTTTTTACGGGCGTACTCGGCGTCGGAAAAGCTCGATTGCATGGTGTTTGTCGCGGAAAGTTTGATTCCCACATTTTGCCAGCTTCGCTCGGCGCCGGGGAGCAACCTCAGAAATAAATCAGCACTTCCCTAACAGCAAACAGTATTTTTATTAGGAAAGATTAAATGATGAAAGACATCCCTAATAAACGTTTTGATAACGTTGTTGTGCTGATAAATTGAGAGCCAAGGGAATTCTGCTTCTGCATAGTCTTGCATAGGTTACGGAATTCACTTCTTGTTCACCAACTAAAGGGATTCATCATGCGCCTTACATTCAAAAAAATCTTGCTGGCAGCGGTATTGAGCACATCGGCCGCGTTCGTCTCGGCCGAAACCCTGCGGGTGGAAATCGATACCTCGTCTTTCACCCATCAGGGCTGGATTGATCTAATGTTCAATGCGTCCAGTGGCAATGCCGCGTCTTCCACCGCACAATTATCCAACTTCGTCGGCTTTAACACGCAATTTGTGCCAGAACTGAGCGGGCAGACCAGCGGTTCGCTCGCCAGTGGTTACACCATGGGTAACCTGAACGGCACCGCCGATATTTTTCATGCTGTAAATTTTGGCGGCAAGATTGGCTTCGACGTGGATTTCGCGGGCTCCATCGGCTCTGCCATCAACCGCTCGCTGTCCACCCTGTCTGTGGCGTTGTACGGCGCCGACCAGAGCACCTTGCTCGGTCATGGCGACCCCGCCAGCGGCGCCCTGGTGCAACTGTATTGGCTGTCGCCTACCAGCACGGCCGCCAGCAGCGTCACAACCCGTGTCTTTGATAGCATGGCCAGCGTTGGCGCCGCCACCGCCATCTCGCCGGTCCCCGAGCCATCAGCCTGGCTGACCATGGGGGCGGGGCTTGGCTTGCTGGGTTTGATTGGCCGCCGCAAGAGGGCAGCGGCGTTCGCAGTCTGAGCTTTTCGCCCTTGCTTTAGCTGCGCTCGCGCAGGATGCGGTTCACGCCGTTCACGCGGCGGACATTGCGCAGCAGGCCGGCCAGGTGCACGCGGTCTTTCACCTGGATGGTAAAGCGCAGCTGGTGCAGCACGTTGTCCTTGTCCTCGTCCATGCCGACATAGGTGATGTTGGCGTCGGACTCGCCGATTTCGGCTGCCACGCGCGCCAGGATGCCTTTTTCGTTGTTGATCAACAGCTTGATGCGGCAGTCGAAACGGCGGTTCATCTCGGTGCCCCACTTGACCGCGATCCAGCGGTCCGGTTCCTTGGTCTTCTGGCGCTTGGCGATGGTGCAATCGGTGGTGTGCACCAGCAGGCCCTGGTCGCGGCGCAGCTGGCCGATGATGGAATCGCCCGGAATCGGCAGGCAGCACGGCGCCAGTTGTACCGAGACGCCTTCGCTGCCGCAGATGGTGACCGGGTCGAGCTCGGTAGCGCTGTTGTGGTCGATCGGCGCGCTGGCCGATTCGCCGCCGCGCAAACCGAAGATGTGACGCGCCACCAGCGCGGCCATGCGCTTGCCGATGCCGATGTCGGCATACAGCTCGTCGAGCGACTTGGCGCTCGATTCGTTGAGCAGGCGCTCGGTCAGGTGTTCTTCGAGCAGCGCCGACATGCCCAGCGAGGTCAGCGCCTGCGCCAGCAATTGCTCGCCCAAGGTGATCGACTCGGGCAGGTTGATGGTGCGCAGGTGGTGGCGGATCGCCGAGCGCGCCTTGCCGGTGCGCACGAACGACAGCCAGCTCGGGCTTGGACGCGAATTGGAGTCGGTAACGATTTCCACGATGTCGCCGTTGCGCAGCTCGGTGCGCAACGACACCGGTTCGTGGTTGATCATGGCCGACACCGTGTGGTCGCCGATGCCGGTGTGGATCGAATACGCAAAGTCGATCGGCGTGGCGCCACGCGGCAGGGCGATGATTTTCGACTTGGGCGTAAACACGTACACCGAATCGGGGAACAGGTCGACCTTGACGTGTTCGAGGAACTCGGCCGAGTCGCCGGTCTGCTGCTGGATGTCGAGCAGCGACTGCAGCCACGCATGGGTGCGCTGCTGCATGTCCGACAGGTTGGAATCGGCGTTCTTGTACAGCCAGTGCGCCGCCACGCCGGACTCGGCGGTGCGATGCATTTCCTGGGTGCGGATCTGGAACTCGACCGGCGTGCCGTACGGGCCGATCAGGGTCGTGTGCAGCGACTGGTAACCGTTGAGCTTGCGAATCGCAATATAGTCCTTGAACTTTCCCGGCATCGGCTTGTACAGCGAGTGCAGGGTGCCCAGCGCCACGTAGCAATTGGGGAAGGTATCGACCACCACGCGGAAACCGTACACGTCGAGCACTTGCGAGAACGACAGGTGCTTGTTGCGCATCTTTTTGTAGATGCCGAACAGCGTTTTTTCGCGGCCATACACTTCCGCCTCGATACCGGCCACGCCCAGCGTATTCTTCACCGATTCGAGGATCTTGGTGACCACTTCGCGGCGGTTGCCGCGCGCCGCCTTGACGGCCTTGGCCAGGGTGCGATAGCGCAGCGGGTACAGGTGCGAGAACGACAGGTCCTGCAGCTCGCGGTAGATATTGTTCAGGCCCAGGCGGTGCGCGATCGGCACGTACACTTCCATGGTCTCGCGCGAGATGCGGGCCTTCTTGTTCGGCGCCATGACTTCCATGGTGCGCATATTGTGCAGGCGGTCGGCCAGCTTGATCAGGATGACGCGCACGTCGGACGCCATCGCCAGCAGCATCTTGCGGAAGTTTTCCGCCTGCGCTTCGATCTGGCTCTGGAATTCGATTTTATCGAGCTTGGACAAACCATCGACCAGGTTGGCCACCGGCGCGCCGAAACGTTCGATCAGCTCGTCCTTCTTGACGTCCTGGTCTTCCATCACGTCGTGCAGCAGCGCGGCCATGATCGCTTGCGCGTCGAGCTTCCAGTCGGCGCAGATTTCAGCCACGGCGATCGGGTGCGAGATATACGGCTCGCCCGACTTGCGGACCTGGCCCAGGTGCATTTCATCCGAGAAGCGATAAGCTTCCTTGACCTTTTTCAGGTCGGCGGCATTCATGTACTCGGACAGTTTTTCGGTCAGGTGCGTGACCGAAGCAACGCCGGCGGTCAGGGTAGGCGTAGCCAGGGGCGACGAGGAAATCACGGGGGGAGCTGGTGGTGGCACGGATGCTGCGATGGTAGAGGCGGTGCTATCCCCTGCATTGTTTCCGGACGTAATAGCGGTGGACGGCGCGTTGGACGTCAAGGTGGACGTGACTGCGGCCGGCGCGGTGGCCGGCTGCTTGGCCCGGGCGGGCTTGCCGTTCAGTGTCAGGTCGGCAGGGATCAGGTTCATACGTGTGCGTTCCGTCGAGTTGAGGATGCATTCTCCACCTTCGGGAACGCGTCCACCTTACATGGGGACTTTTTTCAACATTTCGATACCGACTTTGCCGGCGGCGATTTCACGCAGGGCGACCACGGTAGGCTTGTCCTTGGCTTCCACTTTCGGCGTGTGGCCTTGCAGCAGCTGGCGCGCGCGGTAGGTGGCTGCCAGGGTCAGCTGGAAACGGTTAGGGATGTTCTTGAGACAGTCTTCAATAGTAATGCGTGCCATGATATAGCTCCTAAAATCTTTTATTCAGCGTGGATACCCAATTGGGCAAATAGCGAGGCGTTGCGTGCCGCTTGTTGCGCAAACCGGCAACGGGCCGCTCTGACAATCGCGGTCAGCTCGGACAACGCGATTGCGAATTCTTCGTTGATGATAGCATACTCGAACTCGGGCGCGTGGGCGATTTCTCCCCCTGCGGCCAGCAGCCGGCGGGTGATCACGTGGGGCTCGTCGGTGGCGCGTTTTTTCAGTCGTTCTTCGAGCGCATCGATCGATGGCGGCAGGATGAAAATGCCGGTCGCCTGCGGGAACTGCTTCTTCACCTGGCGCGCGCCCTGCCAGTCGATTTCCAGCAAAATATCGGTGCCGGTCTTCATCTGCTGTTCGACCATGATGCGCGACGTGCCGTAGTAATTACCGTGCACTTCGGCCCACTCCAGGAACTCGCCGGCTTCGGCGCGCGCGACGAAATCTTCGGCGGTGGTGAACCAGTATTCCTTGCCGTGGGTTTCACCGGGACGCGGCGCGCGCGTGGTGGTGGAAATCGACAGCTTGATCGCCGGCTCCTGCGCCAGCAGGGCATTGACCAGCGTGGACTTGCCGGCGCCGGACGGCGCGGCCACCACGAACAAGCTGCCGGCGAAAGCGTTGGTTAAGCTCATGTTTATCTTCCCGACTCTAAACGTCAAAGGCGCCAACCAGGCGCCCAAAGACGTATTTTACCAAGAGCCATGAGCGCGCTGCCATTTACCCGCGTTTACAATAATCCGATCAGATGCTGCGCCGCCGCCGGCGCCCGTTCCTTGGCGCCGTTAATGAAATAGATGAACACGTCGCGCGCCGTTTTGCTGTCCTTGGCGGTGCCCACCAGCGGCAGGTGATCGGGCGCGGAGCCTTGCTGCCATTGGCCTGCTGCGGTCGCCCATTTTTTCAATGCCGGCTTGGTGTAGCCGGTAATCCTGCTGCTGTCGGCATTGAGCAGGCGCGCGTACACGAAGCTGCCGGTCACATCGGCAAACGACGGGAAGTCCGGTGCATCGGCAAACACGGTCGCCACCTTGTACTTGCGCGCCAGTTTCAGGTAGTCGTCGCACATGAAGCTGTCGTGGCGGACGTCGAGCACGTGGCGCAGTTTGCGCGTGCCAAGTTTGGCCGGCAGCAGTTTGAAGAAGGATTCGAGGTCGTCGGGATCGAACTGCTTGGTGGGCGCCAGTTGCCACAGCAGCGGACCGAGCTTGTCGCCCAGTTCGGCCAGGCCGCTGTTGACGAAGCGCTCGACCGATTCGCCGGCTTCGGCCAGTACGCGGCGGTTACTGGCGTAGCGGCTGGCCTTGACGGAGAAAACAAAGTCGTCCGGCGTTTGCGCTTGCCACGAGGCGAAGTGTTCGGGCTTGGCGGTGCGGTAATAGGTGCCGTTGATTTCGATGCTGGTGACCTGGCGGCTGGCATATTCCAGCGCCTTTTTTTGCGGCACGTCTTGCGGATAAAACGTCTCGCGCCAGGGCGCGTAATCCCATCCGCCGATGCCTACCCGAATTGACGTCGCCATGTTGCGCTCCAAAGTTGAGCTAACCAGTTGAGCTCAAATCATAGCGGGATTTTTAAAGCCGGGCTCTTTTCCTTTGGCAAACGAACCCAATACTAACGGGATCTGTCACTCACCGGAAAACCACATGAAAGACCTGATCGTCGTCGCCACCCTGACCGCCAAGCCCGGCCACGAGGCCGCCCTCAAAGCTGCACTGGAAAAAATCGTCCCGCCCAGCCGCGCCGAAGCGGGCTGCTCGCGTTACGAGCTGCACGGCGATATCGAACAGCCGGGACGGTTTGTGATGATCGAGACATGGCGCGACCAGCAGGCGCTGACCGAGCATGAAGCCACGCCGCACTTCCAGGCGCTGGTGCAGGAAGTGGGCGGCAAGGCAGACATACAGGTATTAAAACTGGACAAGCTGCTGTAATCGCCAACTTGAATTCCGTCATCCCCGCGTGCGCGAGGATGACTAAGCGTAAGCAGGAGGATTACTCCAGGTTCTGCACCTGTTCGCGCATCTGCTCGATCAGCAGTTTCAGTTCCATCGATGCATCGGCCAGTTCCTTCACCGACGCCTTGGCGCCCAGGGTGTTGGCTTCGCGGTTGAGCTCCTGCATCATGAAGTCCAGGCGCTTGCCGACCTGGCCGCCTTTTTTCAGGATGTGGCGGGTTTCGCCCAGGTGCGCCGACAGCCGGCCCAGCTCTTCGGCGACGTCGATGCGGATGCCGTACAGGATCACTTCCTGGCGGATGCGCTCGAGCGCATCCTGGCGCGACAGCGACGAGTTCGAGCCCTGGCAGGCCAGGCCCAGCGCGTCCTGCATGCGCTCGACGGCTTTTTGCTGGAACGCCGCCACCACTTGCGGAATCAGGGGCGTGATGCGTTTGACGATCGCTTCCATCGCCTCGATGCGGGAAATGAGCATCGCTTCGAGCGCCGCGCCTTCGCGCTGGCGGCTCACGACAAACGCCTGCACCGTGCGCACGGTAAGCGCGGCGACGTCGGCCTGCAGCGACTCCTGGCCGATTTGCGCTTCCTCGATCACGCCGGGCCAGCGCAGCAGTTCAGCCACCGACATGGCCTGGGCGGCGGGAAAGTGCGCGCCCACTTCGGCCTGCAAGCGTTGCAACTCGGTCAGCAACGGCATGTTCAGCGCCTGCGCGCCCGTGGTGGCTGCCTTGCGGCCAAAGCTCAGGCGCAGTTCCACCTTGCCGCGCGTGATGGCAGCCATGATCGCCGCGCGCAGATCGGGTTCAAGCGCGCGTAAATCGTCATTAATTCGAAACTGAAGATCGAGAAACCGGGAGTTGACACTCTTGATCTCGATGGTCAGTGTGCCCGCCGCACTCTCACTGGTGGCGACCGCGTAGCCCGTCATGCTGGAAATGCTCAATGGATATCCCCGATTAATCTTTTACAAAACAGTGACTTATCCAACATCCGGTGCTGCAGGCAAAAAGTATTGTGGCTGCGCTCCACAATGTCTCTCTGCCGGATGGTCTGGAAATTGCTGGATATTGCATTGTAAAGAAAATTGCGGCTGGTGGGTTCAGTATTGTTTACCGGAACTGTAGGGTTGGCGCGGTTGTGCCAGCGCCCGTTGTGGTCTATGCTGCCGGACGATCAATTTGCCAGGAATACACCATGACCCTAGACACCCGCCCGAGCGGCCGCGCCGTCGATGCGCTGCGCACCCTGCGCCTGACCCGCGACTACACCAAGCATGCCGAAGGTTCGGTGCTGATCGAGTGCGGCGACACCAAGGTCATATGTACCGCCAGTATCGAAGACAAGGTGCCCGGCTTCCTGAAAGGCAAGGGTCAGGGCTGGATGACGGCCGAATACGGCATGCTGCCGCGCTCCACCCACACCCGCATGGACCGCGAGGCGGCGCGCGGCAAGCAGTCGGGCCGCACCCAGGAAATCCAGCGCCTGATCGGCCGCTCGCTGCGCGCCGCGTTTGACCTCAATGCCTTCGGCGAACGCACCCTGCACCTCGATTGCGACGTGATCCAGGCCGACGGCGGCACCCGCACCGCGTCGATCACCGGCGCCATGGTGGCTGCGTACGACGCCTTTGCCAAGCTGGTGGCGCGCGGCGCGGTGCCGGCCATCCCGCTGAAAAACTTCGTGGCGGCCATCTCGGTGGGCGTGTACCAGGGCACACCGGTGCTGGATCTCGACTACATCGAGGACTCCAACTGCGATACCGACATGAACGTGGTCATGAACGACGCCGGCCATTTCATCGAAGTGCAGGGCACGGCCGAAGGCGCGGCGTTCGACCGCGACGGCATGAACCGCCTGCTGGACCTGGCGCAGGGCGGCATTGCCGACCTGATCGTGCTGCAAAAGCAGGCGCTGGGCCTCGCCTGAGGTTCGGTCCCCCTAAACGGTTTACAATGGCGGCTTCCCAGAATTTGAAGCCGCCAACGCCATGACCCAACGCCTGATCCTCGCCTCCAACAACGCCGGCAAACTCAAGGAATTCAACCAGCTGCTCGCCACCGTTGGCTACTCGGTCCACGCCCAGGGCGAGTACGACGTGCCGGAAGCGGACGAACCGTTCCATACCTTTGTAGAAAACGCCCTGCAAAAAGCCCGCCATGCCGCGCGCATCACCGGTTTGCCGGCGCTGGCCGACGACTCGGGCGTTTGCATCAACGCCTTCGGCGGCGCGCCCGGCGTGTACTCGGCGCGGTTTGCCGGCGAGCCGAAGTCCGACGCCCGCAACAACGAAAAAATGGTGGCCGACCTGGCTGCGCACACCGACCGCTCGGCCTATTATTACTGCGTGCTGGTGTTCGTGCGTCATGCCGACGACCCGCAGCCGATCATTGCCGACGGTCGGTGGAATGGCGAAATGCTCGACGCGCCGCGCGGGACCGGCGGCTTCGGCTACGACCCGTATTTCTACATCCCGGCGCTGGGCAAGTGCGCCGCCGAGCTCACTTCCGACGAAAAGAACGCCTTGTCGCACCGCGGCCAGGCCTTGCGTGCGCTGGTAGAGAAGCTGAAATGATACCGATCAAGATTGTCGGCGCCACCAGCAAAGCCACCAGTACAGCGACCAGTACAGTTGACAAGGTGGCTGCCGGCGCTGACCTCGGGGACGCTGCCGGCGTCGCCCTCAAGTACCTGAAAAGCGGCGCGCTCAACCTGACCGCGCTGCCGCCGCTGTCGCTCTACATCCACTTCCCGTGGTGCGTGCGCAAGTGCCCGTATTGCGATTTCAATTCGCACGAGGCAAAAGAGGGCGGTGCCTTCCCCGAGCAGGAATACCTGGACGCGCTGCGCCTCGACCTGGAAATGGCGCTGCCATTGATTTGGGGTCGCAAGATCTACACGATCTTCATCGGCGGCGGCACCCCGAGCCTGATGTCGGCGGCAGGCCTGGACCGGCTGCTCTCCGACGTGCGCACCCTGCTGCCGCTCGATGCCGATACCGAGATCACCATGGAAGCCAACCCGGGCACGTTCGAGGCGGAAAAATTCCGCGCGTACCGGGCCAGCGGCATCAATCGCCTGTCGATCGGCATCCAGAGTTTCAACGCCCGCCACCTGAAGGCGCTCGGCCGCATCCACGACGACGGCGAGGCCAAGCGCGCCGTGGAAATCGCGCTCGATAACTTCGACAACTTCAACCTCGACCTGATGTACGCGCTGCCATCGCAGACTTTGGACGAAGCGCGCCAGGATCTCGAGACCGCCATGGCCTTCAAGCCGCCGCACCTGTCGCTGTACCACCTGACCATGGAGCCGAACACGCTGTTCGCCAAGTATCCGCCGGCGCTGCCCGACGACGACGCCAGTGCCGACATGCAGGACATGATCGCCGAGCTCACTGCCGCCAACGGCTACCAGCACTACGAAGTGTCGGCGTATGCGAAAGAGGGCAAGCGCGCGCGCCACAATCTTAACTATTGGGAGTTCGGCGACTACCTCGGCATCGGCGCCGGTGCCCATTCGAAGCTGTCGTTCCCGCACCGGGTGCTGCGCCAGGCCCGTTACAAGCAGCCGCGCGCGTACATGGACCAGGCCAGGCTGGGCGCGCCGGTACAGGAAGAGCACGAAATATCACGTGACGACATGGGCTTCGAGTTCATGCTCAACACCTTGCGCCTGCGCGGCGGCTTCGATCCCAACCTGTTTGCCGAGCGTACCGGCATGAGCATGAACGCCATCGAAAAGACCTTGAATGCAGCAGAGGCCAAGGGACTGATCTACCGCGATTACAAGGTCATTCGGCCTACCGAGCTGGGGCAGCGATTCTTGAATGATCTGCAGGAAATGTTCCTGGGGACTTAAAACTCTTCCCAGTCCTGGTCGCTGCCCACGGTTGCCGGTTTACGCGGCGCCGAAGCCAACGCTGGCTTCGGTGCCGGCTTAGTTGCCGGCTTAGTTGTCAGCTTAACTGCGGTTTTTAAAGCGGGGGCCGGCTGTCTCGCCGCCACCGGCCTGGTCGCCGGCGCCACCTTGCGTGGGGCAGCAGCCACCGCCGGCGCTGCCGCCATCCCGGCCTCCAGCCGGAACGACGACGCCACGTCTGCCAGCCGTTCGGCCTGCTCCTGCATGCTGGCCGCCGCTGCTGCCGCTTCTTCCACCAGCGCCGCGTTTTGCTGCGTGACCTGGTCCATCTGCGTGATGGCCGTGTTGACCTGGTCGATGCCGATGCTTTGTTCGCTCGACGCCGAGGTGATCTCGCCCATGATATCGGTCACGCGGCGCACGCTGGCCACCACGTCGTCCATGGTGGCGCCGGCTTCCTGCACCAGCTTCGAGCCGATATCGACCTGGTCCACCGAGTTGCCGATCAACTCCTTGATCTCCTTGGCTGCGCCGGCCGAGCGCTGCGCCAGGTTGCGCACTTCGGACGCCACCACCGCAAAGCCGCGTCCCTGTTCGCCGGCGCGTGCCGCTTCCACGGCGGCGTTGAGCGCCAGGATATTGGTCTGGAAGGCGATGCCGTCGATGACGGAAATGATGTCGTAGATCTTGCGCGACGAATCGTTGATGGTGCCCATGGTGTTGACCACCTGGCTGACGATGGCGCCGCCTTTTTCCGCCACCTCCGACGCGGTCTTGGCCAGCTGGTTGGCCTGGCGCGCGTTGTCGGCGTTCTGGCGCACGGTGGACGTCAGTTCTTCCATCGACGACGCGGTTTCCTCGAGCGAACTGGCTTGCTCCTCGGTGCGCTGCGACAGGTCCATATTGCCAGCGGCAATTTCATGCGAGGCGCTGGCGATGGTGCGGGTGCCGGTCTGCACCTGGCTCACCACGTTGACCAGCGCATCGTTCATGCCCTTCAAAGCCGTCATCAGCTCGCCGATTTCCGAGCGCTGGACTTGCGTGTCAAAGCGGGTGGTGAGGTCGCCGTCGGCCACCTTGGCAGCGATATCGACCGCCGACTTCAACGGCACCGTGATCGAGCGTGAAATGACCCAGGCCGCTGCCGAGCCGATGGTCACCATCAGTACCGTGAGCAGGAGCAGCAACTGGTTGGCGCGGTCGTTGGCCGCGTCGATGGCGCGGGCGGTGGCGTCGATGGCCTTGCGCTGGTGCGCCAGCAAGCCTTCCACCGCCACCGAATAAGCCTTGGCGGCAGGAATGAATTCGCCGTTGAAGATTTTTTCGGAAGCAGCGTCGTCACCGGCCGCGCGGGCTTTGCCGACGGCGGTTTTCAGATTCTGGTAATTGGTGCGCAGGACCACGATCTTGTCGAACATGGCGCGTTCCTCGTCGCTGGCGACGAGTTCCTTGACCTTGCCCATCAACTCGGCGCCACGCTTGCTGCTGGCCGCGATCACGTCGGCGAAGATGGTGGGCAGCGTGGCGTCCTTGCTGCGGGCGATCAGTTCGGTACGGGCGATGGCCGAGTACATCAGCACATACCAGTCGGAAACCAGGCGCTCCTTGGCCAGCGGCTTTTCCATCATCTCGCGGGTGGCGTTAGCCTGGCTGCGGGCGTTCAGCAGTCCCACGGTGGTGGCGACCAGGGCCAGCAGCAAGACAATGCCGAAGGCGACGGCCAGGCGGGTGCCGATGCGCGTGTGCGAAAGAAAATTCATGGTGGGTTCTCCGTTTTTATAATGCCAACTAGCACACTTCAAGTATGCGCCCGGGGCCGGAGGAGGTCATCAATATCAGCGTATTTTGTTGCTTTTTGGTAGCATTGTGACGCCTCTAGAAAGATAATGTTGCGTTCAGATCGGGCTTGTCGCACCAGCGCGCGAACGCTTCCGCCATCCGTTCGCTCTCGCCGATGGCATGCAGCCAGTGGCCGATGCGGGTGTCGTGGTGCTGGCCGTAGGCGGTAAAGTCCTTGCGGTCCGGCAGCTTGCCGTTGGGCAGGCTGGCGATGAAGTCGGCCGACGGCGAAACCAGGATCAGATTGTCCATGGCCGCATCATTGGCGCGGCGCCATGGCATCGACTTGTCGAGCCACCCCGGCACGATGTAGTCACTGAAATGCGGGTAGAGCACCAGGTCCGGGTCGCGCTGGTAGGGCAGGTGCAAATGGTAGTCGATCAGGCCGCCATCCCAGTGCGGGCCGGGCGGCGCCCCCGCGATACCGCTTACCGCCTCGAGCACCAGCGGAATCGCACCCGAGGCCTGCATGGCGTCGCGCAGGTTGTCGGCAGCAAGATTCACGAAGTGGGCGGCAAACGCATCGAAGGGCTGGCGCAGCCACTGCACGTTGTCTTGCGCATGATGAAACACCACCCGCTCCATCGATGCCGCCAGGCGGCTGCGCGCAACGGCATTGCCGGCGGCAGCCATCAAAAACCCGGTCATCTCGCGCCAGCGCAGGCCATTGCTGCGCCCGAGCGCGCCGGTGCCGCGCACGGTCAGAATATTCACATGGTGATGCGGGTGAGCGATCACTTCGGCACCGCGCCCGTCGAGCAATTCATCGAGCAGGCTGCGGATGTTCTGGCTGATGTAGGCGGCGGTCACCTTGGCCGGATAGCGCTGGTGCGCATACAGGTGCGCCAGCCGGTTGTGCCCGGCCACCGGGTCGGCAAACGCCGCAGCGGCCATGCGCCAGGCCCCGATCGACGCCCCGACCAGCTTGCGCGGCCGCGGTGCACCCTTGAGAAAACTGCCGAACAGCCACAAGTCGAGGCCATTCAGAATCAAGCCCTTGGGCCCGCCAGCAGCGGCCGGCACGATCGCCACATCACTGGCCTGCAAGCCATCGAGAGCAATGCGCGCCCGCGCCCGCCGGCCGAGCCGGATGGTGATCGGCGACGCCAAGTGTTAGCGCATGCCCGAGATGATTTGCTTGAGTTTGCCAGTGTCGGCGCAGAAGGCGCGGATGCCTTCGGACAGTTTTTCGGTGGCCATCTGGTCTTCGTTGAGCTGGAAGCGGAATTTCTTCTCGTCCAGGCTGATCTTGACGGCGCCGGCCGAGGGGGCGTTTTCCGGGCTCAGCTTGCGCTCGATCTTGCCGTCGGTGTCGGCCAGCTTTTGCAGCAGGTCGGGGCTGATGGTGAGCAGGTCGCAGCCAGCCAGTTCCAGGATCTGGCCGGTGTTGCGGAAGCTCGCGCCCATCACTTCGGTGCTGTAGCCAAACTTGCGGTAGTAGTTATAGATGCGCTTGACCGACTGCACGCCCGGGTCTTCGGACGGGGTGTACTCGATGCCGGTCGATTTCTTGTACCAGTCGTAGATGCGGCCCACGAACGGCGAAATCAGCTGGGCGCCCGCTTCGGCGCACGCGATCGCCTGGCCCAGCGAGAACAGCAGGGTCATATTGCAGTGGATGCCTTCTTTTTCCAGCACCTGGGCGGCGCGGATGCCTTCCCAGGTGGCAGCCATCTTGATCAGCACGCGCTCGCGCTCGATGCCGGCCGCTTCGTACAGCTTGATCAGTTCACGGCCCTTGGCGATCGAGCCTTCGGTGTCGAACGACAGGCCGGCGTCGATTTCGGTGGACACGCGGCCCGGGATCACGCGCAGGATCTGCTTGCCGAAGGCCACCAGCAGGTGGTCGATGGTGTCGGACGTCGAGCGGTCGAGGTTGTCGCGCACGGCTTTTTCCAGCAGCGGCTTGTACTCGTCCTTTTGCACGGCTTTGAGGATCAGCGACGGGTTGGTGGTGGCGTCGCGCGGCGTGTAGGCCTGGATCGACTGGAAATCACCGGTGTCGGCGACCACGGTGGTGAATTGCTTGAGTTGTTCGAGTTGGTTCATGGCGCTGCCCGAGTGAGTGATTGCCTTATTGTACTCAAGCGTGGCCTAAGCGGAAAGACAACACCGTACAACAGCGTATTATTTCCGCGCGGCGATCAGGCGGGCGATCTCGGCCACCAGCGCCTCGAACGGCACCGGCTTGCGGAAGAACGTGTCGTAGGGCAGCGTTTCGTCGCGGCGCAACAGGCCGGCGCTGGCCAGGATGAACGGGATGTGACGCAGGTCGGGATCGGCGCGCCACAGCAGGCACAGCTGGGCGCCGTCCATCACCGGCATCATGTAGTCGGAAATCACGATATCGGGCCGCTCCCGCGCGGCCATCGCCAGCGCCTCCTCGCCATTGCCGGCCGTGCGCACGCGGTAGCCGCGGTACTCGAACAGCATGGTATAGGCCGACAGGACGTCGAATTCGTCGTCCACTACCAGGATCAGCTTGCCGTCCGGGTGTGCGTCGGGATGTGCGGGGAAGTCGCTCATGTCATCTCTTCATAGCGTCGGCGTGAGGTGGACCGGACCCGCGACCGCTTCCTCGATGCTCATGCCCTGGTCGGAAATGAGCAGGATGTGATTGGCGGCGTCGTAACCGTTTTCGCGCAGCTTGAGCACGCCGATCTGGCGGCGGTTGATGCCGTTCGCATCGACGTAGCGCATCAGGATGATGTTTTCGAACAGCATCGACGCGGCGATTTCGCCATCGCCCGGGGCCTGGCCGAAATACGCCAGTTCCTGGGTAAAGAAAGTAGTGACGTTGCGGCAGCGCAGCTCGTTGACCAGCGCCGCCAGGAACGAGCGCGAGCGCCCCGGGTGCATGACGATCTCGCGCAGGCCGTCCACGCCATCGACCAGCAGGCGCGACACCTGGCGCGCCTCGACATTGCGCAGCATGGTGTGGGCCAGGCTGTCGACCAGGATTTCCAGCGGCGGGTTCCAGATCACCTGCAAGGCGCCGCTGTCGTAATAGGTGCGGAAATCGAGGCCCACGCTGCGCGCCTTTTCCAGCAAGGCCTCGGGCGACTCGTAAAAGCCGACGACCAGGCAAGGTTCGCCACGTTTGAGGCCATCGTAAATGAAGTGCATGCCCATCAGGGTCTTGCCCACGCCGGGGTTGCCAAGCAGCGCCGTGGTGGAACCCTTGGCGACGCCGCCATGCGTGAGGCGGTCCCAGCCTTCGATACCGAAACCGAGCCGCTGGCGCGACACTCCCGGCATGGCGCCGGTAGAGGTGCTTACCGCTTCCAGGCGCGGGTAGATCGCGATGCCGTCGGCGCCCACCTCGAACACGTGCCGGCCCAGCAGGTGCTTGCTACCACGCAATTTAAATACTTTGATTTCGCGGATCAGGTTGAGGCCATGTTCATACTGGCTCAGCTCGATCAGGCCATCGACCAGGGTATTTTCCGAGTCCGCCACATTGCCCTCGGTAGGCGAGAGCAGGAACGTGGTGCAGCGCATGGTCGATACCAGCGAGTTCAGCGAAAGCATGAATTCGGACAGCGCCACGTCGGTCGGCTTGGCATCGCGCACGGTGCGGAAGCCGTCGATGATCATGATGTCGGGACGCTGTTCGCCCAGGGTGGCGGCAATCGACTTGAGCAACTGGCGCAGCCCGCCCTTGAGCAGGTCGGGATAGGCGCCGATGAAGACGATGCGGTCGCCCACCAGCTGTTCGTCGAAGAACGAGAAACTGCTGAGGTGATTGAGCATCTTGCCGTGGGTTTCGGCGATCAGGGTAAGGATCAGGACTTTTTTGCCCTGGTGCGCATGGTGGTAGCCGATCTGGCAGGCCAGCGTGGTCTTGCCGCTGCCGGCCAGGCCTTGCAGCAGGTACAGGCTGTGCGAGGGAAAGCCGCCGCCCAAAATCTGGTCGAAGCCGGGCACGCCGGTTTGCAATAGCGGAATGCGGGCCGATAACGCGTTATCGGGGGAGGGGCTGGCGGCAGAAAAGGTAGTCATGTCCACTCTCACGGGCACTGCTGCCACATATGAAGTTCTCCAATTGCAATATTGCAACTGGAAAATTATTCACACTGTAGCATAAGGGAAGTATAGGGGTACGGTGGCGGTAGCCATGTGCGACAACACACCGACGCACAGGACCGGTGCAAATTTGTCAAATTATGACATCAACCGATGAAGGAGTCGAATTGCAAGTCGAACTCTTGCAAGGCTTTCTGGGCATTCTGCATTTTTTTACGGAAATCGGGACCCCGTTGCAGGGCCAGTCCGACAGCAAGCACGTCGATCACCACCAGGTAGGCCAGGCGCGCCGAAATCGGTGTGTACGGATCGATGTTGAAGATCAGGTCGATAGGGATGAGCACGGTGGCCAGGTCGGCCAGCGGCGTGCCGGACGGCGCCAGCGCAATCACATCGGCGCCACCGCGGCGCGCCAGCTTGACCGAGCGCACCAGCGACGGGCTGTTGCCGCGCTGCGAAATGGCCACCACCGCGTCGCCGGTACGCAGCAGGGCGGCGGCGATGCTGTGGATGTGCGGGTCGGCGTACGCCACCGTGGGCACACCCGAGCGGAAGAACTTGTGCTGGGCGTCGGCGGCGACGATGCCGGACGTGCCTTGGCCGTAGAATTCGATCTTGTTGGCTTTGGACAGGATGTCGAGCGCCTTCTGGATGGCGTCGGGGTCGAGATTGTTACGCAGGTCGAGCAGGGTGTTGATCGAGCGGCTGCAAATCTTGTTGACCAGGTCGGCGGCCAGGTCGTCCTGGGTGGGCTGCTCGTTCAGGCCCGGCAGGGCCAGCGCCAGCCCCTGCGCCAGTTTCAGCTTGAACTCGTGCCAGCCGTCGTAGCCGAGGGTGCGGCAAAACCGCACCACGGTCGGCTCCGACACTTGCGCGCTCTTGGCCAGCGCCGTGATGTTCTGGCTGACGGTCTGGCCGGGATGGTCGAGCACGGCCAGCGCGACTTTGCGCTCCGACTTGGAGAGCGAGTCGAGCTGGGTGCGGATCGAGTCGAGCAGCATGCGAGTGGTCGTCCCGTTTAATCTTCAGGCAGCGCTTCTTCGCGCCACTGCAAACCTTCGCGGCTGATCAGCGCCGACGAGGCAGCCGGGCCCCAGGTACCGGCCGAATACGGCACCGGATAGCTGTCGTCCGATTCCCAGTGGTCGAGGATCGGCTCCACCCATTCCCACGCCGCTTCCAGTTCGTCGCCGCGCATGAACAGGGTCAGCTGGCCGCGCAGCACGTCGAGCAGCAGGCGCTCGTACGCTTCCATGCGCGGCGACTTGAACTGCTCGCGGAAGTCCAGCTCCAGCTCGGCCTGCTTCAAGCGCATGCCGTCGCCCGGCGTCTTGGCCATCAGGTTCATGCGCAGGCCTTCGTCCGGTTGCAGACGGATCACCAGCGAGTTGGGCTGGAAGCTGTTGGTCGGCTGGGCAAAGATCGAGTGCGGAATCTGCTTGAAGCGCACGACGATCTCGGCCAGGCTGTCGGCCATGCGCTTGCCGGTACGCAGGTAGAACGGCACGCCGGCCCAGCGCCAGGTATCGATCTCGGCCTTCATGGCGACAAAGGTTTCGGTGCGCGAATGTTCCGGTGCGTCGGGTTCGTCGCGGTAGCTCGGCACGGCCTTGCCATCGACGTGGCCGGCGCGGTACTGGCCGCGCACGATGTTTTGCGCCAGGGTGGTCGGGGTGAATTTTTTCAGCGAACGCAGCACCTGCAACTTGGCGTCGCGCACGGCATCCGGCGCGATCGACGTCGGTGGTTCCATCGCCACGATACACAGCAATTGCAGCAAGTGGTTTTGCAGCATGTCGCGCAAAGCGCCCGAGGTGTCGTAGTAACCCATGCGGTTGCCCACGCCCAGTTTCTCGGCGATGGTGATCTGCACGTCGGAAATCCATTCGCGGCGCCACAGCGGCTCGAACAGGATGTTGCCGAAGCGTAGGGCCAGCAGGTTCTGCACGGTTTCCTTGCCCAGGTAGTGGTCGATCCGGTAGATCTGCGATTCCTCGAAGACCTTGCCCACTTCGGCATTGATCTGCTTGGCCGAGGCCAGGTCGCGGCCCAGCGGTTTTTCCAGCACCACGCGCGAGTTCGGCGTGACCAGGCCGTTTTCCTTGAGGCTCTCGCAAATGCGGGCGAAGATGGCCGGCGGCGTGGCCAGGTAGTACACGCGGGTAATCGCGCTATCCTGGCGCAGCGCGTCGACCAGCGGCGCGTAGGTGGCGGCGTCGGTGGCGTTGAGCGAGACATACACGATGCGCGCGGTAAAACGCGCCCACGCAGCTGGCGCCACGGCCGGCGACTTGATCAGCGGCTTCGACGTGGTCTCGACCGTGTGCAGGAACTCTTCCTGGCTGGCCTCCGCGCGGCCCACGCAAATGATGCGGGCGGTAGCGGGCAGGTCGTTGGCCACGTCGCGCGCGTACATCGCGGGCAGCAATTTGCGCATCGACAGGTCGCCGCTGCCGCCGAACAGAACCAGGTCAAAATCGGTAAGTGCCATAGTGAGATCTGAAGTAAAAAAGCTGAAATGGAAGTGTAAATTTACTACGCCAAAAATCGAAAAGCAAGAAACTTTACTACATTATTGTCGGTATGCGGGTTCCGGGCGGCCGGCCACGTCAACTTGCAGCGCCAGCAGTTTGCCGCTGAACGGGTATTGTGCCAGTTCTTCGGCTGGCCGCGCCCCCGCGCTGGTGATATACAGCGTGCGCAAATTCGGTCCGCCGAACGCCACCATGGTCGGGCAGCGCACCGGCAGCGCGATTTCCGCCAGCACCTCGCCCTGCGGCGAGAGCTTGACGATGCGCGCGCCTTCGAACAGCGCACTCCAGTAATTGCCTTCGCTGTCGACCGCGCCGCCGTCCGGGCGGCCGCCGTAATTGTTGGCCTTGTCCGCAGAAAATTGCCGGAACACGTGCTCGGCGCCGACCGTGCCGTTGGCCACATCGTAGTCGAAACGGCGCAGCAGGTGGGCGCTGGTGTCGGCGTGGTACATGGTTTTCTGATCGGGGCTGAAGGCCAGGCCGTTGGAATTGGTCATGCCGCCGGTCCAGGCGCAGCGCAATTTGCCCTGTTCCAGCACGTACATCGCGGCGGCCGGCTGGTCGCGTGGCTCGTAGATGGTGCCGATCCAGTAGCGCCCGGCGCCATCGACCTTGCCGTCGTTGAAGCGGGTGATTGCGGTGTCGTAAGGGGCGGGGGCGATCACGGTGGTGCGGGCCTCGGTGGCGCCGATGTCGGTGGCGCTTGCCCCGGTGCTGGCGGTGTCGAGATGCAGCACGCCGTTGCGGGTGGCGACGATCAGGCCGCCACTGTCGGCAATCGCCAGGCTGGCCGGTTCGCTCTCGAGCAGCCATTGATGATGCGCGCCGCTGGCCGGATCGAGCCGGTGCACGGTGCGCGCCGGGATATCGACCCAGTACAGCACCTGCTCATCGGCATGCCACAGCGGCGACTCGCCGGTTTGCATGACGGCGTCGTAGGCGACTTGAATGATGGGAGTATTTTCCATTTTCGTTATCCTCAAGTCCGTCATCCCCGCGCACGCGAGGATCCATAGGACGGCTGTGCACAGTTTGCTCGTGCCAATTCGGTTCAAGCTCGGTATGGATCCCCGCATTCGCGAGGATGACGGATAAAGTGATTGCAGCTAGAAATTAAAGATGCTGCGCCGCTTTCGCCATGATGATCAACCCATTGGTCGAACTGTCATGACGCGCCGGTTGGATCTCGCCTTGCAGCTCGGCCTGGATATTCTTGGCCAGCACCTTGCCCAGCTCCACGCCCCACTGGTCGAAACTGTTGACATCCCAGATCACGCCCTGTACGAACGTCTTGTGCTCGTACAACGCAATCAGCGCGCCCAGGGTCAAGGGCGTCAACTGATCCATCAGGATGGTGTTCGATGGCCGGTTGCCAGGGAAAGTCTTGTGCGGCACCAGTTCTTCGATCTCGGTCGCCGAGAGCTTTTGCGCGGTCAGATCGGCGCGCACTTCGTCGCCGGTCTTGCCGGTCATGAAGGCTTCGGACTGGGCGAAGCAGTTGGCCAGCAGGGCATCGTGGTGGCCCGGCAGGTCGTGGGTGGCGCGCAGCGCCGCGATGAAATCGATCGGCGTGATGTCGGTGCCCTGGTGCAGCAGCTGGAAATACGCGTGCTGGGCGTTGGTGCCGCATTCGCCCCACACCACCGGGCAGGTGGCGGTATCGACCGCGGCGCCGCCACGGGTGACGCGCTTGCCGTTGCTTTCCATGTCCAGCTGTTGCAGGTAGGCGGGGAAGCGATTGAGGTCCTGGTGGTACGGCGCGATCGACAGCGAGCCGGCATCCAAAAATTCGCGGTTCCAGAAGCCCACCATGGCCAGCAGCACCGGCATGTTCTGCTCGAGTGGCGCCTCGCGGAAATGTTCGTCCATGGCATGGGCGCCAGCGAGGAAGTCGCTGAAGTAGCCGAAACCGACCGCCAGCGCCACCGACAGGCCGATCGCCGACCAGACCGAGTAGCGGCCACCGACCCAGTCCCAGAACGGGAACATATTGGCCGGGTCGATGCCGAAGGCTTTGACCGACTCGAGGTTGGTGGAAACTGCCACGAAGTGGCGCGCCAGGTCGGCCTCGGTGGCGGACTGCAGGAACCAGCTGCGCGCGGTGTTCGCGTTGAGCATGGTTTCAGCGGTGGTAAAGGTTTTCGAGGCGATGATGAACAGCGTGGTTTCCGGGTTGACCTGCGCCAGCGCAGCGTCCATGTCGTGGCCATCGACGTTGGAGACGAAATGCATCTTCAGGCGCGGGTGGGCAAACGAGCGCAGCGCCAGCACCGCCATTTTCGGACCCAGGTCCGAGCCGCCGATGCCGACGTTGACGATGTCGGTGATCGGCTTGCCGCTGTAGCCGAGCCAGGTGCCGTTGCGTACCTTGTCGGTGAAGTCGCGCACCTGGTCGAGTACGGCGTGCACATCGGGCACCACGTCGCGGCCATCGATCACCAGGCTTTTGCCGCGCGGCAAACGCAGGGCGGTATGCAGCACGGCGCGATGTTCGGTAAGATTGATCTTGTCACCACGCAGCATGGCGTCGCGCTGCGTGTCCACGCCGCGCTCGCGGGCCAGGTCGATCAGCCGGGCCATGGTGTCGGCGTCGAGGCGGTTCTTCGAATAGTCGAGGAACAGGCCGGCGGCATCCACGGTCAGTTGCGGAAAGCGCTGGTCGTTGTCGGCAAACAGCTGGCGCATCTGCCACTGGCGGGCGTCAACGGCGTGGGCTGCAAGGGCTTGGTAGCTGGCGGTCGAGGTAAGGGCAGGTTGGCGCATAGTGTTGGGCGTCGGATGGAAGTAAGAATAAGATGGTTGAATAATACAGGAAAAAGCGGTAAATTCACTACGGTTCTGTTGAGATTATGGAATTTTATCAGGTGTGAAGGTCGGTTTTTCTCCGCAATAATCAGCTAGCCAAGTTAGACAAAACAGCTCGCCAAGCTAGGCAGGGTAACGAATCCCGCCCGAAAAATCGCTGGCTGCGCCATTTTGTAGTAAAATTTCATAAGTTAATCGATAAGGAATCAACATGGCCTTGCATCCCGTACTGGAATCCGTCACCGCGCGCATCATTGCGCGTAGCAAACCTTCGCGCGGCGCCTATCTTGCGCATCTCGACGCAGCGCGCGTGAAGGGCGTGCAGCGCGGCACGCTGGCATGTACCAACCTGGCGCACGGCTTTGCCGCCTTCCCCGCCAACGATAAGCTGTCGCTCAAGGAACTGAAAAAGCCGTCGGTGGCGATCGTTTCCGCCTATAACGACATGCTCTCCGCGCACCAGCCGTTCGAGGGCTTCCCGGCGCTGATCAAGGATGCCGTGCGCGAAGTGGGCGCCGTCGCCCAGTTTGCCGGCGGCACGCCTGCCATGTGTGACGGCGTCACGCAAGGCCAGCCCGGCATGGAATTGTCGCTGTTCTCGCGTGACGCCATCGCCATGTCCACCGCGATTGCGCTGTCGCACAATATGTTCGACTCGGCCGTGTACCTGGGTGTGTGCGACAAGATCGTGCCGGGCCTGCTGATCGGCGCGCTGCACTTCGGCCATTTGCCTGCCGTGTTCGTGCCGGCCGGCCCGATGACCACTGGCCTGTCCAACTCCGAAAAAGCCAAGATTCGCCAGCTGTATGCGCAAGGCAAGGTCGGCCGCGCCGAATTGCTCGAAGGCGAATCGCAGTCGTACCACGGCGCCGGCACCTGCACCTTCTACGGCACCGCCAACAGCAACCAGATGCTGATGGAAGTGATGGGCCTGCACTTGCCGGGCGCCGCCTTCATCACCCCCAACACGCCGCTGCGCGCCGAGCTGACCCGTGCCGCCGCCCGCCGCGCCGCCGTCATCAGCGCGCAGTCGGACGAATACCTGCCGGTCGGCCACGTGGTCGATGAAAAAGCCATCGTCAACGCCATCGTCGCGCTGCTCACCACCGGTGGTTCGACCAATCACACGCTGCACCTGGTGGCCATTGCCAAGGCAGCCGGCATCGTGATCGACTGGGACGACTTCGACGAGCTGTCGAAAGTGGTGCCGCTGCTCACCCGCATCTACCCGAACGGCAACGCCGACGTCAATCACTTCCACGCCGCTGGCGGTACCGGTTTCGTGATTCGCGAACTGCTCGACGGCGGCCTGCTGCACGACGACGTCACCACCATTCTGGGCAAGGGCCTGCGCGCGCACTGCACCGAACCGTTCCTGGGAGAAAACGGCCAGGGCGTGGTGTGGAAAGCGGCGCCCGAGCAGTCGGGCGACGAGGCGGTGCTGCGCAAGATCACCGCGCCGTTCTCGCCCGATGGCGGCACCGTGCTGGTCAAGGGCAACCTGGGCCGCGCCGTGATGAAGGTGTCGGCCGTCAAGCCCGAGCACCAGACCGTGGAAGCGCCTGCGCTGGTCTTCAACTCGCAGGAAGATTTCATGGAAGCGTACAAGGCCGGCCAGCTCGACCGCGATTTTGTCGCCGTGCTGCGCTTCCAGGGCCCGCGCGCCAACGGCATGCCGGAACTGCACGCCTTGACGCCAGCGCTGGCCAACCTGCAAGACGCCGGCCGCCACGTGGCGCTGGTGACCGACGGCCGCATGTCGGGCGCGTCGGGCAAGGTGCCGGCAGCGATCCACGTCTCGCCGGAAATTTTGGCGGGCGGACCGCTGGGTCGCGTGCGCGATGGCGACATCATCCGCGTGTGCGCCCGCACCGGTACGCTCGAAGCGAAAGTGGAGGCGTCGGTCTGGGCTGCGCGTGAACAGGCCACCGCCGACCTGACGCCGAACAGCGTGGGCATGGGCCGCGAACTGTTCGCCATGTTCCGTCACAGCGTGTCCGAAGCGGAGCAGGGCGCCACCACCTTCCCGCTGCCGTCGCCGATTCCAACCGTCGTCGGCCTGCATGACAAAGATCCGGTAGGTAACACCGTGCCGGGTTCCGATGAAGATTTCTCGATGAAGAAAGAAGCGTAAATCATGACCATGACTCTGCTCGACATTATGCGTACTTCCGCCGTGATCCCCGTGATCGCGATCGACGAACCCGAACACGCGGTACCGCTGGCCAAGGCGCTGGTCGCCGGCGGCATCCGGGTGCTGGAAGTGACCCTGCGCACCAAACACGGCCTGGCTGCCATTCGCGCCATGTCCGAGGTGGAAGGCGCCATCGTTGGCGTCGGCACCTTGACCCTGCCGGAAGAATTCGCTGCCGCGCGCGACGCCGGCGCCGTCTTCGGCGTCTCGCCGGGCCTGACCGCCGCCCTGATCCAGGCAGCGAAATCGAGCGGCCTGCCGCTGCTGCCGGGCGTGATGACGCCGTCCGAAGTGATGGCTGCACGCGAACACGGCTTCAAGCAACTGAAACTGTTCCCGGCCGTGCCTGCCGGCGGCGTGGGCATGCTCAACGCCATCAACGGCCCGCTGCCGGACGTGACGTTCTGCCCCACCGGCGGCATCTCGCAAGAGACCGCCGGCCAGTTCCTCAAGCTGAAAAACGTCGCCTGCGTGGGCGGCTCGTGGCTGACCCCGAAAGACGCGATTGCGGCCGGCGACTGGGAGCGCATCACCGACCTGGCCAAGGCGGCCAGCGGCCTGCGCATCTAAGTGCTTGATCAAAAACGACGCTGCGGCGTCGTTTTTTTTGACCTCAGGCGCCGAGGGGTTTGAGCGCCGCCAGTTCTTCCTTGAGCACCTTGCGCAAGCTGGCCACGGTCAGCGTCGGGCCTTGTGGCGGCTGCATCGCCTTGCGCAGATCGGCGTTGATCAGGGTTTGATAGCCGATGCCCTGCGCCTCGGCCTGCTCGCGGAAAAACGCCAGCACGTCGTCGTCGAGCATGATGGTGATGCGGCTTTTGCCAGCGGTGGCTGGCACCACCGCGCCGCGTTTGCCTTCGGTAAAATCGTAATCATTGCGCATGATATGTCCTTGTCTCGCCTCGTCTCGCCTTTGCTGGCCTTGCGCGCGGAGATGAGCCGGATGTGCTCGCCGCGCGTGGTGTACACCACGATCAACAATCGTCCGTTGGCATCGGCGCCAAGCGTGACGAAACGCTGCTCGCCGAAGGTGTCGGGATCCTCGACCGTCACCGCCATCAAATCGTGCAATGCTTCCTCCGCCTGGGCGAAGCTGACGCCGTGCTTGGCATGGTTCAGCTTGGCCTTGAACGGATCGAATTCAATGGTTGTTTCAGGATTATGCATATCCTATACATATACTGCAAGCGCTGCCGGAGATTTTGATGCGCCGCAAGCGCAGCGCACCCCAATAGCTACAAAGCAACCACCTGTTGCGTAGTGGCGTCGGCACGGGCTTTGCTGGCGGCGCGGTGCGGGTACATCACCATCAACGCCCCCAGGCAGGGCAGGCCGAACACCAGGCAGGCCGGCAACCAGCCCGCGCCGACCGGGCGGCCCGGGTAGCGCAGCGCGCCGCGGCGCCACAGCCAGGCGCCGGCTACCGCCAGCAGGTGCGACAGCAATGCCGCGGTCCAGATCGCGGCTGAGCGTTGCGGCAGGCCCGCTGTCCTCAAGCTGGCGGCATACAGGTCGTTGTTCGGCAGGATGCGCGCGGGCAGCGCAGTGACGACGTCGAGCACCGGCGACAACCACCAGCCCGCTTGTTGCAGCAGCGGCCAGTCATTGGGCGCGATCGCGCGGGTGGCTACGTTGCTGGCGCGGCCATCGGCGCCGACAAACACCACGACCTGTTTGCCTTCCACGCCGGCGGACCTGGCAGCTCCGCCGGAAAACGACACCAGCGCACCGTCCGACAACGACGCCACGTCGATCCTGGTCAGGTCGCCCAGCGGCAGCGGCAACGCCACGCTGTAGCGTTCACGGTAGGGCGCTTCCTTCAGCGAGGTGGCGTAGGCGATCAGGCGGCGGTCGGTCAGCAGCATCGCGGTATAACCGAATTCGACCGGGCGCGCCACGTACTGCTCGTCGGCGGGCAAGGTAGCCAGCGTCATGAAACCCGAATTGTCGTTATTGAATTGCATGACCGTATGTGGCAGCAATACCTTGCCCACCAGTGCTGGCACGGCCGGGAAGGCAGTCGCGGTACCTATGCCGTCCGGCCCCAGCGTTGCCACGGTGGCCCCGGTCGCCATATCGGTCACCACGAAGCGCATCGTGTCGTGGCTGAAGGAAAGTAGTTGGGTGTCACCGACCTTGCCGCGTGGCGTGTCCTTGTTCGACAACTGCTGTGGCACCCCGAAGATGACCGGCAACTGCATGAGCCTTTGCGGCGTGACCTGCGGCAGTTCGCGCTGCCAGCGTTCGGCGCGCGCATCGGTTGCGCCGCGCAGGCCATCGCGCAGCAGGTCACCGCTCCTGGCGTTGCGGACCTCGGCGTCGGTGCCGGGTACCGGCGCCTGGTAAGCATGGTCGCGCATGGCCGAAACGCCCCACTGCACCCCGAACAGGGCGCTTGCCGGCACCAGCAGGTACAGGCCCAGCACCAGCGGCACGGCCGCCAGCACAGTGGCGAGGCTGCCGTCTGGCGGCGTGGCGCGGTTGGGCTTGAAGCTGGCATAGACCACGGCGGCCATCAGCAGCGCGCACGCCACGCTGGCAGCGAGCAGCGCCAGCGCGCTCGACTCGTGCAGCAGCATGACGCCTGGCAGCGCCAGGATCAGCACCGCCAAGCGGTTGGCCGCGAGCAGCAGGGCAGCGCCGGTCAGCCAGCCGACGATGACGATCAGCGCCACGTAAGGCGCCATCACGTAATGGCGCAGGTCCACGATGCGGGCGCTGAACCAGTCGTTACCGGCCACCACGATCAGCAACGGCAGGCCGATGGCCAGCACGATCATGGTTGCCGACGCCATGGTCAGCGCACCGAAGATGGCGCGGCGCGGCAGCGGCCGGTGCAGCAGCCACAGCCAGCGGCCGGGCCGGCAATAGCTGGCGAACTGGTGCAGCGCGAAGCCGAGGCCGGCCAGCGCATAGATCAGCAATGCCAGGATCTGGATATGCAAGGGCGCTGCCAGCAGCACGTTGTGGCGGCTCAGGTACAGCAGCAGCGCCAGGTGGGCGAGGAAAGCGATCAGGGCGGCGCGCCGGTAGCGGCGGCACTCGCTGAAAAACAGGTCGGACATGGTGAAAATCCTCAGGCGGGTTGTGCAACGGGCAAGGGAAAAGCGCTGCCGGCATGGTTGCGCGACAGCATGGCATTGACCGCACGGTCGAGGCCAATCGGCATCTGGTGGAGACTGTCGGCGCCCAGCCGGCGCAATCGGGTGGCGAAGTGCTCGCCCTCGTCAAAGACCACCACGTGCGTGCAGCCATCGATGTGCTCGATTTGCAGCACGCCGGGCAGGGCCGCGAGATCGGGTGCGCGCAGTTCGCCCTCGGCTACCCACAAGCGCATGCGGGCGCAAAAATCGTCGGGCGCCGACGCGTGCAGCAGCCGGCCGCGCTCGAGAATGATCAACTGGTCGGCTACGCGTTCGATTTCGTCCATCTGGTGCGAGCAATACAGAATGGTGGCGCCATCGTGGTAGCTGCTGTCCATCAGCGCGGTCAGGAATACCCGCTTGGCCACCACGTCCAGTCCCAGTGTCGGTTCGTCCAGGATCAGCAGCTCCGGCCCCTGCGCCAGCGCCAGCGCCAGGCTGACGCCGGCGCGTTCGCCGCGCGAAAGTTCGGCCACGCGGTGTGCCGGCTGCAGGTTGAAGTGACGCAGCACTGCGTGGTAGCGCTGGTCGCTCCAGGCCGGGTACAGTTTTCGCTGCAGCGCCGTCACTTCATCCACCCGCATCCAGGGCGGCAGGGTGTGCTCGTCGTTGACGAAGCCGATGCGTCCGCGCAGCGCCGGCGTCAGGTGTTCGCTGTCGCAGCCGAGCACGCGGGCGCTGCCGCTGGTGGCGGCCTGGAAGCCAAGCAGGACGCGAAACAGCGACGACTTGCCGGCCCCGTTGGCGCCCACCACGGCGTGGATGCCGCCGCGCGCCACGGTCATGGTCAGGTGGTCGAGCGCCAGTTTGCCCTTGAACTGCAAGGTCAGCGCGTCGGTGGCGATCAGGTTGTCGCCAGCGGCGAGGGGAAGGGGCACGTTCATCTGGGTCTCGGGTGGGGGTGATGGAGCAGTGGAGGAGGGCGGCTCAGCCGCGATGTTTGGGCGCGATCAGGGTCAGCTCGGCCGCCACCCGGTCGAGCAACACCTGGTCCGGGTAACCGAGCGAGATGACGTCGCCCACGAAGCGCACCACGGCCTCGTTGAGGCGCCGCTCGCGCTCTGTATCGGACAGGCGCTGGCGCGGCGTCGCCACGAACAGGCCCAGCCCGGCGCGGGCGTCGAGCCAGCCTTCCGTGGTGAGCTCGGTGTAGGCCTTGGCGACCGTGTTGGGATTGACGGCCAGTTGCGTGGCCAGGCCGCGCACGCTGGGCAGGCCGGCGCCGACGACCAGCTCACCGCTGGCGATCAGGCGCTTGACCCCGTCAACGATCTGGCGATTGATCGGGCGTGGATCGCCGGTGGCGATTTGTAACATCAGCGGACTACGGCGCGGCAGGTTCATGGTTTTATCTACTGTACTAGCACGGGTAGTACAGTAACACCTTGATCGCGCTGGCGTCAACTACAACGAACCGGGCCTCACTGCGCTCTGGATCTGCGCCCGCAACCACTGGTGCGACGGATCGCGGTGCGCACGATCGTGCCACAGCATCGCCATCTCGTAGCCCGGAACCGCGACCGGCGGGGCGACGGTTTTCAAGACCGGGTTGCCGCGCACCAGCCGTTCGGGCACCATCGCCACCATGTCGGTGGCCGCCAGCGCCGCGATCATGAACAGGAAGTGCGGCACCGACAGCGCCACCCGTCGCGTCAATCCCGCTTGCGCCAGGGCCTCGTCGGTGACGCCGTAAAAGCCGCCGCCGCTGTTCGAGACCAGCACGTGTTCGAGCGCGCAAAATTGCTTCAGTGTGGGCTTGCGCTGCAGGCGCGGGTGGTCTGCGCGGCCTGCCAGCACGTAGCGTTCGGCAAACAGCGTGCGGCGGCGCAGGCCCGGTGGCGCGCCGGCGCTGGTGTGGAAGGCGAGGTCGATCTCGCCCTGTTCGGCCTGGCGGGTGATGCGGTCGGGCGCCAGTTCCAACACTGCCAGCCGGGTGCCGGGCGCCTGCTGGCGCAAGCTGGCCAGCGCGGGCAGCACGATGGTCGATTCGCCGTAGTCGGTGGCGGCCACGCGCCAGGCGTTGGTGGCGCTGGCCGGATCGAAGGCGCTGGCTGGCGCCACTGCCTGTCCAGCGCCTCGAGTGCCAGGCGCAACGGCTCGCGCAGTTCTTCGCCGCGCGCGGTGGGCTTCATGCCGCGCGGCCCGGGCAGCAATAAAGGATCGCTGAAGATGTCGCGCAATTTCGCCAGGTGCACGCTGACCGACGGTTGCGACAGGTTCAGCCGCCGCGCCGCGCGGGTGACGTTGTGCTCGGCCAGCAGCACGTCGAGCGTGACCAGCAGGTTCAGGTCCAGCCGCCTAAGATTAATCATGTCAATACCTGCTATGTTGGGAATTCATTTCCAATATACCTGAGCGGACCTTACGCTGTGTGCATCCAACCAACAGGAGCATCACATGAATATTCTGATCGTCCACGCCCACCCCGAACCACGGTCGCTCAACGGCGCGCTCAAGGACTATGCCGTGCGCCACCTCGAAGCGGCCGGCCACGCGGTACAGGTCTCCGACCTGTACGCGATGCAGTGGAAGCCGGCGCTCGATGCGCACGACAGCCTCGACGGTGCAGCCGGTGAGCGATTCGATGCATCGCTCGACTCTCGCCTGGCCTACGACAGCGGCCGGCAAAGCGCCGACATCGCGCTGGAGCAGGAAAAGCTGCGCTGGGCCGATACCGTGATCCTGCAATTTCCGTTGTGGTGGTTTTCGATGCCGGCGATATTGAAAGGCTGGGTGGACCGGGTGTATGCCAACGGTTTTGCCTATGGCGTGGGTGAGCACTCGGACCAGCGCTGGGGCGACCGCTACGGCGAGGGCAACCTGGTCGGCAAGCGCGCCATGCTGATGGTGACCACCGGCGGCTGGGAATCGCACTACAGCGCACGCGGCATCAATGGCCCGATCGACGACCTGCTGTTCCCGATCCAGCACGGTATTTTGTTCTACCCGGGATTCGCGGTGCTGCCGCCGTTCGTGGTGTACCGCACCGGCAAGGTCGATGAGGCGAAATTCGCGGAACTGAGCGCGCAACTGGCGCAACGCCTCGACACGCTGGCCACCACTGCGCCGATTGCGTTTCGCCCGCAGAACGCTGGCGATTACGAGATTCCGGCGCTGACCCTGCGCGACGAACTGGCGCCGGGGCAGTCGGGCTTCGCGGCCCATTGCGCAGCGTGATCAGCCGCCCATTTTATTGTACAACTTGCCGTCCCAGCGCATGGTGATGCGGCTGCAGTGGAATTCGAAGTCGTCGCCGTCCTTGACCTTGAAGGTTTCGAAGTGGTTGACGGCGATGCGCACCGCGTCCTGCAGGGCGCCGCCCTCGGGTATCTGCTTGGGCAGCGGCAGGTCCTTGATGTGCAGCAGGTATTCCACGCGCTTGGGATCGGTGTTCTGGTCCCACCAGATGTCGATGGCGACCTGGTCGCCGCTGTGCTCGGCTTCCGCCAGGCAGCGGCCATGGCGCCGGGTCTCGAACTTGAAGCGCATGCTCATACTCCGGAAGTTGATGCGTGACGCAGACGCATGCGCAGGCCGATCGGCGACATGGTAAAACCGGACAGCTCCTGCGGCGCGCTGCCGTCGGCAGTCGCCACGGAGGCGATGTCGAAACTGCCCAGCAGCATGGCGGTGGCGATCTTGATTTCCAGCAGTGCCAGGTAGCGCCCGGGGCAGGTGCGCACGCCGGCGCCGAACGGCATCGACACCTGCTTGTTCACGGCGCCGCCATCGAGCCAACGGCTTGGGTCGAACTGGGCGGCGCGCGCCACGTGGTCGTCGCTGACGCTGTCGTGACGCATCACCAGCCACACCAGGCTGCCGGCCGGCACGGCGACGTCGCCCACCACGTTGTCGCGCAGCGCCTCGAGTGGAATGTACGGCGCCACGGGTTTGAGGCGCATGGCATCCTGGGCGCAGGCGTCGATGTAGTCGAGCGCGTCCATCTGCTCGATGGTGAAGGCGCTGGCATCGGGCGCCACGCGCTGCACTTCGGCGCGCGCTGCCTGCAACGCCGCCGGATTTTGCTGCAGCAGGTACAGCATCCAGGCCAGCGTGTGGCTGGTGGTGTCTTCGCCGGCCAGCAGCATGGTGGTGACGTTGCCGGCCACGGCGTCTTCGGCCAGGCCGGCGCCATCGTCTTCGGCCGCGCAGATCATCGCTTCGAGCAGGTTGGCGGGACGTGCGCGCCGTGCCGGGTCGGCTGCCAGGCGGACGCGCGCGTCGGCCACCAGGGCGTCGATGGCGGTGTTGAGCGCGGCGATGCTGTGGTCGAGCTCGCGGTCCGCCGGCAGCTTGACGTAGCGCCAGTACGGAAACAGCGCCAGCGAACGTTTCGACACGGCCGGCAGGATGCGGTCCATGTGGCGCTGTAACACGTCCTCGCCGCCGTCGAGGGTATTGACCTCGGTGCCGAAGGCCAGTCCTGCCACGATGTCCACGCTGTAGCGCTTGAGATCATCGGCCAGGTCGATGGTCGCGCCGCTGTCGGCGGCGGTGGCCCAGCGCCGTTGCAGCCGCAGCGCCACCGCGACCAGCGAGGGAAAATAGGCCTTGACCGCGTGCGGCGCCAGCGCCGCCATCACCATGCGCCGCTGCTCGCGCCACGCCGCGCCTTCTTCCAGGAATACGCCGGGCCGGCCCTTCATTTCCTTGGCGATGCTCTCGGTAACAGCCGGGCGGCGGTAGCCGTCGGGGCGGTCGCGCAGCGCTGCCGAGACCAGCTTGTGGTCGCACACCACCAGCGCCTGGACCGGCCCGAGCGACATCCGGAACAGCGGCCCGTATTCGCGGCACCATGCCTCCACGTCCTGGTGAAAGCGTAGTGGCCGCATTTGCAGCAGGTTGCCCACCAGCGGCCAGGGACGCGGGCCGGGCAGGTCGGCAATGCGCCGCAATGGCGTAGCGAGGGTGGCGGTGTCGGGCAAGTGAGGTCTCCTGGTGATGTGTGCTATCCGGGCAGTTGCGCTTCCACCCGGTTGCGGCCGTTTTTCTTGGCGCGGTACAGGGCGCGGTCGGCGTTGCCGATCAGGGTGTCGATGTCCACCGGCGACGCGGCGCTGCGGGTGGCCACGCCGATGCTGACCGTCACCACGCCACTATCGCCGCCGTGCGCATGGGCAATCGCCAGCGCCTGGGCGCGGGCGCGGATCGCTTCGGCCATCTGCGCGGCCTGGGCGGCGTCGGTGTCGGGCAGGATCACGGCGAATTCCTCGCCGCCATAGCGCGCCATCAGGTCGGCCGAGCGCCTGAGCATGTCTGCCAGGGCGGCGGACACCTGGATCAGGCACTGGTCGCCCTTCTGGTGGCCATAGTGGTCGTTATAGGCCTTGAAGTGGTCGATGTCGATCATCAGGAGCGACAGCGGCGTGCCATGGCGGCGCGCGCGCCGGTGTTCGCGCTCGATGGCGACGTCGAAATGGCGGCGGTTGGCGATGCCGGTCAGGCCGTCGGCAAAGGTTTGCGAGCGCAGCACCAGGGTTTGTTCGCGCAGCAGCTTTTCGCGGCCCACGGCGATGCTGACATCGGTGATCTGGATCAGGCAGTGGCGCGCCGCGCCGCTCACCTCGACCGGCGTGACCGCCACCGCCTGTTGCAGGCGCTCGTCCAGCCGCGCCGCTGCGGCATTGGCGTACAAGGGGAATGGCGCCTTGTTCAGTGACTGCGACAGCAGCGACGGAAAATGGTGGCGCAGGGCCTGGTCTATGGCCGCGTCCACCCGGCTGCCGCGCAGGGCCGGGAACAGCGCCAGGAAGTCGGCGCCCAGCGCCTGCTCGCGCGGGATCTGCGCGTAGCTGCTCATCCAGTCGTTCCACAGCACCACGCGGCGGTCGGAGTCGAGCACCACCGCGCCCAGGGTGATCGCGTTGAGCACACTGTGCAGCAACTCCAGCGAGGGGTCCCGTGCAATCGGCAAGTGCGCCACCTCAGGCTTGCCCCATCGCGCGCGCGATGTAGCGGGTGATCTGTTCCTTGAGGTCGTGCAGCGCCGAAACGTCGAGCACAAAGGCGACGTAGCCGAGGATCTGGTGCTTGTCGAGCGCGAAATCAATGTGCAGCATCAGCACCACGCTGCCTTGCTCGCTGCCGGAGACGCCGAGGATCTCGTTGCTGGTGCCGACGTGGTATTCCGGCAACGATCCGCGCAGCTCCTGCTGAAACACATTGGCCAGCGTGCCGATGCAGGCATTGAGGATGATGTTGCCGATTTCGCACATGGCTTCCTGCTCCATGTCGGTCAGCTCTTGCAGGGACACGGTTTCGCCGACCATCAGCCGCACCAGTTCCAGGCTTTTGTCTTCGGGGAACATGAGGATGGCGTCGGTATCGAACGCGCCTTCGTAGTGCTGGCTGACGCCGCAAATGCGGTCCGGCGCGTCGGCCTCGACAGCGAGGCGGCTGCCGAGCAGGCGCGCCGCGTCCGCGCGGTTGATGAAGCTGATCGACGGCACCGACATGCGCACTTCCTCGCTGACCAGCGCGCTCATCGAGGCGGCGGCCTGGCCCACGCCGATATTGAAGATTTCGATCAGCGCATCGTTTTCCAGCTCGGACAGGTTGACCATGTCAGCCTCCCGCCAGGGCCAGCAACTGGGCGATGCGCGCCTCGGTGATCGGCTTTTCCATGAAGCCCAGCCCCAGCGCTTCGGCCCGCTCGCGGGTGGCCGACTGCACGTTGGCGGTCAGCAGGGAAATCGGTAGCGTGGATGATAGTCGCCGCAGTTGCTCGGCGGCGGCGATGCCGCCCATGCCGGGCATGTTGACGTCCATCAGCACCAGGTCGGGCAGGGCTGCGCGCGCCTTGTCCAGCGACTCTTCGCCAGTGCCGGCCTCGACCACGTTCCAGCCCGGTTGCAGGTGCAGAATATATTGGCGCGCCATCATCCGCGAGACGCGGCTGTCATCGACAATCAACACGGTTTTCGTTTGCTCGATTGCAACGTCGGTCATGTCACCTCCTGGCTGGGATCTATGACCCATTCTCGCATAATAGGGTTTTGCTTGGCAGCTATCCGTTAAAATAGCGCCACTGATTTCCCCGCCATTCCTTTTATTTGTAGAAAAACCATGACTCAAGACGAATTGAAACAAGCCGTAGCCCGCGCCGCCATCGACTACGTGGTGGACAACGAAATCATCGGTGTCGGCACCGGCTCGACCGCCAACTTCTTCATCGACGAGCTGGCCAAGATCAAGCATCGCATCAAGGGCACCGTGGCGTCGTCCGAAGCGACCGCCACCCGCCTGCGCGGCCACGGCATCGAGGTGTATGACCTCAACGACGTGCCAGCGATCGCCGTGTACATCGACGGCGCCGACGAGATCGACGCTTCCGGCGCCATGATCAAGGGCGGCGGCGCGGCGCTCACGCGTGAAAAGATTGTGGCGTCGGTCTCGAAGCAGTTCGTCTGCATCGCCGACGGCTCCAAGCTGGTGGACGTGATGGGCAAATTCCCGCTGCCGGTGGAAGTGGTGCCGATGGCGCGCGAAGCCGTTGCACGCGCATTGACCGCGCTCGGCGGCGTGCCGAAGCTGCGCTTGCAGCCGGGTAGCCAGGAAGCGTTCGTGACCGACAACGGCGGCCAGTTACTCGATGTGTCGGGATTGTCGATTACCGACCCGGTGGCGCTGGAAGCGCAGATCAACCAGATCGTGGGCGTGATCGCCGTAGGGCTGTTCGCCGCGCGTGGCGCCAATGTGTGCCTGCTGGGAATGGCAGAGGGCGTGAAAACCCTGAAGTTCTGAATACTACGGGGAGCTACGTTAGCTTGAAATCCGTCATCCCCGCCTTCGTGGGGATGACGGACCAACCGCTAACGTATCACTCGGGATTACTTGGGTATCACTCGGTCGGTGGCACGTAGCCCATCGCCGCATCGGCGCCGTCGCCGAAGAAATGCTTTTCCATCTGCTGCGCCAGGTATTTACGGGCGCGCAGGTCGGCCAGGTTCAGGCGGTTTTCGTTGACCAGCATGGTCTGGTGCTTCATCCACGCGGCCCACGCTTCTTTCGAAACCGACTCGTAGATCTTCTTGCCCATTTCGCCAGGAACTGGTGGGAAATCCATGCCCTCGGCTTCTTTGTTGAGTTTAATGCAATGTACGGTGCGGGCCATCTGTCTTGCTCCTAAAGCTGTAACGTAAAAACGTCATTATAAAGACTTATTTATAAAGACTTATTTATAAAGATTTTATCAGGACCTGGGATTTGCGCTGCCAGTTATACATGTGCTGGCGATCCTTGGGCAATGCATCGACCGTGGCCGGCACGAAGCCGCGCTTCTGGAACCAGTGCGACGTGCGCGTGGTGAGCACGAACAGCTTGGTCACGCCCAGCGCCCGCGCGCGGTTTTCCATGTGCTTCAGGATGCGCTCGCCGTCGCCCTGGGCCTGCACTTCCGGGTTCACCGTCAAACATGCCATTTCGGCCATCTTGTGTTCCGGGAACGGGTACAGCGCGGCGCAGCCGAAAATCACGCCATCGTGCTCGATCACCGAAAAATAGTCGATTTCGCGTTCGATCAGCTCGCGGCCGCGCTTGACCAGCGTGCCGTCCGCTTCCAGCGGTTCGATCAGCTTGATGATGCCGCCCACGTCTTCGATGGTGGCCTTGCGCAGCGATTCGAGGTTTTCGTGCGAGATCATGGTGCCCACGCCATCGTGGGTAAACAATTCGAGCAGGGCCGAGCCGTCCATCGCGAACGGCACGATGTGCGAGCGTTCCACGCCGTTGTCGCACGCCTTGATGCAGTGGCGCAGGTAGAAGGCGGTGGCGTCGTCGAGGAAGCCGGCGCCCAGCACCGCTTCGGCCATGTGCGAAGATAGCTCGCGAATTTCGGTGCCGCCGGCGTCGGTCATCATCGGTGTTTCGGTGATGAAGACCAGCTTGTCGGCATGCAGGGCGATCGCCGCGCTGCACGCCACGTCTTCCATGGTCAGGTTGAACGCCTCGCCGGTGGGCGAGAAGCCCAGCGGCGAGAGCAGCACCAGGCCGTCGGAGCCGAGGATGGAGTGGATGGTTTCGGCATCGACCTTGCGGGTGACGCCGGTCAGTTCCAGGTCCACGCCGTCGATCACGCCCAGCGGACGGGCCGTGATGAAGTTGCCGGAAATGATACGGATTGCCGCATTCGACATCGGCGTATTGGGCAAACCCTGGCTGAACGCGGCCTCGATATCAAGGCGCAGCTCGCCGGCGGCTTCCTTGGCGCACTCCATGGCGGCCGTATCGGTGATGCGCACGCCGTTGTGAAAGCGCCCCTCGACATTGCGCAGGGCCAGCTGCTCGGCCACCTGCGGGCGCGAGCCGTAGACCACGGTCACATTGATATCGAGCGCGTGCAGCAGCGACAGATCGTGGGCCAGCACCTGCAAGGCGCCGGCGGAAACCAGTTCACCGGGAAAGGCGACCACGAAGGTCTTGCCGCGGAAGGCGTGGATGTACGGCGCGACTGAACGCAGCCATTGGACGAATTGGGTAGGGTTTTCCATTACCGGCATTATAATTCGGTGCGCGAATTCCGCACCCTATACTTGTAAAAAACAATGTCAGAAGCCAGCAACAAGCCTAAAAGCCCCCAGACCCGTCCACAAAGCCAGTTAGCACAGGCTTTAAGAGGTGCACCCCGCAGCAGGACGGGGTCGGACCCCGTACGGGGTCCGACCCCAGGTTCTGCCGTGCGGGGTAAAGCTGACCGCCCGCGCCTGACGCCGGAAGAGCAGGCCGCCAGGGAAGCCGCGCGCGAGGCGCGGGAGGCCGAGCGCAATTTCCGCACGCCGCTGCCGCCCATCACGTTCCCGGAAGACTTGCCCGTCTCCGGCCGCCGCCACGAGATCGCCGCCGCGTTGCAGGCCAACCAGGTGATCATCGTCTCCGGCGAGACCGGCTCCGGTAAAACCACCCAGTTGCCGAAGATCTGCCTGGAACTGGGCCGTGGCCAGAAAGGCCTGATCGGCCACACCCAGCCGCGCCGGATCGCCGCGTCGTCCACCGCCAAGCGCATCGCTGCCGAACTCAATTCGCCGCTGGGCCAGCACGTGGGCTTCAAGGTGCGTTTTGCCGACACCCTGCAAAAAGGCGCGTCGGTCAAGCTGATGACCGACGGTATCCTCCTGGCGGAAACCCAGACCGACCCGCTGCTCAAGGCGTACGACACCATCATCATCGACGAGGCGCACGAACGCAGCCTCAATATCGACTTCCTGCTCGGCTATCTCAAGCAATTGCTGCCGCGCCGTCCCGACCTGAAAATCATCATCACCTCGGCCACCATCGACGCCGACCGCTTCTCGCGCCACTTCGGCACGGTTGACAAGCCGGCGCCGGTGATCGAGGTGTCGGGCCGCCTCTACGCGGTAGAAGTGCGCTACCGGCCGATCGACAGCGATGTCCCCAACAAGGCCAACCCGGGCGGCAATGCGGCCGCGATTGCCAACGCCGAAGGCAAAGGACAGCGCACCGCCGCCGCGCGCGAGAAGCGCGACCTGATGGATGCGGTAGTCGATGCGGTCGATGAGCTGGCGCGCCTCGGCTCCGGCGACGTGCTGGTGTTCCTGCCGGGCGAGCGCGAAATTCGCGACACCGCCGAAGCGCTGCGCAAGCACCACCCGCCGCACGTGGAAATCCTGCCGCTGTTCGCGCGCCTGTCGGCCGAGGAGCAGGAACGCGTGTTCAAGGTGAGCAATGCGCGTCGCATCGTGCTGGCCACCAACGTGGCCGAGACCTCGCTGACGGTGCCCGGTATCCGCTACGTGGTCGATGCCGGCCTGGCGCGGGTAAAACGCTACAGCTACCGCAACAAGGTGGAGCAGCTGCAGATCGAGCCGATCGCGCAGTCGGCCGCCAACCAGCGCGCCGGCCGCTGCGGGCGCGTGGCCGATGGCGTGTGTATCCGCCTGTACGACGAGCAGGACTTCCTGCTGCGCCCCAAGTTTACCGAGCCGGAAATTCTGCGCTCGTCGCTGGCGTCCGTCATCCTGCGCATGAAGTCGCTGCACCTGACCGACGTGGAAAGCTTCCCGTTCATCGAGCCGCCGCTGGCGCGGGCGATTGCCGACGGCTACCAGTTGCTGCAGGAACTCGGTGCGGTCGACGAATATAACCAGCTGACCGCGCTGGGCCAGAAGCTGGCCAAGCTGCCGCTCGACCCGCGCGTGGGTCGCATGATCCTTGCCGCGCTCGATAACGTGTGCCTGAGCGAAGTGCTGATCATCGCGTCGGCGCTGTCGGTGCAGGACCCGCGCGACCGCCCGATGGAGCACCAGCAGGCGGCCGACGAGGCGCATAAAAAATTCGCCGATGAAAAATCGGAATTCCTCAGCTACCTGAAAATCTGGCGCTGGTTCGAAAACGCCATCGAGCACAAGAAAACCAACCGCCAGTTGATGGACAACTGCCGTACCAATTTCCTCTCACAATTGCGCCTGCGCGAATGGCGCGACGTCCACTCGCAACTGGTCACGCTGGTAAAAGAGCAGGGCTGGCGCGTCAATGAACTGCCAGCCACGTACGAAAACCTGCACCTGGCGCTGCTGACTGGTTTGCTCGGCAATATCGGCTTCAAGAGCGAAGACGAACCGGGCGCCGGTTACCTGGGCGCGCGCGGCATCAAGTTCCATATCTGGCCGGGCTCGTCGCTGCTGAAAAAACCGGGCAAGTGGATCATGGCGGCCGAACTGGTGGACACCACGCGCCTGTACGCGCGCTGCGTGGCCCGGATCGAGCCGGAATGGCTGGAAAAAGTGGGCGGTCACCTGTTGAAAAAATCGTGGGGCGAGCCGCGCTGGGAAAAACGCTCGGCGCAGGTGACCGCGTCCGAACGCGCCACCTTGTACGGGCTGGTCGTGTACAGCCAGCGCCGCATCAACTACGGCGCCTTCAACCCGACCGAAGCGCGCGAAATTTTTATTCGTGATGCACTGGTCGGCGGCGATTACGAGACGCGCGCGCCATTCTTCGCCCACAACCACAAGCTGATCAAGGAAATCGAAAACCTCGAACACAAGTCGCGCCGCCTCGACGTGCTGGTCGATGATGAACTGATCGCCGCGTTTTACGACAAGCTGATTCCCGCTGACGTGGTCAACGGCGCCGGCTTCGAAAAATGGCACAAGGACGCCACCGCCGCCGAACCGAAGCTGCTGTACCTCAATCGCGACGAGCTGATGCGCCACGAAGCGGCCGGCGTCACCACCGAGCTGTTCCCGAAGATCATGTCGGTAACCGGCCTGGAGCTGGGATTGACGTACCATTTCGAGCCGGGCAGCGTGCGCGATGGCGTGACCCTGGCCGTGCCGCTGTACGCACTGAACCAGCTGCCGCGCGAACGCTGCGAGTGGCTGGTGCCGGGCATGCTGAAAGAGAAGGTGCACCTGCTGCTCAAATCGCTGCCGCAAAAGCTGCGCCGCCACTGCGTGCCGCTGCCCGACTACGCCGCCAAATTCTGCGAGCGCGTGAACGAAGCGGGCGTGTTTGGCCGGGGCGACCTGATCGACGCCATCATCGCCGACATCCGCAAGCAACTGACGATTGCCGTGCTGACCACCGACTTCAAGCCGGAAACCTTGCCCGCCCACCATTTCATGAATTTCAAGGTGATCGACGAGCACGGCCGTCAACTCGACATGGGCCGCAACCTGGCCACCCTGCAAGCCGAATTCGGCACCCAGGCGCGCGAGAGTTTCCAGAAGATGGCGGAGACGTCGGGCACGACTGCATCCGGTTCGAAAACGGCGGGCGTAAGCAGCATTGTCAGCGCAAAGTCCGTCATCCCCGCGAACGCGGGGATCCATACTGAGCGTGCATCGTCGTCCGCCCCAGGTAATCAAACTGCCGCCGCACCTTCCAACCTGACCAACCTCACCAACTGGACCTTCGGCGAACTCCCTGAGCTGCTCGAAATCCCGCAAGGCAAACTCACGCTGATCGGCTTCCCGGCACTGGTGGACAAGCGCACCCACTGCGACCTCGAAGTCTTCGACGACCCGACCGTGGCAGCGCGTACCCACCGCCAGGGCCTGCGCCGCCTGTTCGCCTTGCAGATGAAGGACCAGATCAAGTTTATCGAGAAAAGCATCCCCAACCTGCAGCAGATGGGCATGCAGTACATGGCGATGGGCACGCAGGAAGAACTGCGCGACGAGATCATCAACAAGGCGCTCGACATCGCCTGCCTGCAAGACCCGTTGCCGGTCGATGCCGCCAGTTTTACCAGGCGCAAGGACGAGGGCAAGTCACGCCTGGTGCTGCTGGTAAACGAAGTGGCGCGCCTGCTGTCGCAAGTGCTGACCGAATTCCACGGCCTGCCCAAGCGCCTGCAAGGCTTGCCGCAAGCGGCAGCTGCCGACATGCAAGGGCAGTTGCAGGGCCTGGTGCACAAGCGCTTCCTGTCCGACAACGACTACAGCCAGCTGGCGCACTTCCCGCGTTACTTGAAGGCGATGAACGTGCGCATCGAAAAGCTGCGCGCCGACCCCGCCCGCGACGCCAAGCTGATGGCCGACTGGCAGTTGGCCGCTGCGCCTTACCAGCGCCTGAACCGCGACAAGAGCGCCGGCAAGAACACCGACCCGAAACTGGTCGAGTTCCGCTGGATGCTGGAAGAGCTGCGCGTCTCGCTATTCGCCCAGGAACTGCGCACCCCGATGCCGGTATCGGTGAAGCGCCTGCAAAAAGTGTGGGAATCGATGCAACGCTAATCAAGTTCGGGGTCAGTGCCGACATTCGGACATTTTTGAACTTATTTATTGAATTACACTTCAACCAAAGAGTTCTCCGATGTCCGAATGTCGGCACTGACCCCGAAGCCTAGGAGGCCCGATGAAGAAAGCCGCTGGTTTGCTCCGCAGTCTGATGCGCACGTCGATCAAGACTGCGCGCCATGGCGTTGCTGTCAATAAGCTGATGACGGCGATGTTGACGCCAGCGCCAGCGTCAGCGCCCAAGCGCAAGGCCCGTGCCAAGCCGAAGGCCTCTTCAACCACCCCGTCGGTCAAACCAGCGCCTTCGACCGCCAAGCCGGCTGCCCGCAGGTCCGCGCCAGCGCCGGCAACTACCAACACCGCGCCCGGCAAATGGCTGACCTCCCACGTCGAGAGCGCCAACGGCCACCGCATGAGTTTCTGGCTGTACCTGCCGCAAAATACCCCCGAGGAAGCCGTCGCACAAGGCCTGCCGCTAATCGTCATGCTGCACGGCTGCCATCAGACCGCCACCCAGTTCGCCCAGGGTTCGCGGATGAACCAGTGGGCCGAGCGCAAGGGTTACGCCGTGCTCTATCCGCAACAACTGGTCAGCAACCAGGCCCAGCGCTGCTGGAAATGGTATGACCGCGCCACCCAGGAGGGCGGCGGCGACGTGTCCACCATCGTGGCCATGATCGACAAGGTGGCGGGCGCTTACGCCATCGACCGTTCGCGGGTGTACGTGGCCGGCATTTCAGCCGGCGCCGGCATGGCCAATATCCTGGCCCTCAACCATCCGCAACTGTTTGCCGCCGTAGGCCTGCATTCCGGTCCTGTGTTCGGCGCCGGCCACAGCACCATGGGCGCATTGGGCGTGATGCAGCACGGCGCCGCCCTGCGCGCCGACCTGGCCGTGCGCGAAGTGCTGGCCCGCCATGCGCGCTTCCCCGGCATGCCGACGATCTTGATCGCAGGCGAGGGCGACAGCGTGGTGCGTCCCATCAACCAGATGCAACTGGCGCGCCAGGGACTGGCCATCAACGGCCTGGCGCATGATGCGCCGGCAAAAATTACCCACAAGGCGCAGGGCAGCAACGCCCGCCACAACGCCCACCGCATCGACGATTTTTACGACGGCCGCAAGCTGCTGCTGCGGGTGGCCCGCATCGACGCCCTCGACCACGCCTGGAGCGGCGGCGATCCCGCCCTCAAATTCAACGCCAAGGCCGGACCGGACGCCACCCGCATGATGCTGGAGTTTTTTGCGAAGCACCGCCGCGCCTGAAACCTGGGACCTATTGCGCGGCCGGCGGCTGCCACAGTTCGACCTTGTTGCCCTCGGGGTCGATCACCCAGCCGAATTTGCCGTATTCGGAATCGTCGGCCTTGTCGAGCACCCGGCAGCCTTCGTCGCGCAAGATGGCCAGCAGGGCGTCGAGGTCGTCCACCCGGTAGTTGACCATGAACGACGCCTGGCCCGGCGCGAACGGCGTGGTATCGGCCGCGCCGATCGACCAGATGGTGCTGCCGCCCGCAGCTTTCCAGGGAAAGGTGGCGCCACCCCAGGCCTGGACGTCGATGCCGAGATGACGCTGGTACCAGGCGCGCAGTGCGGCCGGGTCTTTTGCGTGGAAGAAGATACCGCCGATGCCGGTGACGCGTTTCATGTCATCCTCCGTTGACCTGGTGTTGCAACGATTCTACCAGCGCCGGATATTCCGCGATCAACGCCTCGCGGGCCAGCACTCCTGCCGGCGTGTCCTGCGGGTCGGAGGCTTGCTTGCGGATCAGGCGCGCAAAGGCCAGCGTGCGCTGGCCCTTGCTGGTCCAGCCCACGTACCAGCCGTAGCCGGAGGCGGCGCCGGTCTTGCCATACAGGGTCCAACCGCCGGGTGTCGCATTCGACCGCACCAGGCTGGCGGTGGCGTCGTAAGCGTTGTTGCTCACGCCGAGTTGGCGGTTGACCAGGCGATCCAGGAACCGTACCTGCTCCAGCGGCGAGATCTTGAGCGAGGAGCCAATCCACGACATGGTAAGGCCATCGTTTCTGGCATCGCCACGCACATCGGTATTGCCGTACTCAAACTGCTTGACGTAGCCGGCAAAGCGCTCCATGCCCAGTGACTGCGTGATCTGCTGCGAATACCAGACCACCGACTCCTGCATCCACTTGGTCGGATCGGTGGGCGAACGCCACGATTCGCGCCAGTCCACGTAGCCTTCGCGAAACGGCAGCAGCGGATGGTGGGCATCTTTCAAGTATCCTGCATCGTAGCCCATCAGGCTGATCGCTATCTTGAAGGTGGATGCTGACGTGACCTGTTGAGCGCACTCGCCGCGCTGCAGTAGTACCTGGTGGCTGCTGGTGTCGAGGATGACGGTGCACAGCTCGACGGCTTGCGCGGTGGAGATGCCGAGCGCGAGCAGCAGCGCGGGGATGGTGCGGGATAGTTTCATGCGACTCCTTAGTTAGCTTGCCTGACTTGATGGCCATCGTTGTTCTGCTTACCTTACCCAGCTGCTATTGGCAGGCGGACATGTGGTCCTGATCCGGGTTTTGCTGGAGCCAAAGACCGAGTTGAAGTCGGCGGTCCGGCTGCGGTAGCAGGTCGTGTGCGGGCCTCGGGTGATTCTGGTGTAGACCACGCCGTCGGCCGCGGTGTAGTGGTCAGTGATTTCCGCCGTGTCACCGCCCACGTAGGCGCCGGCGATGCCGCGCGCCAGGCGCTCTTCCAGGGTCTCGGGCCGATCGTCGGGCACGCCCTTGGCCTTGCCGAGGATTTCCTTGTCGATGCGGGGCAGGTCGCGCCTGGCCTGGGCGATGATGGCGGCTGCAGTGCGCGCGGTGGCGGGCTGGTTGCTGGCGAACGGGTCGGGTGCGGTGGCAGCCATCGACGTCGGCGCGCTGTCGCGCAGCACAGGCACAGGCGCCGGTTCAGCAACTGTTGGCGCTGGTGTGACGTTGGCGGAGGTGGCAGTGGTGCGCCGCTGAGGCGCGGCGGCCACGTTCTGCGCCAGAAGCGGCGCGGACTTTGAGGGCACAGCTTTGGGCAGCGCCAGCAGCATCAGGATCGAGGAGCGCACGCCAGCAGGTTCCTGCGGCGCCTGGCGTACCGGCGCCAGGAACAGCCATAACGTGGCGCCCTGGATCAGGAACGCTGCGCTGGCGCCCCAGGCCCGGCGCGCCATCGCTTATAGCAGCAGGAACGCGGCAGCGGCCACCACCGTCGGTCCCAGTGCGCCCAGCAGCAGTCCCAGCATGCCGACCGATTCATCGTTGAAGCCGCGCCGCAGCAGCGCCACGCCGGCCGGGTTGGGGGCGTTGGCGATCACGGTCAGGCCGCCGCCGCTGACGGCGCCCGCCACCAGCATGTATTGCGCCTGCGGCGTGATGCCGTTAATTAGCGAGCCGAGGTAGGTGAGGGCGGCGTTGTCGGTAATCGCCGTCAGGGCCGTGGCGCCGAAGAACAGCGCCAGCGGCGACAGGCTCTCGACGATAGGCTGTAACCACCATTGCTGCATGCCGCCCAGCACCACCAGCCCGGCCAGGAAGAAACCGACCAGCAGCGCTTCCTTGATGATCAGTGGCGACTGGTAGCGCTCGTAGGCGCTGGTAAAGCCGAGGAACAACATGAAGAGGCCCAGGAACAGCACGGGGTGGTGGCTGAACACGACCAGTCCGGCCAGGAAGGCCAGGTGGATCACGGTGACGGCCAGCGGCACCTTCGGCGTGTCGGCGGCATCGGCGCCCGGTGTGGCCTGGATTTCGTTGGCGGCAATCGGGCGCAGGTGCGGCGCCAGCATGAAGCTGACAACGGTGGCGTTGACGACGACTGCCAGTGCCGCCTTCCAGCCGAAGTTGCTGGCCATAAAGGCGCTGTCCCAGCCCCAGGTACCGGCCACCATCAGCACCGGCGGCGCCGCGTAAGACGTCAGCGTGCCACCGATCGAGACGTTGACGAACAACACGCCCAGCGCGCCGTACTTGAGCCACTCCGGCATGCCGGCACGGAAGATCAGCGGCGCCAAGGTCATTGCGGCCAGGGTCATGGCGGCCGGTTCGGTAATGAGCGAGCCGGTCAGCGGTACCAGCGCCAAGCCGAACCAGGCCAGCGCCACTTCGGTGCGCAGCGGCAGTTTGCGCGACAGCGCCAGCAACAGGCGCTGCACCGCATCGAGCACCGGGCGCGAGGCGGCCACCACCATCACCGTGAACACGAACAACGGCTCGGTGTAATGGCGCGATTCGACATAGGCGATGGCCGACTGGCCACCGTTGGCCAGCGCCATGACCAGTATCAGCACGAACGCCCAGAAACCGAACACCACCTCCACTTCGCCCAGCAGGTGGAACAGGCCGGCATGGCGCGGGTGGCGGCGGGCCAGGGTGCCGAACGATTTGGCGGCGAAGGTATGGAGCAGGGCCAGCGCAAACAGGCTGGCGCCGATGAGTTCAATATTATGCAAAACAGGGCCTTATTGGAAGTTAATCAGTGGTGCCAGCGCCTGCTGCGCCGCAGCGGCGCTGAGCGCGGTGGCGTCGAGCGTGCGCAGCCCTTGCGCGACCTCGTCGCGGCGGTTAGCGTCAAGCAGGATGGCCTGGTTGGCGGCCAGCGCCGCCAGCAGTTCGGTGGTGATCCGATCGAGCTCGGGGCGGATGTCGGTGGCCAGGTCGGGCGCGTCGTCGAACCGGCCGGCGTGCTGTGCAGTCCAGCGTTGGTACAGTTCGCGCTGCACGGTTTTCGACGCTTCGATCTGCGCCCGGAACACTGCCTCCACCCGCTGCGTCGGCAAACCGAGCGCGCTGCCTTGCTTGACGGCGGCAGCGATGACCAGCGCTTCGCGCGGCAAATCTTCGATCGGCGCTTGCCGGTTCCACTTGGCGCGCGCGACCGGTTCGGCCAGCAGCAGGCGCTGGTCGATGGCCTGGCGCAACGGTTCCAGCGCCCAGGGGAATGCCAGCCAGTGTTTCACGTCCTGTTGCAGCGCACCGCTGGTAATACGCTCCTGCAGCCACTGGTCCACCAGCGCTTTCAACGCGGGATCGCGCGGCAGCAGCATGGCCTTGTCGGCGGTATCGAATGGCTGATCCGGGTGCACCGCGCACAGTTCCGGGTGCAGCCGTTGTTGCAGCCGCGTTTCCATGGCGTCGGTCATCATCAGGTCGGCCTTGCCGGCGGCGATCTGGCCGAAGATGGTGACGTTGTCCGGGTAGACCGTCAGTTGCGCGCGCGGCGCATGGCTGCGGGCAAAGCGTTCGTTGGTGCCGCCCGGGTTGACGATCAGGCGCACGTCGGGCTGGTTGATCTGCGCCAGCGTCTGGAAGCGTTGCACGTTGTCGCAGCGCGTGATCGGGGTCTTGCCATCGCGCTGGTAAGCGATCGAAAACAGCGCATGCTGCTGGCGCTCTGGCGTGATGGAAATGCCGCCGACGGCGATGTCGAACTTGTCGGCGTTCCAGTCGGCGAGCAAGGTGGGCCAGCTGGTGGGCACCATGGTCAGCCTGACGCCGAGGCGTTTGGCCAGGCCGGCCGCCAGGTCGATATCGAGCCCGAGGTAGTCGCCGCTGTGGCCGAGCCGGTAGGTGTAGGGCTTGTAGTCGGCAGGCGTGCCCACCCGCAGTTCGCCGCTGGCGGTGATGCCGGCCAGTTGCCGGGCCGGCCCGGCCGATGCGGCGCCGGCCGTGGCCGCGATCAGCAGGGAAAGCAATAATGTGGTGGCGCGCATCAAGCGGTGTCCCGAGGTTGGTGAACTGTAAAAATTTCCAACCGCTATGGTAACGCACCGGCTGCCCGGTGCGTTCCTGCTGCATGCTTATTTCAGCATCACGGGACCGGCGTTGATGCGGGTGCGGAACAGCATGTACGGTTTCTGGCGCAGGTCTTTGCCGTCGTGGAAGCCGGCCTGGCGGTGCAGCTGGTTGGCGATGAAATACAGGTAGCCATCGGGGCCGACCGACAGTGTATCGGGCCACAGCATGCGCGGATCGGACGCGAGGGTGGTCCACTGGCCGTCGGCCTGGCGCTGGTGAATGCTGTTGTGCTCGTAGTCGCCGGCATAGAGGCGGCCCTGGTCGTCCGCCTCCAGGCCATCGGACGCGCCTTTTTCGCCCAGGTCGCGCACCGCAGCGGCCAGTGCTGTCTCGTTGGCGCCGGCATCGAGCAACAGCTTGGTCGGCACCGCGTACAGGTGCCGGCTCGAAAGCGGGCTGTAATACAGCGTGGCGCCATCGGCCGAGAGCGCGATGCCGTCCGCCGCCACCGCAAACGGCTGCGGCGCCTTGCCGGGTGCGCGCTGGGCCAGGCGCTGGCCTTCGACGAACGGCACGAAGGCAGGGTCTGGCGATGTCGATGGATGGCCGCTCAGCTTGCGCCAGCTGCGACCGCTGTCGATATCGACCACGATGATGGCGCCCGGTCCCGAGACCGACGAATCGGTGATGTACGCCACGCCGGCTTTGCCCGCGCGCAGGTCGAAGCGCACATCGTTCAGGTAGGTGGTATCGAGCGCCACGTCGGCGGGAATGATGATGGTCTTGACGACCTTGTTGGTGGCCAGGTCCACGGCCACCAGCTTGGCCGCGCCGGCAATGCGGGTCTGGAAGCCAGGCGCGGCCGGGTCGAGGATCCAGAGCCGGTCCAGCGCGTCGACCACCACGCTTTGCACGCTCGACAAGGTGTCGGCAGGTTTTTTCGCGTCGAAGGTATTGGCCGCTTGCGAGGGGTACGCCACCACGGCGCCGTTGCGCAGTTCGCCGACCGTAAACGGTACGTCGTCGCCCCAGCGCGGGAAGTTGACAAAAATCCGCCCCTTGGCCGAAACCGTCACGCCGGTGGGCATCGGCCCGGTCTGGAACTGGTGAACTGCTTCGATGGTGCCGACCGTGCGCGCGGCCGGCACGGCGGCAACGGGCGCGGCGGCGTGGGCTGCGATCGGGAACGCCAGCTGAATCAGCAAGGCAGTAGTGGCGGCGGCGATGAATGGCACGGAGGTGTTTTTAGCTTGCATGCGGGTTCCTGAAGAGATGGGATTTTTCATGGAACGCAGTGTGGCAGGCCCGGCAGCATTTGGCCATGGGCATGGGGCGGAATGTGTTTCAACGTCAGCGTGAAAATTGGACCAGACTGCCTGCACCACGGCGGTCATCGTCAAGCAGGCAAACCTTGCACGCATATTTAAGCGGAGATCACTTCTTGTTCCTCAGTGGTGGTGAGCGGCAAGATGGAAAGCGAGGTTCGTTGGTCTGGCGTGAGCATCTTAGCTGTTGCACTATCTGTGAATACCGTACTGCCGTTGATACCCCTGGTACGTTTGGCGTCTACTCCTTTGATAAAGAATTTTTCGCTACCGGCTATCGACCGGTCCACCGCGCAAATGAAGAAAGGCACTTTAGTCGCTTGAGCCCGTTTAACGTCGGTTGCGCTGAATCCCGTGGGGTATCCTGTTCCGGTTCTGGGCGTTTTGGCATTACCGCCCAGCAGAAGAGCATCAAAAAGAAAGTGCTGTTCTGCGGTTGCGCGCATAAATTTCGTAATGCATAAGAATTCGCCAGCTTTTCCGGAAAGATTTTTAAGGTTACGCATCGCCGCCCTTCCATTAATGAAAATCGCGCGACCTTGTGTCGAGTGCGCCCAGCAGGTGGGACAGGTCCACCAGTCGCTTGGCGACCAGGTGGCGCACATTGTTTTCGGTCTGCCACACGCCGTACACGCCCAGCAGCTGCGAGCCCATCACTTCGCGGCGCTGCTGTTCCACCAGGCTTTTCCAGCAGATCACGTTGATGGTGCCGGCTTCGTCTTCCAGCGTGATGAAGACCACGCCCTTGGCCGTGCCCGGACGCTGGCGCACGGTGACGATGCCGCAGCCGCGCGCCAGCTGGCCGTTGCTAAATCCCATCAATACGTCCGAGGGCGTGAAGCGCATCTTGTACAGCCGTTCGCGCAGGAACGAGACCGGGTGCCGCCCCAGCGTGAGGCCCAGGTGGCGGTAGTCGGCCACCACGCTTTCGGCAGCCGATGGGGCGTCGAGTTCGATGGCGTCTTCCACCACCGTGGCCGGGCGCAGCAGGCCCTTGTCGGGTACGCTGGCGGCGGCTTGCCACATCGCTTGCCGGCGGTTGCCGGCCAGCGCGGCGAGGGCGTTGGCGCTGGCCAGGTGGGTCATCTGGCGCGCGTCGAGGCCGGCGCGGGCGGCCAGGTCGGACGTGTCGGCAAATGGCGCCACTGCACGCGCTTCTTCGATGCGCCAGGCGGCGTCCCGTTCCATGCCATCGACGTTGTTGAGGCCCAGGCGCACCGCCGGCATGCCGTTGGCGGCCGGTTCCAGCGCCGCTTCCCAGGTGCTGACCGCCACGTCGACCGCGTACACTTCCACGCCATGGCGGCGCGCATCCTGCACCAGCGCCGAGCGCGAGTAAAAGCCCATCGGCTGCGAGTTGAGCAGCGCGGCCAGGAAAGCTGCCGGTTCGTGACACTTGAGCCAGCTCGAGGCATAGGCCAGCAGGGCGAACGACGACGCGTGCGATTCGGGAAAACCGTATTCGGCAAAGCCCTTGATCTGGTTGAAGATGGTTTCCGCAAACTCCGGCGGGTAGCCGCGCGCCTTCATGCCGGCCTTGAGTTTTTCCTGGAACGGCCCCAGTCCCCCTTTGCGTTTCCAGGCTGCCATGGCCCGCCGCAACTGGTCCGCTTCGCCGGCCGTGAAGCCGCCAGCGACAATGGCGATCTGCATCACCTGCTCCTGGAAAATCGGAATGCCCAGGGTTCTCTCGAGCACGCCCTTGATGGCATCGCTGTGGTACGACACCGGATCGATACCTTGCCGGCGCCGCAAATACGGGTGGATCATCTCGCCCTGGATCGGTCCGGGTCGCACGATGGCCACCTCGATCACCAGGTCGTAAAAAGTTTGCGGACGCAGGCGCGGCAACATCGACATCTGCGCCCGCGACTCGATCTGGAACACGCCGATGGTATCGGCCTGGCAGATCATGTCGTAGGTGGCCGGATCTTCGGCCGGGATGTCGCCCATCTCGAAACGCTGGCCGCGCCGCTCGGAGACGAGATCGAGCGTGCGGCGGATGCAGCTGAGCATGCCGAGCGCCAGCAAGTCCACTTTCATCAGGCCGACCGCATCGAGATCGTCCTTGTCCCACTGCACGATGCTGCGGTCCTCCATGGCGGCATTCTCGATCGGCACCAGCCGGCACAGCTTGGTGTGCGAGATGACGAAGCCGCCCGGGTGCTGGCTCAGGTGGCGCGGGAAATGCATCAGCATGTCGGCCAGGTAGTTCCATTTTTCCACGATCGGCGAACTGGTATCGAAACCGCAGTCGAGCAACCGCTGTTCGAGGTCGGCGCGGCCGCCCCAGCTGTGCGACGCCTTGGCCACCTTGTCCACCACCGACAGATCCACGCCCAACGCCTTGCCCACGTCGCGCAGCACGCTCTTGGGCCGGTAGGAAATCACCACGGCGGTCAACGCCGCACGCATGCGGCCGTACTTGTTGTACACGTATTGCAGCACCTCTTCGCGGCGCTGGTGTTCGAAGTCGATGTCGATGTCGGGCGGCTCGTTGCGCTCTTTCGATAAAAACCGCTCGAACAGCAGCGTGCCGCGCGACGGATCGACTTCGGTCACGCCCAGGCAATAGCACACGGCCGAGTTGGCGGCCGAGCCGCGCCCCTGGCACAGGATGTGCTGCCCACGGGCGAAGCGGACGATGTCGTACACGGTGAGGAAATATGCCTCGTATTGCAGGTCGGCGATGATGTCGAGCTCGCGCTCCAGCAGGGCCTGTACGTTGGCTGGTATGCCGTGCGGGTAGCGCCAGTGGGCGCCGATATAGGCTTGCTGGCGCAGGTAGCTGGCCGGCGTTTCGCCGTCGGGCACCAGCTCGTGCGGGTATTCGTAGCGCAGCTCGTCGAGCGAGAATTCGCACAGCCGCGCCAGGCGCACGGTTTCGTCCAGCGCCGCGCGCGGGTACAGGTTGCCCAGGCGCACGCGCGAGCGCAGGTGCTGCTCGGCATTGGGCGCGAGCTTGTAGCCGCACTGCGCCACCGGGATGCCATGGCGGATCGCGGTCATGGTGTCCTGCAACGGTTTATACGAGCGCAGGTGCATGCAGACGTCGCCGGTGGCCACCACGGGAATCGCGAATTCTTCGGAGATGCCGTCGACCATGCGCCGGTGCAGCGCGTCGCGGGTGCGGTGGTGCAGCGTGAGCGCGATGCGCACCCGGCCCGGGGCGTTGTGCAGCAGCCATTGCGCGTGGCGCTCCACTTCTTCGTAGGGCGCGCAGTAGCGCGGCGCCAGGATGAACTGGCAGTCGGGCAGGCCGCGCAAATGCACGAGGTCGCCGGTCGGCTGGGCAATGTCGCGCGGACGCACCAGGTAGGTGCCCTTGTCGGCGCGCATGCGGCCCACGGTGATCAGCTCGCTCAAGTTGCCGTAGCCGTTCTTATTGGTGGCGACGATGATCAGGTTGAACGGCGGGCTGCCGTCTTCGGGCGTGATCGCCATCTGGCTGCCGATCACCAGTTGCAGGCCGCACTCCTTGGCGGCCACGTGGGCGCGTACCACGCCGGCCAGGCTGCACTCGTCGGTGATGGCGATGGCGCTGTAGCCGAGCTGGTGGGCGCGCTGCACCAGCTGCTCGGGCGGCGAGGCGCCGCGCAGGAAGCTGAAATTGCTAAAGACCTGCAACTCGGCGTAGTCGGGCAGGATGACTGGCGTGGTGGCTGGCAGGGTATCCATGGTCAGGCATACAGTCCATGCAGGAACCAGCGCGCATCGGTGGTGCGTTCGAGGTAGATCCAGTAGCAGCTGGCGTCGCTGCCCTGGGCCACGAAGTAGTCGCGGGCGGCGGTCTGGTCGTTCCACCAGCCAGCTTCCAGGCGCTCGGGGCCGGAGAGGATTTTGAGGGCGCTGCCGTAGAACGGCCGGTTGTCGCGCATCAGCAGCGCAATCGGTTTCGGCAGCAGCCAGAATGGCCGGCCGTCGAATACTTCGTCAGGCTGTGGCTTGGGACGCCTGGCCGTGGCCGGCAGCCAGGTGTTGCATATTTCGGGACGGTAGTCGTCCACGGTGGCGGGCGTGAGCACGTTGTCGGTGCCCAGCCGCGCGGTGAGCAGTTCCAGCAGCCGGTGGTAGTCCTGCGGCGTGCCGCCCGGCTCGGGAAACAGCGAGGCATTGGGCGGCAGCATGGCTTCGATTTTCACCGCTTCGAGCCGCAGCGCGATCACCGGCGCGTGCAGTTCCACCTTGCCGAGGCGCTCCTTGAGCAGGCGCACCAGGTGCGACTCGTGCCATGCCGGCTCGGCCAGCATGATGTCGAGCGCCGTGGGCGCCACCGCCGCGCGGCCGCGTTCATGTTCGAGGTACAGCGTGAACGCGCGCACCGCCTGCTGCATGGCGGTAAGCCAGCCCACCAGTTGCAGGATCAGGCTCGACGCCCCGTGTAATAAGGCGTCGGCGTGTTCCACGCGTTCGAAGGTTTCGATGCGGGCGGAAAAGTGCAGGGGCGGCTTGATCCACTCGAACATTTCCGGCGCCTCGCCGTAGGCGCGGTCGAGCGCGGCCAGCAGGTGCTTGTCGGTGCGCCGCAACAGCCCGGCGCGCGGCAGCCGGCGCAAGGCACCGAGGTTGCGCGCGCCGATATCGGTGAGCCAGCCTTGGAAGGGCACGGCAGCCGGGATCAGCTCGCACGGCAGCTGGTTGAGCCGTTGTTGCAGACGCTCCATCGAGGCCACGCGGCGGCCCTTGGGCTGATCCTTGGGCGGCGCGTTACGGGCCAGCAACCAGGCGCCTTCAGCGGTGGGCGCGGCGCCCAGTTGCAGCGTGAAGCCGAGCGCGGCCACGCTGCGCAGCACGCGCAGGCACAGCGCGTGTGGGCCCCTGAACAGCGTGAGACTGGCGCTCACGTCCAGCAGCAGCGACCAGTCGGGTTGATACGTGATGTCGGGTGTGTACTGCATCAGCGCGGTGGCGATGGCGTCCAGCGCCTGGTCTTCCTTGTCGGCTGCGCGCTCGAGCACGGTGGTGTCAGGCGCGATGGCCGCCACGCCGCCACTGCGCATCCCCAGGCGCACGCCAGCCTGCGCGGCCTGGCGCGACATGGCCAGCACCAGTCCGTGCTCGACGACGACCATGGGCGCCGGCTCAGACCAGCACGGTCGTTGCGCTTCGAGCGGCAACAACGGCAGGTGGACGCTTAACATCAGTTTCATGATCGTGGGGGGCAGGTTGTAACGGGATATGCAGCGGTACCGGCATATCGCCGAGAGGGATAAACAAGGGCTGGTCGCAGTGCGGGCCCTTGCGCTTGATGATCTCCACTGAGATGCCACCGGGGGCCGGACGCAAGGTCATGCGCAGCGGCGAGGGCGACGCGTCGGCTGCCGCCGCGATCGGGCGCAGCAGCCACAACCAGGTGTCGGTGCTTTGCGCGGCCAGGTTAAGCCGGCGCAGCGCTTCGGGCCGCACATTGGCCTGCCACAGCAGCACCGCGCCGCAGGAGCCGTTCTTGAGGATTTGTTCGGCCGACCACAGCGCGTCGGCACTGCTGGCAGGCTTGAGCCACAGCAGGTTGCGGTCATTCACTTGCCAGGCGCGGCACGCCATGGCGTGCGGCAGATACGGCGGCTGCACCAGCGCCACGCGCTGGCGCGCCGACAGGCTGGCCAGTACCGGTTTTAACAACTGCATTTCGCCGATGCCGTGTTGCTGCACCAGCAGTTCGATCAGCGCCGAGCGCGGCCAGCCATTATTGGGCAGTTCGCTGTCCAGAAGCTGGTGCCCGGTGGTGCAGGTGGTGGAGCGTGAAATGGCCAGTTCGCTGGCCCGCCACACATCGCGCATGGCCAGGCGGCCAGCCTGCGCGGCTGCGGTGGTAATGGCGAGTGGTGGCGTGAGCATGGGTTGTTATTAGACTTATACTGTATGTATGTACAGTATAATCCCCGCTGGCGCTGAGATGCAAGATTGATTTATTTGTCGTGCGGCTATACTTGATATCGAAGGGTCAGCGTTTGAAAAAACGCGGATCGTAGATCCAGCGCTTGATGGTCGTCGCTGTCATCGCGGCGGTGTCGGGGTGTTGCGGGTTGATCAGCACATTATCTTCATCCGGCACGATGACTGATGGCACACGTAGCAGCGCGCTGGCACCGGAGGCGATCCAGGCATCGCCTGCTGCGATGGAGCTCAGGCCGGCAGGGACAGCATCCCAGCCGCCGGGCAATGGTGCGAGTACCTGGCAGGTGGTCCATACTTCATCGGGAATCTCGATACGTACCAGGTAGCGGTTGAATGGCCCACGACCCTTAAGGTAATGCACCGTCTCCAGCGCGGCCAGCGCGATATTGACGGCGCAGTACACAACGGGGGTGCCCTTACTGTTCCAGCGCCCACCGGTCAGCCTGGCACCCATGCCACTTAAATCGTTGGCGGCATAGGCGGGTGCTTCCATCGCAATACGCCACACCACCGCAGTCATGCGTAAGCTCCGCTTTGTATCATGGCCAGTAAATTTGCCACCAGTTTTTGGCCCTCGAAGGTATCCATATAACTGGCCGGGGTTTCGCCCCCCAGCGCTGGCAATGGCTCGGTTAGCCATTCTGACACCCAGCGCGCCGCATCGAAACCGGTTGGGTCGCCCGACTCTTCGACCATGGTTTGCACCATGATGATCAGATTTTCTACGCCCAGCACCCGTTCCGATTCGTCACTGGACAGCATGAGGGCATCTTTTTCCTTGCGGCTGATGGTGGCACGCGACAGCCCCAGGCTGGTGAGCAAAATTTCCTTGCTCATCCCCATGCGCGAAGACAGGCTGGTAATCGTCGATGCCGGTATGCCTTGTCGTATCAAGGCAATCCGCCCTTGCGGATTGAGATTGAAAAGCGGGGAGCCATCCACAGGCGCGGACTTGGCTGCACTGCGGCCAGCCTTGCGAATCTTGATAGCAGCGGCGCCGGATACGGTGGCTGGCTTTTTCATAAGATTGGACATAATTGCCTCCTTTGAGTTGGTAGGTTAGCTCAAAAGAGACACTTTGCAAGTCATTTATGATAGCGGCTTTCACGTGTTTGACTTGTCCCGCCACCACTTATGCGTCAGAGTACGCCCTCATCGAAGTTGCAGGAGTTTGCATGCGTTCTCAAAGACAGGAATTTATCTCCAACGGCCTCAAACTGGCTGCCAAGCTCGACGCGCCCGACGGCGACATCCGCGCCTACGCGCTGTTTGCCCATTGTTTTACGTGCGGCAAGGATGCGATCGGCGCCCACCGGCTGGCGCAGTCGCTGGCCGCGCACGGCATCGCCGTGCTGCGTTTCGATTTTACGGGTCTCGGTGGCAGCGAAGGCGATTTTGCCGATACCAATTTTTCCTCGAACGTGGCCGACCTGGTGGCCGCTGCCGACTTCCTGCGCACCCAGCACGCGGCGCCGCAGTTGTTGATCGGCCATAGCCTGGGTGGCACGGCCATGCTGGCGGCGGCCGAGCAGATTGCCGAAGCGACAGCAGTAGTGACGATAGGCTCGCCCAGCGATCCCACCCATATGCCCAGCCTGTTCGGCAGCAAGTACCTGGAACTGATCAGAGAGCAAGGGGAGGCCATGGTGCCGCTGGCCGGACGGCCATTCCGCATCAGGCGCCAGTTTTTCGAGGACGCCGAAGCGTATCGACTCAAACCGAAGATTGCCGGCTTGAAGCGCGCCTTGCTGGTGATGCACGCCCCGGGCGACGATACCGTGCCGGTGGCCAATGCGATGGAAATCGTGACTGCCGCCAGGCACCCGAAAAGCTTTGTATCGCTCGATACCGCCGACCATTTGCTGACCCGGCGCGACGATGCGGTGTACGTGGCGGACTTGATCGCGGCGTGGAGCCGCCGCTATCTTAAATAATTACTCGTCGCCAAATTCCTCGGCCAGGTCCTTCCAGCCCTTGCCGGCGGCAAAGGTGTTGAACTCGTCCGGTGCTTCGAGCACCAGCAATTTGCTCTCTTGCAGCACCGGGTCGCCGGCCGTGAGGGCCGGGCCCTGGTAGCCGACGGTGCGCAGTTGCGCCACCACGGCGTCGATCAGGGACTTGTCCTTGTGCAAGCCCTGGACCGAGCCGGCAAAGTCCACGTACACCTCGATGGCGCCGTAGCCTTCGTCGAAGATACGGATCGCCTTGGCGTCGTGGGCGCGGCCGGCGCCGTCGGTGGCCTTGAAGGGACCGCTCAGTTGAATGTCAGCGTTGTTGTTCATATTGTCCTCAGGTTGGGCGTTGCGCCATCTTACTTCATCGGTTGCAGAATTGCTTCCAGGCGGTCAGGCGTGCCCTTGATCCGTTCCAGGCGCGGGTACTTCAAACCGTCGTGGTAGTCGATCGCGTACGTGGTGTACAGGTTGCCCTTTTTCACCAGGAGCTGGATCGGCTCTTTGCCGCCCTTGGCAGCGGTGATCGCCGCGCGCAGCACGTCCGGCTTGTAGGCGCGGCCATTGACCGCCAGCAGGGTGGAGTTGCCCGACAGGCCGGCCTTGAAGCCGATGCCTTCCCAGATGAACGACTCGAGCTTGCCCTCGGCGCCCACCGAGAAACCGAGCGAGTACTGGAAGTTGGCCGACTTGCTCAGGTCTTCCTGGGCCTTGAGGAACGGCGTCTGCTTGTCGGTGTACACCAGCTTCCAGCCAGCGCGGGTCAGGCCATCGAGCGGGGCGCCCGGGCCGTGGCTTTCCACGCGGCTGCGCAGGAAGGTGGCCCAGTCATGCGGCTGCACGGCGTTCAGAGCCGCCACCACGTCCTCGAACGTGTAATGCTTGGCGACATTGACGCCGTCATCGACACCAAAGAAGCCGCGCGCAAAATCGTTGAGCGAGCGCTTGCCGCCGGACAGTTCGCGGATCAGGGTGTCGGCATCGAGCCAGATCAGCTGGCCTTCCTGGTAGTAGTCCTCGCCGCGCTGCCAGTTGTTCCACACTTGCGGACGGCGGGCATTGATGATCGGATCGTACGTGGTGTCCTGCACCGCGCGCCAGGTACGGCCGCGCACGTTGTCGAGGCGGGCGGCCGAGGCGGCCAGCAGGTCGCGCGTGTTTTCCGGCTTGATCAGGCCCGAACGGGCCGCCAGCACGGCGCCCCAGTACTGGGTCTGGCCTTCGTACACCCACAGCAGCGAGTTGTCGAGCGGGGTATTGAAGTTGGGCACGTCCTGGCCGGCCGGGCGGCGGAATTTACCGTTCCACGAGTGGGCAAATTCGTGCGGCAGCAGTTCGCGCCGCGCTTCCCACTTGGCCCACTCGGTGAAGTAGCCGGACTTGACGCCGTTCTCGCTCGACTGGTGGTGCTCGCGGCCGATGCCGCCGAATTCGTCGCTGATGGCGAACAGGAAATCGTAGTGCTTGTAGTGTTTCGAGTTAAACAGTTTATACGATTGCTGGATCAGTGCGCGGTGCGGGCCGATCTGTTCCGGCGTCGCTTCGAGCTGCTCGGGGCTGTCGGCCACCACGTTCAGGTGCACCGGGATTTTCGCACCCGGATCGAGGTCGATGCGGCGGAAATAGCGGCCGGCAAACAGCGGCGAATCGAGGAAGGTTTCGAAGTCCAGCGGCTTGAAGGCGATCTCGTCGCCGGTGCGCGAGGCGGTCTCGAGCGCGGTGCCGAATTGCCAACCGGGCGGCACGGTCAGGTTGGGCTGGATCGTGATGTTGCGGCTGCGGTAACCGGCCGGGTAGATCGCCAGCGACTGCCATTGCACGCCGAGGATGTCGTTGGTAAACGTGGTGCGGCCCTGGCTCGCTTCGACCGGCGACAGGTACTGGAATTCGACCTCGACCGCGTTGGCGTCGGCCGGCACGTCGACCGTGAAGGCCCACACGTCGAGCGGATCGCGGCGCCAGTCGAGCGGCTTGCCGTTGGCGCTGGCCTTGAGGCCGGCGAACTGGTTCAGCGCGCCGCTGGGGCCGTGGTTGGCCACCACCCATTGCGGGTACAGCAAGGTCAGCTTGCCGGGCTTGGCCGGAATGGTCTGGCGCACGCGGAAGATTTGTTGTGCCGTATTGGAGGCGTCCACTTTGAGGACGATGGTGCCCGGGTAAGGCTGTTCGGAAATCGTGTCGGCCTGGGCGCTGAAGGTAGTAGCGAGCAGGGCGGCGAATGCGGCACGGGTGAAAGACATTGAGGACTCGGATCGTGATTGAACAAGAGAAAGAGTTTAGCACGCAGGGGGTGCTGGCAAGGCCGCAAAAAAAATCGTAAAAAAAGCCCTTGAAAGCCATCGACTACCACCCTATATCGGACTCAGTGGTTGCCCAGCAGGGGACCACCGGCCCCAAGGAATGCTTCCGACGGGGGACTCATTTATCGCTTAACTTGAAAAGGATATCCATCATGCGTACTTTCGACCTGACCCCACTGTACCGTTCCGCCATCGGCTTCGATCGCCTGGCCCAGATGCTCAACGACGCCCAGCGCGCCGATTCGTCGCCCAGCTATCCTCCCTACAATATCGAACTCGTGTCCGATGACCAGTACCGCATCGTGATGGCGCTGGCAGGCTTCAACCGCGACGAGATCGACATCACCTTCGAGCGCGATTCGCTGCACGTCGTTGGCCGCAAGCAGAAGGACGCCACCGAGCGCACCTACCTGCATCGTGGCATCGCCGCCCGCGACTTCGAACAGCGGTTCCAGCTGGCCACCCACGTCAAGGTGACCGGCGCCAGCTTCGACAACGGCATGCTCACCATCGAACTGGTGCGCGAGGTGCCCGAAGCGCTCAAGCCACGCAAGATCGTCATCGACGGTCAAAACGGCAGCGAAAACGTCACCGCCCTGGAGCAACGCCAGGCAGCGTAATCGCTACATCGTGATGTAAGACACCACTGGCCGGTTTATCCGGCCAGTGGTGCGTCTGCGGCCCTGAATCCACCGCCAGCATGTGTTGTAAGCATATGTTTCGGTGGAAATTTCATTAAGTAGGGTCTAAGTTTTTTGCCTCATATTGGATACATCTAGAATCCTAATTCAATTCAGGAGTGCATCATGTCCCAAACTACCCCAACCGGATCGAAAACCTTCAAACGCACCGTTGCCGCGCTGGCCATTGTGGCTGCCATAGGCGCCGGCGGTGCGGTCGCGGTCAAGCAAAGCAACGCGGTTGCCGCCGGGACTCCGGTGGCGGCAGTGACGGCTCCTCCATCAGCCAATACCGGCGCCCCCGCTGCGGTGGCCGCGCCAAATATCTCCCTGCCTGATTTCTCGGTAGTGGCCGCCAAGAATGGCCCGGCCGTGGTCAATATCGACGTGCGTGGCACCACCAAGGCTTCCTACGATGGCCAGGGACCAGGGCAAGGCCGCGCCGATGCGTTCGGCGACGACCCGTTCATGGAATTCTTCCGCCGCTTCCAGGGCCAGCAGCAGCGTGGCGGCCAGCGCGAAGTGCCTACCCACGGCATGGGCTCGGGCTTCATCATCAGCTCCGACGGCATCATTTTGACGAATGCCCACGTGGTGCGCGATGCGCGTGAAGTGACGGTCAAACTGACCGACCGCCGCGAATTCCGCGCCAAGGTACTGGGTTCCGATCCCAAAACCGACGTCGCCGTGCTGAAAATCGACGCCAAGGACCTGCCGGTGGTGCCGCTGGCCAAGGCCGATAACGTCAAGGTGGGCGAGTGGGTGCTGGCAATCGGTTCGCCTTACGGCCTTGACAACACGGTCACCGCCGGCGTGGTCAGCGCCAAGGGCCGTTCGCTGCCCGACGACGCCTACGTGCCGTTCATCCAGACCGACGTCGCGGTCAATCCCGGCAACTCGGGCGGCCCGCTGTTCAACACCCGTGGCGAAGTGGTCGGCATCAACTCGCAGATCTACAGCCAGACCGGCGGCTACCAGGGCCTGTCGTTCGCGATCCCGATCGAAGTGGCGACCACGATTGCCAACCAGATCGTTGCCACCGGCAAGGTCGAACACGCCAAGCTCGGTGTGACGGTGCAGGAAGTGGGCCAGGACATCGCCGATTCGTTCAAGCTGGCCACGCCTGAAGGCGCGCTGATTGCCAACGTCGAGCGTGGTGGCCCGGCCGAGAAAGCCGGTCTCAAGCCCGGCGACGTGGTGCGCAGCATGAATGGCAAAAAAGTCGTCAGTTCGATCGACTTGCCGGCCATGGTCGGCCTGATCAAGCCGGGCAGCACGGTCAAGCTGGAAGTATGGCGCCAGGGCAAACTGATTGCGCTTGACGCCAAGCTGGGCAACCTGACCGACAAGGTGGCTGCCGTGTCCGCCACCAGCGACCGTGCCGAGCAGGCCACCAGCAAGCTGGGACTGTCGCTGCGTCCGCTCGACCCGAACGAGCGCCGCGATAGCGGCATCGCCAACGGCATGTTGATCGAAGACGCTGGCGGCGCCGCGCAAAGCGCCGGCGTGCAACCGGGCGACGTGCTGCTGTCGGTGAACGGCTATGCGGTCACCAATATCGACCAGGTGCGCCAGGTGGTGAACAAGTCCGGCAAATCTGTGGCGTTGCTGATACAGCGCGGCGGCGATACAATCTTCATTCCAGTGCGGCTGGGTTAAGCCCGGCCTGCAGAACGCACCAACAACAAGAAAAGGACCACACCATGCGACTTCTGCTGGTAGAAGACGACACCATGATCGGCGAAGTCGTGCTCGACCTGTTACGCGCCGAGCACTATGCCGTGGACTGGGTCAAGGACGGCGACATGGCCGACACCGCGCTGCAAACCCAGACCTACGACCTGGTGCTGCTCGACCTCGGTTTGCCGCGCAAGGACGGCCTCGAAGTGCTGCGCTCGATGCGCGCGCGCAAGGAGTTGACGCCGGTACTGGTGGCCACCGCGCGCGACGTCAAGGAGCAGCGCATCGCCGGGCTCGACGCCGGCGCCGACGACTACGTACTGAAACCGTACGACCTGGACGAACTGCTGGCGCGCATCCGCGCCTTGCTGCGCCGTTCTGCCGGCCGCGCCGAGCCGGTCTTCGAACATGGTGGCGTCAGCGTCAATCCGCAAACCCGCGAAGTGCTGGCCGATGGCAAGCAGGTGAGCCTGTCGGCGCGCGAATGGGCGGTGCTCGAGGCCCTGATCGCCCGGCCCGGCATCGTGCTGTCGCGCCACCAGCTCGAAGAAAAACTGTACAGCTGGAAGGATGAAGTCAACAGCAACGCGGTGGAAGTGTATATCCACGGCCTGCGCAAGAAGCTCGGCGCCGAACTGATCCAGAACGTGCGCGGCCTCGGCTACATGGTGCCCAAGCTATGAGAATGAAGGTGAAGCTGCCGCCGATGCCACGCGTGCCGGTGGTTACGCACTCGCTGCGCGGACGCCTGCTGTGGTTCCTGCTGGCGGCCATCACCATGGCGGCGATTGCCCAGGCGGCAATTGCCTATCGCAGCGCGCTCAGCGACGCCGACCAGATTTTCGACTACCACATGCAGCAGATGGCAATGTCGCTGCGCTCGAGCGCCACGCTCACCAACAAGGCCGCCGACGCCTCGCCCGATCCCGGCAACGACGATCTGGTGGTGCAGGTATGGACGCCGGACGGCGCCCAGGTATTCCGCTCGCTGTCGCGCGCGGCGCTGCCGCAGCGCGCCGTGCTCGGTTTTTCCAACGTCAAGGCCAATAACACCACGTACCGCATCTTCTCGGTGCAAACCAGCAATCAGACCGTGCAGGTCGCGATGGACATGGCCGTGCGCCAGCGCATGGCCGGTACCCTGGCGCTGCGCACGGTGGGGCCGATTGCGGTGATGGCGCCAATTTTGATGCTGGTGGTCTGGTGGGTGGTCAGCGGCTCGCTCGCGCCCGTCTCGCGCGTCAAACGCCAGGTGGCGGCGCGCCAGGCAGACGATCTGTCGCCGGTATCCGAAAACGATTTGCCCGACGAAGTGCTGCCGCTGGTGCACGAACTGAACTTGCTGTTCGGCCGGGTGCGCACCGCGTTCGAGGCGCAGCAGCACTTCGTGGCCGATGCCGCGCACGAGCTGCGCTCGCCACTGGCTGCGCTCAAGCTGCAGGTGCTGAGCCTGGAGCGGGCGCAGGACGATGCAGCGCGCAGCGTGGCGATCGGCCGCGTCACGGCCGGCATCGAACGCGCCACTCGCCTGGTGGAACAGTTGCTGGTATTGGCGCGCCAGGAAGGTTCGGTTGACGATGTCCGGCTCGATCGGGTCAACCTGTCCGACCTGGTCAAGCGCACCCTCGGTGACATGGCCGGCCTGGCGCAGGCGCGCCAGATCGACCTGGGCCTGGAACATGCCGACGAAGCGGTCGTCGATGGCCAGCCCGATGCGCTGATCATCCTGATGCGCAACCTGGTTGACAACGCCATCAAGTACACGCCGGCTGGCGGCACCGTCGATATCGAGCTGCGCCGCATTCCGGCCGAAGCCAAGGTCAAGGGTGTGGCCGGGCCGGGGCGGGTGCTGCTGAGCGTGGAAGATTCCGGCCCCGGCATTCCGCCGGACGAGCGCGAGCGCGTGTTCAGCCGCTTCTACCGGGTGCCGGGCAGCCAGGCTGGCGGCAGCGGCCTGGGGCTGGCGATTATCAAGTCGATTGCCGAGCGCCATGGCGCCGTGCTCACGCTCGATACCTCCGAGCGCCTGGGCGGGCTGAAGATCAAAATCGATTTTCCCGAGACTGCGAGGCCCACTCCGGTCTAAAATGCCGTTTTGATATGCGGACGGCACCATGAAAAAAATCGGATTCTCGGGAACGCTGGACCCGATCACCAATGGCCACATGTGGGTGATCAACGAAGCCCGGTCGATGGCGGACGAGGTAGTGGTGTTCCTGTCCGAGAACAGCGCCAAGAAACCCAAGTTCACGGCCGAGGAGCGCAAGAGCATCATCGCGCTCAGCTGCGCCGAACAGGGCTGGAACAATGTCCAGGTGGTGATCGTGCGCGGCGACTACACGGCGCGCGCAGCGCGCAAGCACGGCGCCGAATACCTGATCCGCGGCATCCGCACCACCGCCGATTTCGACTACGAAAACCTGATCCAGCAAACCAATGTCGATGTGCTGCAAGGCGCCAAGACCATCTTCGTGATGCCGCCGCGCGACTTGGGTTCGGTCAGTTCGAGCTTCGTGAAGGCGCTGGAAGGGCCGATCGGCTGGAACTGGATCATGAAAAAATTCGTGCCCGGACCCGCGTACCACGCCTGGGTGCTGGGCTGGCTGCGCAACGAGTGGGAACTGCTGTGGGATTACGCCCAGGCCGATGAATCGGCCATCAACCACGCCGACGCCTGGTTCGCGCGCCTGACCGGCGCCACCGCATATGGCGGCACGGCGCGCCACTATCACAACCTCGACCACCTGGTGCACGGCCTGTCCGAAATCCGCGCCTGGGCCGCCAACACCAAGCCGTCCGCGCTCGATATCGAGATCGTCAAGCAGGCGTTCTGGTTCCACGACGCCGAATACGAACACGCGCGTGACGCCGGCGCCCCCAGCAACGAGGAAGCGAGCGCCCAGCTGTGGCTGGGCAGCCACCTGGGCCAGGAAATGGACCCGGCCGCCGCACTGATACGCGCCACCGACCACTTCCAGGAAGCGTCGATCGAGCACCCGCTCAAGGCCGTGCTGCTGAGCGTGGACCTGGCGATCCTGGGCCAGGACGACGAGGTCTACCAGAACTACGCGCGCGCCATCCGCCAAGAGTACGCCCACCTGCCCGACGACGAATACCGCCGCCAGCGCACCGGCGCACTGGGCCACCTGTGCCGCAAGGCCGAAGCGCACAAGCTGTTCTGCGACCCGTACTTCGCCGCCCAGTACAACGACCGCGCCATCGACAACATGGAACGCGAAATGGCGCGCCTGGCCGGCGAATAATCCTTCAAGCAGTTCGGGGTCAGTGCCGACATTCGGACAAAAATGTCCGAATGTCGGCACTGACCCCGAAGTCTAGAAACGCTGACCCCGAAGTTTAGAAACGGTTCCAGTTGTTGTGGCGGTGCTCGGTGGCTTCCTTGAGCAGGTGGCTGGCGCGGTGCAGGTCTTTGGGGCTGTGCTCGTCGCCGAGTTCCACCGTCATCGCCAGTTCCTGGATCGCCGGCGGGTATTCGTGTTCGGCCGATTCTTCCAGCAAGGCGCGGGCCTTGGCGGCATCCTGTGGCACGCCCTGGCCGTCGCGGTAAAAGTACGACAGCAGGAACATCGCGTGCGGATTGCCGCCGGCGCTGGACGTTTGCAGCCAGTGCGCCGCCTGCAGGTCGTTGCGGGCCACGCCATTGCCGTTCTTGTACAGCAGCGCCAGGGCCAGCGCGGCGCGCGCGTGACCCTGTTGCGCCGCTTGCGTGTACCAGCTCGAGGCGGCCAGCGGTTGCGGCGGTACGCTGACCACGCCGGTACGCAGCATCTCGCCCAGTTCGTACGCCGCTTCGATGTCGCCGCCGCGCGCGGCCTGCTCGAACAGCCGTAGCGCGTCCTTGCGCTGCTGGGGACGCTGCTGGTACACCAGCGCTAGTTCGCGCTGGGCCACTGGCAGGTTTTGCTGCGACCACGACATCAGCTTGCGCTCGGCGCTGGCATCCGCTTCCTGGATCGCTTTCATGCCCACCACTTCGATCTGGGCATCGGTGGGTTTGTCGCGCTGCATCTGACAGCCGGACAGCCACGCGCAAGCTAGAACCGCCATCAATACTGCACCTCGATAAGTTTTCATCTTGCACCTCGCAAAGTTAAAAAGCCGGCGCAAGGCCGGCCCGGCTTCAACAACTGATCACTTGCTCAGATCGATGGTGTACTTGGCAAAGCCGCTGCCGTCGAGGCCGCCCTCGGCCGTCACCGCCGTGATGCCGGCGCTTTTCGCCAGGCCCAGGTGGCCCGGCGCCGAGCGCAGGATCACCGGGCCGGCCGTGGCTACCTTGACGAAGCTCCAGCTGCGCGCGCTGCCGTTGTCCACCAGGCTGACCTTGCCCGTGGCCTTGCCACGCGCCGCCAGGTAGTTGCTCACCACGGCCTGGTTGGCGTCGGGCGACTTGATGATGGTCTTGCTGCCGTCGATGCCGGGCACGGCGCCGCCACCGCCGGCGCGGTAGTCGTTGGTGGCGACGATGAAGTCGGCGTTGTCGGCCACCGGCTTGCCCTGGTACGCCAGGTTGACGATGCGGCTGCCCGCCGGCTTGGTGACGTCGATCTGGTACGTCAGCGCATTGCCCTCGGCATAGAACACGTCGTAGTTGAAGATGGTCGAATAGCTCGGCACCAGGTCCTGCTCGGTGGTCAAGGCAGGATTGATGGCGCCGAACTGTTTGGCCGAGGTTTCCAGCCAGGCTTTGAGGTCCGAGCCCTTGATCTTGACCGCCTGCAGGTTGTTATTACTGTACAGGTAGAGGTCGCCCGGGTTGCGCACTTGCAGGCCCACCGGCGCCGCCGGCGTGGCGCCCGGCGCCACGTCGGTGAAGTCCGACGGCCCGTTGCGGCCGGCCTTGAACGGCGCGCTGCACGACAGCACCGGGATGTTCTTGTAGCTGGCGATAGTGGCGTCGGTGCTGGTGGCGATGAAGTTCTTCACGTAGTCGAGCTGGGCCTGGTTCACCAGCTGGATCGCGGTGACGTCACCGGCCAGCGCAAAGTACGACGACATCTCGAAGTCGGTCGCCACGCCCAGCGGCTGCTTGGCGTAGGCGATGGTGGCTGCGTGCTCGGTGGCCACCAGCGGGGCGATGGTCGGATCGGCAGCAACGTTGGTGGTGCCGTCGGTGTACTTGAAGCCGCGCGACTCCACGCTGGTTTTGGCCGGCTGCACCACCCACTTGCCGCCCTGGTAGATCAAGGTCATCTTGATGATGCCCAGGCGGCGGCCCCAGCTTTGCGCCATCACGGTCGGCACGCCGTTGACGAAGCCGTTGACGGCGTCGATCCTGGCGCTGGTCGGGAAGGCGGCAAACGAGGCGTCCAGCGCGGCGGCGCCGGTTTCTTTACCTTTGGGGAAGATCAGGTGCGAGTGGCCGATCAAGAGCGCGTCGATGCCGGTGCCGGTCAGGTGGTAGCTGGGGTTCTCCATCTTGGGGCTGTAGGCGCTCGGGTCGAGGCCGCCGTGCGACAGCGCCACCACCAGGTCGGCGCCCTTGCCGCGCAGCTCGGGTACGTACTGCTTGGCCGCTTCCACGGCGCCGGTCACGGCCACCTTGCCGGCCAGGTTCTTCTGGTCCCACTCGAGGATTTGCGGCGGCACGAAGCTCATGATGCCGATATTGATCTTGACGTCGAGCGCGCTACCATCCGGGGCGGTCGCGCGGAAGGTGCGCGGCAGCAGGGCGGTCGGCTGCACGATCGGCTTGCCGCTGGCCACGCCGGTCACATTGGTCAGCGCCAGCGGGAATACCGGTGCGCCGCAATTGCCGGCCGGCTTGGTCACGCCGGGAATGCCGAAGTCGGTATTGGTGATCTGGCTCAGCAGCGGCAGGCCGTAATTGAATTCGTGGTTGCCGAAGCCGCCGCCGTCGAACTTCATGGCGTTCATCACCTTGTGGATCGCCATGGTCTCGGAGCACGCTACCGGCTTGGTCACCGCTTGCAGGTCGCCGAGCAGCGTGCCCTGGATGGTGTCGCCGTTGTCGAGCAGGACGTTATTGGGGTTTTCGGCGCGGGCGGCGGCCACCAGGGTGGCGGTGCGCTCCATGCCGAGGCTGGTGTCCTCGCCCAGCGAGTAGTAGTTGTAGCTCATTACGTTGGCGTGGAGGTCGGTGGTCTCCATCAGCGCCAGGTTGACGGTGGTGCCTTCCTGCACCGGCGGCACCGGGTTCGCTTCACCACCACAAGCAACCAGGCCGGCTACCATCATCGCTGCCAGCAGCACCAGATTCGTTTTCATTGCGTATCCCGAAGTGATCAAATTTCAAGATAACGATTTTAACCAGATTACATGACGGCCCCGTGACAGATTTCTAGTACGCCCACAACGGCCCGGCCCGGCCACCCACGTTCGCGCCCTCCATCACCACGAACACCCGGCGCCCGTAAAAGAACGGCAAGCCCCAGTTGAACGCCGTGCCCGACGACGCCGAGCTGCCCAGCGTGCCGCCCACCTGCGCCGCGCGCACGGTCGAGGGCAGTTGCACCAGGTTGACGATGTTGAAGTTGACCACGCCGGTAGCGCTGCCGTCCGACGCCGTGTTGGTGGCCGACAGCGCCAGCGTGGCGGCCGGGCAGAAGAAGTCGCCGCCGGAGCAGGTGCGAATGTCGGGATCGGTGAAGAAGTAACCGTTCGAGCCAGTGTCGAGGAAGCTGGCGTTATATGCCTTGCCGTTGTACGTGGTGGTGAAGTTGCCGCTGCCGTTGGTCTTGTAGAGGGTCTCGCCGGCAATCGTGTTATTGCTTTGCGTGTTCACGCCAAACACCAGCGTGCCGCTCACCGACGTCAGCCCGTTCGGACCGACGGTCGGCAAGCTCACCAGCACACCGTTGTTATTGACCGCAAACGCCGCCACCGGGTTGGTAATTTGCGCCGCCAGCGGCATGGCGCTGGCCGTGCAGGTGCCGGCGGTGCAGGCGTAGTACACGCCGCTGATGGCCGACTGCGCGCACGCATTGCCGCAGTCTTGCTTGAACAGGCCCACGCCGAGGATGCCCTTGGCGCCGATGGCGCTCATCGAACCGAGGTTGTTGCCGGCGCTGCTGCAACTGGACGGCGTGGTGGCAAAATTGGCATCGGTGTCGCCAATCACCTGCAGCGAGATACCGGCTGCCGTTTCGTCGGCCATTTTGACGTCGGCCTGGCGCACCGAACCCCAGGTGTAGCCGCTGATGAACTTGCCGCATGCGCCGGCATCGGCGCCGCTCGCGGTTTTGACCGCCGGCAGGGCCATGCCGCTGTCGAGCGCGGAAGCGAGCACGCGCAGGCCGTAGGAGCCGGTGTCGAGCAGCACGTGGTCGATGGTCTGGCAGGTGCTGGTGCCGGGACGGCAGATGGTGACGTTCACGTACGGCACGTTGATCACGCCGCTGGCGCCGGCCGGGCCGTTGTCCACCGTGATCGGCACGCTGTTGCTGGTGGCGGCGGTCACGCCCAGCTGCGCACTGGCACTGGCCTCGCCACCGCTGCCGGTGCAGCTGAGGCTGTAAGTGATATTGCCGGCAATCGCCGACGACACGGTGACCGAGCCGGACGTGGCGCGGCTGCCGATCCAGGCGCCGCTGGCGGTGCAACTGCTGGCATTGGCCGACGACCAGCTCAGCACCGACGTCTGGCTGGTGGTGATGGCGGCGGGCGCCAGCGTCAGGCTGACGGTGGGCGCCGGTGGCGGCGAGCTGATCGCCACCGTGGTGCTGTTGGTGACGCCGCTGCACGTCAGTGCGTAGCGCGCCGTGCCGGCCGCGCCGGCGGTGACGGTTTGCGAGCCGCTGTTGGCCACGGCGCCGCTCCAGCCGTCGGACGCGGTGCAACCGGTGGCGGTGGCATTGCTCACGCTCCAGGTCAGGGTCACCACCTGGCCCACGGTGGTGGCGGTGGGCGTGGCGCTGATGCTGACCACGGGCGTGGGCGCCGTTACCGACGGTGTTGTCGCAGTCGAGGTGGACGAACCACTGTTACCGCCACCACCGCCGCCGCAGGCGCTGAGCGCCAGGCAAAGCAGCGCAGTGGCCGCCGTCGTGGCGGAGCCGGTGGTAGAAGCGGCGGACGCTAATTTTGCGCGCGCAGGCAGGAAGATCGCGCAAGCGCGTTGCAGCAGGCTGATCATGCGGAACTTCCTCACTCTATCGTGTTGGTGTCGAAACCGGCCGGCACCGCCGACGGGATGAAGGCGTGGCCGGCGAACGAGCGCATGTGGCCGTTCGAGACGATCACCACGTCGGACTGGTTCAGCGCCAGTTGCGAATGGCCGGCCTGGGTGCGCCTGCCGGTAGCGTCGGTCAGCGCGCTGAACTTGGTACCCAGCAGGGTGCGCAGGTCGGGCAGGGTAGGGCCTGACCAGCTGACGGCAAACACCTTGCCAGCGGCGTCCGTATATTCACGGACGATGGTGCCGCTGTCGAGCGTGCTCTGGCTGACCGTGTAGACCGCGTTGGCGGTATTGTTGCCAGCCGATGCTTGAGCCAGGCTGCGGGCGGCGCGTACCGGCGTACCGCCGAAATCGGACGGCGCGCCACCGAGCGCCGCCACGGCGGGAAGGTTTTGCAGCAGGGCAGCGAAAAAAATCAAGGGGAGAGCGGGGCGCATGGAAGCTTCCGTTGCTTGGAGTAAAGATGAGTATAGTGTATTGCGGAGGGAAGTTGGATAGCGTTAATGCCATGTAAGCAAACGTTACGTTTGCCCGGAAACTGAAAAGCCGCCATTTCTTTGCAGGGATGGCGGCTTTTTAAATCAGGAAAGGATGACGAAGTTAGAATTTCACCCACAGGCGGCTGAAGTACGACGTGCCGTTCAGACCGAACTGCACGCTCTCGTACTTGAAGCCATTGTCGGTCTGGTCGGCGTCCTGCGCCGTAGGCCGTGCGCCGAACAGGTTGTTGCCGCCAAACGTCAGCTTCATGTCCTTGTTGATGTTGTACGTAAACGCCAGGTCGGCCGAGGTTTTCGACTTGTAGCGCTGGTTTGGTACGCCCTCGGCGGTGCCGCTGAAGGTGCCCAGGGTTTGCGGGCCGAAGTGGATGATCTTCAAATCGGTGTCCCACGCCCCCAGGCCGTAGTTGAAGCCCAGCGTGAATTTCGAGCGCGGCGCGCCTTGCTCGATGTACAGGCGTTCCTTTTCCGACAGCAGCACGTCCTCGAAACCGCGCAGCGACGCCGGTGCGTGGACGTCGGTCACCTCGGTCTTGCTGACGTTCATGGCCAGGAAGGTATTCAGGCGGCCGCCCATCACGGTGGCCTTGTGCGACGCGGTCAGGTCGATACCCTGGGTCTTGGTGTCGGCCGAGTTGACGAAGAACTGCGCCTCGCCCACGCCCAGCGCAGCCAGGCGCGCCGACAGGTCCGGGTAGTTGTCGGCGGTAAAGCGGCCCGACAGCACGATGCGGTCCTTGATCTTGATGTGGTACAGGTCGGCCGTCAGCGAGATCGCCTGGGTCGGCGTCCAGGTGGTGCCCAAGGTGAAGCTGGTCGATTTTTCTTCTTTCAGCTTCGGAATGCCGGCCGCGTTGGCCACCACGCCGCCGTTCGGCGCCAGCACCACTTCCTTCGGCACGCCGCCGATGAAGTCGGTGAAGGTGGTGGACAGGTGGCTTTGCTGCAGCGATGGCGCGCGGAAGCCGGTGCTGGCCGAACCGCGCAGCAGCACGCTATCGGCAACGCGGACGCTGCCGGCCAGCTTGCCGGTCACGGTGGAGCCGAAGTCGCTGAATTTCTCGTAACGCACGGCAGCCTGGCCTTTGACGAGGTCGGTGAAGTCCGCTTCCAGGTCGAGGTAGGCGGCGTTGCTGTGGCGCTTGGCGTTGGTGATATCGCCTGGCTGGAAGCCGGGGAAGCCCTGGCTGCCGGCGTTGCCGCCATTGCCCACGCCGTCGGCGTCGATGTACGAACCGGCTTCGCCGGCGAAGATCTTGAATTCCTCGCGGCGGTATTCGCCGCCGAAGGCCACGTTCATGCCTTTACCCATGATGCCGTCGTAGTAGCGGCTCAGGTCGAGGTTGGTGGTCAGTTGCTGGAACGAGAAGCCACCGGCGTTGAACTGGCTGGCGCTGACGCCACGGCCACCGTTTTGCAGGTCGAGGTTGGCGATCGACGCGTTGATGGTGTTGCTGATGTCGTACTTCATCTTGTTGTAGCCGTACGTCTGCGAGATGTCGGTATTCCACTCGCCCAGCATGATGCGGTGGCCGAGAATCGCGGTGCGGTCCTCGATCTTGGCATTGATGAACGGCACGAAACCGTTCGGGTACATGGCAGCCGAATTACGGCTAGGAATGTCGTCGGAACCGACGCCGCCGCGTGCGAACGCCGCGCTCGAGCCATCGCGCTTTTGCGCCCCGGCCGTGAAGTACAGGCGGCCATTACCGGTGGTAGGCAGTTCGCCGTTGGCGTAGATGGTCTCGCTCTCGGTCTTGGTGTCGCCGATGATGCGCGGATTGTCCGGTTCGGCGCGGTTGGAGCGGCCACGGTCGAGGTATTCGCCGGTCAGGGCCAGCACGCCGCCATTGCCCAGGTCGAAGCCGCAGTAGGCCGAGCCCATCCAGTTCTCGCCGTCGCCGGCCGAGTACTGGCTGTAGCCGGCAATCGCTTCGCAGCCCTTGCTCTTCTTGAGGCTGATGTCCATCACGCCGGCGATCGCGTCCGAGCCGTACTGGGCGGCAGCGCCGTCACGCAGGATTTGCACGTCCTTGATTGCCAGCATCGGGATTGCATTGAGGTCGGTGCCGGTGTTGCCGCGGTTGCGCGCACCGAACAGGTTGACCAGCGCGGTGGTGTGGCGGCGCTTGCCGTTGACCAGCACCAGGGTCTGGTCGGAACCGAGGCCGCGCAGGGCGGCGGAGTCGACCAGGTCGGCGCCATCGGCGCCGCTCTGGCGCGTGGAGTTGAACGAGGGCGAGATGTAGGTCAGGGTCTGCGAGAGGTCGAACTGGCCGCCCTGTTCCGCCAGCTTATTCATGGGAATCAGGTCGACCGGCACCACGGTGTCGGTGGAGGACGAGGTGGCGCGGCGCGAGCCGACCACGGTCACCGATTGCATCGGCGCAGCTGTTTCTTGCGTGGCGGTGGTCTGCGCGTAGGTGGCGGGCGCCAGTGCCAGCGCGGAAGCGCCGTACAGGCTGAGCAAGACGGCTTTACGACAATTGGTGACTGCAAACACGTGGCGCTCCCATGAGTAAAAATTTGATTCTAGTCAAATTACTCATAACAATATGAGGATTTCTCACGGTTTTGCAGACCAAACATTATTACTGTTGTTTTAAGGTTTCAGGCCTACGTAGTCCTACGTATGGCGGTGCTTGAGGCTTAAAATAAAGTAGTTTCAGCGCGCCCCGTACAGCGGGCGCGCTGGGTCATGCCAACTCAATTAAAGATTAATCGATGGTTTAATCGATCGGCGAGTTCAGGCTGCTCTGGCGGGTGGTGCCATAGTAGTTGTCGATCTGCGACGCCCAGGTCTGGTTGGCCATGTTAGGCCAGTCGTTCTTGTCGAAACCGGGAGCGTTTTCGATGCGCTCTTTCTCGATATTGAGGGTGAAACGCTTGTTGACGGTGTCGAGCGTCAGCGCTTCCCAAGGCACGGCAAACAGTTTTTCGCCAATGGTCAGCACGCCGCCGTGGGCCATCACTGCATAGGCGATTTTGCCGGTGCGCATGTCGAGCATGATCTCCTTGATCTCGCCCAGGTGCTCGTTTTTCAGGTTGTGCACGTGGTCGCCAATCAGGGTGTCGGCACCCATCAATTCAGGACCCGGGCCTTTGCGGCCGTTGTCCACGTACATGCCGTATGGATCGCGTTCGGTATAGCTCATGGTGATCTCCTGTGCATTTGTGAGTTGTCATTTTGATCTTGTTGGTGCGTCTTGTCTGTACGGTTCGTCACAGTCGCGGAGTACGGCCAAAGCCGAATTTTCCGGGGGTAATGCTGCTGATTTACGCGTTTTAGGATATAATTTCAATTTCCCGCACGTGCCGTTCGGCACCATCTGCAATGACCAAATTTGTCTTCGTCACCGGTGGCGTTGTGTCTTCCCTTGGTAAAGGGATTGCCGCCGCCTCTCTCGCCGCGATCCTCGAATCGCGCGGCCTCAAAGTCACCATGCTCAAGCTCGACCCGTACATCAACGTCGATCCTGGCACCATGAGCCCCATGCAACACGGTGAAGTGTTCGTTACCGACGACGGCGCTGAGACCGACCTCGACCTCGGCCACTACGAGCGCTTCATTTCCACCCGCATGCGCAAGGTGAACAACTTCACCACCGGCCAGATCTACGAATCGGTCATCCGCAAGGAACGCCGTGGCGAGTACCTCGGTAAAACCGTGCAGGTGATTCCGCACATCACCAACGAAATCCAGGACTACATCCGTCGCGGCGCCGAAGGCTACGACGTGGCCCTGTGCGAAATCGGCGGTACCGTGGGCGACATCGAATCGCTGCCGTTCCTCGAAGCCGCGCGTCAGCTGAGCCTGCGCGCCGGCCGCAAGAACACCGCCTTCGTGCACCTGACCCTGGTGCCGTACATCGCCTCGGCTGGCGAACTGAAAACCAAGCCTACCCAGCACTCGGTGCAAAAGCTGCGCGAGATCGGCATTTCGCCCAACGCGCTGCTGTGCCGCGCCGACCGTCCGATTCCCGACGACGAGCGCGCCAAGATTTCGCTGTTCTCCAACATCGAAGAGCAGGCTGTCATCTCGGTATGGGACGTCGATACCATCTACAAAGTTCCGCAAATGCTGCACGACCAGGGCCTGGACGCGATCATCTGCGAAGCGCTCGACATCAACCCGGCGCCGGCCGACCTGTCGGTCTGGAGCAAGCTGATCTACACGCTCGAGCATCCGAAGTCGGAAGTGTCGATCGGCATGGTCGGCAAATACGTCGAACTGACCGAGTCGTACAAGTCGCTGACCGAAGCGCTGCGCCACGCCGGCATCCACAACGAATCGAAGGTCAACATCGAGTACATCGACTCGGAAGAGATCGAGACCACCGGTTGCGCCGAGCTGGCCAGGTTCGACGCCATCCTGGTACCGGGCGGCTTCGGCAAGCGCGGCGTGGAAGGCAAGATCATGGCGGCGCAGTTCGCCCGTGAAAACAAGATCCCTTACCTGGGCATCTGCCTGGGCATGCAGGTCGCGCTGATCGAATACGCACGCCATAAAGCCGGCCTGACCACCGCCAACTCCACCGAGTTCGACCTCGACACCGCGCAACCGGTCGTGGCCCTGATCGACGAGTGGCAAGGCCAGGACGGCAAGGTCGAAAAGCGCGACGAGAATTCCGACCTGGGCGGCACCATGCGCCTGGGCGCGCAAACCTGCGAGATCAAGCCCGGCACGCTGGCCGCCGAAATCTACGGCGCGGTCGTGACCGAGCGTCACCGTCACCGCTACGAAGCCAACAACCATTACCTGCCGCGCGTGGAAGCTGCCGGCCTGGTGGTGGCGGCCCGCACGCCGACCGAAGACCTGTGCGAAATCATGGAACTGCCACGCACCGGCGACAACGCCCACCCGTGGTACATGGGCGTGCAGTACCACCCGGAATTCAAATCGACCCCGCGTGACGGCCACCCGCTGTTCACCTCGTACATCAAGGCGGCGCTGGCCCACAAGGCAGCTGGCGCCGGTGTGCAACCACTGCAACCACTGCAAGGAGAAGCGGCATGAAACTGTGCGGATTCGACGTAGGCCTGGATAAACCGTTCTTCCTGATCGCCGGTACCTGCGTGATCGAATCGCGCCAGATGGCGTTCGACACGGCCGGCATCCTCAAGGAAATGACCGCTGAACTGGGCATCCCGTTCATCTACAAATCCTCGTTCGACAAGGCCAACCGTTCGTCGGGCGCCACCTATCGCGGCCCCGGCCGCGAAAAAGGCCTCGAGATCCTCGGCGACGTCAAGCGCGAGCTGGGCGTGCCGGTGCTTACCGACGTGCACTCGATCGACGAAATCGCCGAAGTGGCCAGTGTCGTTGACGTGCTGCAAACGCCAGCCTTCCTGTGCCGCCAGACCGACTTCATCGTCGCCTGTGCGCAGTCGGGCCTGCCGGTCAATATCAAGAAGGGCCAGTTCCTCGCCCCGCACGACATGAAAAACGTCATCGACAAGGCCCGTGCCGCCGCCAAGGCAGCCGGCCTGTCCGAAGACAACTTCATGGCCTGCGAGCGCGGCGCCTCGTTCGGCTACAACAACCTGGTGTCCGACATGCGGTCGCTGGCCATCATGCGCGAGTCGAACTGCCCGGTCGTGTTCGACGCCACCCACTCGGTGCAACTGCCGGGCGGTAACGGGACGTCGTCGGGCGGCATGCGCGAAATGGTGCCGGTGCTCTCGCGTGCGGCAGTGGCGGTCGGTGTCGATGGCCTGTTCATGGAAACCCACCCGAACCCGGCCGAAGCGCTGTCCGACGGTCCCAACGCGGTGCCGCTGGGCCGCATGAAGGAACTGTTGTCCACCCTGATCGAACTCGATCGCATCACCAAAAAAGCTGGTTTCCTCGAGAACAGCTTCAACTAAAAGCAGCCTGCCCGGCGCGCGCGTGTAGCCACAAAGGTGCGCGCCGGGTTATATTCCCGTTATTATTCCTGTCGCACATGCGCGCAAGACGCATGGCGCGGACACAGTTTCGTCTAACTTTGGAGAATTAAATGAGTGCTATTGTTGATATTATCGGTCGTGAAATCATCGACTCGCGCGGCAATCCTACCGTCGAATGCGACGTGCTGCTGGAATCCGGCGTGATGGGCCGTGCGGCGGTGCCGTCGGGTGCTTCCACCGGTTCGCGCGAAGCGATCGAACTGCGTGACGGCGACCCGAAGCGTTACTTCGGCAAGGGCGTGCTGCAAGCCTGCGAAAACATCAACACCGAAATCTCGGAAGCGATCATGGGCCTCGACGCCAATGAACAGGCTTTCCTGGACCGCACTCTGATCGACCTGGACGGTACCGAAAACAAGAGCCGCCTGGGTGCCAACGCCATGCTGGCCGTGTCGATGGCTGTGGCCAAGGCTGCCGCTGAAGAAGCCGGCCTGCCACTGTACCGCTACTTCGGCGGTTCGGGCGCGATGCAACTGCCAGTGCCGATGATGAACGTGATCAACGGCGGCGCGCACGCCGACAACAACCTGGACATCCAGGAATTCATGATCATCCCGGTCGGTGCGCCATCGTTCAAGGAAGCCGTGCGTTACGGCGCGGAAGTGTTCCACACCCTGAAAAAGATCCTGCACAAGAAGGGTCTGAGCACCGCCGTGGGCGACGAAGGCGGTTTCGCCCCATCGCTGGCCAACCACGAGGAAGCGATCAAGCTGATCATCCAGGCCATCGAAGAAGCCGGCTACGAGCCAGGCACCCAGATCGCGCTGGGCCTGGACTGCGCCGCGTCCGAGTTCTACAAGAACGGCAAGTACGAACTGGAAGGCGAGGGCCTGTCGCTCACCGCCACCGAGTTCACCAACCTGCTGGCCACCTGGTGCGACAAGTACCCGATCATCTCGATCGAAGACGCGATGCACGAAGGCGACTGGGACGGCTGGGCGATTCTGACCAAGGAACTCGGTAAAAAGATCCAGCTCGTCGGCGACGACCTGTACGTCACCAACACCAAGATCCTCAAAGAAGGCATCCAGAAGGGCATCGCCAATTCGATCCTGATCAAGATCAACCAGATCGGCACCCTGACCGAAACCTTCGCCGCCATCGAAATGGCCAAGCGCGCCGGCTACACCGCCGTGATCTCGCACCGTTCGGGCGAAACCGAAGACTCGACCATCGCCGATATCGCCGTTGGCCTGAACGCCCTGCAGATCAAGACCGGCTCGATGTCGCGTTCGGACCGCATGGCCAAGTACAACCAGCTGCTGCGCATCGAAGAAGACCTGGGCGACATCGCGTCGTACCCTGGCCGTGACGCCTTCTACAACCTGAAGTAATTCTGTACCGAGCGGCCGGAACTCTCCGGCCGCTTTTTTATGACCCTATTCCCATCCCCATGCGTCTGATTACACTTGGCCTGGCAGTCCTGCTGCTGTTGATACAGTACCCGCTCTGGCTGGGTAAAGGCGGCTGGGTGCGCGTGGCCGATTTCGAGGCCCAGGTCGATGCGGCCCACAAGAAAAATGCCGAACTGCTGGCCCGCAACGCCAAGCTCGATTCCGAAGTGCGCGACCTTAAGGACGGCACCGGTTCCGTCGAAGAGCGCGCCCGATACGAGCTCAGCATGATCAAGGAAAACGAGATTTTCGTGCAAATCGTCGGCAAGGGCCATTCCGCGCCGAACGTGCCGCTGGCAGCGCCGCCGTCGGCCGAGTCGCCGCCGTCCAATACCCGGCATTGAACATGGTGTACCGCGCTATCATGCTGTGGGCGCTGCTCGCGCTCGGCGCGGTTGCCGGCCCGGTGCCTGCTGCCGCCGCTGTGGCTGCCAATCCTGTTGCCGCCTATCCTGTCACACCAGCTGTCACCCCCGCTGTCACGGCCGCTGCCTCGGTGGTATGCATTCCTCTGCGCATCGGCTACATCGATCAGCACCGCCCGCCATACTGGATGGGCGAGGGCGAACAGGTGCCTGAACCGCCCGGTGCTGCCGTGGACTTGATGCGCGACGCCGCCCGGGCCGCCGGCTTCGGCTGCGCGCCCACGCTGGTGCGGCTGCCACCGGCGCGCCTGCGCGTGGCGCTGGCCAACGGCGACATCGACATGTCGCCGCTCGGTGAAATGCCGACGTATCCGGCCGGCATCGCACTGCCGCGCGACAAACAGGGCAATATCGACCTCGACCGCGCCATGCACAACACCCTGGTGGTACTGGTGCGCGCGAAAGACAAGCTGTCCGCGAATACCGATCCCATGCAGTTTTTCAAGAGCAAAACGCTGGGCGTGGCGCTCGGCCAAAGCTACACCGCGCGCCTGCGCGAGGCCGGCTTGCACATCGATGACGGCGGCCGCGACCTCGACCGCAATATCGAAAAACTGCGGCTCGGCCGCGTCGATGGCGTGGTGGCCGCTGCCGTGGCGCCCAGTCATCTCCAGCGCATGCTGGACCGTTACCAGGGCGCGATCGTGCAACTGCCGCAGCCGCTGATCAACACCCGCGTATGGCTGGCGTTCAACGAGACCTACTACCGCGCGCACCGTGCGCAGGTCGAGGCGCTGTGGACCTGGCTCGACGTCAATCGCGGCCGGTTGGGCTACACACTGGAGAAATACCGCAAGAAACCGTAGCGCGTAACAAAGGCGTAACGTGCCTGCTGCCACGGCATCGAACGGCTACAATATCGGTCCGCTTCAAGCACCGAGTTCGATTTGAAATCCCTGATTCCTGCACTGCTCCTGTCGGTCGCTGTCCATGCCGGCGCTGCCACCGCCACCATCGCACCACCTGTCGTCAACAACATACTGCGCGCCCAGGTGCTGCTCGACCGCGCCCATTTTTCGTCGGGTGAAATCGATGGTTCGGTCGGCAGCAACTTGCGCCGCGCCGTGACCGGCTTCCAGAAGCTGCGCCAGTTGCCCGTGACCGGCAAGCTCGACGACGCCACCTGGGCCGTGCTCAAGGCCGACCCGTCGCCCACGCTGGACGTGTACACGCTCACGGCCGAGGATATCGCCGGTCCGTATGCGCCTGTGCCGGCCGCCATGGGCGACAAGGCCAGGCTGCCCCGGCTCGGCTACGCCAACCTGCTCGAAGCGCTCGGTGAAAAATTTCACAGCAGCCCGGCGCTGCTGCGCAAACTCAATCCCGGCAGAACCTTCAAGCGCGCCGGCGAGCAACTGCTGGTGCCCAATGTTGCCAACGCGCCGCCGTTGCCCAAGGCCGCTACGATCCTGGTCGACGCCACCGAAGGCACCTTGACCTTGCTCGACGCTACCGGCATGCCGATTGCCCAATTTCCGGCCAGCACCGGCAGCAAGCACGACCCGTTGCCGGAAGGGCGCTGGACCGTGCTGGGCGTGGCGGTCAATCCCGACTACCGCTACAACCCCAAGCTGTTCTGGGACGCCAAGCCCGGCGACGTCAAGGCCCGCATCGCCCCGGGACCCAACAACCCGGTCGGCGTGGCCTGGATTGACCTCAGCAAGGATCACTACGGCATCCACGGCACGCCCGAGCCGGCCAATATCGGCAAGACCCAGTCGCACGGCTGCATCCGTCTGACCAACTGGGACGTGATGAAAGTGGTCAAGGCGATCGCGCGCGGCGCGACGGTGTTGCTGCAGGCCTGAGCGGGTTACACTGGCGTTTTCCGTGACGAGGATGGACGCATGACCGATACTGCGCTGGACCTGACCTTCGACCGCCCCGAGCTCGACGCGCGCCTGCAATGGCACTGCGCGCCGGCCAACTGGCAGATCGACGCTGCCGCGCGGTGCCTGCGCATCGAACCCGATGCCAGCACCGACTTCTGGCAGCGCACGCACTACGGCTTCCAGGTCGATAACGGCCACTTTCTTTACCTGCAGGCGCACGGCGACTTCGTGCTGACCACCAAGGTCACTTCGAAGCCGGTGCACCAGTACGACCAGGCCGGGCTGATGGTGCGGCTGTCCGATGGCTGCTGGCTCAAGACATCGGTGGAGTTCGAACCGGACGGCGACAACCGCCTGGGCGCCGTGGTCACCAACAGCCATTACTCGGACTGGTCCACCCAGCCGCTGCCCAAGCATATCGACACCGTGTGGTTCCGCATCCGTGCCGAGGCCGAGGACTGCATCGTCGAGTCGTCATTCGATGGTGAAGCCTGGACCCAGATCCGCATCGCCCACCTGGGCGAACGCGGCGGCGCCGCCAGCGTGGCCTGCGGCCTGTACGCCTGCAGCCCGAAGGCGGCCGGCTACCAGGCCGAGTTTGCATCGCTGTCGTTCGTTCCCGGTCGTCTTTAACCTTACAGAAAGCGTGTATGCCATTTACTTCCTATCTCGGCGCCAGCCCGGTGCTCGGTGAAAACATCTATGTCCACGAATCGGCGCAAGTGATCGGCGACGTGCAGATCGGCCGCGACAGCTCGGTCTGGTGCAATACCGTGCTGCGCGGCGACGTCAACCGTATCGTCATCGGCGAATGCAGCAATGTGCAGGACTTCGCCATGGGCCACGTGTCGCACAAGAGCGCCTCGAAACCGGATGGTTCGCCACTGACCATCGGCGACTACGTCACCATCGGCCACTCGGTGATCCTGCACGGCTGCACCATCGGCAACGAATGCCTGATCGGCATGGGCTCGATCATCATGGACGACGTGGTGGTGCAGGACCAGGTGATGGTCGGCGCCGGCAGCCTGGTTTCCCCCGGCAAGGTGCTGGAGAGTGGCCACCTGTACATCGGCCGCCCGGCAGTCAAGGCGCGTGCGCTCTCCGCAGAGGAAATCGCCTACCTGAAATATTCGGCCGAGCATTATGTGCGGGTGAAGAACAACTATTTGGCGGGCTAGCGGACCAGCTACCAGCAGCGCCACGGGGGACGTGTGCAAAAAATAATGACCAACAGGCATCAAGCAATGCTTGTAAATGAGAATCATTATTGTTAAACTGGGTTTTTGCCAGCAATCGTCAAGCGTCCGAGAGCCAGCCGTTCACATACTCTCTCTGGATATTTTATGGCTGCTACTCCTGCCCGGCACCGTGCCGGCCCGCTTCAATCCCCGCGTCCACGCTCGATGGGCGTCGCGGTGCAATCTGCCTTGTTGACCCTCCTGGGCGTGGCGCTGCTGCCGGCCCAGGCGCAGGAGGCGCAGGTCGCTGCTGCGTCTGCTGCCGCTGCCGCCCCGGCGCTGGGCGAAATCCTGGTACAGGCCAAGCGCGACGACCTTTCTTCGACCCGCAAGGGCACCACCACCGTCATCGGCGCCGAACAGCTCGAGCGCAACAACGCGGTGGACATGGCCAATATCGCCCGCTACTCGCCGCTGATCAGCGTGCCTGGCGCTGCCAGCGGCAATGGCAGCGTCTGGGACGGCGCCGGCAATACCGGCTTCAACATCCGTGGCGTGGAAGGCAACCGCGTGAGCATGGAGCTCGACGGGATTGCCCTGCCGGACGCTGCACCCAAGCCGGACGGCAACACCATGAACGCCTTCGGTATCGGCCGCGATTACTTCGATCCCGAAACGTTTCACTACGTGAGCATCGGTTCGGGCGCCAGCCCGGCCGGCAGCGGCACGCCGGGCCTCGGTGGCTCGGTGTCGTTCGTGACCAAGTCGCCGGAGCAGTACCTGGACGGTCATCACGAAAACCCGCGCAAGGTGTACGGCGAATACAAGTTCGGCTACGCGGGCGAACAGAACGCGCGCATGCATGCATTTACCGCCGCCGCCGAGATCAGTCCCAGCGTCCAGGCGCTGGTCGTGGGCGTGCACCGCCAGGGCGACCAGATCGACAGCAAGAGCAGCGTGCCGGTCAACCCGGACGACTGGGAAAGCAACGCCATCCTGGCCAAGCTGAACTGGCAAGTGGCGCCCGGCCACAAGCTCGGCTTTACCATCGACAGCTACAAGGCCGACCACCACCGCGTCTACAACAACAAGACCGGCGCGCTGTATCCGCAAGGCGCGGTCCAGGACTCGACCACCAGGCGTAACCGCTACAGCATCGAGCACAACTGGACCGATGCCGGCCTGGCGCTGTTCGACACGCTCAAGACCCATTTGTACAAGCAGGATGCCTCGGTGGTGGACCAGACCAACGCCGCCTACGTGAGCGGCGGCCAGCCCTACCTGCGCTTGATCGAGACCGGCTACTACAACGACAGCCGTGGCCTGGCGATCGATGCCAGCAAGCGGCTGGGGTCGGCGTCCTCGCTGTTCTACGGCGCCAGCTACGAAGCCCTGGCGTCGCGCCGGCCGTGGTACGAGGACCGCACCGTGGTGCGCACCGGCGCACACCAGTTCACCCGCAAGAATCGCATGGCCGACATGGACACCGACAAGGCGGCCGCTTACGTGCGCGGTGAATTCGGCTTCGCGCTCGGCGGCTACCAGGCCACGCTCACGCCGGGCCTGCGCGGCGAACACCGCAAGCTCACGCCGAAAAATTTGCAGAACTATGCAATTGCAATTCCCAACGCGGCCGGCGAAGTAAAGGAAGAAAGCGATTCGTATTTCACGCCGAGCCTGAACCTGTCGGTGGAGCTCACACCGACGTTGACCACCTACGCCCAGTATTCGCGCGGCACCCGCTTGCCCAGTTCCGCCGAGCGCACCGGCACCTACGATTCGTTCAGCTACACCGGCGCCGGCGTTGGTTACGCGGTGCTGGGCAACCCGGACCTGCAAAAGGAAACCAGCAACGCCTTCGAATTGGGCCTCAAGGGTGCACCGACGGCGGGCGTGGAGTTCAATGCGTCGCTGTTTTACACGCGGTACAGCAACTTCATCGAGTACGCCACCCAGCCGGTCGATCCGGTCAACTTCCCGACCATCACGTTCGGCTTGTTCCGTCCGGAGAACATCGGCAAGGCCCGCACCTGGGGCGGCGAAATCTCCAGCCGCTTCCAGCTGGGCCAGTGGTCGCCAGCGATGAAAGGCTATAGCGTGAACCTGGCTGCCGGCCTGTCGCGTGGCAATGCGGAAAACCAGTTGACCGGGCAGAAGGGCAGCCTGGTGTCGGTGCAGCCGTACAAGGCCAACGCCACCTTTGCCTGGGATGATCCGGCCAAACGCGGCGGCGCGGCGTTGACCGTCAGCGGCGTGCGCAGCCAGCGCGCCGGCAACGACGTCATCGGTGGCGTGACCACCGAACGTTTCCTCACGCCTGGCTACGGCGTGATGGATTTTACCGCTTACTGGAACATCAGCAAGCACATCGGTCTGAGCGCTGGCGCTTACAACCTCGGCGACAAGAAGTACTGGGACTTCGCCTCGTCGCGCGGCATGCCGGGCGGCACCACGGTGGCCACGCGTGACGATATCGAACGCATGGCGCGTCCCGGACGCAATTACGCTTTCAACCTCAACGTCATTTACTAATCTTTTTTACGGAGCCACCCATGAAACACCACCATCGATATGCACTGGCGCTGGCCGGCGCCTTGCTGCTGACTTCGGTAACCGGCAGCGCCGCCACCCTGGTCGAACGGTGGGACAAGCTGCGCGCCGAGCAGCCACGCCTGCCTGCCAGAGACGCGGCCAAACAGCTGGGCGTGTCCGAAGCCGACCTGCTGGCAACCGGCCTGGGCAAGACCGTCACCCGCCTGCAGGATGACGGCACAGCACCGCGCGAGATCATGCGCCGCGCGCTGGACCTGGGCAAGGTCATGGCCTTGACGCGCAACGACAATGGCGTGATCGAACGCACCGGTGTTGCCACCCGTCTGAAAGCGGACGAGGACGTGCAGACGCTGGACGAAGACAAGGAAAAGGAGCGCGAAGTGCGCATGCGTAACATCGCCGGCGGCTACCTGGGCGGCGAGATCGACCTGCGCTTCTGGTTCGACAAGTGGAAGTACGCGTTTGCCGTGGCCCATCCGGGCAAGGATGGCGTGGTGGCGCGCAGCCTGCAATTTTTTGACGCCAGCGGCAACGCCGTGCACAAGCTGTACGTGCGCAGCGACGCCGGCGCCCCGGTGTTCGACAAGCTGGTGGCCGACTTCCGCAATACCAACCAGGTGCCGGACCTGAAAGTGGCCGCAGCGCCGGTCAAGGCCAGGGAAAAGCCGGACAGCGAAATCGACGTCAAGGAATTCCAGCTGGCGTGGAACGAGATCAGCGACGTGCACCAGTTCAACCGCTTGCTGACCGAATTTGGCGTCTCGCGCGAGCAGGCGATGCGCCTGGCGCCACCGGGCGCCGCCCAACGCATCACGCCGCAAGCGGTGCGCACCTTGCTCGAAGGCGTGGCGAAAAACCAGATCAAGTTCATGACCTTCCTGGGCAACGGCGCCACCATCCAGATCTATAGCGGCACGGTAAGCAAGGTGGCGGAAGCGGGCGGCTACTTCAACGTACTCGATCCCGAATTCAACCTGCACCTGCGCGACAGCGCCTTTGCCAGCGGCTGGGTGGTCAAGCGGGCCGGGGTGACATCGGTAGAGTTTTTTGATCAGAACAGCGAGCAGGTAGTGAGCTTCTTTGCCGTACGCGAACGCAACAAACCGGCGCCACAACCGTGGATAGACCTGGCCGCCGCCCTGCCACGCGCCGACACTGCACGCCAAGCCAGCCGCTAAGCTTCGGGGTCAGTGCCGACATTCGGACATCAAGGAACTTTTTCGTTGAAGCATAATTCAACAAATAAGTTCAAAAATGTCCGAATGTCGGCACTGACCCCGAAGTGGGAAGGGTCAGCCGGCGATGGCCGCGCGGCCGAGGGCGGGGTCGTCGGTGAAGAAGCCGTCGATGCCGGTGGCGATGTAGCGTTTCATCTCGGCGATGGAGCCGGCTTCGTGGCGGGCCGTATCGGCGCCGCTGCGGAAGTCGGCGGCCAGGAAGCGGTTCTCGGGGCGGAAGGTCCACGGTTCGATGCGCAGTCCCGCCCGGTGGGCATCGTCCACCATCGACGATGGCGCTGCCAGGCTGCCGTCTTTTTTGAGCGGGATGATGGCGCGGGTGGGGGGCGCCACCACGTCGGCGTACTGGGCGATGTCGCGCAGGCCGGCCGGGGTGCACATTTGCGCGAAGGTCAGCTTGCCGCCGGCTGCTGCCACGTCCATCGGCCGCACGTCTTCGCTAATGACCAGCTGCATCAGGCGCAGGTTGGCGCGGCTGCCGAGCTTGCTGCGCAGGTACTTCAGGTTGGCCACTTCGAAAGACTGGATCTGCAGCGGGTTGCGGCGCGTGTAGTCGTGGGCGGCGATGATGGACAGGAAACGCTCTTCCAGCGGCAATCCCACGCTGGCGAAATACGTCGAGTGCTTCAGTTCCGGCACGATGCCGATGATGCGCCCGTGGGCGGCCGCTTCAGCGGCGACGAAGTCGATGATTTCCTCGAACGTGGCCACCTGGAACATGCCGTTGTACTCGGCGCTGCCGGGACGAAATTGCGGAATGCGCTCGACCGCGCGCAGCGTCTTCAATTCGGCCAGCGTGAAGTCGTCGACGAACCAGCCGTCGTGCGCTTCGCCGTCGATGGTCTTGCGGGTTTTGCGGCTGGCAAATTCCTTGCGGCTGGCCACGTCGGTGGTCTCGCTCAGGTAGGCTTCGTGGCGCGCCACCAGCACGCCGTCCTTGGTGGCGCACAGGTCCGGCTCGATGTAGTCGGCGCCATCGACGATGGCCTTGGCGTACGACGCCAGCGTATGTTCGGGGCGCAGCGCACTGGCGCCGCGGTGGCCGAACACCAGGGGCCGCTTGCCACCGGCGATGCCGCCCGCACCCAGCGGTGCAATGCCGGGCATACCGGACTGGTCAACACCGGCGCCGACGGCGCCAGCAGCAGCGGTCGCCGATGCCGCCAGCACCGAGGCAGGCAGCAGCAGCGAAGCGCCGGCAGCGGCCGCCACCTGGATAAAACCGCGCCGTGACAAGCTGCCCGGCAGCGGCGATGCGGAGATCAATTTGGTCATCAGGAGTCTGTCCGGATAAAAACCGCGCCGGGACAACGTGCCCGGCGGCGGTGATGCGAAAATTGTTTTGGACATCAGGAGCCTGTCCGGAGTAAGCCGCGCCGGCACAACTGCCCGGCAGCGGCATGGTAAAAATCAGAAGTCTGCCATCAACGTCAGGAAGCCCTGGCGCGGTGCGATCGGAAAGGTATTGTACGTGCCGCTGGCCGCGCCGACTACAACGTTGAGGTCGCCCTTTTTGTCAGCCAGGTTGCTGACGTTCAGACGGTAGCGCGCATTCTTGATCCAGTTGCTGTTCAGGAAGGGCAGCTTGCCCGACACGCCCAGGCTCATCAGGAAGTAGCTCTTCACCGCCAGGTCGTTGGTGTAGGTGGCGTAGCGCTTGCCCACGTAGTCGCCGATCAGCTGGAACTCGGTGTCGGCCACGGTGGCGGTCGCAACGAACTTGTTCATCCATTCCGGGCTGCCGGGGATGCTCTTGCCGGCGGTCGGTACCACGGCGGCACCGTTGCTGTAGTTGTCCTGGTACTCGGAGCGGTTGTACGACAGCGCGTTGTAGAACGAGAAGCCGCGGCCGAAGTGCAGCGTGCCCGACAGGTCGACACCGTCGGTCTTGACGCTGCCGACGTTGGCCAGCACCGGGTTGCCGCCGATGATGGACGTGATCACCGGCGTCGGGCTGATGGTCAGCAGGCGGTCCTTGAAGTTGACGTGGTACAGGTTGACCTGGCCGTCGAAGCCCGTGATCGCGCCCCAGTTCAGCTGGCGGTTGGTGCGCAGGCCCGCTTCATAGGTGACCGAGGTTTCCGGCTTGGCCGTATCGCGGAACAGGTCGAACGCGGGCTGGCTGGCCAGGCTCCACGGCGACGCGCCACCGCCACCGTAGGTGACGAACTGGCGCATGTTTTTCTGCACGTTGAAGAACATCTGGTCGTGCGCGGTGATGTCCCAGCGCGCACCCAGTTGCGGCAGGAACCATTTCTTGGTCTCGATCTTGCCCACTGGCAGGGCGGTGGAACCGTTGGCGATGGCGCCCAGTTTCGGCTGCACCGGGAACTGGCCGTCGGCAAACTGCAGGCTCGACTTGAAGCCGGCCTGCAGCGCGATATCGTCGCGCACGCGCCATTCGTCTTGCAGGTGCAGTTGTACGACCTTGTTGTCGATCTCGCTGCCGTACTGGGTGATCAACGGATTGCTCGGACGGTCGTATGGCGAGCTCGGGTTGTTCACGTCGAACGCATACCAGCGGCGGTACGCTTCCGAGCGGTTGCGCTCGAACCAGAGGCCCGCTTGCAGCTTGTGGTTGCCGATCTCGCTGCGCACGGTGGACAGCCAGCCGGCGCGGTTGATCTTGTACTCGGTGGTGCGGGTGGCGTAACCGGAGCCGCCAAACACCTGTTTCAAGTCCTGGCCCGGGAAGTACACCGAGAACAGGCCCGGCAAGCCGGCCACGCCGATTGGGCCGGCCACCACGCCCACGCCATCGTCATTGTGGTAGTACACCTGGTTGGACCAGGTGGTGTTGTCGCTCACGTTCATGTCGAACTTGGCGTAGGTCAGGTAGTCGGTGCGCTGGGCGTCGCCGTAATAGTTGCGGTAGTTGTTGCCGTCGGCTGCGGGCGTGGCGCCGGTGGGCGACAGGTAGTTCAGCGCCTGCTGGAAGTTCGGGTACATGAACGGGCGCGTGTAAGGCTGGTATTTCTCGGTGGCCGAGCGCACGGTGCTGTCCTCGTTTGGCTCGATCTTGTCCGAGTAGTTGAGGAACAGGGTCAGCTTGCCCAGGCTGCCCTGGTTGACGTACTTGGCGTTGAACTGGTCGCCGCCCTGGCGCGCGTCGAAGTCCCACGCTCTCTGTTCGTGGTGTACCGCCGAAATATACGCGCTGCTGCCATCGCCGAAGGCGCCGGTGTCGTAACGCACGAAGGTGCGCGACGTGGTGTGGCTGCCCACGGTTTGCTGGACGGCCAGGTTGCGCGCCTGGGTGGGGTCGCTCGAGAAGGTCTCGATGGTGCCGCCCAGGTTGCTGGTGGACGCGGTGGCCAGGTCGCCGGCGCCCGACGACAGGATCACGCTGCCGACGTTTTCGCTGATCACGGCGCGCTGTGGCGACAGGCCGTTGTAGTTGCCGTATTGCTGGTCGCCGAGCGGCACGCCGTCCATGGTGTAGCCCAGCTGCGGGCCGGAAAAACCGTGGATGAACAGCGACAGGTTCTGTTCGTTGTTACCCCACGGATCGGCGGTCTGGAAGCTGACGCCGGGCAGGGTTTGCAGCGCCTTCAGCGGGTTGATGCCTGGCAGGATTTTCTGCATATCGCTCTTGGTCATCTCGACCGAGGAGCGGGTTTTGCGGCTCGCTACTTCCACGGTGGCGATCGGCGCGCCGGCGGCGCCTACGGTGACAGCGTCCGCTTCAGCAGCAGCAGGGGTAGTAGCAGCTGCAGCTGCAGCAGGCGCATCGGCCATCTCGGCAACGGCGGCGGCAACGTTGGCGGCCATGGCCAGCATCGGGAGACTCAACGCAATAAAACACACCGAGCGCACTGCGGATAATTTCTTGTTCATGTTTACCTTGTAGCCAGTTTAAGTGAATCGCAACGTGGCGCATCATAGGTTTTGAGTGTGACCGCGTGATGACCGCTCGGTGACGGCTCAGTGACCGCTCAGTGACCGCAAAAATGGCGGGGCTGGTACACTGTGCTCAACGGAAATAACCAGGAATCACACCATGCGTATCCCCGCCGTTCTTGCCGTCCTGGCGCTGGCGTTGTCACTCGGAGGCTGCTACACCGCCAACCAGGGCAAGCTGGGCAACTTCGTCACGTCCACCATCGCGCCGGGCATGTCCCTCGACGAGGCGCTGGTGCGCATGCGCGCCGAGCAGTTCGACTGCCAGAGCAGCAGCGCCGGCACGCTCACCGCGTGCACCCGCACCCAGTACAGCCTCACGCGCGGCGAGTGCCTGGAGCGGGTGGACCTGGTGCGCAGCCCGTCGTCGGTACGCATCGTCGGCGGCATCGACATCCTTGCCATCAAATGTTCGAGAAAATGAGTCGTCCGAAATACCTCCCCGATCACTTCACGCTGGCCATGCTCGTCACGGTCGCCGCCGCCAGCCTGTTTCCCTGTACCGGCCAGGCCGCCGTGGTGTTCGACAACGTCACCCAAGCGGCCGTGTGCCTGCTGTTCTTCCTGCACGGCGCCAAGCTCTCGCGCGAGGCGGTGGTGGCCGGCATCACGCACTGGCGCCTGCACCTGCTGGTGCTGCTGTGCACGTTCGCGCTGTTCCCGCTGCTGGGCCTGGGCTTGCGGCCGCTGCTCGAACCGCTGGTCACGCCCGACCTGTACCTGGGGATTTTGTTCCTGTGCATGTTGCCGTCCACGGTGCAGTCGTCGATCGCCTTCACGGCCGCTGCGCGCGGCAATGTGCCGGCTGCCATTTGCAGCGCTTCAGCTTCCAACCTGCTGGGGATATTCATGACGCCGCTGCTGGTCGGCCTGTTGACCAGTGCCCAGATGCAGGGCGGTTCGTCGCTCGAATCGTTCGTCCAGATCGCCACCCAGCTGCTGCTGCCGTTCATTGCCGGCCAGGTGGCGCGGCGCTGGATCGGCGCCTGGGTCGAGCGCAACAAGGCCATCACCCGGCTGGTGGACCAGGGTTCGATTTTGCTGGTGGTGTACACGGCGTTCAGCGAAGCGGTGGGGCAGGGCTTGTGGCACCAGGTCTCCGGCCGGTCACTGGCCGGGTTGCTGCTGATCGACGTGATCCTGCTGGGGCTGGTGATGTTCACGGCTGCCAAACTGAGCCGCAAGCTGGGCTTCAGCCGCGAGGACCGGATTGCAATCGTGTTCTGCGGGTCGAAAAAGAGCCTGGCCAGCGGGGTGCCGATGGCCAAGGTGCTGTTCGCGGGAGGAACGCTGGGGGCGGTGGTGTTGCCGCTGATGCTGTTCCATCAGTTGCAGTTGATGGTGTGCGCGGTGCTGGCGCAGCGGTATGCCAGCTCGGCCGACCCCGCAGAGCCAGCCAAGCCTTAGGGGTTATTGCTTGAGGTCGGCCGGTGGCAGCAAGGCTTCCACCGGCGCATCGGTGGCGAACAGCTGGGCCACGTCCACCTTGTCGTAGTCGTAGTGCTGGCCGCAGAAGTCGCAGTTCACGCCCACGTGGCCTTGCTCTTCCACCACGCTGTCGATTTCCGCCTGGCCCAGCATTTTGAGCATATTGCCCACTTTTTCGCGGGTGCAGTTGCAGTGGAAGGTCGGCGTGAGCGGTTCGAACACGCGGATCGTCTCTTCCCAGAACAGGCGCTGCATCAGCACGTCCACCGTGGTCTCCAGCATTTCCTGTTCCTTCAGCGTGCCACCGAGCATGACGGCGCGGTTCCAGGTCTCCAGCGCTTCGTCGGCCGACAGCGGTTCCACGCCGGCCTTGCCGCCGTGGTCAGGCAGCTTTTGCAGCAGCAGCCCGCGCGAGGTGGTGTCGTCGGTGGCCAGCCACAGCTTGGTATCGAGCTGTTCCGAGCGCAACATATAATTTTCGATGACAGTCGCCACGTCCTCGCCGTCCAGTGGCACGATGCCCTGGTACGGCTGCTGGCCCGGCACCTTGTCGGCCGGGTCGAGGGTGATGATGAAGCGGCCGTTGCCGGTAGCGTTGAGCAGCGAGGCCAGCGAGGCGTCGGCGGCGATCACGGCGTCGGGCGCCAGCTTGGCGGTGGCGCGCAGGCGCAGGTCGGAGTCGCACTCGACCACCAGCAGGCGCACCGGGCCGTCACCATGGATCTGCATGATGATCGAACCGTTGAACTTGAGATTGGCCGACAGCAGCGCCGCCGCACTGACCATCTGGCCCAGCAGCTTTTTCACCGGCGCCGGGTATTCGTGGCGCGCCAGCACCTCGCGCCACGTGGCCGAGATGTCGATGAACTGGCCGCGCACGGCAGCGTTGTCGAAAATGAATTTCTGCAGGGTGTCCTGGGACAGGGTAGTGCTCATATGGGGTTCCAATCTGTTTTGGCGGTGTATAGGCATGGCCACGATAACCCGCTATTTTACGCCTGCACGGGGCCTGCACGTGCGGCGAACGGTCGTGCTATTATTTTGTTTGTTCAACTGTCTGCGGCCAGCAATCACCTGATGTTGCGCCGTGTTCGCTAATTTCAAGGCATACATCATGATCCTCACGCCGTCGCGCTCCGAAATGCTTACCATCCGCGGCCTGCGCTGCCATGTGCGCCACTGGGGCAGGGACGGGGCGCCGAAGATCTTCATGATGCATGGCTGGATGGACGTAGGCGCGTCGTTCCAGTTCGTGGTCGATGCCTTGCAGGGCGACTGGCACGTGATCGCCCCGGACTGGCGCGGCTTTGGCCTGTCGGCGCGCAGTGGCGCCGATACCTACTGGTTCCCCGACTACCTGGCCGACCTCGACGCCATTCTGCGCCATTATGCGCCGGGCCAGGCCGTCAACCTGCTGGGCCACAGCATGGGCGGCAATGTCGTCGGCCTGTACGCCGGTGCGCGGCCCGAGCGCATCCGCAAGCTGATCAACCTCGAGGGCGCGGGCCTGCGCGCGCCGCGCCCGGAGCAAACCCCGGGCCGCTACGCCCAGTGGCTCGACGGCCTGCTGGAAAAACCGGAGTTGCGCAGCTATGCTACCCAGTCAGCCGTGGCAGCACGCCTGCAAAAGACCAACCCGCGCCTCTCGGACGAGCGCGCCGCCTTCCTGGCGCAGCACTGGTCGGCGCAAAACGACGTGGGCCAGTGGGAAATTCTTGGCGACCCCGTTCACAAGCAGGCCGGTCCCTTGCCATACCACGTGGAAGATATCCTGGCGTGCTGGGACGCGATCACCGCGCCGGTGCTGTGGGTGGAGGCCGACCAGACCAATATGTGGGACTGGCTGGGCGCGCAGCCGAAGGGGCGGGTGGAGCTCGACCGCCGCCTGGGCCACTTGCGCAATCTGCGCCGCGAAACCATCGTCGGCGCCGGCCACATGTTGCACCATGATCAGCCGGTGGCGCTGGCGCGCCTGATCGAGGATTTCCTCCAAGATTAAATCGCAGGCAGCGTACAATGGAGGCTTAATCGACCCCGAAAATATCATGCTCAAAGTTGACCTGCACTGCCATTCCAACGTTTCCGACGGCGTCATGACGCCCGAGGCCGTGGCTGCGTACGCGCGCCAGGCCGGCGTGGACGTGTGGGCGCTGACCGACCACGACGAAGTGGGCGGCATTGCGGCCGCGCGCGTGGCGGCAGAAGAGCAGGGCATGCGCTTTATCACCGGCGTGGAAATCTCGATCACCTGGGCCAGGGAAACCGTGCACATCGTCGGCCTCAATATCGACGAACACCATCCCGAGCTCACCGCCGGCCTGGCCCGCACCCGTTCCGGGCGCGACAACCGCGCCCGCGAAATTTCGCGCCAGCTGGCGTTGGCCGGCATCGACGGCGCTTACGAGGGCGCGCTGAAATTCGTCGGCAACCCGGACCTGATGTCGCGCACCCATTTTGCCCGTTACCTGGTCGAGACCGGCGCCTGCGCGAATATCCCGGAAGTGTTCCGCAAGTATTTATCGGAAGGCCGGCCCGGCTATGTGCCGCATTCGTGGGGCACCTTGGCCGAAAGCGTGGGCTGGATCCGCGCGGCTGGCGGCGTGGCCGTGATCGCCCACCCGGGCCGCTACAAGTTCACCCAGCTGGCCCAGGGCCAGTTGTTCGACGAATTCAAGCAGCTCGGTGGCGTCGCCATCGAAGTGGTCACCGGCAGCCACACGCCGGACCAGTATCCCGAGTACGCGCAACTGGCCAATTATTATGGCTTCCTGGCCTCGCGCGGGTCCGATTTCCATGCGCCGGGCGAGTCGCGCGTGGATTTCGCGGCATTGCCGCCGTTGCCGGCCAATGTCACACCGGTCTGGCACGACTGGTTCTGACAGCTTTAAGCTTCAGCCTCTTGAATTTGCGATACTCCGGTCATACATTATGATCTGGGCAATCTTGTCCGCACGGAGAACTATCCCATGAAACGCATCGTCCTGTTTATCGCCACCAACCTCGCTGTGCTGCTGGTGCTGTCCATTGTCCTGTCGCTGCTGGGCATCGGCCGTCCCGGCGCGGGCAACACGCTGGAACTGGGCAGCCTGCTGGCGTTTTCGCTGGTGGTGGGCTTTACCGGCGCGATCTTTTCGCTGTTGATCAGCAAACCGATGGCCAAGTGGTCCACCGGCGCGCGCGTGATCGACCAGCCGGCTAACGCCACCGAGGCATGGCTGGTCAATACCGTGCGCCAATTGTCCGAGCGCGCCGGTATCGGCATGCCGCAAGTAGCCGTCTATCCGGGCGAGCCGAACGCGTTCGCGACTGGCGCCTTTAAAAACTCGGCGCTGGTGGCCGTTTCCACAGGCCTGCTCGAAAGCATGAACCAGCAGGAAGTGGAGGCCGTGCTGGGCCACGAGGTGGCCCACATCGCCAACGGCGACATGGTGACCATGACGCTGATCCAGGGCGTGGTCAACACCTTCGTGGTGTTCCTGGCGCGCATCGTCGGCTTCTTTGTCGACAAGGTGCTGCTGAAAAACACCGAGCGCCAGGGCGTGGGCATCGGCTACATGGCCACCGTGTTCGTGTGCGAGCTGATTTTCGGCCTGGCCGCTTCGCTGATCGTGGCCTGGTTCTCGCGCCAGCGCGAATTCCGCGCCGATGCCGGCTCGGCCAAGCTGCTGGGCAGCACCATGCCGATGCAGCACGCGCTGGCCCGGCTGAACGGCGTGCCGCCCGGCGCCTTGCCGCAATCGATCGCGGCGGCCGGCATTACCAGTGGCCGTGGCTGGAGCGCGCTGTTCTCCACCCACCCGCCCTTCGAACAACGTATTGCCGCGCTGCAAAATCTGCGCGCCTGAACTGCTGATCACTTATGAGCCAATTTTTCCAGATCCATCCCGACAACCCGCAGGTCCGCCTGATCAAGCAGGCGGCGCAAATCATCCACGGCGGCGGCATCGTCGCGGTGCCGACCGATTCCTGCTATGCGCTGGTATGCCACCTGGACGACAAGGGCGCGGTCGAACGGTTGCGCCGCCTGCGCGGCATCGACGAGAAACACCATCTCACTTTGCTGTGCCGCGATTTGAGCGAGCTGGGCGTGTATGCGCGCGTCGATAACCGCCAGTTCCGCCTGCTGAAAGCCGCCACGCCCGGCCCGTTTACCTTCATTCTCGAAGCCACCAAGGTGGTGCCGCGCCGCTTGAGCCATCCGTCGCGCAAGACCATCGGCTTGCGCGTGCCGGAAGACGCCATCATCAACGCCTTGCTGGCCGAGCTGGGCCAGCCGCTGCTCGGCACCACCCTGATCATGCCGGGCGAGACCGAGGCGCTCAACGACGCCGACACCATTTGCGAGCGCCTCGGCAAGCAGCTGGAACTGGTGATCGACGGCGGCGCCTGCAGCATGGAACCGACCACCGTGATCGACCTGACCGGCGCTGAGCCCGAACTGGTGCGCCAGGGCCGGGGCGATGCTTCCGTGTTCGGGATCTGATCGCCGCTGCCCCGGGCTGTACTGTTCACCGCGCGCCGGCCCCGGCCGGCGTACCGATCCTTCACGCCGCCTCTGGTAGAATCATGCCCCATGGACATTGACAGCATCATCCAGACCGCCACGGTCTACGCCATTCCGGTCCTCTTTGCGATCTCCCTGCACGAAGCGGCCCACGGCTACGTGGCCCGTTACTTCGGCGACTCCACGGCAGCCGACATGGGGCGCCTGAGCTTGAATCCTGCGCGCCACATCCACCCATTTGGCACAATTTTATTGCCGCTGGGACTGGCTTTTCTCGGACTTCCACCGCTGGGCTACGCCAGGCCGGTACCGGTCGATTACGAGCGACTGCGCAATCCCAAGAAGCAAATGGCCTTCGTGGCCGCCGCCGGACCGGGCGCCAATTTTGTCATGGGGTTCGGCTGGACCGTGCTGTGGGTGGTGCTGATGCTTGGGTTTGGCCAGGGCCGGGAAGATTTCTTTGTCAAGATGGCCGAGGCGGGTGTGCTGGTCAATGCCGCCATGTGCGTGTTCAACCTGATTCCATTACCACCGCTGGACGGCGGCCGCATTGTCACCGGCATCCTGCCCATGCCGTATGCGTATCATTACGCCAAGATCGAGCGGTATGGCGTGGTGGTGTTTATCGCGCTGATCGTCATGCTGCAGTTCGGCCTGCTAACCGGTGTGCTGATGGAATGCATTCTTTTTATACAGCAAATGTTCAAGGTCATGGTGATGCCCCTGGTCGCCATCCTGCGTTGAACCTGATTTGAAGTCCCACCCTGTAAAGACATCATGAGCGAAAACATCTCTCCCTGGGTACAACGCTACGCCCCACTGGTGCCCGGCGGCGAAGTGCTGGACCTCGCGTGCGGCAAGGGCCGCCATTCGCGCCACATGGTCACGCTTGGCCACGCGGTGCTGGCGCTCGATGGCAATCCCGAGGCGCTGCTCGAGGCCGCCGGTCCCGGCATCACCACCACGCCGATCGACCTGGAAGAGGCGGGCGCGGTCTGGCCATTCGGTCCCGAGCGCTTTGCCGGCATCGTGGTGACCAACTACCTGCACCGTCCGCTGCTGGCGGACATGCTGGGCAGCCTGGCGCCGAACGGCGTGCTGATCTACGAAACCTTTGCCGACGGCAATGCCCAGTTCGGCAAGCCGTCGAACCCCGATTTCCTGCTGCAACCGGGTGAATTGCTGGCGCTGGCGCTTGAAAACGGCCTGCGCGTGGTCGCTTTCGAAGACGGCGTCACCCAGCAGCCCAAGCAGGCCATGGTGCAGCGCATCTGCGCCGTCAAGCCCGAGTTTCCGCGGTCTGCGGCGCTGTTGCCGCCATTCTGAGACCTGAGCGTTCACTCGAATTTATGTTTGTAATCGCCGTGAAAAGCACCATACATCCGAGTCATCGTCTACAATCGTTGTTTTAATACTTTATGCAGTTATTCCTATGATCAAGGGCAGCATAGTAGCAATCGTCACCCCGATGCACGCGGACGGCAGTCTGGACTTCGAGGGTTTGAACAAGCTGATCGACTGGCACATTGCCGAAGGCACGAACAGCATCGTCATCGCCGGCACCACCGGCGAATCGGCCACCGTCAGCGTGGAAGAGCACTGCGCGCTGATCAAGGCGACGGTTGCCCATGCCAGGGGCCGCATCCCGATCATCGCCGGCGCCGGTGGCAACTCCACCGCCGAAGCGATCAAGCTGTCCCGCTTTGCCAAGGAAGCCGGCGCCGATGCCACCCTGCAAGTGGTGCCTTACTACAACCGTCCTACGCAAGAGGGCATGTACCAGCACTTCAAGGCGATTGCCGAAGCGGTGGACCTGCCGGTGATCCTGTACAACGTGCCGGGCCGTACTGTGGCCGACATGAGCAACGACACTATCCTGCGCCTGGCAAAAATCTCGAACATAGTCGGCGTGAAAGACGCCACCGGCAATATCGCGCGCGGTTTCGACCTGCTGCGCCTGGCCCCGGCCGACTTTGCCGTGTACTCGGGCGACGACCCCACCGCCATGGCGCTGATGCTCGCTGGTGGCGCCGGCAACATCTCGGTCACCGCCAACGTCATGCCCAAAGCCATGGCGCAGATGTGTGCTGCCGCCATCGCCGGCGATGTCGCCAAGGCCGTCCCACTGAATAATCTGATGTTCCCGCTGCACCAGAAGCTGTTCATCGAACCGAATCCGGTGCCGGTCAAGTGGGCGCTTGCCGAGATGGGCAAAATGCCTGCCGGCATCCGCCTGCCGCTGGTGCCGCTGGCCGACGATTGCCACGAAGCCGTCCGCGCGGCCCTACACGAAGCCGGCGTCCTGTAATTACCCTGGTTCAAAAAAAGCATCCCGTCCCGAATCGCTGGGATTAACTTTTGCTGCATATAAATACATGACTATTCGCAAGACAGCTTTTATTACTTCGCAGCGCGCCCTGGTAACGGGTGCCTTGGTGGCCAGCCTGACCGGTTGCGGCATGATCAACTCGGTCATCGGCAACGACAAGGTCGATTACAAGGGCGCCAAGAAGGCCGTGCCGCTCGACGTACCGCCCGATCTGACGCAACTGCAAAAAGACAGCCGTTACGCCCAGCCCGATTCGACCAACGGCGTGGCTACCGCTTCGGGCTACAACGCCGCGCGTTCGGCTGCTGCCGCAGCCGGTGGCCCGGCCGTGGTGCCTGGCCAGCCGGCCGTGGGCACCGTGGTGCCCACCTCGATCAACGACATCAAGGTGGAACGCGATGGCAACCAGCGCTGGCTGGTAATCAAGCAGACTCCGGAGCAGCTGTGGCCGCAATTGACCCAGTTCTGGGAAGATGCGGGCTTCAAGCTGTCGCAGGAAGTGCCGGCGGCAGGCATCATGGAAACCGACTGGACCGAAAACCGCGCCAAGATTCCGCAGGACTTCATCCGTAACACCATCGGCAAAGTATTCGATTCGGCCTATTCGACCGGTGAGCGCGACAAGTTCCGCACCCGCATCGAACGCCGCGCCGATGGCTCGAGCGAGATCTACATCAGCCACCGCGGCGTGCAGGAAGTGCTGCAAGGCGCGCAAAAGGACACCGCGATCTGGACCTCGCGTCCGAACGATCCGGGCCTCGAGGCGGAATTCCTGGCCAAGCTGATGACCCGCCTGGGCAATGGCGACGACAAGAAAGATGCGCCGAGCGTCAAGACTGCCGTCGATTCGGCCGTGGTGCAACCTCAGCACGCATCCCTGGTCGGCGCCGGCGCCGCCCGCTACGTGCAGGTCGATGAAGGTTTCGACCGCGCCTGGCGCCGCGTGGGCCTGGCGCTGGACCGCGCCGGCTTCACGGTGGAAGACCGCGACCGCACCACCGGCACCTATTTTGTGCGCTACATCGACGATACGGTCGAGAGCAAGGGCTTCTTCGGCAAGTTGTTCAGCTGGGGCTCGTCCTCCGAAGCCGACAAGGAAGCCCAGCGCTACCGCATCCAGGTCAAGGCTGCCGACGGCAATACCAGCGCGGTCACCGTGCTCACCAATGCCGGCGCACCGGAAGCCACCCAGGTCGGCGACAAGATCATGAGCGTGCTGTACGACCAGCTCAAGTAATCCTGGTGCAGTGCAAAAAAACCGGCCTCGCGCCGGTTTTTTTACGTCTCGGATCATCGTCAAGTTCGCCGGTATTAAAACGCGGGCAAAAAAAACCGGCCCGTAGGCCGGTTTTTAGAATGCTGTCGAATTACTTCGAAGCAGCAGCCGAAGCGGCGGTCGAAGCAGCAGCAGCTGCGTCAGCAGCGGCCGAAGCAGCTTGCGAAGCGGCAGCAGCAGCGTCAGCAGCAGCTGGAGCAGCAGCGTCAGCTGGAGCTGGGGTCACAACTGGAGCGGCTTCTGGAGCAGCTACTGGAGCTGGAGCAACAGGAGCTTCTTCTTTTTTCGAGCAAGCGGTCAGAGCAGCTACGGCCAGCAGGGAAGCGATCAGCAGGGATTTTTTCATTTGTTTTCCTTAGTTAATTCAAATTTAAACACAGTGTTGCGATGAATAATTACCGGTAATTATCGCTCATTAGGTCGTCTTCGAAGGCTTTTCGTACCTGAAATGGTGCCTGCCAGACAACGGAAACTTCCTAACCGAATATTATAGCGATTTTTAGTGCGTCGCAATAGGACAACATCCTGTTCGCAGAACAATTTTGCGATATCGCAACATTTCGTTTTAGATCCGCAAAACGCCTGGATCGTGACGTTACCAGCTTTCGCCCGAACATGCGCATTTTACCCGGAACCGGGCCATAGTCCAGCCCAGTTCGTTAGCAATTACGCACTTAATGCAGGACAAATTGTAATAATTCGTAGCCAACGCACATAGCCACGTCTTATTCCCCGGTTTGCATGACGTCGATGACGGCCTGGTACACCCGGATCGGCTCTTCGGCGATGCGGTTGAGCACATATAAAAAGTGCTCGGCGCCGAATACCGCGTATTCGCGGGTAGGGTAGCCGCGCGCGCTCAGATCATCGATTTGTCCGGTACCCAGGCCGATCAGCGATTCGAATTCGTACCAGCGTGGGTCGATCCGTTCCTGCTGGATCAGGGTCACCAGTTCGGCCTGGATGGCGCGGTCGTGGGTGGCAATCGAGCACTTGTGGCCGCTCTCCAGCAAGGTGCGCGCAAAGGCCCGGTAGGCGGCTGCCAGCTCGTCGCTGTTGCGCTGCCATGACTGCTCGTCGGGGTCGAGGTAGGCGCCCTTGACCAGCCGGATGCGGCCCGGCAGCTTCAGCATCGCCGCCAGGTCGGTAGCGGTGCGATGGCGCCGCGCCGGCACCGTGATGCCCACGTTGTGCAAGCCGTCCTGCTGGTGCAGGCGCGTGTAGACCGCGTAGATGTCGTCGGCGCGGTCCACGCCTTCCATCGAGATCATCACCTCGCGGTTGATGGCGGCAGCAGCGAGCGCAATGCGGCGCAAGTTGCGGTAGCCGAGCTCCACGTCCACCAGCGAACCCACGTGCGAGAGGTCGAGCGAGATCGAACAATTGAGGTTGCGCTGGCCGATGCCGGCCACCAAGTCCATGAAGACCCCGGTCTCGGCCATGGCCAGCGCTTCATCGCGTACGCTCTCGCCCATGTAGTCGGCCGACGCCGCATGGCCGCGGGCGATGATGGACTCCACCCGCGCCAGCGCCTGCGCCACGGTCTGGCCGGCCACGTAGCGCTGCGACACCTTGTGCATCAGCGGTTGCAGCAGCGGGTCGTTGCAGAATTTATCCTTGGCCTGCTCGTCGAGGGCCAGCGCCCGCAAGGCGGCCGCCGCCTGGTCCACCAGCGGTTGCCACTGGGCCGGGAAGTTGGGCGGGGCCGACATCAGCCCAGCTCCACCCAGCCGTCCTGGTACCAGGTGTACAGCGCTTCGAGCACGTCATCGGACGCCTTGGCGAACTGTTCGCCGGTCAAGGCGCGTTCGTTGGCCAGCAGTTCGAGGGTAAGCTTGTCGGCCCGGCCCACGCCGAACGATTCGCCGTTGATGAACACGTTCTTGCCGCGATAGAGCATCTGGGTCTTGCGCGACAGGACCAGGCCCTTCTTGGCCACCGCATCGCCGAACTTGCCGAACGTGAGCGGCTTGGCCGGGCCGGTGAAGAACACATTGTGTTTGGGCTCCGACATGTACTCGCCCAGGAAGATGGTGATGTCGTCTTCGGTGAAGCGCACCTTGTTCATCTCTTCGATGATGGTCTCTAACATATCGCGCGGAATCTCGGCCGGCTTGCTGGTCGGTTCCAGTTCCGGATCGGCGTAGCGGCCCGGCAGGTCGATCGAGTCGGCCATGAATTGCAGGAAGCCTTCGCCCAGTTCCTGGTACGACGGCGCGCGGAAGCCGATCGAATAGGTCTGGCAGTCGCCAATGGCCACGCCGTCGTGGGCGTAGTGGGGCGGCAGGTACAACATGTCGCCCGGTTCGAGCACGAATTCTTCGTCGGGCGTGAAGTTGGCGAGGATTTTCAGCGGCAGGCCTTCGATCAGGGTCAGGTCCTTTTGCGGGCCGATGCGCCAGCGGCGCTGGCCTTGCGCCTGCAACAGGAACACGTCGTACGAATCGAAGTGGGGACCGACGCCGCCGCCATCGGTGGCGAAGCTGACCATCAGGTCGTCGAGGCGCGCATCGGGCAGGAAACGGAACTGGCGCAGCAGGGCGTCGGCCTTGGCGTCGAACAGGTTCACGCCCTGGACCAGCATGGTCCATTCGCGCTCGGTGCGGGCCGGCAGGGTTTCCAGCGGGCCGTGCTGCATGTCCCACTGGCCGTCGACGGCCGTGATCAGGCGCGATTCGGCATGGTTGGTGGAGGCCAGCTTGGCCAGTGCGTCGAGCGTCAGCAGCGGCTTGAAGCCGGGGATGGCGTTACGGATCAGCAGGGGCTTTTTGTGCCAGTAGTCGCGCAGGAACTGCGCCGGCGTGATATTGCCGAGGAGAGGTAGTTTTTGCATACGCCATTATAACCAGCCCAGGGCTTGAACTTCACCCCGGGCCGGTCAACGGCCTATCTGGTGTGCAGCCAGCGCGCGTGCGCCCACCGCGCCAGCCAGTCGAGCGCAAAGCCCAACAGGCCGATCAGCACGATCGCCGCCATCAGCTCGTTGTACGCCAGTCGGTCGCGCGCATCGAGGATGAAGTAACCGAGGCCCGCCGACACCCCCAGCATCTCGGCCGGCACCAGCACGATCCAGATGATGCCGATCGCCAGCCGCACGCCGGTCAGGATGTCGGCGGTAATGCCTGGCAGGACCACGCGCAGCACGGTTTCCGTCGGCGTGGCCGACAGGCTGCGCGCCAGCAGCAGCCAGTTGGGATCGAGCCGCGCCACGCCGGTGGCGGTATTGAGCAGGATCGGCCACACGGCCGCAAACGCCAGCAGGAAGTACACGGGCGCGTCGCCCACGCCGAGCGTCATCACCGCCAGCGGCATCCACGACAGCGGCGAGACCATGCGCAGCAGCTGGAACAGCGGCATCAAGGCGGCCGCCACCCGGCGCGAACTGCCCACCAGCACGCCCAGCGGCACGCCGATGGCCACCGCCGCCGCCAGCCCGTAGGCCACCCGCCGCAAACTGAGGCCAATGTCTTGCCAGATGTAGGCGCCAGCAAGTAGCTGGACCAGCGCGCGCAATGCTTCCAGCGGCGCAAACGAGGCCGCAATCGGCGTCTCCTTTTCCAGCGCCGTCACGCCCAGCTGCCACAGCGCCAGCGCCACGCCGAAGCCGGCCAGCGCCAGGGCCGCGCGCGCGGGACGGTTCAACGGTTTTGCCATGCCTGTCGCCATCCCTTAGACCGCCAGCGTTTCGGTGCGCAGCAGGTTGGCCGGCAGGCCGAATGCGCCCGGGCCGCCGACGGCGGTGATCGCCTTGCGCACGAAGCGGTCGTCCACCAGGTCGCGCGCGACAAAGGCCGGATCGAGCTTGGCGAGGAAGCCGGTGTCGCCTTCCAGGCGCGTGGTCTTGAGCGCGCGGACCATCTGCTCGGTGTACGACGCGAACGGATACGGCTGGAAGTCGATGCGGCGCTGGTTCCAGTTCTTGTGGACGATGATGCCGCGCTTCTCGTAGTCGGCATAGTCGGTCACGGTGAGCACCTTCGACAGCACCTGCAGCGCGTGCGGCGTGTAGCGGTGCGAGTCGGTATTCGACAGCAGGCGCGCGGTGTCGAGCTGGTTGGTGCGGGTCCACAGCTGGGCCTTGACGATGGCATTGGTCACGCGCTGCGCCCATTCCGGGCGGGTGTTGATGTCGCGCTCGGACAGGAACGTCACGCAGCACGCATGGTTTTTCCAGACGTCGCCCGAGAAGCGCAAGATCTTGCCCACGCCATTGGTTTCGGCCAGCGCGTTGAACGGCTCGGCCACGATGAAGCCGGCAATCGATTTGCTGGCCAGGGCGGAGACCATCTCGGCTGGCGGCAGCACGACCAGGTTGACTTCCTTCGGGCCGATGCCGCCTTCGCGGCTCTTGCTGACCACCGACAGCCCGGCGCTGCTGAGGATTTGCTGCAGCAGGATGTTGTGGATCGAGTACCAGAACGGAATCGCCACCGTCTTGCCACCGAGGTCGGTGACCTGGTTGATCTCCTTGGCCACCGTCAGCGCCGAGCCGTTGACGTGGTTCCACGCCACCACCTTGGCCGGGAACTTGGCGCCATAGCGTACCGACATGGTGGCCGGCGACAGCAAATGGATCACGTTGACCTGGCCCGAGACGAACGCTTCGACGATCTGCGCCCAGCTGCGGAACAGCCGCGGCGTCTCGGCCTGCAAGCCTTCGGCTTCGAACAGCTTGCGCCCGTGCGCCACCAGCAGCGGCGTGGCGTCGGTGATCGGCAGGTAGCCGATCTTGACCGGCTGGTCGTCGCCCTTGGGCGCCTGCCGCGCCAAGGCGTCGCCGGCAAACAGCAGCGGCGCCGCGCCGGCGGCGGTGCCGAGCGCCGACATGCGCAGGAAATCGCGGCGGGTCATGCCGCAATCGCAGTTGGAGGAAGCGCACAGGTGGATGGATTTGCTGGTATCGGTCATGGAAGACTTTCGAAAAGAATTTTGATTTTATTATGCGGCGGCGCGCACGCCGTGCAGCGCCGCCAGGATCTCGAGCCGCAGCGCGCCGATCGCCTGCGCCTCGGCCAGCCGTGGGCGCGGCAGCTCGACCTGCCACTCGTGCATGATGCGCCCTGGCTGGCCGCCCATCAGCACAATGCGGTCGGCCACCAGGATCGCTTCGTCGATGTCGTGCGTGACCAGCAGCACGGCGCTATGCCAGCGGTGCACCACGTCCACCAGCAGGGTTTGCATGTCGGCGCGGGTGATCGCGTCGAGCGCGGAAAACGGTTCGTCGGCAAACAGCAGCGCCGGCTGGCGGGCCAGGGCGCGGGCCAGCGCCACGCGCTGCGCCATGCCGCCCGACAGCGCAGCAGGATACCGGCGTTCGCTGCCGGCCAGGCCCACGGCGTCGATGGCAGCCTGCACGCGCTGGTCATGCGCGATACGCGCAATCTTGGGCTGGCGCGAGAAATCGAGGCCGAAGCCCACGTTGGCGGTCACGTTCAGCCAGGGCAGCAGGCTGGCCTGCTGGAACACCAGCGCGCTGTGCGGGCTCGGCGCCGTGAGCGGCGCATCGAGGAAGGTCAGCGTGCCGCTGGACGGCGCCTGCAGGCCGGCCAGTACCCGCAGCAGCGTCGATTTGCCGCAGCCACTGCCGCCCAGCAGGGCGACGATCTCGCGCGGACGCACGCCGATGTCGATGTGCTCGAACGTGGGCGCGGCGCCCGGATAAGCAAAGCCCAAATCTTGCCCTTGCAGGGCCCAGCCGCCAATATCGCCCTTTGCGTGCAGAATGCTCATCGGCTGCCGCCCGCGTGCTTGGCCAGCGCCGCCTGCAACTGCGTGATGCTCGGCGTGATCACGGGAATGAAGGCCGACTCGCGCAGGCGGCGCGCAAAGCCGTCCTGCTGCGCTTCGAGGTAGGCGTGGCCGCCCTTGGCGTGCAGTTCCAGTGTGACGGCGTCGCGCACGATGCCGGCCAGGCCGATGCGCAGCCTGAACATGGCCGGGGCTTCGGCCACAAAACGGCCGCTGGCCACGCCGTCCAGCAATTGCGCGGTGTGCTGCGCCAGCGCTTCCTGTGCGGTGGCGATATCGTCGGCCAGCTGGCCGCGCCCGGTGGCGGCGCCTGCCGCCCTGGCTGCCGCTTCCAGGCTCGCTTGCGCCAGGCCGATCGACATGCCGCATTGCATGCCCAGGAAGGCCGGCCGCACGCGCGGCAGCCAGTTCGGCGCGTCGGCGCTGATGATGTTCGAGGCCGGCACCGCGACTTGTTCGAGCCGCACGGCGGCGGTATGGCTGCCACGCAGGGCGATCAGCTGCAGGTTGTCGCTGCGGTGCACGCCTGCCGCGCTGCTGTCGAACATGACGATCGCCGGCGGCGCATCGTTGACGGGAGCGACAGCGGCCGCCGCCACGAAGCGCTGCGGCCGCAGGTTGGTGATCCAGGCTAGCTTGCCATCGAGGGTCCAGCCATCGTGGTCGGGCAGGGCGCTGATTTGCAGCGGCTCCATCCCCGACAGGAACTTCATCGCGTTCGACAGGCCGGTGGCGCCGGCCAGGGCGCCATCGAGCAGGGCTGGCAGCAGCTTTTCGCGCAACGCCGCGTTCGGACTTTGCAGCAGGTATTCGATGAAGCTGCGCTGGCCCCAGTACACGAAAGCGGCCGTCAGCGAATGGCGGGCGATGTCGGCGATGCCGAGGATGGCGTCGCGCACATCTCCACCAGAGCCGCCCATGGCCTCGGGCACGCCGGCGCGGAAGCAGCCGTGCGCGGCCAGCGCCGGCATCACTTCATCGGCCAGCGCTTCGGCTTGGTCGAGTGTGTCCGCATGGCGGGCCAGCCAGTCGTGGAGCGCCGCCATGCTTAGACCGCGCCGGGCAAGTAGGGTTGCAGCTGCGGATTGACCGGGGTGCCGGCCAGGCTGTTGGCGAAATTGCACAGCGTGGCCAGGCTCACGCCCAGCACCACTTCCAGCGCCTGCTGCTGGTTGTAGCCGGCGTCGATAAAGGCTTGCAGCTCGGCATCGTCCACGGCGCCACGGCGGGCGATGACGGCGGTGGCGAAGCGCTGCACGGCGTCCAGCCTGGCCACGCCGGTGGGGACGTTGGTTTGCAGTGCGCGCACTACCTCCGGCGCCAGGTTGGCTTTCTTGAGGGCGATGGCAGAGTGGCCGGCGGTGCAGAAGTCGCAGCCGTGGATGTTGGCGGCCGTCAGTTGCACCACTTCGCGCTCGTCGAGCGTGAGGCTGGTGCGGGCGTTGATGCCCGAGACGGTCAGGTAGGTTTCCAGCGCCTGCGGCGCATTGGCCAGCACGCCGATCAGGTTGGGCAGGTAGCCGTTGTTGGCAATCGCTTTTTCGACAAAGGGGCGGCTGTCGGCCGGTGCGCTGTCGAGTGTGTGCAGTGTAAGACGGGACATGATGACCTTTCCGTGAGGATGAAGCCATATTATCAGCCGTCACGCGCGCGCGCACCATATCCAAATGGCTGGCTTTTATGCTCGAACGTCTCGACCGTGCTTGCGGTAGGCCCCAGGCTGCTCGCCCACCACGCGCTTGAAGGCGCGCGTGAAGGCGGCGTATGACTGGTAGCCCACGTGGCCGGCCGCCTGCTCGACCGAATCGCCAGCGCCCAGGCGCTGGGTGGCCAGGCGCATGCGCAGGCGCAGCAGGAACTGCGCGGGCGGAATGCCGCCGGCCTCGGTGAAGTGCTTGCAAAAAGCTGCGCGCGACATGTGTGCGGCCTGCGCCATGCGCGCGATGCTCCAGTCGGCGCCGGGATTGGCCAGCATGCGGTCGAGCAGGATCGTAAACTCGCTGCGCTGGGCCAGCGCCAGCATGCCGGCGCCCAGCGTCTCCTGGCGCGCCGCATGGCGAATCAGGTAAAAGAACAGCAGCTCGACCAGGCGCGCGATCAGGGGGGAAGGCCGTTCCGGGTCGCCCGCTTCGGCCAGGATCAGGTCGAACAGCGCGGCGGTATGGGCCAGCGACGGCTCGTCGCTGCGGCACACCAGCACGTCGGGGAAAGAGCCGATTACCAGTGGCCCGAGCGCGCCGCTGAAGCGGAACAGGCCGCAGGCCAGGCCGGCGCTGCCCGCGTCCTGCGGCGCGGCGGGTACCGACAGCGTATGCATGGTCTGGCGTTCGGTCAGTGCCGCCGGATCGGGCGAGGGACTGAGGAAGTGGGCGACATCGCGCGTAAGGAATACGCCGTCGCGCGCGCGCAAACGCACGGGCGGCTCACCGGCGATGTGCAGGTAGCAGTCGCCTGCCAGTACCAGGTGGAAGCTGGCCAGCGCCTTGCCGGCAGTGGAGGCGCGCCACGGGCCGCAATACCGTCCCACGTGCAGGGCGGCGGCGTCGAGCTCGATGCTGTTCAAGAGCCACTGGGCGAGTTTGTCGGAGCAGGCGGGTGTCATGCCCGTCATTGTAGGACGTGGGGCGCGCCGGCCTTGGAATGATTCGTTATATGGTTATGTGATGCGTGGTGATGTGATGCGCTTATTGTCATGTCGCCTCCCAATGGCGCAGCGTGGGCGGCTGGCGAGACAAGGTATAATTTAGGGGTAAATAACTGAAAGGAATGCAAAATGAAGATTGCCAAGAACACGGTCGTGACTGTGAATTACAAACTGTCCGATGCCCAGGACAATCTGATCGAAGACGGCCGCCAGCCGATGGTTTACCTGCACGGCGGTTACGAGAACACGCTGCCTAAAATCGAAGAAGAACTCGACGGCAAGGAAGTCGGCTACTCCTCCATCATCCAGATCGAACCGGAAGACGCTTTCGGCGAGTACGACGCCGCCCTGGTCAAGGTCGAGCCACGCAATCGCCTGCCGGAGCCGCTCGAAGTCGGCATGCAATTCGAAGGCACGCCCGATAGCGACAGCGACGAAGAAGCCCTGATCTTCACCGTCACCGACATCGCCGACGACAAGGTTGTTCTCGACGGCAATCACCCGCTGGCCGGCATGGCCCTGCGTTTCTCGCTGGAAGTGGCGGAAGTGCGCGAAGCGACCGAAGAAGAAATCGCCCACGGCCACGTGCACGGCGCCCATGGCCACCACCACGGCCATGACGATGATGAAGGTGAAGAAGGCGATCACGTTGCGATCCACCCGATTCACTAAATAGCGATCAGGGCGCTGTTTCGGCAGGGCCCTTGATGGCAAACAGCGTGGCGCTTGCTGGCGCCACGCGTACCTCGGTCCAGTCGGCGGCCAGGTTCAGATGCCCCACGTTGTTCTGCCAGTGGATCGACGGCTCTTTTGCAGCCGCCTCGACGATCTGCGTATCGACCAGCAACACCTTCCCCTTGAATTTTGACGCCAGCGTCTTGATCTGCTTGCGCGGTTCGGCAAAGCCGTCGCGTTTCGATTCGAAGCGCGCCATCAGCGAAAAGCCCGGCTCCGCTTCCAGCCCCACGTCGCCATCGGAGAACAGCACCAGCCCTTCCATTTGCTGCCGCACTGCCAGATTGAATAGCCGGTGCAGCCACGCGCGGTTGGCCACCAGGCGGTCTTCGTATTCGCTGTTGCGGCCCGCTTCCGCGCGGTAATGGTTGTTATTGGCCGGCAGGTTGATGGTGGCGAACAGCACCTTGCCCACCTGCCAGTGGGCGTTCTCGGCATAGCTGCGGAACTTGGCGCTGCTCGACAGCCGGGTGACCGGCAGCCGCCTGGCGCCCAGCGTTTCGCTGTCGCGGTAGAACAGTTCGCGCAGGCGGTTCAGGCGGTCGATGGCGTTCGAGCGGCCAGCGGAATTGAGGCAGGCGCTCCAGTCGCTGCCGGCCAGCGACACCACCATCGGTGCGCTCGACGCATCGAGCAGGGCATAGCGGCTGGCGTACAGCTTGTCGCTGCATGGCTCGCTGCCGGCTTTGACGCCCGTGGCCACCACGAAGGCGGGATTGCCCTGCGTAGCGCCGGCAATGGCGCGCTTGAGCACGGTTTCGTCGGCGCCGGTTTTGAACGAGTGGCCGACGACGCCGAACTGGAAGCTGCCCGCCTTGGCCTCCCCTCTGGCCTCGGACTTCGAGCCCGGCTTGCTCTCGGCATGCACAGGTGACAGCCACAAGGCGCAGGCAGCGAGCGACAGCGCCAGCACGGTCCGCGCAAGGCTGATCCGGGCTGTATGTCCTGCCGCTGCGCGCGCCGCGTGTTTCATGCCTGCGCCGTCTCCGTCAGGCGCTTGAGCTGGTACAGCTGCTCGAGCGCTTCGCGCGGGGTCAATGCATCGGGATCGAGATCGTCCAGCGCATCGAACAGCTCGCGCATGGCTGGCGATACGGTCGCCGCTGCCGGCGCTGCCACTGCGTCGTCGTTGGCGTCGGCGGTAGGCGTGGCAAACAGGTCCAGTTGCGGCGTGGCGTCGAGCGCCTGCGCTTCGAGGCGCGCCAGGTGCTTGCGCGCGGCCTTGATCACGGGCTGCGGCACGCCGGCCAGCTGCGCCACCTGCAAGCCGTAGCTTTGCGAGGCCGGGCCGTCCTGCACCGCGTGCAGGAACACGATGCTGTCCTTGTGCTCCACGGCCGACAGGTGGACGTTGGCAGCGGTGGGGTGACTGTCGGGCAGCTGCGTCAGTTCGAAATAATGGGTGGCAAACAGCGTGAAGCTGCGGCTGGTATCGATCAGGTGGCGCGCGATGGCCCACGCCAGCGCCAGGCCGTCGAAGGTGGACGTGCCCCGACCGATTTCATCCATCAGCACCAGCGAATTGGCGGTGGCGCCGTTGAGGATGGCCGCCGCTTCGGTCATCTCGACCATGAAGGTGGAGCGGCCGCCGGCCAGGTCGTCGGTCGCGCCGATGCGGGTGAAGATGCGGTCGATCGGGCCGATCGCCGCGCTGGCCGCCGGCACATAGCTGCCCACATAGGCCAGCAGCACGATCAGCGCCACCTGGCGCATGAAGGTCGATTTACCGCCCATGTTGGGGCCGGTGATCAAGAGCAGGCGGCGCTCGTCGACGAAGCGGCAGTCGTTGGCGATGAAGCGCTCGATCTGGTTTTCCACCACCGGGTGGCGGCCCTCGACGATATTGACGCAGCTGGTGTCGACCAGCTGCGGCGCGCACCAGTTATTGCGTAATGCGTGGTCGGTGAGCGAGACCAGTACGTCCAGCTGCGCCAGCGCCCGGGCGATGGTTTGCAGCTCGCCAATGTACGGCGCCAGGTCGCCCAGCAGCACGTCGTACAGCATCTTCTCGCGCGCCAGCGCGCGGTCCTGTGCGGACAGGGCCTTGTCCTCGAACGCCTTCAGTTCCGGCGTGATGTAGCGTTCGCAGTTTTTCAGGGTCTGGCGGCGGCGGTAGTCGTCCGGTACCTTGGTGGCCTGGCCGTTGGTCACTTCGATATAGAACCCGTGGACCTTGTTGTATTCCACGCGCAGGTTGGCGATGCCGGTGCGGGCGCGCTCGCGCGTTTCCAGGTCGACGAGGAATTGGCCGGCATTTTCCGACAGTGCGCGCAGTTCATCGAGTTCGGCGTCGAAACCACGGGCGAACACGCCGCCGTCGCGCACCATCGCTGCCGGTTCCAGCGCCACGGCGCGGTGCAGCAGGTCGAGGCAGGCCTCGGGCGTGGCGGTATCCAGGTGGATTGCCGCCAGCAGGCCGCCGTCGGCCAGCGCGCGCTGCATCGCGTGGCGCAGCGCCGGCAGCTGCTTCAAGCCGTCGCGCAGGCTGGCCAGGTCGCGCGGGCGCGCCGACAACAGCGCGATGCGCGTGGTGATGCGTTCGATGTCGGGTACCTGCGCCAGCGTGTGCGACAGCGCGCCGGTGACATCGGCCTGGCCCAGCGCGGCAATGGCCGCGTGGCGCGCACGGGCGATGCCCTGGTCGCGGCGCGCGTGGTGCAGCCAGTGGCGCAGCAGGCGCGAACCCATCGACGTGCGGCAGTGATCGAGCAGCGAGAACAGGGTAGGCGATTCCTGGCCGCGGATGGTCTCGGTCAGTTCCAGGTTGCGGCGGGTGGCGGCATCAAGGCCGATGAATTCATTCTCGGTTTCGGTGGTGAGCGTGCGCACGTGCTGCAGGCCACGGCCCTGGGTCGATTGCGCATAGCGCAGCAGTGCGCCGGCCGCGCCAAAGGCGGCGCCCAGGTTGTCGGCGCCGAAGCCGGTGAGGGTTGCTACCGACAACTGGTCGAGCAGCGACTTGTGGCCGCTCACCACGTCGAAATGCCAGTCCGGCACCCGGTTGACGTGGCACGTGAGCGCTTCCTCGAACAGGTCGGCGTTATCGCCGCGCAGCACCTCGGCCGGGGCGATGCGCTCGAGCTCCTGCAGCATGCGCGTGTTGACGGTGGCGACATCGCCCGAGAACTCCATCAGTCGCAGCGCGCCGCTGGCCAGCGACAGCCAGGCCAGGCCGGCGGTAGCCACCTTGCGCTGGGTGATGATGCACATCGCCAGCAGTGGCCGCTCGGCTTTTTCCGGTAGCAGGTCGGCGTCGGTCAAGGTGCCCGGCGTGACCACGCGCATCACCTTGCGCTCGACCGGCCCCTTGCTGGTGGCCGGGTCGCCGATCTGCTCGCAGATCGCGCACGATTCGCCAATCTTCACCAGCTTGGCCAGGTAGCCTTCGAGCGAGTGGAACGGCACGCCGCACATCTTGATCGGCTGCCCGCCCGACGACCCGCGCGCGGTCAGCGTAATGCCCAATATGCGCGCCGCCTTTTCCGCATCCTCGTGGAACAGCTCGTAGAAATCGCCCATGCGATAGAACACCAGCATGTCCGGATGCTGTTCCTTGATGCCCAGGTACTGGGCCATCATTGGCGTGATCTTCTCGGTCGGACTTTTCTTGATGGCGGCTGCGTTGATTTCGGCGGGAACGGTGGTCATTGTTTCGTTTTCGGTGGTGCGGTGGGGCGGAGGTGCTGGTTTTGCGAGGGGGAAATGTCCGTCGCGTGCGACTTGCCATTTTACCGCGTTCTGCCGACGCTCCCAAGTTGGCGCAGCCAGGCGGTTAGCGCCTTCAACTTTCATCGGTTGGATGAGCATCAAGGTCATCGCGGTTATTCGCCTGTACCCTCGCAACCGCGCCTTCAACTCTGCATTTGCCCGCCTGGCGTTGCTGTGTTGATGCATATCAAGATAACCCGGTCAAAAGAAGTTGAAAAACCTAACAGGATAGGTTAATATGCTCTGGAGTCATAAAAAAAGTTGGCGCCAGGATCTGGCCCAACGATCATTGTCCACCGCATGTCACATTCGTTTGCCGAGCCGATCATTGGACTGCGCGCATGCGTTTTTCGATGGTGATGCCAGCCGTTGCGCTGTGGGATGTGAAGCCATTGAGTCAAGCACCGAGTAGTAAGTTGCTCAATGAATTAGCTTCGCAATTACATGCTCATCTCGATGTGTGTCGAGCCGAGTGGTGACTTACCCAGCAGACTGTGTGCCTCGATAATCACATGGTGTTCCGGGCGCCAAACGGAAAAGTGTACCTGGGTGCCGGACCCGGTGCGGCGCACGGCATGATTTGTGCCGGAGTGGCGCGGTACGAGAATGCTGCGGTCGTAGCGCGTCTTTGCTGGACGGATGGAAGTTTTACCGTTGAGGAGATTCAATCATGACGAACGATAACCTGATTTCCGAAGCCGAGTATCAGGCAGCCCTTGCTCGCGGCAAGGAAGCCTTGGCCATCCCCTACGCCGTGCATGCCCATTTCGATGCCGTGCATAAAATGCTCTCGATCGGCTACACGAACGGCCTGTCGATCACCTTCGACGTGAGGCAAAACAGCATTCTTGCCAGTCACGCCGACGCCGATCTTTGCGAACCCTATGTGACGCCCGGCGGCGATGGCTTGCTGTTCGATCGCGCCAGCTTGTCGTTCGCCTTGCCCAGTGTGGTCGCTGCCGCGCTCCCTGCCGATCTCGCACGAAGAAAAGTCGCTGCGGTCCTGGGCACGGTGCGCAGCGACAAGAAGGCGGAGTCGTCCAGGGCCAATGGCGCCAAGGGCGGACGGCCACGCAAATCAGCCGTTGTCTGATCTACTTGGATCCTTAACGTAAAAAGCCCGCAGCGATGCGGGCTTTTGCGTGGTGGCGGCTGCGCGTTACTTCGCCAACCTGTACTTCTGCTCCCGGTACAAAATCGACGGCAAAATCACGTGCGACATGGCCTGGTCCACCTTGGCCGGATCGGGCGCCGTGGTTTGCGGTGTCATCACGCCGGTGCCGAAGTCGTAGGCGCCCAGTAGCGGCGCCTGGCCCGGGCGCAGGATGGTGGCGGAGCTGTCGTCGAGCCAGGCAAAGTAATTGTCGAACTGGATCAGGGCGCGGCCCGGGGTCTCGCTGTCGCGGGCCAGGTCGCGGCCGATCATCGGGTGCTCGCTCGACACGCCAATCAAGGACAGCAAGGTCGGCGCCAGGTCGACCTGGCTGGCGATGGTCTTGATGCGCTTCGGCTGCACATCGGCGCCGAGGATCAGGCCGGGGATGTGGAACTTCTTGATCGGCACCAGGCTGTCGCCGTACACGCGGTTGTCGTGGTCGGCCACGATCAGGAACACGGTGTCCTTCCAGTACGCCTCTTTTTTCGCTTGGGCGATGAAGCGACCCAGCGCGTAGTCGGCGTAGAGCACGGCGTTGTTGACCGTCTGTTTTTCCGGATCGTGCAGCTTGATACGGCCGTCCGGGAACTCGAACGGCTCGTGGTTCGACGACGTGAAGATCAGGCTGAAGAACGGCTTGCCGTCCGCATGCAGGGTTTTCAGCCGTTCGAGCGACTTGTCGAACAGGTCTTCGTCCGAGGCGCCCCAGCTGCCTTCGAACACCGGCTTCATCGACTTGCGATCGACCACGCTCTGGAAGCCGTTACCGGTGAAAAAGCCGCGCATATTGTCGAAGTGCGCTTCGCCGCCGTACACGAATTCGGTGTGGTAACCCTTCTGGCCCAGGCCCAGCGCCAGCGTGTAGAAGTTTTGCTGGGCCAGCGACAGCTTGACCACGCTGCGCGCCGGCGTTGGCGCATAACCTGCCACCACGGCCTCGATACCGCGCACCGAGCGGGTGCCGGTGGCGTACAGCTGGTCGAACCACCAGCCTTCGCCCTTGAGTTTTTCCAGCTCCGGCGTGACCGGCAGGCCGCCCAGCGATTTCACGAACGTGGCGCCCAGGCTTTCCTCGAGCACGATCACCAGGTTCAATGGGCGCTCGCGTTGCACAAACGCGGTCTGCTGGTGCAGCGTGGGCAGCTCGGGATTGGTGAACTTCAGGTCACGCAGCCACGGCGCGCTTTTTACGGTGGCGAACACTTTGTCGCGCGGGTACTCGCCGTAGATCTCCGACGAATTGGCTTCCTTGCTCATCGAGTAGATGGCGTCGAGCACCGACCATGGCGAATTGATGATGATGGAATTGACCATCGAGTCGCCGGACAGCGCGAACAGCGCCGGGTTGGCGGGCCGGTGGGCCGTGGTCGAGCGGATCTGCACGAACACCAGCACGACCAGCACCGGCCACACGGCCAGCACCTTCCAGGCGCGCCAGGTGGTGACGTTGATCGATGCCGCCTTGAGCAGCTTGTAGATACCGATGGTGAAAGCGATCGTGGCCAGCACGCCCAGCACCAGCGCAATGCGGAAGCCGTTCCACAGCGTGGCGATCACTTCGCTCGGGTAGGACAGGTACTCGATGAACAGCCGGTTCGGACGCACGTCGAACTGCATGATGAACTGCGGCGTGGACACTTCCATGAAGACGATGAAGATCAGGGCAAAGGTCACCCAGGTGACCGACACCGCTTTCCAGATGCGCAGCGTTTTCTGATAGGCCAGCAGCGGCGCCAGCATCAGCGGCAGCGCGATCAGATAACCGAGCAAAATCAGGTCGGCGCGCACGCCTTGCACCAGGATGCGCCCGACGATGCCGGTGGCGGCCACGCGGTCCCACTGCCAGGCCATGAGGCCGATGCGCGAGAGCGTGAGCAGCGCGGCGCCGAGCAGCAGCAACTGTACCAGCACCGCGTACGGGCCGGCCCAGCTGGTCACGCGGGCAAGCCGGGCGCCGCTGCGCTGGAGGAAAGTGTCTGCACGCCGCAGCATCATTCGGCTCCGAAACCTGGATGGGTGGCGATGTAGGCGCCGGCGCCGGCGCCGGCCGACAGCATCCAGCCGGTCATGAGCAGGAACACCAGCAGCATGCAGAACAGGGTGGAGACGCGGCGCGCATCGGGCTGGTCCTGGAACACGGCCGGGCGGCCATAGTTGGCGCCCAGGTAGTAGGCGGCGAACACGGTGACCAGGTAGTGCACGGCGCCGAACATCTCGCCCAGTTCACCTTTGCGCGGGTGGTCGATGGTCAGGTGCGAAATGGCCACCAGCACGATATAGATGACCGATGGCCACAGCGGCGGCAGGTACAGGCCCATGCTCTCCACCCAGCGCTGCACGCCCGGACGCTTGCGCGCCACGATCGGCAGGATGATGTTGTGGGTCAGGCCGACGACGGCGATGATCTTCAGCAGCAGCACCTTGTGCAGGCTGCCACTGCCCATGGCCAGGTTGTGGATGTTGGTTTCGGCCTGCTTGTTATTTTCGAGGAAAAACTCGGGCGAGGCGATATTGAGGATGCGCTGGAACCAGCTGATTTCCTCCAGGGCGGCCAGCGCCACCAGCGCCGTCAGGCCGACGAGGGCCAGCAGTTGCAGGTTCACTTTCGGGGTGCGCTGCCACTGTTCCACCGCCAGGAAGCCCAGCAAGCCGGCCAGCAGGGCAAAGCACAGGAACTGCATCCATTCGACGATGCCGTCTTCCACCACCAGGCGCCACAGCGCCGGTGGATCATTGGCCCACACCAGCGCCAGGATCATCACGAATACGTTGATCAGCATGCCCACCACGATGACCGGGTGACCGTACCACTTGTTGTTTACCATACCTGCTCCTAACTTCGGTTATTTATACTGTTTATATCGATTTTTATAGCGTAATCATCATTCGGCGGTGACGGTGACGGTGGCGGCGGCTGCTACTGCTGCCGGCGCCAGCTCGGGCGCAGCCTGCGCCTGGCGCCGGCGCGCGGCCAGCATGCGCATGGCGGCCACCAGCACCGAGCCGAGCGACCAGGACCACAGCAGCGGATCGAGCAGCGCGTCCCACAGGTTGCCGGTTGGCAGGCGCAACAGCGAGAACAGCAGCACCGCGATCAGCATCGCCGCCGAGGCGGCGTTGGCATGGCCACGCCACACGTTGATGGCGAAGCCGATGGCGGCCGCGCAGGCCAGCAGCGGTGCGGCCACCGGGCTGAAGCCGCCATAATACAGTCCCAGTGCCAGCACGCCGAAGGTGTCGAGATACAGCACCAGGCCCACCGCCGCCACGCCCAGCGCCAGGCTGCGGCGCATGGCAAAGCGCGCGGGGCGCCCCTGCCAGCGCGCGCGCAGCGCCATGATGCAGAAACCGGTCAGCAAGCCACTCGGGTACTGGAACGCCAGCGCGAGCCAGTAGGCCGGCGAGGCCGCACCGGGCAGCGCCGTCAGCGCCACGCAGGCGCCCATGATCAGCAGCTTGGTGCGTGGCAGGGCGGCTGGCAGCACCGCCAGCAGCAGCGCGGCAATCACCAGGCCCCAGGCCAGGCGTCCATAGACGATCTGCAGCGCGAGATCGGGCAAATTCATTTCGGTTCCTCTTGCAGATTGATCCGGTACTGGTGGTGGGCGATGGCGCGTCGCTGGTACGTGTAGGTGATGTGCAGCTGGTCGACCACCAGGGACATGGCGGGATACGAGAATTCGTCGCCGGCCTCGCCATCGACGACATCGATGAGCGGGCGCCAGGTGCGCGCGTCGGTGGACAGCGAAATGGTGAGCGCGCTGCGTGCGCTGCCGTCGATGTCTTCGCGGTTGTGCAGCATGAGCAGGCTGCCATTGGGCAGGCGCAGCACCGACAGCGCGGTGCTGTCGTTGAACAGCGCGGTCGCATCGAGGTCGCTCCAGGTCTGGCCGCCGTCGCGGCTGACCGCCTGCTGCACCCGGCGCGAGACGCCGTCGTCGCGCATCCAGGCCCGCACTTCGGTCGGCGAGATCGACACCAGGCTCGGTTGCAGCGACTGGGTGCGGGTGCCGATACGAGTCATCCGCTGCGGCTCGCCGTCGGCGTTAAACGACAGCAGCATCGGATACTTGTAGCCGATCTCGAAATACGCGGGCAGCCACCAGCTGCCGTCGGCCAGCGCCACCGGCGCCGCGCGCACCAGCGTGCTGGTATTGAACAGTGGCGACATTGGCAGCACCCGCTTGACCGCAAACGTGGCGCCCTGGTCGTGCGATGTCATTTGCACCACGCGCGCGGCGGCCCAGCCGCCCAGGCCCGTGGCCACCACGTACAGGTGCAGGGTGCCGTCTGCGGCGGTCCAGGCGACCGGGTTGCCGATGCGGCGCACGCCGAAGCCCAGCGCGCGGCCCAGCGATTCGCGGCTGGCCACTTCCCAGTTCTTGCTCCACTTGCCGTTGGCCCAGCGCGAGGCATAGACCTTCACATCGGGACCGCTTTCGCGGCTGCCGGCCCACCAGAACGCCACCAGGCCGCCGCCGGGCAGGCTGGTGAGCGAGCTGGCATGGGCGGACGGGACCCCCTCGGGCATGGGAATGATGGCGTGCGACAGTTCGGTCACGCCGGTGACTGGCGCGCCGGTGTGGACGATGGTGGCGGGGCGTTCATGGTGCAGCGCGGCGCGCGACCAGCGCCAGGTTTCGGCGCCGACCGCAACCACTGCGGCGGCAATGCACAGCACTGCCAATAGTTTGCCCGCAGGCCGTTGTACTGGTAGGGGCAAAGCTCCCATTCCGTCTCCAAGAGATCGGGACACGAAGGAAGCAGACGCCTTGATCCTCTTGCCCTAAATATACGATTTTCGCAGCACCTGGAAACGGGGTGGCAAAAACAACCTTGCATCCGACGTTGTCAATCATGCTAATTGACGGATGAGTCAGGTATCGTACAGCAAAAGTAGGGGGAAATGTCGGGAGGGAATTAAAAATTGAGGCCGCAGGGGGCGATTGCCCCTGCGGCAAGGTGTGCTGGTAAGTTTTATTCTTCCAGCAGGCTGCGCAGCATCCACGCGGTTTTTTCGTGCACGTCGAGGCGCTGGGTGAGCAGGTCGGCGGTTGGCTGGTCGTCGGCCTCGCCTACCAGCGGCAGCAGCTTGCGCGCGGTGCGGGCGGTGGCTTCCTGGGCGTTGACCAGGTGGCGCACCATCTCCATCGCTTTTGGCACGCCTTCCACTTCCTTGATCGTGGCCAGTTGCACGAACTGGGCGTAGGTGCCCGGCGCCGGGTAGCCCAGCGCGCGGATCCGTTCGGCGATCAGGTCGAGCGCCGTCCACTGCTCGGTGTACTGGGCCATGAACATCTGGTGCAGCGAGTTGAACATGGGACCCTTGACGTTCCAGTGGAAGTTATGGGTCATCAGGTACAGGGTGTAGCTGTCGGCCAGCAGGCCGGACAGGCCGGCGGCGATCTCGGAACGGCTTTTCTCGGACAGGCCGATGTCGATCTTGACGCTGTTATCACTCATGGTTACATCTCCTTATCGGTTGGCGAACTTGTGACAACCATTGTAGCCGCCCGGCGCAAAACGTGTCGCGGCCAGGCGGATCAAGGCGCAGCCAGGACGCAATCAAGGCGTGATGACTGCGACCGCACCGCCCGAGGGCGCCAGCTTCAGGGTCAGGCTCTGGCCGCTGGCGACCCGGCGCGTGCTGGTGCGCAGGTGGCCGGCGTCCTTGCCGTCTTCCAGCACCTGCGCCTTGAAGTTCCCTTGGCCCAGGAAGGCCAGCGGTACCTCGACCGTGCGCGCGGCCTCGTTGGTCATCGCACCCAGGTACCAGGTGTCGCCCTTGCGGCGGGCCGAGACGATGTACTGGCCGATGTCGCCGGCCACGATGCGGGTCTCGTCCCAGGTGGTTGGCACCTGCTGAATGAATTCGGCGCCATCGGCCCAGCTGCCGTCGGCGTTTTTATAGGCAGCCGGCGCGTCGGCCACCATTTGCAGCGGGCTGTCGTAGACCACGTACATGGCCACCGCCTGGCCGCGCGTGGTCAGCACCATCGGCGCGTGGTTGCGGGCCACGAAGCCGCCCGGGGTGGTGTTGCGAAAGCCGCCGGGCGTGTAGTCCATCGGCCCCAGGATCATGCGCGTGAAGGGCAGGGTGACGTTGTGGGTGGCGGTGATGCGTGCGCTCCACTTGTTGTTTTCCGCGCCCAGCACGCCCTCCTGCGTGATGTAGTTGGGCCAGGTGCGGTTGAGTCCATCGGGCGGATAGGCGCCGTGCAGGTTGACCATCAGCTTGTATTCGGCGGCCTTGGCCAGCACCTTGTGGTACCAGTCCACCATTTCCTGGTCGTTGCGGTTCATGAAGTCCACCTTGATGCCCTTGACGCCCCAGGCCGCGTATTGCCTGAACGCCGCCTCCATCTGGCGGTCGAGCTGGTGCCACTGCACCCACAGCCACACGCCCACGTTGCGTTCGCGCGCATAGGCCATCAAGGCCGGCATGTCCAGCTCCGGCCTGGCGCGGGTGACGTCGGCCTGCGGGTTCGGTTCGATATCGCTGCCCACCGACCAGCCCTCGTCGATCAGGATGTCGTCGAGCTTCATCTCTTTTGAAAAATCGACAAAGGCGCGGTAGGTGGCGGTGTTCACGCCCGCATCGGGAATGTTCACGTCCCAGTCGTTCCACCAGTCCCATGACGTCTTGCCCGGCTTGATCCAGCTGGTGTCGGCAATGCGCGACGGCGCCGCCAGCGTGGGGATCAGCGTTGAGGCGGCCAGGTCTCCGGGCGCGTCGCCCAGCATCACCACGCGCCACGGCGTTTTAAAACCTTCGCCCTTGAACGTCACGCTGGCCGATACCGTCTTGCGCGAGCGGAAATCGCGGTCGTTGTCGAAGCGCGGCGGCAGCGTCACCGCCACGCCCAGTCCGGCGTCGCCCCGGCCCGACAGGAAGAAGCCCGGGTAGTCCTTCACGTCCGACTCGGCCAGCGCGAACGTGGTGCGGCCCACGCCGGTCTTGCACACCAGCGGCGCCATGACGTTGTGAAAGTTACGGATCTTCGACGCTTTTACCTGGTCGTACTCGGCCTCGAAACTGGTGTCGAAGCGGCCCATGTTGGCGCCCCAGCAGTCGTAGTCTTTCGCGAAGTTGAATTGGGTGTCTTCCGACTTCACGCTCAGCGCTTTGACGCCCTGCTGTTCCGGCACCACGTAGCGCAGCGCCACGCCGTTGTCGTACGCGCGCACGATCAGCTGGAACTTTAAGGTGGCGCTGGCGTCAAACGTCAGGGCCAGTTGCTGGTAGTGGTCGGGCGCGCTGCTGGCCTTGCCCAGCACGATCTGCCAGGTGTCGTTCACCGTGGTCTGGCGCTGGTCCACCAGGCGCGCACCACGGCCGACGGCGCCGAGGTCGAGTTTCAGGCCCAGCGGCGACGGTTCGATGATGCGCTTGCCGTCGCGGGCCAGCGACCAGGTCAGCTGGGCGCTGTCGATGGTGACGGCGTTGCGGCCATCGGGCGAGGTAACGGTGATGTTGGTGCGGCTTGCCGCTGCGGCGGACACCGATAGCAGGGCAGAAAGGACGAGGAATAGGGGGCGAAGGGGCGCAGGCATGGAGTCTCCGGTGGGTGGGCGCTATTGTGTGCGCTTGCGGGGTAGCTTGGCATTTTGCAAGCGCAGTGCCCTGCGAGCAATTGCGAAAATGACCAAGCAGGCGCATGTTTTTTTTCCGTTCCAGGACACGCGTGAGAGAGCTCGGTTTCCATCCCGATACAGAACGATCCGGTGGTCATTCCACGTCGGAGTGTTCCTACCCAGTCCCAAGCCGACAGCCGATATTCGCCTCGACTACGGCTGCGCATCATAGGAACCCTGTCGCGGCCGATAGGCGGGCGCGGCGAATCTCAGGAGACTTATCATGGCAAACTCGAACCAAGGTAACAAAGGCAATCAGCAGTCGGGCAACCAGGGCGGCGGTCGTGGCTTTGCATCGATGGACCCGGAACGTCAACGCGAGATCGCTGCCGAAGGCGGACGTGCTGCGCACGCCTCCGGCAACGCCCACGAGTTCGATTCGGAAGAGGCACGCATCGCCGGTAGCCAAAGCCACAAGAACACCAACCAGCAAAGCGCATCGGGTGGTTCGGGCGGCTCGTCTGGTGGCTCGTCGGGCGGTTCCTCGGGCGGCACCCGTGGCGGCACGCCGGAACAGCATGCTGCAGCCGGACGCCAGAGCCACAAGAACGACGGCAACCAGCAAAGCGGTTCCGGTTCCGGCAGCCGCAGCAGCTCCGGTTCCGGTACCCGTGGCGGTACGCCGGAGCAGCATGCGGAAGCCGGCCGCCAGAGCCACAAGAGCCGTTGACGCGGCGTGATCGCGTATTACGTGTAGTTAGCCTGCCGCTGCGCCATGCCATCCGGCCTGACGCAGCGGCGGCTGTTTGTTTGCCGTCACGTGCATTCTTGTGCATTCTTGCCTGCAGCCCTGGCTGCAGCCTCAGTCAGTCGTTGTTGCCAGTACCTGTTACCGATCATGCAAAACCATTCCGCTCGTGGCGTTTCCACCTCCGCGCCCGCTGGCCACCAGGCGTCTGGCGAGGCGCGTGAGAGCCTGTTCCGCGCGATCGACGATCTCGAACAAGCGGTGGGGGCGTGGCTCACCACGCCAGCCGCCTGGGACCAGCGCACCCATCCCTCCATCCGGCAGTTCCTGGTCGATATCCGTGAATATTCCGACGCCCTCCAGCGTGGCGGCAAGGTCTCGCCCAATATCATCGTCGCCGCCGCCGACCGCCTGGCCGGCAAGGTCCATCATCCCGAGGTTGACCGCTGCGCAGCCGAAGTACGCGCGGCGCTGGCCGAGTACGTGCGAGTGCTGCACGGCTGAATTTCTCAGCCGTGCAGCCGGCGCCCGCGTTTGACTTCGGTGTCAGTGGCTGGCAGTCACGCCCGGGGTGGCGGAGCGCGACAGGAAGGCGCCCGTGGTTTCCGGCAAGTGCTCGAGCAGCCAGGCCGCCATCGCGTGTTCCTGCGCCAGGATCTTGCGGCAGGCGTCGAGCGTGAGGTCGTCGCCAGCCGCTTCGGCGGCCACCATCAGCGCCGTGTAACTGGCGATCTCCAGGTTTTCGAACACGTAGCCGGCCATCGCGCCTTTCACCACTTCGTCGGTGGCCAGCATGCCGCCCAGGCCCTGGCCGAAAGCCATCAGCTTGCCGGTCAGATCCTTCATGGTGGACGGGCTGGCGCCATGGCGCTCCAGGCACGATTCGAGCTGGGCGCGCTGCCAGCGGGTTTCGTCGATGTGCTGGCGGATGCGCTCGCGCAGCTGCGGGTAGTGGTCGAGCCGCTCGGCCTGGGCTTCCAGCATGGCTTCGGCCTGCTGCTCCATCGCGTGCGCATCGCGCAGCCAGTCGACCAGGTGTTCTTGTGGGGTAGTGGTCATGGTGGTCTCCTTCAGGCCAGCGGGGCTTTGGCAGCGGCGTCGCCCTCGGGCGCCATGCCCATTTCGGCGCCGGTCACTGGATCGACACTGGTATCGGACATGGTGCGCGTGGCCATGCGGTCAAGCTGGTCGGCGTCGTCCTGCTGCACCTGTACGCTGGCGCTGCCGTCGCCGCCATCGACTGCCACCTGGGCGTCGCGCTCATCCACGCGCTGCCATTCCGGGCCGTCGTTCCAGGGGCCCAGCATGTCGGCGCCGCCTTGCGACATATTGAAGTACACGCTGGTAAAGCGCGGGTCGCCCGGCATTTTTCCCGGCGGGAAGTTGGGCGCGATGGTGTACAGCGCTTTCTCGAACGATTTCTGGTGCGCGATTTCGCGTGTCATCAGGAAGCCCAGCGCCTCTTTCACGCCGGGATCGTCGGTGAGGTTGATCAGGCGCTCGTAGACGATCTTGGCGCGCGCTTCTGCAGCGATATTGGAGCGCAGGTCGGCGGTCGGCTCGCCGATGGTGTCGATGTAGGCGGAGGTCCACGGCACCCCGGCCGAATTGGTCAGCGGCGCGCCGGCGCCGTACAGCACCTGCGTGATATGGCTGTCGTTGCCGGCGCCGGTGATCTTGCGATACAGCTCGCCTTCCTGGTCCACGCCTTCGGCCAGGCGGCCCTTGGCGCCCTTGTTGAGCATGACGACGATATTGCCGATCACTTCCAGGTGGCTCAGTTCTTCGGTGGCGATGTCGAACAACATGTCCTTGCGACCGGGATCGTCTTCCGACAGGGCCTGGGTGAAGTAGCGGCAGGCGGCCGCCAGTTCTCCCTGCGGACCGCCAAACTGTTCCAGCATCAGGTTGGCCAGGCCAGGATTGGGTTGACTGACACGCACGGTGTATTGCAAACGCTTGGTGTGGGCAAACATGGGTACTCCTTGAGTTGAAAAAGGGAGGCGAAGTCGGCAGAGTCTGCCGGGCGAAAACCCATGATGCGTGCAACCGGCGCCATCACGTGTAGGAACAGGTTGGGGGGATATGTAGGAGTGTTTGCGGCCGCTGGCCCGCTGGCCACTGTTCGCCATGGCGGACGGCCTGTGCGCGATCGGCCGGTTATCAGGTGCCGTCGGCCGCGCTACCATGCCTGGGCATCGTCGCGACGCATCGTTCACTTACCTTTACTGCAGCAGCCATGACCCACCTGACAGACGACCGCTTTACACCGGCCCATTGCGACATCGCTTTCAACCGCTTCGGCTACGGCGCCATGCAACTTGCCGGCCCACACGTGTTCGGCCCACCGAAAGACCGCGCCGCTGCCATCGCCGTGCTGCGCGCGGCGGTGGAGCTGGGCATCAACCATCTCGACACGGCCGACTTCTACGGCCCCCACGTCACCAACCAGATCATCCGCGAGGCGCTGCACCCGTACCGCGACGACCTGACCATCGTCACCAAGATCGGTTTTTTGCGCGGCGCCGACGGCGCCTGGAACGTTGCCGCCGAACCGCAGCAATTGCGCGACGCGGTGCACGCCAACCTGCGCCACCTGGGCCTCGCTGTACTCGACGTGGTCAACCTGCGCGCTCCCGGGGTCAACGGCCCGGATGGCGCGTCGCTGGCGCAATCGCTCGACACTTTGTTGCGCTTGAAACAGGAGGGATTGGTGCGCCATATCGGCCTGAGCAACGTTACCGCAACGCAGGTGGCCGAGGCCCAGGCGGTCACGCCGATCGTCTGCGTGCAAAACCACTACAACCTGGTGCACCGCGCGGACGACGCCCTGATCGACAGCCTGGCCGCACAAGGCATCGCCTACGTGCCGTTCTTCCCGCTCGGTGGATTTACGCCGTTGCAGACCGATACCCTGACCCAGGTGGCGGTTGCGCTGGAAGCTACGCCGATGCAGGTGGCGCTGGCCTGGCTGCTGCAACGTGCGCCGAACATGCTGGTCATTCCCGGCACGTCATCGGTGGCCCACCTGCGCGAAAATGCTGCCGCCGCCAGCCTGCGGCTCGATGCGCAGTCGCTGGCGGTGCTGGCAGGGGCGGCCGCAGCGCCTTGACGGCGGCGCAGTGGTCGAGACGAAGCTGCGCACCGCAAGTCAAGGCTGGCCGGTGGCGGTGGCCGCAGCGGGGTTGGCCCGCCCGCGCAGGATCGGCAGTATCGTCGTTTGCGGCGACGCCTTGAATGCACGACAGCCGAACCCCTCGCAAAAACCGCACAGGTTGCAGGTCCCCATGCGCACCCCATACGGGTCGGTGTAGGCGCCGGTGAAGCCGATCGCCTTCCATGCCGTCATGCCCCGGTTGCCGCCGCAATGGGAATCGGTGAAGTACGCCGGCCGGCGGCTTTGGCGTCCCTGGCCGCTGCCGTCGCTGCTGCCGGTTGCACCGCCAGCGCCGCCGTCGGCGCCAGCGCCGAGGTCAGTGCGATCTGGGCGGCGCCGTGCAGGAAGATGCGGCGTTGGCTGGGGTCGGTCATGGCGGGGCTCCTGGCTCGGTAATGGCAACCAGTCTACGGGCCGTTGGTGTTCTTGCCGCCTCCGGGAAGGCATGGTGGCGGTCCCTCTTTCCGGCTATGCCATAAGTCCTGGCCGAAAGGCGGGGGCGTGGCCGTCATCTGCATGCTGTAATCGGCCGCAAGCCCCCGCACGTCGATTCGGGGAACTTTTACAGCCAAGGAAAACCATGACCATCGAGATCAAACACCATACCGTGCAAGCGAACGGCATCCGCCAGCATTACCTGGAAGCGGGAGACACCACAGGCGCGCCGGTTGTGCTGCTGCACGGCTTTCCCGAGACCAGCTTCGCCTGGCGGTTCCAGATGCCGGAACTGGCCAAGCACTATCGCGTGATTGCGCCCGACCTGCGCGGCTACGGCGAAACCGACAAGCCGGCTGCCGGTTACGACAAGCGCACCATGGCGCGCGACCTGGTGGAGCTGCTGCGCGTGCTCGATATTCCTAAGATCGCGCTGGTGGGCCACGACCGCGGCGCCCGCGTGGCCACGCGCTTTGCCAAGGACCATCCGGAACTGCTGGACCGGCTGGTGGTCATGGACAACGTCCCCACCCGCATCGTAGCGCGCGAATTTTCGCCGCAACTGGCCAACTCGTACTGGTTCTTCATCTTCAACCAGGTACCCGACCTGCCCGAGGCGTTGATCGCCGGGCGCGAGGACCTGTGGCTGCGCCACCTGTTCTCGGACTGGTGCTACAACCCGCTGGCCATTTCCGGCGCCGCCTTCGACACCTACGTGGAAGCCTACCGCCGCCCCGGCGCCGTGCGCGGCGCCATGTCCGACTACCGGGCCATCGCGGAAGATGTGGCGCAGGACAAGGTCGATGCCGACATCAAGATCTCCTGTCCCACGCTGTCGCTGTGGGGTGCGGACTTCCATGCGGTGGGCAAGATGTTCGACATGGCGGCCGTGTGGGCCGAGATGGCGTCGAACCTGCGCACGGTAGCGATCCCGCAGGCAGGCCACCTGCCGCAGGAAGAGCAGCCCGAGCTGGTCAACGCCGCGCTGCTCGACTTTTTGGCCGGCTGGAAGGGCTAGATGGACGTACTGTTTTCCATCGTGCTGCCGATCTTCGCGCTGATCGGCGTCGGCTGGGTGGCGCGCCGCGCCGCCTGGATGGGGCCCGAAGGCGCGCTGGAACTGAACCGCTTCGTGGTGTACCTCGGCATGCCGGCGCTGCTATTCCAGATCATGGCCAAGGCCAGCTTTCGCGACCTGGCGCAGCCTGGCTTCATCGCCGCCTTCGGCATCGGCAGGTTTCGACGGTGGTGTCGGTGCTGACGATTTCGGTGTTGATTACCTTGCTGCGCACTGCCGCATAACAAACGGGCTGGTCGCCAGCCCGTTTTCAGTATTACTCCTGCTTTTCCTGCACCTTCGCCCGCACTTTCCCGACGTCGCGCTCGGTCACCGGCGAACCTGTATTGCTCCAGCCCTGGCGCACAAACGAGGCCAGCGCTGCCACCTCCTTGTCGTCGAGGCGCTTGCCGAAGCCCGGCATCACCAGGATCGACGGCGCCTTGTCGGTCGATGGCGTGCGCGCGCCTTGCATGATCACGTGGATCAGTCCGGCCGGGCTTTCGGCGTTGGCCACCGTGGCGCCGTCGAGCACCGGGAACACGCGCGCTGCGCCCTTGCCGTTGACGAAGTGGCAGGCAGCGCAATTGTCGAGGTAAAGGCGTTCGCCCAGCGTCAGGTTGATGGCTGACGTCAGCTTTTTAGCCGTTGCCTCCACGCCCTGGGCCGTGACGGCGGCGGCGCGCGGGGCGGCTGGCGGCAGGCTTTTCAGGTACGCGGCGATCGATTTCAGGTCGGCATCGTCGAGGTGCGCGGTGCTGTGCTCGACCACGGCGGTCATTTCACCGGCCACGGCGGACGTGGTGTTACGCCCGGTTTGCAGGTAATCGACGATGGCCGCCTGGTTCCAGCGTGGCAGGCCGCGCAGCGAAGGGACCGGCCAGCCGTTCAAGTCGCCGCCGGCGAGGAACTTCGCTTCCGAGCTGTCGCCGGCTTTTTCGTTCATGGCAAAACCGCGCGGCGTGTGGCAGCTGCTGCAATGGCCCAGGCCTTCGACCAGGTAGGCGCCGTTGCGCACTTGTGCGCTCCAGCCCGGTTGTGCCTTGAATGGCTGGTCGGACGCGAACATATAGTTCCACACCGCCATGCCCCAGCGCATATTGAACGGGAAGTTCATGCTGGTGGCCGGTGGCGTGTAGGCCGACGGTTTGACGCCCGCCTGGAAGTAGGCATACAACGCCTTGATATCGGCATCGTTGACCTTGGCGTAACTGGTGTACGGCATGGCCGGGTACAGGTGGGTACCGTCGGCTTTCACGCCCTTGCGCACCGCGTCGGCAAACTGCTGCTCGGTGTAGGCGCCGATACCGTGCTGCTTGTCGGGCGTGATATTGGTGGAGTAGATGATGCCGTGGCCGCTGTCGATCGCCAGGCCGCCGGCAAACGCCGGTTTGCCCGGTGCGCTGTGGCAGGCGATGCAGTCGCCGGCGCGGGCCAGGTATGCGCCGCGCTGGACCAGGGTGTTGGCCGGGGCGGCAAACGCCGTGCTGGCAGCCAGTCCGGCCGCAATAGTGAGGAAATGGGCGAATTTTTTCATCATGCTTGCACCAGCGGGCCTGGATTCTTCAAATAGTGGTTCTTGATCGCCTCGGCTGCGAACAGCGTGATGGCGCCGATGGTGGCGGTCGGGTTGGCCTGGAAGTTCTGCGGGAACGCATTGCCGCCCGGGACGAACACGTTATGCACGTCCCACGATTGCAGGTAGCGGTTCAGGGCCGAGTCGCGCGGCGAGTCGCCCATGATGGCGCCGCCCACGTTGTGGGTGGAGACGTACTTGGTGATATCCCAGTGCGAATCGAGGCCGAGGAAACTTTCCGACATGAAGTCCGGCTTCATTTCCCTGGCGATCTTGCCGACGATCTCGCGCAGGTAGCGTTGCAGTTTCAGTTCGTTCTGGCGCCAGTCGAACGTCATGCGCAGCAGCGGCTGGCCCCATGGATCTTTATAGGTCGGGTCGAGGTCGAGGAAGTGGCCGCGATACGACATGCAGGTGGTCGTGATGCCGATCTTCATCGAACGGTCATACCAGTCCACCATGCCTTCCTTCCAGCCCTGGCCCCAGCTGGGGGTGCCCGGCGGCAGCGCAGTGCCGATCGGCGCGCCGCTCGACTGCGAGCTGTGGATCTTGGCGCCGCCGAGGAAGCCGAGCTTGATGCCGTCGTCGTAGTTGCCGGGCGAGATGTCGTTGAACATCTCGCCGGTGGCGCCGGCCGTGGCAAACGAATTGAAATGCTTGTCCTTGAAGAACAGGGTGGCTGCGCCGTTGGACAGGAAGGCGTAGTTGCGGCCGATGGTGCCGGTCTCGGTGATCGGGTCGTATGGCTTGCCGATGCCGGAGAGCAGCATCAGGCGTACGTTGGCGAACTGGAAGCTCGACAGGATGACGATTTTCGCTGGCTGGAACACTTCGCGCTGCTGCTCGTCGATGTAGGTGACTCCCTTCGCGGTCTTCTTATCGGCATGCAGATCGACGCGGATCACCATTGCATTGGCCTTGTAGTCGAAGTTGGGCATGCGCTTGACCACGTCGAGGATGGTGGTTTGCGGCGACGCCTTCGAATAGTTCAGGCACGGGTACTTGCTGCAATAGCCGCAGTAGTTGCACGGCGCCAGTTGCGAGCCGTAGGGATTGGTCCACGCGCTCGAGACGTTGGCCGACGGATTGGGGAACGGGTGGTAGCCCATGTTTTTTGCCGTGGCCGCGAACAGCGAACTGTTGTAGGTGTCGTGTAGCGCTGGCAATGGATACGGGCTTGAACGCGGACCCTCGAACGGGTCGCCGCCGGGCTGGATCTGGCCTTTCAGGTTGCCGGTGTTGCCGGACAGCCCGCAAATCTTGTCGAACTTGTCGAAGTGCGGTTCGATCTCGTCCCACGTAAACGGAAAGTCTTTCACGCGCATGTCGGGGTCGAGCGTGCCACGCGGGTACGCCTGGTCGGCATAGGTCTTGAGCTTGAGATCGGTGGGGGTAGGGCGGATCAGTACGCCGGTCCAGTGCAGGCCGGAGCCGCCGACGCCGGTGCCCGGTGCAAACGCGCCCCATTTGCGGGTGGGCAGCGCGGTTTCGCCGGTGTTGTAGCGCACCGTGAGCGCGGCGTCGCGCGGGGTCGCAAACACCTTGTTGCGGATCGCGTAGGCGTACTGGTCGGCCGGCTTAGGATAGGCGAAGTCTTCCGGCGGGCGGTCCGGGCCGCGCTCGAGCGCACGCACTTTCAGGCCGGCTTGCGCCAGTTCGATGGCCATGATGGAGCCGGCCCAGCCGAGTCCGACGATGACGACATCGACGTCGTCGTTAGTAATCTTTTGCATAAGGTTCCTATTGGTCAGGCGCGCTTGCCGGAGAGACTCACCGGACCGAGCGGATATTTGACATTGTGGGTATCGACCCATTCGGTGAAGGCGGCGCGCGCGCCAGGGAAGCCGATCGCAACCCAGGCCTTCATGTCCTTGTTGCCGCCGTACATGGGATCGGCCAGGTAGCCGTTCTTGGCGTCGTCCAACATCTGGCCGAAGAACTGCGAGGCTTTCAAGGTGGCGTCGCCGAGCGCGGCGAAGTCGATGTCGTTTTTCTGCAAACGGGTCAACAGCGCATCCTTGTCGGCCGGCGCCAGTTGCTGGAACGGCTTGCCGTGCGCGGCCTGGCTGGCCTGCTGCGCCAGCTTGATGCCGATCCGGTACATCTGCTGCGGGCTGTGGGTTTGCTGGAAGCCCAGGGTGGCCGGGGCGTCCGCCTTGTGCGGGCCCTGCATGTAGACGTCGTCGCCGAGGCCGTTTTTCAGTTGCTGGTCGATAAAGACCGGCACATTGGTTTCCAGCGCGCCCGGGCCCCGGCCCTCGGCCGGGATCAGGCGGTCGCAGGCGGCGACCAGGAATTGCCACTCGGGCGCGGTGAAAAACACTGGCTGGTAGCGTTGCAGGTCGGTGCCTTCCAGGCCCTCGGCCTGGGCCCGGTAGACCGGCGCGGTGACGAGGGGAACGGCTGCCGCAGTCGCCATCAGAATGGTGCGGCGTGAAAGATTGACGTTATCTTTGGACATAGGTGGCTTAGGAAAGACATCGTTGTACGATGTGTGATGAGTTGCCAAAGGAGAATGGTACGCCAAGATGCTGCGCTGCGATACTTACCGATGGGATAGGAAAGCCCGTTCCTTGAAACTCACGCAACTACTTTTTTTATATAAAGCTTATGCCTATTCATTCGTTCCTTTAAACAAGTGCAAGCCTTATATTGTTTTCATATAAAAACAACCCGCAACGATGATTGGTTACATATGGAAAAGTTTCTTGCCCAACCGCAGCTACAGCGCCGCCTTCTGAGTGCTGCAGTCGGCACGCTGTTCGTCACCACCGGCACCGCCTGGGCGCAGTCCGCTGACGCGCCCGTCGCCGCCCCGGAAGCTACGGTCGTAGTCACCGGCACCCGCGTCTCGAACCGTTCCGTGCTCGACACCGCCTCGGCGGTGGACGTGATTTCGGCCAAAACACTGAACAACAACGGCGTGACCGAAGTGAGCGAATCGTTGTCGAAAGTGCTGCCGGCCCTGAACTTCCCGCGTCCGGGCCTGACCGACGGTACCGACACCGTGCGCCCGGTCACCCTGCGCGGGCTGGCGCCCGACCAGGTGCTGGTGCTGGTCAATTCCAAGCGCCGCCACGCGTCGTCGCTGGTCAATGTGAACGGCACCATCGGCCGTGGCTCGGCCTCGACCGACATCAACACCCTGCCAGCCGGCATCATCAACACGGTGGAAGTGCTGCGCGACGGCGCCGCTGCCCAGTATGGCTCCGATGCGATTGCCGGCGTGATCAACTTCCGCCTGCGCGAAAACCGCAGTGGCGGGGCGCTCAGCGCCACCGGCGGGGTGCGCAAGACCGAATACAGTTTCAACCCGGTGGCGCAGCCGACCGGCCTGGGCCTGTCCGTGCCCACCGAACGCAAGCGCACCGACGGCCAGACCTACACCGTGGGCGGCTGGAAAGGTTTTGAACTCGGTGACGACGGCTTCCTGACCGTGGCAGCCGAGCTGAAACAGCAACAGCACAGCGAACGCAGCGCCTACGACACGCGCCAGTTCTACCCGCGCGTGGGCAATGCCGCCACTGGCGCGTTCGACCCGCGCGAACTGACCGCCAACCGCTACGACACCTGGTCCGGCGACCCCAACCTCAAGCAGGCCACCCTGTTTGCCAACGCCGGCCAGACCCTGGCCAGCGGCCAGAAAATCTACGGCTGGGCCAGCTACCAGCGGCGCGAGTCGGAGTCGGCGGCGTTCTTCCGCCGTCCGCTGCAAGATGAAAACATCGCGGCGATCTACCCGGACGGCTACCTGCCCGTGATCGAACCGACCGTCACCGACTTCAGCGCCGCACTGGGCACCACCTGGAGCGGACAGGGCTGGGACTACGACACCTCGCTTACCTACGGCAAGAACAAGATGGCGTTCGACGTCACCAACACGCTCAACCGCTCGATCGGCCCGGCCAGCAAGACCGACTTCGACGCCGGCGGCTTCGCCTACGAGCAGCTGTCGGCCAACTTCTCGGCCGTGCGTCCGGTGGCCGCAGCCTTCCTGCCCAAGCCGCTCAACGTGGCCGTGGGCGCCGAGGCGCGCTGGGAAAATTACGAATTGTGGGCCGGTGAAGCGGACTCGTATCGCTACGGCGGCGCCTTGCTGGCCAACGGCACGCCGTCGGCCGCCGGCGCCCAGGGCTTCCCCGGCTACCGTCCGGAAAACGCGGTGGACAAGGGCCGCCATTCCACCGGCGCCTTCATCGACCTGGAAACCAATCTCACCGACAAGCTGCTGACCTCGCTGGCGGCGCGCGCCGAACACTATTCCGACTTCGGCAGCAACGTCACCGGCAAGCTGGCCGCCCGCTACGACTTCACGCCGGAATTCGCCCTGCGCGGTTCGGTCCAGAACGGCTTCCGCGCACCGTCGCCGCAGCAGCAGCTCTACACGTCCACGTCCACCAACTTCATCGACGGTGTGCCGTTCGACATCGTCACCCTGCGTCCGACCGACGCCGCTGCCGTGGCGCTGGGCGCCAAGCCGCTCGACGCCGAGAAATCGGTCAACTTCTCGCTGGGCGCGGTCATGCGCTTCGGCGTGCTGAGCATCACGGCCGACGCCTACCGCATCGATATCGACAACCGCATCGTGCTGTCGGAAAACCTGAACGCGGTCAACGTGCGCAACTACCTGGCCGCGCGCGGTTATGCCGGCATCGGCGGCGCGCGCTTCTTCATCAACGGCGTCGATACCCGTACCGACGGCATCGACATCGTGGCCAACTATCCGTGGCGCTCGCCAGGCTACGGCAAGTTCGATTTCACCCTGGCCGGCAACTACAACAAGACCGACGTCAAACGCGTGCCGCAAACGGCCGAACTGGCGGCCTTGAACCCGGCGCCGGTGCTGTTCGGCCGTGCCAACGTGATCAGCCTGGAGCAAGGCCAGCCGAAGAACAAGATCACGGCATCGGTCAACTGGGAGCAAGCAGCGTGGGGCGTGAGCGCCAGCGCCACGCGCTACGGCGAGATCGTCTCGGCCGGCACCACGGCCGCCACCGACGTCACGGTATCGGCGAAAACCATCGTCAATGCCGAAGGCCGCTACGCTTTAACTAAGCAAACCCAGCTGGCGCTGGGCGCCGACAACCTGTTCGATATCTACCCGGATGCGTTGCCTGCTGCGCTGACCTCGAACGCGGCGGCGCCGTTCTCCAACCGGGCGCCGTTCGGCCGGGGCGGGCGCTTCGTGTATGCCCGCGTGAACTATACGTTTTGATCGATAGGGGACTTGTGGTCGTTGTGTGGTGACAATGCAAAAAATGTGAATCGGAACTTGTTGTTAATAAATAATTGAAGAATAATCAATTATAAAAACAATAATCTGAAGTCTTCGACGTTCACATTCACCGAAAGGGCATTGTAGAAATGAAGCGATCACATCTCCCATGGACCACCGCGCGGCGCGCGCTGCTAACTGCAGCGCTTGGCTGCTCCATCTATGTCGTAGAAGGGCCGGCGGCAGCAGTGCAGCCGGCCACGCCAAATGTCCCGGCCGTGCAGGCCAGCGGCGACTTCTGGCAGGACGAGGGGGCCACCGCCAGCGTCCAGCGCGCCACCGCCACTCCCGCTGAAGGCCCGCTGCGCTACCACGCCGCCACTCTCAACCGCAAAGGCATCGAAGGTTTCATGGCGCGCGCGCCGCAGGAGCGATCGAGCGATGCCGAAGTTTCACCGCTGATCATTTCGCTGCCGCATCCCGACGGCGGCTACCAGCGCTTTGCCATCGTCGATTCGCCGATCATGGAGCCAGAGCTGGCCGCCAAACATCCTGACATCCGCACCTACGCCGGCCGTGGCGTGGATGACCCGAGTGCCACGGTGCGCATGGACATCACGCCGCTGGGCCTGCACGCGTCGGTACGCTCGCCGCAGGGCCGCTGGTTTGTCGATCCGCGCGCGGTGCGCGACGATAGCGTGTACCACAGCTACCATGCACGCGATTTGCCCAACCGCCGCGGACCGTTGCGCGAAGCGCCGCTGACCGAGCCGCAATTGGCGCTCGAACGCGGCTTTTACCATGCCGGCGACGCGCTGCAAGTGCGCGGCGCCGGCTTTGCGCCGGGCGCCTCGGTGAGCATTTCGGTACGCAATCCGCAGTCCGATACCGGCGCGCGCCAGAACGTGGTGGTCAACGCCGATGCCGACGGCGTGGTCAAGGCCACGCTGGTGGCCGATCCGTCCGGCGAGGCCGGTTCCTACGAGGTGACCGCCAGCGACGGCCGCGCCGCCAGCACGGTGCAGTACCGGGTGGTGGAAGACGATGCCGCGCCCGCTGCCGCCACCGGCAATGTGCTGCGCACCTACCGCCTGGCGCTGGTGACCGACCCGTCGTATGCCAGCTTTTTCGGCGCCGCCAACGTGACGGCCGCCAAGGTTACGCTGATCAACCGCGTGACCCAGGTGTACGAGGATGAAACCTCGATCCGCCTGGTGCTGATCAATCAGACCGACGCACTCAACCTCAATACGGCAGCGCAGATGACGGGCGCCAACGGCCCGTGCGGCGGCGCGGCATGCTTTACGGCGGCGCAGGCGACCGGTTGCAGCAGCAGCACGCTCAGCCGCAACCGCGTGGTGGCCGGCCTGTTGGCCGGCGCCAGCAACTTCGACGTGGGCCATATCGCGCTGGGCCTCAACGGCGGCGGCATCGCCGGCCTGGGCGTGGTGGGTGGCACCGCCAAGGCGCAGGGTTGCACCGGCCTGCCGAGCCCGGTAGGCGACGCTTACGCGGTCGATTACGTCGCCCACGAACTCGGTCACCAGTTTGCCGGCAACCACACCTTTAACGGCGTGATCAGCAATTGTTCCGGTGGCAACCGCAACCCGGGCACGTCGGTCGAACCCGGCAGCGGCTCGTCGATCATGGCCTATGCCGGCATTTGCGGCACCGACAACACCCAGACCCACAGCGACCCGTATTGGTCGCAGCGCAGCTTCGATGAAATCGTCGCGTACACGTCGTCGTCCGAATCGCCGCTCAGCGAAGTACAGATGGGTGTGCTGACCGGCTACAGCGCAAACGGCGCCAGTTTCCGCGTGCGGTACAACGGCGCGGACTCGGCACCCATCGTGCGCGGTTCAAACTATACCGTTGCCGGTATCAAGGCTGCGATCCAGGCCATTGCCGGCTGGCCAGCGAGCGGTACCGTGACCGTGAGCGCACTGAGCGACAGCGCCTTCACGCTGAGCTTTGGCGGCGCGCTGGCCGGCACCAATGTGTCAAACCTGGGCCTGGTTGGCTTCAGCGCCGGCGTAGCGGGTTATGTTGGCGAGATCACGTCCGGCGGCCCCACCAGGCGCGGCGGCGCTGCAGCCGGTACCGGCAACAGCGCGCCGGTGGTGACCGTGGCCCCGAGCTACACGATTCCGCTGCGCACGCCGTTCGCCCTGACCGGCAGCGCCCAGGATGCCGACGGCGACGCCGTCACATACCTGTGGGAACAGAACGACCGCGGCGGCAGCGCCGGCATCGGCCTGGTCGACAACAACAAGGTCAACGGTCCGCTGTTCCGCCAGTTCGGCGTGCGCGCCGTGGTCAGCGCCAGCGACAGCGGCGACTACAACTCGGCGGGCGAAAACCAGGCCACCACCAATCCGCTGCGGGTGTTCCCGGACCTGGCGCAAATCGTCGCCAATAACACCAACGCCGGTACCGGCGCCTGCCCGACCGCGTCGGCAACGCCGACCGTGGCGCAGATCGAGTGCTTCGCCGAGTTCCTGCCAACCGCCAGCTACGTGGGCCTGGCCGGTGTGAACGCCAGCCCGGCGTCGCTGAACTTCAAGCTCACCGCGCGCGACGGCCGTGGCGGCGTGGGCAACGCCACCACGCAACTGGTGCTCGCCGCCAATGCCGGTCCATTCCTGGTCACCGCGCCAGCGGCGGGCGTCAGCGCTGCCGGCGGTTCATCGCTGACCGTGACGTGGAACGTGGCCAACACCAGCGCCGCGCCGGTGGCCGCGTCCAACGTGAAGATTTCGCTGTCGACCGATGGCGGCGTGACCTTCCCGACGGTGCTGGCCGCCAGTGTCGCCAACAACGGCAGTCGCGCCGTGGTGCTGCCGCCGGTAGCCACCACCCGCGCCCGCATCAAGGTCGAGGCGGTCGGCAACGTGTTCTTCGACATCTCGCACGCCGACTTCGCGATTACCCTGGCGGGCGATGTCAACCGCGACGGTGTCGTCGATTGCGCCGACATGCTGGCCACCCGCAGCGCCATGGGCCGCCGCATTGGACAGGGCGGCTGGGTGGCCAATGCCGACGTCAACCGCGACAACGTGATCGATGTACGCGACCTGGCGTTGATCACCCGGGCGTTGCCGAGCGATATCGCATGCTTTTGATCGCTCCAGGCATTGATCTTCGTTTTATAACCGACAAGGAACCATTATGCAGCTGCAGAACTTGAAGAAAATCCTGGGCCGTGCCGCATTGCCGGTAGCGGTGACAGCATTGACAGCGTTAGTTTCAGCGCCGGCTCTGGCCGCCACCTTCAGCGCGGTGCCGTCCGCGCCGCTGGCGACGGGCGGCACGGTCGTCATCGACTTCCGCATCGATGACATTGCCGACCTATACGCATACCAGTACTCGTTCCGGTTCGACCCGACCGTGTTGCAGGTCACTGGGTACGGCAACGGTGGCTTCCTGGAATCTGACGGCAATGGCCTCATCGCCGGCGGCTTACTCGACAACATCGCCGGCATGGTGTCGTTCACGTATGGGGCGCGGATCGGCGCGGTGCCGGGCGTGACCGGCAGCGGCACCCTGGCGCGCTACATGTTCAACGTGGTGGGCGTGGGCAGCAGCACGCTCGACTTCACTGACGTGGTGTTCCTGGACTCCGGTCTGAACGACATCGCGGTGCAGTACGGGCCGCAGGTGCTGGCGGCAGTGCCCGAACCGTCGGCGTATCTGAGCTTCGGCGCCGGCCTGACCATGCTGGCCGCGCTACGGCGTCGCCAGCGGGGGAGGGTAGCGGTGCAGGTGTAGCGAAAAGCCCACGCGCACGTCGATTTCATTCGTGCGCGCGGGCTTCAGCGTAAACTAACGGGTTGCGGTCTCTCGACAAGGAGCTCATCATGACTGATTCAGTCCAGCCTGCCGTTCGTCCCGTTCCCGCAGGCATACACACCATCACGCCCCACCTCGTCTGCGAGGGCGCGGCAGCCGCGATGGCCTACTATCAACAAGCATTCAATGCCGAGGAAATCGGGCGCCTCGCCGGGCCCGACGGCAAGATCATGCACGCGCACATGCGCATCGGCGACTCCACCATCATGCTGGTGGACGACTTTCCCGAATACGGCAGCCTCGGCCCCAAGGCGCTCAACGGCAGCCCGGTCACGCTGCACCTGTACGTGGAAGATGTCGATGCCGCCTACGCCCGGGCGGTCGAAGCCGGCGGTACGGCCAAAATGCCGCCGCAGGACATGTTCTGGGGCGACCGCTACGGCATGCTGGTCGATCCCTTCGGCCACCATTGGGCCATCGCCACCCGCCAGCAGGATTTGAGCATGGAGGAAATCACCCGCGCCATGGCGCAGCAGGGGCCCGGTGGCTGCGGCGAGCCGGGCACGGCCTGAGGCCTGCCGCGCAGGGCCAATGCCTGGCGCACGTACCGCGCGTACCGCGCCAGCAACGTTAAAGCGGCAGCCAGCCACTGGCTGGCCGAGAAAGCTTGCCGGCATGGGCCGTCACCTTGGATAATGCTTTTAAGAAATTATCCGGGAGTGATGCATGGAATTCGTGGTACTGCGCCGCGCCAACCAGAGTACCGAGCGCGGCGACCAGCCGCCGGCGCTGGAGCCGGGCATCTTCCTGCGCCCCAGCGACAGCGCGCTGCGCCTGGTGCGCCGCGACGGCGCCTGGGGCCGATTGCACGGACCGTATGCGCCGCGCGAGGTCGTGGCCGGCTTTACGCTGGTGCAGGCGCCGTCGCGCGCCGACGTGATCGACCAGGTGCGCTGGTGGCCGCTGTTCGATGCCGGCGCCGTCTACGAAATCCGCGACCAGGGCCCATCGGTGATGGTCGCGGACAGCGCGTCTGCGGTCGCCCCGGAGCGCAACCCCGCCTGGAGCCGCTACGTGGTGTTCCTGCGGTCGGACGCCGACGCCGAGGCCGGCATTGCGCCAACGGCGGAAGCGCTCGAGCCGATGCGCGCCCACGAAGAGCGCAGCGTGCGCGCCAGCGTGTTGCTGGCCGGCAGCACCCTGGGCGCCACCCGCACCGCCACGCGGGTGCGTTTTGCCAACGCCAGCACGTCGCTGGCGGCGGGACCGTTTACCGATGTGAAGGAACTGGTGGCGGGCTACTGGATCATCCAGGCCGCCACGCTGGACGCGGCCATCGCCTGGGCCGGCGGCTGTCCATACCCGCAAGCGGGCGATGTGACGGTGGAAATCCGCGAAGTGTGCGAACGGCGCGAACAGCGCGAGTTCACGCCGGAGATGCGCGCTGCCGAGGAGCGGCTGCGCGCCGAGTTGCTGGAAGGATTGCTGCGCGAAGCGACCGAGAAGCGCCAGCGCGGCTTTTAGCAGGTTCTGGCGTGTGCCGGCATCTGCCGGCGTGCTCTACTGCTGCGCGATGCTGCGCTGCTGTTGCTGTTGCGGTTGCTGTTGCTGTTATACCAGGGTTTTTTCCAGGATCGCCACCAGTGCTTCGATGCCGTCGGCGTCATCCTGGTCGAAACGGTTGGGCAGCGGACTGTCGAGGTCAAACACGCCCATGATCTCGCCGTTCGGACGGCGCACCGGCACCACCAGTTCCGACCGCGAATTGACGTCGCAGGCGATATGGCCCGGGAATGCGTGCACGTCGGGCACCACGATCGATTTGCCTTCCACCACCGTGGTGCCGCACACGCCACGGCCCTTCTTGATGCGGATGCAGGCCGGCTTGCCCTGGAACGGTCCCAGCACCAGCTCATCGCCCTGCAGGAAGTAGAAGCCGGCCCAGTTCAGGCCCGGCATGGCGTTGAAGACGAGCGAGCTGAAGTTGGCTGAGTTGGCGACCAGGTTGGATTCGCCATGTACCAGGCCGGTCAGTTGCGAACGCAGGTCGTCGAACATGGCGTGCTTGGCTGCTGGCGTGTCGGTGCCGTAGGCGGTGTCGTTGAGGGTAAAAGTCATGGTGGTAGGCTGTCGGGGCTGGAGAAAACGCATATGTTAGCGCAAGCAAGCGTTTGCCGTCAGTTCCTCCTACAGCATACTAGGCCGTGTCCGATGGCGCTGCGCTATCGTGCGCGGTACTCTGGTTTCACCACGCCGCACCGGCGTTTTTGGAGAAATCGCATGGCAACCAGCAAACGCAGCGCCAGCCCGTCGCCCACGGGCAAGCCCCCCGTGCCCTTCACCGCCACCGCCCACGGCGGCAAACCGCTCCCGCCGCTCGCTGCGCCAGCACGGACGTCGTCGCCAACGTTGCAGCCACCAGCGCAGCCAGCAATGCAGCCACCAGCGCAGCCAACAATGCAGCCACCAGCGCAGCCAGCAATGCAGCCACCAGCGCAGGCGACAATGCAGCCAACAACGCCGCCCGCCGGCGCCATTTCGCTGTCCACCTTGCTGATGATCGGCGCCGACCGCGTGATCATCGACCCAGCGGAAGACGACGACCTGCACTTCATGGCCGAATACATCGATCCCGCATGAGCGACCCGGCCTGAGCGGCCCTGCCTGAGCGGCCCTGCCTGAGCGGCCCTGCCTGAGCAGTCCCTGCCTCAGTAGCGGTCGCGGCCGCAGGACTGGGTGCGGTGCCTGACAGACGGCAGCGGCGGGCGGCGACAGAATCGGGTCTTCCTGTTCTGAAAGCCGCGTATGTGTGCAATGACGTCCGACATGGTGGTGGTGCGCAAGGAAGGCCTGTACTGCGTGCCGGGCCAGTTCTATATCGATCCCTGGCGCCCGGTCGAGCGCGCCGTGATCACGCACGCCCATGGCGACCATGCGCGCGGCGGCCACCGCCACTACCTGGCCGCCGCGCCCGGTGTCGGCGTGCTCAAGTCGCGCCTGGGCGACATCCATATCGACGGCCTGGCCTACGGCGAGACCGTGGTGCACAACGGCGTCACCATCTCGCTGCACCCGGCCGGCCACGTGCTGGGTTCGGCACAAGTGCGCATGGCATACCGGGGCGAAGTGTGGGTGGCGTCGGGCGACTACAAGGTCGAGGCCGATAGCACCTGCACGCCATTCGAGCCGGTGCGCTGCGACACCTTCATCACCGAATCGACGTTCGGCCTGCCGATCTACCGCTGGCAGCCGCAGCAGGAGGTGTACGACGACATCAACGACTGGTGGCGCGCCAACGCCGCCCAGGGCCGCGCCAGCGTGATGCAGTGCTACAGCTTCGGCAAGGCCCAGCGCATCCTGAGCGGGCTGGAATCCGACATCGGCCCCATCGTCTGCCATGGCGCCGTGCAAACCCTCAATACCGTTTATCGCGATAGCGGCGTGTGGCTGCCGCCGACGGTGATGGTCGGCGACGTCGACAAGGAAGACCTCAAGCGCTGCCTGGTCATTGCGCCGCCGGCGGCGGCCGGCTCGCCTTGGGTCAAGCGCTTCGGCGATTTTTCCGACGCGTTTGCCAGCGGCTGGATGCAGTTGCGCGGCGCCCGTCGCCGGCGCGGCGTCGATCGCGGCTTCGTGCTGTCCGACCACGCCGACTGGCCGGGCCTGATGCAGGCGATTACCGCCACCGGCGCCGAACGGGTGATCGTCACGCACGGCTCGATCGCGGTGCTGGTGCGCTGGTTGCAGCAGCAAGGACTGCAGGCCAGCGGCTTCGATACCGAATACGGCGACGATGAGGCCGACGACGGTGTCGCCATCGCTGGCGGCGCCGCAGCCGCAACTGAAGCCGCAGCCGAGATGAGCGTGGCAACCGCAAACGCGGCGCCAGGCGGAGACGTGCCTGCGCCAGCGGCACCGGCGGGAGCGCCCCATGCGTGACTTCGCCCTGCTGTACGCGGAGCTGGACGAAACCACGTCCACCACGCGCAAGCTCAATGCGCTGCAACAGTATTTTCGCACCGCCGCGCCGGCCGACGCCGCCTGGGCCGTGTATTTTCTTGCTGGCGGCAAGCCGCGCCAGGCCGTGCCGACCAAGCTGCTGCGCCAGTTCGCCATCGAATACTCGGGACTGGACGACTGGCTGTTCGACGAGTGCTACCACGCCGTGGGCGACCTGGCCGAAACCATCGCCCACATCCTGCCGCCACCCACGCAACCGAGCGAAATCGGCCTGGCCGACTGGATCGAGCTGGGCATTGCACCGCTGCGTGGCGCCGATCCCGGCACCGTGCGCAGCGCGCTGCTGCTGTACTGGGACCAGCTCGATACGCGCGAACGCTTCCTGCTGACCAAGCTGATCGGCGGCGGCTTCCGCGTCGGCGTGTCGCGCCTGTTGGTCACGCGCGCGCTCAGCGCCATTGCCGGCCTGGACAGCAAACTGATCGCCCAGCGCCTGATGGGCTGGACCGATGGCAGCGTCAAGCCCACGGCGGCCGGCTTCCAGCAGCTGATCGCCGAGCATACCGAAGAGGAACATGCCCAGCGCGGCGGCCAGCCGTATCCGTTCTTCCTGGCCCACCAGCTCGACCGCGAGCCGGAGGCGCTGGGCGACCTGGCGCAGTGGCAGGTCGAGTGGAAGTACGATGGCATGCGCGCCCAGCTGGTCAGCCGCGACGGCCAGAACTGGCTGTGGTCGCGCGGTGAAGACCTGATCACCGAACGTTTCCCGGAGCTGGCCGTGCTGCGCCTGCCCGATGGCGTGGTGATCGACGGCGAAATCCTGGTCTGGCACGGCGGCGATGCCCCGGCGCCGTTTGCCGATCTGCAAAAACGCATGGGCCGCAAGCAGGTCTCGGCGCGACTCTTGGGTGAGTTGCCGGCCGTGCTGGTGGCGTACGACCTGCTCGAAGTCGAAGGGCGCGACCTGCGCACCTTGCCGCAGGCGCAGCGCCGCACCATGCTGGAAGAACTGGTGGCCACGCTGCAAGTGCAGCAGGGCGCGCCGCAGCTGCGCCTGGCGCCGGTGATCCGCGCCGACAGCTGGGAGCAACTGGCTGAAATCCGTACCGAATCGCGCCAGCGCGGCGTGGAGGGCATGATGCTCAAGGCCGCCAATGCCGAGTACGGCGTGGGACGCACCAAGAACGTCGGCACCTGGTGGAAGTGGAAGATCGACCCGTACAGCATCGACGCCGTGCTGATCTACGCCCAGGCCGGCCACGGCCGCCGCGCCTCGCTGTACACCGATTACACGTTTGCCGTGTGGGATGAAGCCGGGGAGGGCGGACGCAAGCTGGTGCCGTTCGCCAAGGCGTATTCGGGCCTGACCGATGCCGAGATCGCCAAGGTGGATCACGCGATCCGCCGCACCACCATCGAAAAATTCGGTCCGGTGCGCAGCGTCACGCCAAGCATGGTGTTCGAAATCGGTTTCGAAGGCATCGCCAGCTCGCCGCGCCACAAGTCCGGCATCGCCGTGCGCTTCCCGCGCATCCTGCGCCAGCGCACCGACAAGACCGTGGACCAGGCCGATACGCTCGATGCGCTGAAAAGCCTGCTGGTTGCCCCATGACCGCGCGCGCCCGTTCCACCAGCTTGCGGGCCCAGCTCGCCAGGCCGCGCCCCAAAGCGGCTGACGCAGCGCTCGACAGCCGAAACGCCTTGCCGGGCGCCGGGGCCGTGGCTGCGCCAGCGGACTGGAAGGCCGCTGGAGCGTTGGTCGCTGCCGGCGCCGATCATGCGGGCACGCCGCCCGGCGCGCCTGCCGTCGATGTCGCCGGCAATGCTGGAACCGGACCGGCACCCAAGATGTCCGCCAGGTCCGTTGGCAAAACTTCCGGCCCCTCGCCAACCCAGGCCAAAGCCTGGTTCGCCCAGCGCGGCTGGAAAGTCTTCCCCTTCCAGCGCGACGTCTGGAAGGCCGCCATGGCCGGCGAGTCGGGCCTGCTGCACGCCAGCACCGGCGCCGGCAAAACCTACGCGGTGTGGTTTGCCGCCTTGCAGCGCGCGGCTTTGCATAAGCGCCCGCGCGTGGGCCTCAAAGTAGTGTGGCTGACGCCGATGCGCGCGCTGGCCGCCGACACCCTGCGCGCCTTGCAGGAGTCGGCCACCGATCTGCTGCCGTCGTGGCAGATCGAAGCGCGCACCGGCGACACCGGCTCGGCCCAGCGCGCGCGCCAGAACAAGCGCCTGCCCGACACCCTGGTGACGACACCCGAGAGCCTGACCCTGATGCTGAGCAAGGCCGATGCCATCGCCCAGTTCGCGCAACTGGACATGGTGATCATCGACGAATGGCACGAACTGATGGGCAACAAGCGCGGTGTGCAGACCCAGCTGGCGCTGGCGCGATTGCGCCACTGGAATCCGCAACTGGTAGTGTGGGGCCTGTCGGCCACGCTGGGCAACCTGGAGCAGGCGCGGCAGGCCCTGATGCCCGGCGGCGTGGCGGTCGAGGGTCATGTCGCCAAGGATATCGTGGTCGATACCCTGATCCCCGAGCATCCGTCGCGGTTTCCGTGGGGCGGCCACCTGGGCCTGCAAATGCTGCCGCGCGTGGTCGAGGAAATCGAGCGCCACGCCACCACGCTGGTGTTTACCAATACCCGCTCGCAGGCCGAGCTGTGGTACCAGAACATGCTTGACGCCCGGCCCGACTGGGCCGGCCTGATCGCGCTGCATCACGGCTCGCTGGACAAGGAAGTACGCGACTGGGTGGAGCTGGGCCTGAAAAGCGGGCAATTGAAGGCCGTAATTTGCACCTCGAGCCTGGACCTGGGCGTGGACTTCCTGCCGGTGGAGCGGGTACTGCAAATCGGCAGCGCCAAGGGCATTGCCCGGCTGCTGCAACGGGCCGGGCGCAGCGGCCATGCGCCGGGCCGCGTCTCGCGCCTGACGCTGGTGCCCACCCAGAGCATGGAACTGCTGGAAGCGGCTGGCGCGCGCCAGGCCGTGGCCGCGCGCGATATCGAAGCGCGGCCGGTGCCGTACAAGCCGCTCGACGTGCTGGTGCAGCACCTGGTCACTATTGCCTTGGGTGGCGGCTTCCGCTCGGAAGAACTGCTGGCCGAGGTGCGCACCGCCTGGTCATACCGCGACCTCACCGACGAAGAGTGGCAGTGGGCGCTCGATTTTGTCGCACGTGGCGGCCAGACCCTGGCCGTGTATCCCGAATACCGGCGCGTGCTGCCCGACGACCACGGCGTGTACCGCGTGCCGGACGCTGCCATCGGTCGCCGCCACCGCATGGGCATCGGTACCATTGTGTCCGACTCGAGCCTGCAAGTGAAGTACGTCAGTGGCGGCCGGCTGGGCAGCGTGGAGGAATCGTTTATTTCGCGCCTGAAACAGGGCGACCACTTCCTGTTCGCCGGCCGCATCCTCGAATTCGTGCGCCTGCACGAGATGACCGCCTACGTGCGCCGCGCCACCGGCGCCCGTGGCGCGGTGCCGCGCTGGCAGGGCGGCAAGATGCCGATGTCGTCCGAGCTGGCCCACGCCGCGCTCGAACAGCTGCGCCTGGCCACCATCGAAGGCGCACAAAGCCTGGGCCCGGAAATGCAGGCGATTGCGCCGCTGCTGGCCACCCAGCAGAAATGGTCGGCGTTGCCCACGCCCGACACCACCGTGATCGAAACCATGCACAGCCGCGAAGGGCGGCACTTGTTCATGTTCCCGTTTGCGGGCCGCTCGGTGCACATCGGCTTGGCTTCGCTGATCGCCTGGCGCGTGGCGCGGGTGACGCCGGTGACGTTTTCAATCGCCGTCAACGATTACGGTTTCGAGTTGCTGGCCGCCCAGGAACTGGACTGGGCGGCGGTGCTCGATGTGGGCCATGGTTCGAAGGCCGGCCTGTTCGGCACCGACAACTTGCTCGAAGACGTGCTGGCCAGCCTGAACGCCACCGAATTGTCGCAGCGGCGCTTTCGCGAGATCGCCCGCATTGCCGGCCTGATCTTCCAGGGCTTTCCCGGCCAGCCCAAGAGCGCACGGCAGTTGCAGGCGTCGTCAGCGCTGTTCTTTTCCGTATTTCGCCAGCACGACGCCGGCAATTTGCTGCTGACCCAAGCGCAGCGCGAGGTGCTGGAGCAGGAGCTGGAGCTGACGCGCCTGCGCGCCACGTTGCAGGAGTTGCAGGCGCGCCACATCAGTTTTCATGCGACCAAGCGGGCCACGCCATTCGGCTTTGCGCTGATGGTGGAGCGCTTTCGCGAAAAGCTCACGACCGAAAAACTGTCGGACCGGGTGGCGCGCATGGTGCGCGAACTGGAAAAGGCGGCCGGACCATGAGCGCGCTGCCCGACAACCACGGCGCCCTGGCGATCGAACTGGCGGGTGAGCTGGTATGGCTGCTGCCGGAAAAGGCCTTGTTCTGGCCGCGTGAAAAAATGCTGGTGATTGCCGACATCCACTTCGGCAAGGCGGCGTCGTTCCGCGCGCTGGGGGTGCCGGTGCCGGCTGGTACCACGTCCGCCAACCTGGCTGCGCTGGACCGCCTGGTGGCGCGCCACGGTGCGCGCCAGGTGTTGTTTCTCGGAGACTTTTTGCATGCCAAGGCGGCGCACGCGGTATCGACCATGGCGGCCATGCAGCGCTGGCGCGCGCAGCAGCCGTCGCTGGCGCTCACGCTGGTGCGCGGCAACCACGACCTGCACGCGGGCGATCCGCCGCGGTGGCTGGCGATCGCCATGGCGGACGAGCCGATGCGCCTGGGGCCGTTCGCGTTTTGCCATCACCCGGACCTGCTGGCCACTGGCTACCTGATGGCCGGCCACGTCCATCCCGTGTACCGGCTGCGTTCGGGGTGGGAGTCGGTGCTGCTGCCGTGCTTCATGGCCGACGCCCAGCGCATCGTGCTGCCGGCCTTTGGTGCCTTTACCGGCGGCCACGCGGTGGTGCCCGCAGCGGACGAACGGCTGTTCGTCACCAGCGGCGACGCCGTGGTGGAGGTGCCGGCGGCGTCGCGCCGCGACGGCCGCTAGGCCGGCAAGTTATTAAAGACCAGTGTTGATTAAAGACAGATGGTGGTCGAGCGTCCCATGTGGATCGCCGACCGGCCGGTCAGCGCGGTCCTGGCCAGCTGCACCAGCTGCTTCATCTTGCTCGATCCCGCATCCCAGTACTCGGCCGACTGGATGCGCACCCGGATCAGGGCCAGGTGCGGATCATCCACGCCCTTGGGGAACCAGCTGCGCGCAGCCGGCGTCCACAGTTCGCGCGCCTTGGCCTGGTCCTTGACCAGGAAGGCCTGGCCGGCAATCGACAAATAGAGCTGGCGCTCGGGATCGGAGAAGCTGATATTGACGTCGGGATGCACAGGCAGGTCCAGCGTAAATGCGGCTTCGTCGCTGGCGAAGAACCAGAGATTGCCTTCGCTATCGATCTGCTGCGTGGTCAATGGCCGACTGGTGAGCATCTGGTCGGCGTCACAGGTGGTAAACATGCCAAAGCGCACGTCCTTGATCTTGGCAGCGATGGTCTGGATCTGGTCTTGCGAGTACAGCGGCATGATGCGCCTCCACAGAAAATACAGGGTTTATGCCCAAGCTTAGGCGGGATTGCCCGGCATTTCCGTTAGCGTACACACGCAACTTTACATAGTAGTTACATCGGGTTGATTGACATCCTAAATGATAATTATTATCATTTCTGTTTGTGTCCATCTTGGCACGTTAAATTTCCTGAAGGATTAGCCTTGAGTGCACCGCCCAACAGCAATGTTGCCCATGCTGCCCAAGCCAGCCGCGCTGTCTGGCTCAAGCACCTGCACCAGTGGCACTGGATCAGTTCGGCGTTGTGCCTGCTGGGCATGTTCCTGTTTTCTATCACCGGCATCACCCTCAACCACGCCTCGCAGATCGAAGCCAAGCCCACCATCACCCGGCTCGAGGCCACCGCGCCAGCCGCGCTGGTGACGCAGCTGCGCACCTATGCCGAGCAGCATGATGGCGCCAAGGAACCGCTGCCTGCCGCCGCCGAAGCGTGGCTCAAGGACACCTGGATGGTGCAGGCCGGTGGCCGCGTGGCCGAATGGTCGGCCGACGAGATCTATCTCGCCATGCCGCGTGCCGGCGGCGACGCCTGGGTACGCATCGAGCTCGAAGGTGGCGCGGCCGAGTACGAAAAGACCGACCGCGGCTGGATTTCCTGGCTCAACGACGTCCACAAGGGCCGCAACACGGGCACGGCCTGGAACTGGTTCATCGACATTTTTGCCGTCATGTGCCTGGTGTTTTGTATCACCGGTTTGCTGATCTTGAAATTCCACGCGGCCAAGCGGCCGTTCACCTGGCCGATGGTGGGCCTCGGTGTCCTGATTCCTGTCGTCATTGCTTTGCTGTTCATCCACTAACCGTAGTTAACCTCCAGGACTTCCATGAAATTACGTTATTCCATCGCCCTGAGTCTGCCACTGGCCAGCGCTTCTGCCATGGGCGCCGAGCTGGCCCTGAAAATCGATGTGCCGCAACTCAACGTCGCCGAATACCATCGCCCGTATATCGCCGCCTGGCTGGAAAACGCCGACCAGAAAGTGGTCACCAACCTGGCCGTCCTGTACGACACCGGCAAGAAAGACAACGCCGGCACCAAGTGGCTCAAGGACATGCGCCAGTGGTGGCGCAAGACCGGCCGCGATATCACCATGCCGCTCGACGGCGTCAGCGGCGCCACCAAGGCGCCCGGCGAAATTGCGTTGACCTTCCCGGCCGCCAAGGCAGGCCTGGACAAGCTGCCGGCCGGCCAGTACACGCTGTTCGTGGAAGCCTCGCGCGAAGCAGGTGGCCGCGAAGTGGTCAAAGTGCCGCTGCAATGGCCGCCGAAGTCGGCGCAAAAGGCCACCGGCCAGGGCAAGGAAGAACTGGGCGCGGTCGTGGTCCAACTGAAACCATAAGCGGATAATTCCATGAACAAATTCAACAAGACCCTGATTGCGCTGGCACTGGCCGGCGCAACGTTCTCCGCCCACGCCCACAAGCCGTGGCTGCTGCCCACGTCCACCATCGTCGAGAGCCGCGACAACTGGGTCACCATCGACGCCGCCATTTCCGAAGGCCTGTTCGATGTCGATCACGTGCCGCTCAAGCTCGACGGCATCACCATCACCGGCCCGGACGGTGGCAAGGTGGACATGCAGAACGTCGCCAACGGCAAGCTGCGCAACAGTTTTGATCTCAAGCTGCCAAAGCCGGGCACCTATAAAATTGCGCTGGTGTCGCAAAACGTCTTCGCCAGCTACAAGGACAAGGCCGGCGAAATGAAACGCTTCCGTGGCAACGAAGAGACCTTCGCCAAGGACGTGCCGGCCGACGCTGCCGACCTCAAGGTATCGCGCACCCAGAGCCGCCTGGAGACGTTCGTCACCACAGGCGAACCCGACATGGCGGTGTTCAAGCCGACCGGCGTGGGCCTGGAACTGGTGCCGGTCACCCACCCGAACGACCTGCGCGCGGGCGAAAAAGCTACCTGGCGCTTCCTGCTCGACGGCAAACCGGCCGCCAACCAGGGCGTGAGCCTGATCCCGGGCGGCGTGCGCTATCGCGGCACGCTGGGCGAAATCCGCAAGAACACCGACGCCAACGGCGAGTTGTCGTTCGAGCTGCCGGCCGCCGGCATGTACATGGTGAGCAGCAGCTGGCCGGCAGCCACGCCCTCCAAGCCGGGGCAGCCGCCGCAAATGCCTGCGCGTCGCGCGAGCTACGCCGCCACCATCGAAATCCTGCCGGAATAAGGGTGATGCGCCGGGTTATCCTGCCTCATCATATTTCCGAGGATCCGGCGCCTGCTGGTGGCGTGCTCCGCGATTTCGCGGGGTTGAGCATGGGCACCAGCTGGTCGGTGCGGCTGGTGGCCGCGCCGGCCCTGGTCACGTCCCATCTGCAACAGGGGCTGCAACAGCAGCTCGATGCCGTGGTGGCTGAAATGAGCCACTGGGAAACCGATTCCGATCTCGGGCGCTACAATCGCGCCCCGGCGGGCAGCTGGCAAGCGTTGCCGCCCGCCTTTTTCGACGTGCTGTCGTTCGCACTGGACGTGGCGCGCGCCAGCGGCGGCGCCTGCGACCCGTGTGCCGGCACGCTGGTCAACCTGTGGGGCTTCGGCCCGCACGGCAGGTTCGACCAACCCGACTTTATTGCACCGACGCCCGGCGCGATTGCCGCCGCGCGCGCCGACCTGGCCGCCGCGCGCCAGCACATGGTGCTCGAGCCTGCCCCTGCGCGGCGCGCCTTGCAGCCAGGCGGCATCGAGCTCGACCTCTCGGCCGTGGCCAAGGGCTATGGCGTCGATCGGCTGGCCTACTACCTGAAAAGCCAGGGCATTGCGCACTTCGTGGTGGAAGTGGGCGGCGAGTTGCGCGGCGCCGGCGTCAAGCCCGACGGCCAGCCGTGGTGGGTGGCGCTGGAACAGGTAGACCCCGGCAGCGACGACCAGCTGGTGCTGGCGCTGCACGGCCTGGCCGTGGCCACGTCCGGCGACTACCGCCGCTACTTCGAGCGCGATGGCGTGCGCTACGCCCACACCATCGATCCGCGCAGCGGCATGCCGATCGCCAACGGGCTGGCCTCGGTGACGGTGATCCACGCGCAATGCATGGCCGCTGACGCCTGGTCCACCGCGCTGACGGTGCTGGGCCGGGTGGACGGGCTGGCGCTGGCCGAACGCCAGGGGCTGGCCGCGCGCTTCGTCGAACGCACGGTGGACCACGGCCATGTCACTTACAACGAATACCTGAGCACCCATTTACGCGGCATGCTGGACGAATGATCTGGACCAATGACCCCAACCGATTGATGCTGGTGGCCGCCTCGGCCGCCGCCTATGGCCTGGTGTGCCTGCTGCCGTACTTGCGCGCGCGCCGCAAGCGCCTGGCCGCCGTCCGCAGCAAGGCCGAGACCGAAGCCGCAACTTCTCCCGGCTGGATCGTGGCCTACGCCAGCCAGACCGGCAACGCCGAGGAACTGGCCAGCCAGACCGTGGCGACCTTGCGCCTGGCCGGCATTCCGGCGCAACTGAGCGAATTGTCCGACCTGCATGCCGAAGATTTGCAGCGCGCCGAGCGTGTGCTGTTTTTGGTCAGCACCTACGGCGAGGGCGATGCGCCCGACGCAGGCGCCGCCTTTGCCGGGCGGCTGATGACCACGCAGCTGCCATTGCCGCAACTGCACTACGCGGTGCTGGCACTGGGCGACAGCGCCTACCAGCAGTTTTGCGGATTCGGCCGCGCGCTCGACGGCTGGCTGCAGGCGCAGGGCGCGCACAGCCTGTTTCCGCGCATCGATGTCGATCGTAGCGCCGATGCGGCCATCGGCCAGTGGCGCCAGCAACTGAGCCACCTGGCCGGCACCAGCGATGCGCCCGACTGGAGCGCGCCAGCGTACCAGGCGTGGACCCTGTCGGCGCGCCGCCTGCTCAACCCGGGCAGCGCCGGCGCCCCGGTGTACCACCTGGAACTGGCGCCGCCCGGGCCGTTGCCAGACTGGCAGTCGGGCGACCTGGTGCAGATATCGGCCCCGTCCGAAGCCGACCGCCCGCGCGAATACTCGATCGCTTCGATCCCGGCCGATGGCCGTGCGCATTTGCTGGTGCGCCTGCACAGCCATGCTGACGGCAGCCACGGCGTGGCGTCGGGCTGGCTCACGCAGCAGGCGCAAGTGGGCCAGATGGTGTCGCTGCGGCTGCGCGCGCACCGCCGCTTCCGCCTGGAAGACAACGCTGGCCGCCGCCTGATCCTGGTCGGCAACGGCAGCGGCATCGCCGGCCTGCGTGGCCATCTACGTGCGCGCGCCCAGGCCGAGCAGGGCGGCAACTGGCTGTTGTTTGGCGAGCGCAATAGCGCGCATGACTTCCACTATCGTGAAGAACTGCAGGCGCTGCGCCAGGCCGGCCTGCTCGAGTTCGACATGGCCTGGTCGCGCGACGGTGGCGCCGCGCGCTACGTGCAAGACCTGCTGCCGGCGCACGCCGACAAGCTGCGCAGCTGGGTGGCCGATGGCGCGGCGATCTATGTCTGCGGCAGCCTCGACGGCATGGCCGCCGGCGTCGATGCCGCGCTGGCCAACGTCCTGGGCCACGCCGCGCTCGATGCCCTGGCCGCGGCGGGCCGTTACCGGCGCGACGTGTACTGACTGCGTACCGCAATTCGCGCAACGCAAAAAAGCCACCGGCGCACAAACGCCGGTGGCTTTTTTCCATGTTATGGATCAGTCCGCCCCAGCCTGTTCCAGCCCGCGCGCCAGGCTCGAGATGCTGGGGTTGTCGATGAATACGCAACGTTTGCCGTTGCGCTTGCAATAGTCCTTGACCCGCCAGTAAGCGCTGTGGCTGATGCAGCCGGTCTGGCAGATCACCAGGTCGGCGGCGGCCAGACTGGCGTCGAGCCGGTTGGCATTGTCTTCCAGGCCGCCGTCGTGGTGCGAGAACTGCGCGCCTTCGCGCTCGATCAGCTCGCGGTAGGTGGCGACGTTGCCGCTGCGCCCACCCACGCACAACACCGCGCGTTCGCTCAGGCGCAGCGGCATCTTCATGACGTGTTCGACCACTTGCCGGGTTTCTTCCTGGATCGGCATGGCCGGCGCTTCCACCGCGCGCGCCAGTTCCAGTTTCAGCTCGGCGATCTGCTGGCGCATGGCGCGTTCGCGCTCGTCCATCTGCTGCAGGCGCTCGGCCAGCTTGGCGCGGGTTTCCAGTCCGGGGATCGACTCGCGCAGTTGTTCGAGCTCGGTGCGCAGCGAATCGACCAGGCTGTCCTTGCCCACCACTTGCGCGCGCAGCTGCATCAGCTGTGCTGCGTGTTTCTCGGCGTCGGCGCTCTTTTCCGCCAGCAGGGCGGCGGCGCGCTGCTGCGACTTGGCCAGTTCCTGCGCCAGGCGGGTGTTGTCCTGCAAGGCGGCGTTGAACCTGGTGATGTCGGCGCGCACGCAGGCGCCGGCCTGGTGCTGCACCATGTGCAGGTCGCGGCACATCTGTTCTTCCACCTCGGGGCTGCAACGCGGGTGGGTGAGGCCAGCCCAGAAAGCGCCGGCCACGTCGCCAGCCGCGACGGCGGCGCGCCACAGGTCGGCCACCTGTTCGGTGGTCTTGGCGGCGCGGAAGCGCAACAGCACCGGGGCGTAACGGCGTTCCAGTTCCTTTTGCAGCGCCTCGGACAGGCGGTTGCGGGTGGCACACTCGGTGACCGCGCCGACGTGCACTTCGTAGTCGTCGGCCAGCACCTTGCCGTTGGTGACCTTATCGACCAGCTTGCGCAGCACGCCGAGCGGGAAACCGACTCCGACCAGCGGGCAATGGCAGGCGTGGCCCAGTTCCCACAGGCGCCGGCGGCGCGAGGCCTGGGCCTCGTGCGCCTCGGCGTTGGCGCTGGCGACGTTGTGGATCACCGGTCTTACCGGGTGCAGCACCTGCTGTGCTTGCTGCGTCGGCTCGGACTGCGGACCGGGCCGGCTTGATACCGGCCCGCCTGCCGGCGTTGCGTTAGCGGTGGCAGTAACCGCGCGGCCAGCCATTTGCGGCATGGCGGCGGCAATAATCGCCGCCAGGGGATCGTGTTTCTCGCACATGTGATGAGCTCCGCGTCAGGCCGTGGCGGGCGTGTTGCGGGCACGCGCCATGATGCGGCTGAGGAAATTGGTCTTGTCCTGCTCCTGCAGGTTGCGCTCGACCACCGTGGCCCACTGCTCGTGCAGTTGCTGGCAGGTGGCGCGCAGCACCGGCGCCAGGTCGGGCAGGCTGGCCAGCGCCTTCAGGTGGCGCTCGATCACCGACGCCAGCTTGATGCAACCGCCGTCATGGTCGTTGCCGGCCGTGTAATGCGACATCAGGTGCAGCACTGCCGAAAGCATCAGCTCGGGGTGATGGCCGCCTTGCGACGGCGCGAGGAAAATCGGGTTGCTACGGTCTAGGTGGATGGCCATCAAACGCTCCTGGGTCGAAAAAGAGAGTTCAGCTGGCTATGCAGGTTGGCTGGCAAACTCGAAGGGGAGAGTGGGCGCGCGGGGCAGCGCGCCCGGTTTCACGCACAGTGAAGTTTAAGCAGTCAGGATCAGCTTGTTGAGCTGGGTGACGCGCAGGCGGTAGACGCGGCCCGCATGTTCGATTTCGAGTTCGCGGCCGCCCTCCATCAGCCCGGCGCTGCTGATGCGCTTGATTGGCGAGACAGCCGAAACCACCGACACGACGGCGGGAGCGGGACGGACATTCATGACAGGTTGCGTCATAGGCAGGGCGGTAGGCATCGTCATTTCTCCTTTAAATAAGAATGATTCGTATTTGCATTCATTATTGTGGAAGGCGCGATGGAATGCAAGCGGTTTTTTTAGCGGAAAGGCAAAAAAAAGCCCGGCACTGAAGGCCGGGCACAAGGCTGGGTTAGAGCACGGTACTTACTACATGTCAGAGGGCGGCCAGCAGCTGCGCCGGGGTGGCTGCTTCGTTCTTGCTCCTGGCTGCCGCCAGTTGCTTGGCGCGGGTGCGCGAGGGTGGCAGGCGACGCAGGGTTTTCAGTGCTTCGGCATCCTTGATGCCGATGGTGCGCTGGTCTACGCTGATCAGGCCGATTTCGTTGAAGGCCGACAGCGTGCGGCTGACGGTTTCCAGCGTGAGGCCCAGGTAGCTGCCGATCTCGTGGCGGGTCATGCGCAGGTTGAACAGCTTGGCCGAATAACCCATCTGGGCGAAGCGGTCGGCCAGCGTGACCAGGAAGCGCGCCACGCGGGCCTCGGCAGACAGGGCGCCCAGCATGCCGATCATGGCCTGCTCACGGACCAGTTCGCGGCTCATGACGCCGTACATCATGTTTTCCAGTTCCAGGTGCACGCGGCCCAGCGCCGTGAGTTTTTTGAACGGCAGCAGGGTCAGGTCGCAATCGGACAGCGCCACCGCTTCCGACGAGTAATGGCGGGTGTGAATGCCATCGACGCCGAGCATGTCGCCCTTCATCGGAAAGCTCAGCACCTGCTCGTTGCCGAATTCGTCGATGAGCACGGTTTTCAGGAAACCGGAATTGACGATGTACAGGGTGTCGAACGGTTGGCCGATGGTGTGGATGCGCTGGCCGGTTTTGAACTGCACGTGCTGGAACAGCAACTCCTCGGTGGTGACCGACACTGCCGACGGAATGTGCAGCAGATCGCACACTTCCTTGAGGTTGGACCAAAGGTCCCCCTGACGCTGGCGGCCGGCTTCCATCGACGACGATTGCAGGGTCGTCGTGACCGGGCGAATTTCAGACGCTTGCGTTGACAGCATGGTGAGCTCCTGTGTGCACGTTACAGTTCGAATCAATGGAGGGATGCCGCCCGGTGCCTTACTTGGTGCCGTGCAACATGAACAGTGATTTCAGTATGCCAACAGGGGCCGGGGCTGGATATCAGCAATGGCTGAATCTGACGGTAGGAGCGTGCGCAGGTTTGTAGGATAAATCCTACCAGAAGGGCGAGGTTCAGGTTTTGAACGGCGACAGCAGGCGATGCGCTACGGCATATTGAACCATTTCGGACAGCGAACTCATCCCCATTTTCTGCATGATGCGGGTTTTATGGGTGCTGACAGTCTTCACGCTCAGGTGCAGGCCGTTGGCGATTTCGGTGATCGACTTGCCAGCGACGAGCAGCGAAAAGACCTCGAATTCGCGGTCGGACAGCTGTTTATGCAACAGGCTTTCGTTGGGCATCATGATATTGAGCGCCAGTTGCTCGGCCACCTCGGTGCTGATGTAGGGCCGGCCCGAGGCCACCTTGCGGATCGCGCCGACCAGCTGGGTGCCGGCGCTTTCCTTGGTCAGATAGCCCTGGGCGCCGGCGCGGATGGCCCGCACCGCGTATTGCTCTTCCTCGTGCATGGTCAGTATGAGAATGGCCAGCTTGGGCGCCTCGGCCTTGATCTGGCGTATCAGGTCGACCCCGCTGCGCCCTGGCATCGACAGATCGAGCATCAGCAGGTCGAAGCCGCCCTGGCGCACGTGGCTCAGCACTTCGAAGCCATCGATGGCCTCGCCGACGATGTCGATGTCGGGCGCGCCGTCGAGGATGCGCTTGAGCCCTTCGCGCATGATGGTGTGGTCGTCTGCGATAACTATTCTGATCATCGGGGTCGCTTGCGTGCGAAGGTGAATAGAGCAACAGTATTGCGATTGAATTAATCTTGTGATGCTACTACAAATAGTTACCGTACAGCCTAATTTTTGTACTCGGGTTCGGCGATCAGGCGGTGCACGAGCACGGGAATGCGTGATTGCGACAACACCTTGTTGGTCACACTACCGAGCAGCAACTGGCCCCAGCCGCTGCGCCCGTGCGAACCGATAAAGATCAGGTCGCAACCGTGCTTGACACCGGCGGCGACGATCTCGGTGGCCGCGCTTTCGGCAAACGTGGTGAGGGCGGTACAGCGGATGTTGCGTTGCAAACACGCTTGCACCACGTCGCGCGTGTGCTCGTCGCCAGCACGCAGCAGGGCGGCGCGGTATTCCTCCTCACTGGGATAGCTGGGCGGAATGATTTCAACGTAGATCGGGTACTGGTAGGCGGGCGCCACGAACAGGACCAATACCTCCGCGCCAAGCTGCTCGGCAAACGTCACGCCGGCGCAGGCGGTCTTGCTGGAGACGGAAGAACCGTCGGTTGTGATCAGGATTTTTCGGTACATGGCGGGCTCCCGGAAAGATAAGGCACGCGTTTCATTGTAGACGCGATTTACATTATTGCTAGTATGCAAAGAGTTGATGTTTGTCAAACATAACCACTTTGCCGGGCAAAAAGGTGTTGGCTGCCGCTGCTTTTTTTGCACACGAGCATTAGTTTTGTGTCCCAAGCTGTAGGTTGGGCTGACATCCGGTGATAGTATCTCCAAATACAACGGAATGTGACGCCGTGCCGGTAATGATCGGTGGCTTGTTTGGCACATCCGGCGCGGCCCTGCTACACTCGCGATAGTGTTTTATTGCCGTGCATCATCATCGTGGGGCAGCAATTTTACAAATTATGGAGAAGCACGGATTATGACCAACGCCGCTGACGATTTCGACGCCTTATTTGAAGAAGTGTCCGCCCAAAGCAAGAATGCCGCGCCAGCTCCAGCGCCGGCCCCCGCACCAGCACCGGCAGCAGCCGAAGACGACCTGGAAAGCCTGTTCGACCAGGTGTCCTCTGGTGCTGCAGTGAGCGCTCCTGCGCCGTCGCCGGCTCCTGTCGCTGTGGCCGCCGGACCTGCTGCCGCTGCCGAAGGCGGCGAGGGCGCCGAAGGCGATGGCACCGACAAGCCGATGTTCGAACGCCTGGGCGGCATCGTGCGCCTGCTGCACGACTCGCTGCGCGAGCTGGGCTACGACAAGGCGCTGACCGAAGCGTCGTCGCAGATCAACGACGCCCAGGACCGCCTCGAATACGTCGCCTCGCTGACCGAGCAGGCCGCCAACAAGGTGCTCAACACGCTCGACGAAGCCATGCCCGACCAGGACACGCTGTCGAAGCAATCGAAGGACATGGAAAACCGCTGGGCCGACCTGTTCGCAGGCAAGCTGAGCCTGGACCAGTTCAAGCAGCTGGCCGGCGACTCGCAGGCCTTCGCCGCTGCCGTCTCGGCCGCCACCGAAACCGAGAAGGCCCGCCTGCTCGAGATCATGATGGCCCAGGACTTCCAGGACATCACCGGCCAGCTGATCAAGAAAGTGGTGATTATCACCAAGACCGTCGAGGCCGAACTGGCGCAACTGCTGCGCGACAACGCACCGCCTGATGTGCGCGAGAAAATCGCCCAGAAGGAAGTAAACTTGATGACCGGTCCATCGACGCCTACCGTGGCGCTGAGCCAGGACAGCGTGGACGATCTGCTTGCCGATCTGGGGTTCTAATGGACGATATGCTCAAGGATTTCGTCGTCGAGGCGATGGATCTTGCGGTCAACGTGGAAGAGCACCTGCTGGCGCTCGAACGCGATCCTGACAACAAGGAAACCCTCAACGCGGTGTTCCGTTCCTTCCACACCATTAAAGGTGGCGCCGGTTTCATGGGCCTGCCGGCAATGGTGACGGCCTGTCACCTGACCGAAAACCTGTTCGATGCGCTGCGCACCGGCGCCGCGCCGGTGACGCCGCTGGCGATAGAAGCGGCGCTGCAAGCGTCCGGTTTCGTGGCCGACCAGCTGGCCGAACTGAACAACGGCGCTCAGCCGGACAGCCTGCCGGCCCTGCCGCAGGACCTGGAAAGCCTGCTCAACGACGCCATCGCCGGCAAGGCCAGCACGCCTGCTGCCGCACCTGTCGCTGCACCGGCTCCGGCGCCAGCCCCTGTCGCTGCTGCCCCGGTTGCCGCGGCCGCAGTTGCCGCCGCCACCACCGCCACCACCTCGCCCGACGGCCTGAACTGGGAAGCCATGTACGAAGCAGTGATGCCGGCCGGTAGTTATACCCGTCCGGCTACCGCCGCCGTGGCAGCCGCACCGGTCGCCGCCGTGGCAGCCGCACCTC
>NZ_LROM01000088.1 GCF_001758785.1 Duganella phyllosphaerae
ACTTTTTCAGGCCTGTTTTTTGACTTAATGGCTCAGCTCGTGTCCGAATGTCGGCACTGACCCCGAAGTGCGGGCGAGGGTGAGCCAGGCGCGGGCGGCGAAGGACAGGTGGCTGTTGCGGCGCCAGGCCAGGCGCAGTTTCCAGTCGAGGGCCGGTTCGGTCAGCTGGGCGATCGAGAACTGGCCTGGCGGCAGGGTGTCGCAGAACAGCTGGGGCAGGATCGCCACGCCCACGCCCAGGCGCACCAGCGAGGCGACGAAGTCCCACTGGCCGCTGCGGCCGCTGATTTTAGGCTGGAAGCCGGCGGCCGCGCAGGCGTCGGTGACGATGTCGTTCAGCGCGAACGACGCGCCGTAGAAGATGAACGGGCTGTCGGCCAGTTCGCCCAGCGCAATTTTTGGCCGGCCGCGCCACGGCGACGCGAGCGGCGCCAGCACGCACAGCGGCGACGACACCAGCGGCAGCGAATCGAACTCGGTCCAGATGTGGGCATTGCCCGCGTAGTCGAGCAGCGAGCCCATTTCCAGTGTGCCGTTGCGCAGGTTCGCTTCGATGGCCTGGGTGCCATCCTCGAACAATTTGAGTTCGACGTCCGGATACTGGCGGTGGTACGCGGCCAGCAGGGGCGCCAGCGGCTGGTGCGCCTGTTGCGTCACGCCCAGGCGCAACTCGCCGCGCCGCAGCTGCTGCAGGTCGGCCAGCTCCACGTTCAGTTCCTCGTGCATGGCCAGCAGCGCCCGGCCCCGCGCCAGCACCACCTGGCCGGCGTCGGTCACGGTGAAGCGCTTGCCGGTGCGCTCGAGCAGCACCAGGTCGAGCGACTGCTCCAGTTGCGCGATCATCTTGCTCACCGTCGGCTGGGTCACGTGCAGGGTTTCGGCAGCGCGGCTGAAGCCCTGCTGGTCCACCACCGCGACAAAGTAGCGCAACGAACGCAAATCCATCATCTATTCCAGTATCGAATGATTTTCATAATTTTAATTCATTTTATCTTTTAATGTACCGCGCCTAGAATGGCTGCATGAAAACCTCCTTCCTCACCCGCTCGTTCTATACCGTGCTGCAGGTCGCGCTGCTGACCGCCATCTGGTACGCGTGCGACCGCGCCGCAGCGTGGCTGCACCTGCCGTTTTCCGGCGGCGTGGTGGGGCTGCTGCTGATGGTGGCGCTGCTGCTGGCCGGCGTGGTGCGGCCGGCGGTGGTGAACCATGGCGCCGAGTGGCTGCTGTCGAACATGCTGCTGTTCTTCATTCCGCTGATCGTCTCGGTGGTGCAGTTCACCGCCCTGCTCGAGCGCGAGGGCGTGCGGCTGTTCGCGGCGATCGGCATCGGCTTCATCTCGGTACTGCTGGCGACCGCGTTTACGGTGGAATGGGTGTGCCAGTTCGAGCGGCGGGTGCGGCTGCGCAAGCTGCGTACTTTGCGTCAGGGTCGTCAAACGATTCACCTTGGCCAGGAGCAGCCGGCATGAAACCATTCCTCTACCTGGTCCTGACCGTGGTGCTGTTCTACGCCAACCAGGCGCTGCACCGCCGCTACCAGTATTTCTGGCTCACGCCCGCCATCACCACGTCAGCGATCCTGATCGCCGTCATCGAGCTGACCGCCACGCCGTTCTCGCTGTATTTTGGCGACACGCGCTGGCTGCCCTGGCTGCTGGGACCCGCCACCGTCGCCTTTGCGCTGCCGATCTACCAGCAGCGCGAGCTGATCAAGCGGCACTGGCTGGCGCTGGGTCTGGGCAGTTGCGCCGGCATCGTGGTCTCGCTGTGCAGCACCTTGCTGCTGAGCCGACTGCTGGGCCTCGACGCCGCCGCCGCCCACAGCCTGCTGGCGCGGTCGGTGTCCACGCCGTTCGCGGTGGAAGCCACGCGCCACCTGGGCGGCGAGGCGCAGCTGACCGGCGTGTTCGTGATGATCACCGGCCTGTTCGGGATCTTGCTGGGACAGGTGCTGCTTGGCCTGCTGCCGCTGCGCATGCGGGTGGCGCGCAGTGCGCCGTTCGGCGCGGCGGCCCACGGCTTCGGGATGAGCGTGGCGCGCAAGATCGGACCGCAGGAAGGCGCGGTGGCCAGCCTGACGATGATCTTCAGCGGAATCCTGATGGTGCTGCTGGCGCCGTTGCTGGGGCGCCTGCTGGCCTGAGCGAATTCACCAGCCCATAATCTTGCGCATCTGCGGCGCCAGGTCGCGCGCCATGGCGGCATTCTGCTCGCGCGTGGGATGGGCGTCCTGCCGATCCCCCGGATACGTTGTTGACGGCACCGCCTGCACGCGTGGATCGCCCACGCGGCGCACCGTCTCGGCAATGTAGTCCAACAGCGCGGCCTTGCGTTGTTCCTTCAGCATCGCCCCTTCGGTCAGCACGATTTTCGCCTTGGGATGATCGGCCAGCAGCGTGCGCACCAGCTGCACATACGTGCTGACATAATGCTCGCGCTCCGGGATGCCGACGTTGAAGTCGTTGGTACCGATCGCGCTGATGATCAGATCCGGCTGATACAAACGCTGGTCCCATTTCACCGGCTGCTGCTGGTCGGCGATGGCCAGCTGGTAGTAGTCGGGCAGGTTGAGCTGGTCGGTGTGGTTGTCCCAGGTGCGCACCAGTCCCCTGCCCCCGGCGCACACCAGCTGCACCTGCGCTTGCAGGTCTTGCGCCAGCAGCATGCCGTACGATGCGCGCGCATCCCACCACGACGCTTCCTTCTTCGCACCGGGCACACGGTCGATCGCTTCGCCGCACGTGACCGAGTCGCCCATGATCAGCAGTTTGCGCTGCGGCAGCGCCGGCGCCGGCAGCCAGGCGCCATCGGTGTCGAAGCGCTGCAAGGTCGCCTTGCCCAGCCAGGTCTCGGAACGGTTGACGACCTCCACCCGGTGCGGGCCGGCAGCCAGCCCCTCGGCCAACACCAGCGTCTGCGCGCCTTTGGCCAGGTGGACCTTGCGCGCAGCGCCGCCATCGACGATCACGTCGAAGTAGCTGTTGTCGCTGCTGGCCTCCACCGCCATCGCCGCACGGGTGCCGTCGAACGCCACCGCGAAGCCCACGCCCGGATAGGCGAAATACACGGCGCCATCGGGCCTGACTTCGCTGCGGCCGGTGCGGGCTACATGCGGATCGGCAGCGGTGATGCTGGTCGCAGCGGTGGTTGCCACAGCAGCAGTGGCGACAGGCACCACGCATGCTAACGCGATCACGGGCAGCAGCGCGGCGATGCGGGTGAAGGTCGTCATCTTATTTCATCAGCTTTTTAATATCGGGCAGCATGGCGTCCGACCATACCTGGTAGCCCTTGGGCGTGGGGTGCAGGTAGTCGGCCATGATGGTCGGCGACATGTCGCCATTCGCCTGCAGGAACTTCTTGCCGTAGTCCTTGAAGATGATGGTCTTGCCGTCATCGAGCGTGGCGATCATGCGGTTGAGTTCGACGACCTGCGCGCGCTTCGGGCTGGCCGCCGATTGCTCGTAAGGCAGCACAGCGTTGAGCAGGATGCGCGCGTTCGGGTACAGCGTGCGCACCTTGGTGACCACTGCCTTCACGCCGTCGAACACCTGCTCCGGGTTGGCCTGGCAGTGGAAGAAATTGTTGACGCCGATGGTCAGTACCACCAGCTTGGGCGAGAGCCTGCCGGCCTGGCCATGGTCAAGGCGCCACAGCACGTTGCCGGTATGGTCGCCGCCGATACCAAAATTGGCAGTCTTCCACTTGCCGAACGACTTGTCCCACACCTTCTTGTTCCAGCCTTCGGTGATGGAATCGCCCACGAACAGCAAGTCGACCTTGCCAGTCTCCGCGACCTCGATATCTTCCTGGAACATGGCCTGCCAGCGGGCGATCGACATCCACGGGTATTCGACGGTGCGCGGCGCGGGGGTGATGCTGCACGCTTTGCCGTCGATGACGGCCGGCTTGGCGTCGGCCGCATACGCGGCGGCGGACAGCGACAGCAAAGCAGTAGAAATTAGCGAAACAATAAGGCTATTCTTCATTTTTTTGACCTCGGGTTGAACAAGCTTCAAGTGTAGCTCATGTTTTTGCCTTCAGGCGCAGCAGTACCACGCCGTGCGACGGCACCTTTGCCTCCAGCTTGCGGGTGGTGTCGCCGGTCTTGCCGCTCCAGGCATCGGTCCAAGCGTAGCGCTTGTGTTTGAAGTCCGCCGTGCGCTTGCTGAGGTCATCGTTGATGTGATACGCACCCCAGTCGAAGCTGACCGGCGCAGCCTGGGCGCCGCGATTGAGCACCATCAGCGCCCATTCGTCGTTGGCCAGCGGTTTGGCCCAGTATTCGACCTCACCGGTCTTGAGAAAGCGCCACGCGGAGACGCCGAGCGGGTCCTGGTTGATGGCGATCGCGCCAGCGTTGGTGACGATGCGGTGGGTAGACGCCGGCATCGACCGCACGTCGTTGCCGAGGATGAGCGGTGAGGCCAGCATGGCCCACGCCGAAAAGTGCGACTTGTCCTCGTCGTCCGTCAAGCCCTTGCCGACCACCAGCATGTCCATGTCGTTCCAGTGACCGGGACCGGCATGCTGGCGCAGGCCGGCCTGCTTGTCGAGGATGCGCGTGACACCCCAGGCCGAGAACGAACCCTGGCTGAATTCGCAGTCCCAGCACGGGTAGATGTCGCCGGTGGTGCGCCACGAGTGGCCAACGTCCCTGGCCCAGTCCCACGGCCTGGTGTCGCCCCATTCGCAGATGCTGAACAACATGGGCCGGCCGGCGCTGCGGATGGCGTCGCGCATGGTGGTGTAGGCGCCGGCCGAGTTCAAACCCTTGGTGTCGCACCAGTCGTACTTGATGTAGTCGATGCCCCACTCGGCGTAGGTGATGGCGTCCTGGTATTCGTGGCCACGGCTGCCCGGCTTGCCGCCGCAGGTGGTAGCGCCAGCGTCGGAATAGATGCCGAGCTTGAGGCCACGGCCATGCACGTAGTCGGCCAGCGCCTTCATCCCGGACGGGAAGCGCTCGGGGTCGGGATGGATCACGCCCTTGTCGTCACGCTTGCCGTGCCAGCAGTCGTCGATATTGACGTAGACGTAGCCGGCGTCCTTCAAGCCGTTCTTGACCATCGCATCGGCGGTATCGCGGATCAGCTTTTCATTGATATCGCAGGCAAAGGTATTCCAGCTGTTCCAGCCCATTTGCGGCGTCGCCGCCAGGCCGTCGAACTTCTGGGCATGGGCCGGATTGGCGACCAACCCCGCCAGCGCCAGCCCGTGCGCGGCAATCCATAGTGGCATGGACTGTTTCATGCGCCGCCCCCTTAGCGCTTGATCGATTTGAGTTTGTCGCCGTACTCCTTGATCAGCTCGAGCGAGCTGGTATCGGTGTCGAACACCGAGTACAGGCCCTGCTCTTCCTGCGGCGGGTCGCCCATGAAGTCGTTACCCGGTTTCCACCAGTAGTCGGCATTGGCCGCGCGGCCGGCGCCGCCCCAGGCCCAGAAATTGAAACCGGCAATCGGGTCGCCCTTGGCGGCGCGCGTATAGACCACGTCGAACACCTCCTTGTAGAAGCGGTCGCGGATCCTGGTGGTGGCCTTGATGCTGAACGACGGGCCGTCGCGATCGAGACCGAATTCTTCGAGCACGATCGGCTTGTCGAGTTTTTTGGCCAGCTCGATGTGCGAGTTCAGGTAGTCGCGGCTCCTGGTGATGGCATTGTCCCAGGTGCCTTGCGGGTTGCGCGAGTCGAACCATTCCCAGTTCTTGGGCCACAGGTGGTAGGTCAGGTAATCGACATGCTTGCTGCGGTGCGCGTCGAGGAACAGCTGCGCATCCTGGGCGGAACCGGCCAGGCCTTCGCTGCCGGTGCTCACCATGTGGTTGCGATCGAGGCTATGGATGTAGCCGGCGACGTCGTCGATCCACTTGACGTAGGCCGCCTTCTCTTCTTTCGTGGCCTTGCCGTTGCCGGGACGCGGCTCGTTGGCCAGCTGCCACGACATCAGGTGCGGGTCTTCCGAGTACGGTTTGCCGGTGATGGTGTTGACGCGCTTGACGATTTTGGCGATCACCTGGCGATATTCTTTTTGCGCGGCGGCGTTCACGTAGAAGCGCGCATTCTTCTTCATGTAGTCGTCGTAGTCCTTGGTCACGTTCGGGTCCAGCGCCGGCGTGCCCTCGAACCAGTTAAGGTATTGGGTCATGCCGCCCGACCACTGCCAGAAGTTGTTCAGGTAGAGCACCACGGTCATGTCGCGCTTGGCCGCTTCGGCCATCAGGAAGTCCAGGCCGACCAGCAGGTTCTCGTCGTACTCGCCTGGCTTGGCGGTGGTGGCGGGACTGACCGCGCTTTTCATGTCGGTTTTTTCGGAGACGGCCAGCACGCGCAAGTTGTTGATGCCGATAGCCTTCATGGTGTCGAGTTCCTTGAGCAGGCGCTTGCGCTCGCCCACGCCGCTTGGCGCACCGAGATAGCCGCCGTACCAGAAATTGGCGCCCACGATGTAATAGGCCTGGCCCTTGCGGCTGAAGTGCGTCTGCCTGGCGGTGACGAACTCCGATTTGGCAGTATTGGTCACCGGCGCGCCATCGGCGGCGGCGACGATGCCCGCCGCGCCGATCAGCATGGCGGCGGCGCAGAATTTGAACAGTTGTTTCATGTCTCGTCCTTGAAGGTTATGGTTATTTTGTTAGCTGAAAATATTCTGCATGGCCCCGCCCCACCGGTCAAACCAAGGCCGAAAAGCGGGGGCAGTTTAGCCGTCTTCACTAAACACGCTGCTGCCAGGTGAAATGGCGCATTGCAGCAACCCGAGTAGTGGCAAACTATCCGTTTAGTAAATAACGCTAAACTCTCAGCGGAATGCTGTTAGTCGTTTGACCATGCGCGCGCGCTCATGCAAGACTTCCTTCACACAGAACTGGCCGACGCCGTAGTCGCGAGCCGCTTCGCAGAAACAATGGAGACCAGATGGCCGATACCGACAACACCGCAACAGCGAAACCGGGCGTGACGATCCGCGACATCGCCCAGGTTGCGGGGGTGTCCGCTGGGACGGTCTCGCGCGCGCTCAAAAATGAGCCGGGACTGACCGAAGTCACGCGCCAGATGGTGCTGGAAGCGGCGCGCTCGCTCGGCTACGACTTCTGCAAGCTGCGCCCCAAGCGCATGCGCCGCCTCACCTTCCTGCTGCACCGCCAGCACAACACCGCCGCCAGCAGCCCGTTCTACTCGCCGGTGCTGCATGGCGCCGAAGAAGCGTGCCGCAAGCAGGGCATTGTGCTCTCGTTCATGGCGGTGGGTCCGGCCGATGGCCTGATCGACCAGATCCGCATGCATGCGCCGGACGGCATCGTGTGCGCCGGCTTCTTCGAGCCAGAGACCCTGGCTGCGCTGCGTTCCACCGGCAAGCAGCTGGTGCTGATCGACATGAAGCTGCGCGGCTACAACTCGGTCAACCCGGACAATATGATGGGCGGCTACCTGGCCACCCGGCACCTGATCGATACCGGCCGTACCCGCGTCGGCTTCATCTCCGGCCCGCTGGCGCACTACAGCATCCGCGAACGCGCGCGCGGCTACCGCCAGGCGCTGTTCGAGGAAGGCATCCTGAACGACCCGCGCCTGGAAGCCAACCTGCCCGACGGCGTGGACCTGGAAACCGGCGCCTGGGAGGCGATGGAGCAGCTGCTGTCGCTGCCCCACCCGCCCGACGCCGTGTTCTGCTACAACGACAGCGCCGCCCTGGTGGCCATGCGCTGCTGCCTGGCCAGGGGGTTGAAGGTGCCGCACGATATCGCCATCGTCGGCTTCGACGACATCGCCACGGCAGTCCTCGGCCACCGCCCGCTCACCACCCTGCGCATCGACAAAAAGGCGCTCGGCGCGATGGGCGTGGAGCTGCTGCTCGACCAGCAGAACGCCAGCCAGCAACCAGGCCGGCACGAACCACAACAGCCGCCGGTGCAGCAGATCGCACCGGTGGAATTGATCGTGCGCGCCAGTACCGTGTTCGACGGCTGGCGCGCGCCACAATCTTCCTCCAACGATCGTCCACCAAACTTCTCACGGACCCCATGACGGCACCGAACTTCCAATCCCGCGCCACGCTGCTCGACCACATCCGCCACACCAAGCGTTTTTACGATGGCCGCTGCGTGGACCCCAGCGGCGGCTTCTATCACTTCTACAAGGACGACGGCGCGATCTACGACGAGCGCACCCGCCACCTGGTGAGCAGCACCCGCTTCGTCTTCAACTACGCCATGGCCTGGCGCCAGTTCGGCGATGCGGCCGACCAGCAGCGCCTGCGCCACGCGCTGGCCTTCCTGCGCGACGCCCACCGCAATGCGCATACCGGCGGCTACGCCTGGACCCTGGACTGGAAGGCCGGCGTGGCCCACGTCACCGACGGCACCAACCACTGTTATGGCCTGGCCTTTGTGCTGCTGGCCTACAGCCACGCGCTGATGGCCGGACAGACCGAAGCGGCCGAGTGGATCGGCGAAACGTTCGAGTTGATGGAGCGCCGCTTCTGGGATGCGCAGCACGGCCTGTACGCGGACGAAGCGTCGCCCGACTGGTCGCACCTGGACGGCTATCGCGGCCAGAACGCCAATATGCACGCGTGCGAAGCGTTGATCGCTGCCTTTGAAGCGACCGGCGACCGCGCCTACTTGCTGCGCGCGGAAACCCTGGCGCGCAACATCACGCTGCGCCAGGCCGCGCTGGCCGACGACCTGGTCTGGGAGCACTACCACGCCGACTGGTCGGTGGACTGGGACTACAACCGCGACGACAAGAGCAATATCTTCCGTCCCTGGGGTTACCAGCCCGGCCACCTGGCCGAGTGGGCCAAGCTGCTCTTGCTGCTCGAGCGCCACGGCGAGCACCTGGCGCACGGCCAGGACTGGCTGCTGCCGCGCGCCATCGCCCTGTTCGACGCCGCCGTCAGCAAGGCCTGGGATGCGCAGCACGGCGGCTTGTACTACGGCTTTGCGCCCGACGACAGCATCTGCGACGACCTTAAATACTTCTGGGTGCAGGCCGAAAGCATCGCCACCGCCGCCCTCTTGGGCGCGCGCACGGCAGACGCCCGCTACTGGGCCTGGTACGACAAACTCTGGGACTATAGCTGGAGCCATTTCGTCGATCATCGATACGGCGCGTGGTACCGCATCCTGGGCGCCGACAACGCCAAGCTCACCGACGAGAAAAGCCCGGCGGGCAAGGTCGATTACCACACCATGGGCGCGTGCTACGAAGTTCTCAATGTGATGAAAGATTAAGCGATGTCCGATTTCCCCATTTTCGTCGCCGCCGGCGAAGCGCTGACCGACATGATCGTGCAAGGTCCGGCCCAACAGAACTGGCACAGCAAGGTAGGCGGCTCCACCTGGAACGTGGCGCGCACCATGGCCGCGCTCGATGTACCCACAGCGTTTGCGGGCGCGATCAGCGACGACGTCTTCGGCGACGCGCTGTGGCAGGCCAGCGAGCAGTCGCAACTGGACCTGCGCTTCTTGCAGCGCTATCCGAAGTCGCCGCTACTGGCCATCGTCCACCGCACCGATCCGCCGGCCTACTTTTTTGTCGGCGACGACAGCGCCGACCTGCATTTCGATGCGGCCGCGCTGCCGCAGGGCTGGCGCGCGCACTGCAAGTGGGTGCACTTTGGCGGCATCAGCCTGGCGCGCCAGCCGCTGGCCGGCAAGCTGGTGGCGCTGGCCGAACAGCTGAAGGCCGACCGCGTGCGCATCAGCTTCGATCCCAACTACCGGCTGCTGATGGATGAGCGCTACGACGCCACCCTGCGCCGCATGACCGAACTGGCCGACGTGATCAAAGTGTCGGAAGAAGACCTGGCGGGCCTGTTCCGCACCGACGATATCGACGCCGCCTTTGCCACACTGCGCAGCTGGAACCCGCAAGCGACGTACCTTTACACCAAGGGCGAACACGGCGCGTCGCTGCACTGCGGCGAGCAGTCGTGGTCCCGCAAGGCGCCGCAGATCACGGTGGCCGACACCGTGGGCGCCGGCGACGCCAGCATCGCCGCCCTCGCCTACAGCCTGCTGCACCACCCCGACCACGCGCCGGACCAGCACCTGCGTTTTGCCGTGTGCGCGGGCGCGGCAGCCTGCATGACCGAGGGGGCGTCACCACCGTCGCTGGCCGCGATCGAGGCCTTGGCAAGCCGTGAAGACTGACATTTTGACCACCTGGTAACGATTCTCATTCCTGCTAAAATATTGTCAATATCCCCTTTAGCCGAGAAAAATTATCGTTTTTATCACCGATCATAAAATTAAATGTCTGTAATGCGCTGATTTGATACAAGTCATTACGGACACAAAATTTTCCCGGTGATAAACTTGGAATGTCCCCTTTCATAACCAAGAGGCTTCCTATGAACCAGATGTCACGGCGACAGTTCCTTCGGGTAACTGGCGCTACCATCGCGGGTTCGAGCATCGCGCTCCTCGGCTTTGCGCCGGCAACGGCCATGGCCGAAGTCCGGCAATACAAGCTGGCGCGCAGCACCGAAACCCGCAACACCTGCCCCTACTGCTCCGTAGGCTGCGGGATTTTGATGTATGGCCTGGGCGATGGCGCGAAAAACGCCACTGCCTCGATCATCCACATCGAAGGCGACGCCGACCACCCGGTCAATCGCGGCACCCTGTGCCCGAAAGGCGCCAGCCTGATCGACTTCATCCACTCGCCTAGCCGCCTGATGGCGCCGCAGTACCGCGCCCCGGGTGCGACCGAATGGTCGCCGATGTCGTGGGATGACGCATTGAATCGCATCGCCAAGCTGATGAAAGCTGACCGCGACGCGAACTTCATCGAAAAATCGGCCGACGGCAAAACCGTCAACCGCTGGACCACCACCGGCATGCTGTGCGCGTCGGCGGCATCGAACGAAGTAGGTTATTTAACCCATAAAACCATGCGCAGTCTCGGCATGCTGGCATTCGACAATCAAGCACGTGTATGACACGGTCCGACGGTGGCAGGTCTTGCCTCGACATTTGGACGTGGTGCGATGACGAATCACTGGGTAGACATCAAGAATGCAGATGTCATCCTGGTCATGGGCGGTAACGCAGCAGAAGCACACCCTTGCGGGTTTAAATGGGTCACGGAAGCGAAGGCGCATCGCGGCGCCAAGCTGGTCGTGGTCGATCCGCGTTTTACCCGAACCGCTTCGGTGGCGGACTATTACGTCCCTACCCGTACCGGTGCGGACATCGTTTTCCTGGGCGGTATCATCAACTACCTGCTCACCAACGACAAAATCCAGCACGAATACGTCCGTAATTACACGGACATGCCGTTCATCGTCCGCGAGGATTTCGCCTTCAACGACGGCCTGTTCTCGGGCTACGACGAGGCGACCGGCAAGTACACGGACAAGAGCAGCTGGAACTACGAGATGGGCGACGACGGCTATGCCAAGATCGATCCGACGCTCGAGCATCCGCGCTGCGTGTACCAGATGATGAAGAAGCACTACTCGCGCTATACGCCCGAGATGGTGGAAAAAGCCTGCGGCGTGCCGCCGGAAAAATTCCACAAAGTGGCGGAACTGCTGGCATCGACCGCAGTGCCGGGCAAGGCTGCGACCATCCTGTACGCCTTGGGCTGGACCCAGCACTCGACCGGCGCGGAAACCCTGCGCACGGGCGCCATGGTGCAGCTGCTGCTCGGCAACATGGGGATCGCCGGCGGCGGCATGAACGCGCTGCGCGGGCACTCCAACATCCAGGGTCTGACCGACCTCGGTCTGCTGACCAATATGCTGCCAGGTTACCTGACGCTGCCCGGCGAGGCGGAGCAGGACTGGAACGCTTACGTGGCCAAGCGCTCGCTGCAACCGCTGCGTCCGAATCAGCTCAGCTACTACAGCAACTCGAAGAAGTTCCTGGTCTCGTTCATGAAGTCGTGGTGGGGTGATGCCGCGACCGAAGAGAACAACTACGCCTTCGACTACCTGCCCAAGCTGGACAAGCCGTACGACATGATGCAGGCGTTCGAGCTGATGAACCAAGGGAAGATGACCGGCTATATCTGCCAGGGCTTCAACATCCTGGCCTCGGCCCCGGACAAGCAGAAGATCACCGACAGCCTGTCCAAGCTGAAGTTCCTGGTCATCATGGACCCGCTGCAGACCGAAACGTCCGAGTTCTGGAAACCGCACGGCGACTTCCACAAGGTCGATCCGACCAAGATCCAGACCGAGGTATTCAGCCTGCCGACGTCGTGCTTCGCCGAAGAACGCGGTTCGCTGGTCAGTTCTTCGCGCGTGCTGCAGTGGCACTGGCAAGGCGCCGAACCTCCGGGCCAGGCCAAGAGCGATCTCGATATCATGTCGGGCATTTTCCTGCGCATGAAAAAGGCGTACCAGACCGAGGGCGGCAAGTTCCCCGATCCGATCGTCAACCTGACCTGGAACTACGCCACGCCGCATTCGCCAACGCCGGAAGAAATCGCCATGGAATTCAATGGCAAGGCGTTGAAGGAACTGACCGATCCAAAGGATCCGACCAAGGTCGTCCTGAAGAAGAACGAGCAGCTCGCTGGCTTCGCGCAACTGCGCGACGACGGCAGCACCGCTTGCGGTTGCTGGATCTTTGCCGGTTCGTGGACCGCGCAGGGCAACCAGATGGGGCGTCGCGACAACAGCGATCCGACCGGCATCGGCAATACGCTGAACTGGGCCTGGGCCTGGCCGGCCAACCGCCGCGTGCTGTACAACCGTGCGTCTGCCGACACCAAGGGCAAGCCATGGGATCCGACCCGCAAGCTGGTGGGCTGGAACGGCACCAACTGGGGCGGCGCCGACGTGCCGGACTTCAAGGCGGACGAACCGCCGGAAAACGGCATGGGTCCATTCATCATGCTGGCCGAAGGCGTGGCACGCTTCTTCTCGCGCGATGCGATGGCGGAGGGTCCATTCCCCGAGCACTACGAGCCGTTCGAGTCGCCGATCGGGCACAACCCGATGCACCCGAATAATCCGCGCGCCTTCAACAATCCGGCCGCACGGATGTTCCCGAACGACCGCAAGAAGCTGGGCAAGAAGGAAGAGTATCCGCACGTGGCGACCAGCTATCGCCTCACGGAACACTTCCACTACTGGACCAAGCATGCGCGCTTGAACGCGATCATCCAGCCGGAACAATTCGTCGAAATCGGCGAAGAGCTGGGCAAGGAAATCGGCGTGGTACACGGCGACAAGGTCAGGGTGTCGTCCAAGCGTGGCTACATCGTGGCGAAAGCCGTGGTGACCAAGCGTATCAAGGCATTGATGATCGATGGCAAAAAGACCCACCAGGTCGGACTGCCGATCAACTTCGGGTTCAAGGGGCTCACCAAACCGGGCTACCTGATCAACACACTGACGCCGACGGTAGGCGACGCCAATTCACAGACACCGGAATTCAAGTCGTTCCTGGTGAAAGTGGAAAAAGCCTGACGGCCCGAGGGAGATTAAAACATGTCATTACAATCGCTAGATATCAAACGCCTCTCGGCCACCACCGTGCAGGCGCCGGTGGCCCGTACCCCGGTCACCGGCACCGTGGCCAAACTGATCGACGTTTCCAAGTGCATCGGCTGCAAGGCTTGCCAGACGGCCTGCATGGAATGGAACGACTTGCGCGACGAAGTGGGTGAAACCACCGGCGTGTACGACAATCCGATCGATCTGACCGCGCAGTCGTGGACCGTGATGCGGTTCTCGGAATACGAGAACACCGACGGCAACCTCGAATGGCTGATCCGCAAGGACGGCTGCATGCACTGCGAAGACCCGGGCTGCCTGAAAGCCTGCCCGGCGCCGGGCGCCATCGTCCAGTACACCAACGGCATCGTGGATTTCCACCAGGAGAACTGCATTGGCTGCGGCTACTGCGTTGCGGGCTGCCCGTTCGACGTGCCGCGCATTTCCAAGGCGGACAGCCGCGCGTACAAGTGCACCCTGTGCTCGGACCGCGTGGCCGTCGGCCAGGAACCGGCCTGCGTCAAGACCTGCCCTACCGGCGCGATCGTCTTCGGCACCAAGGAAGACATGAAGCACCACGCCGAAGAGCGGATCGAAGACCTCAAGTCGCGCGGCTTTGCGCAAGCTGGCCTGTACGACCCGGCCGGTGTCGGTGGCACGCACGTGATGTACGTGCTGCACCATGCCGACAAGGCGCCGCTGTACCACGGCCTGAAACAGAACCCGTCCATCAGCCCGATGGTGGGCCTGTGGAAGGGCCTGACCAAGCCGCTGGCGCTGGCCGGCATTGCCGCGACCGCGCTGGCGGGCTTCTTCCACTACTCGCGCATCGGTCCGAACGAAGTGAGCAAGGACGAGGAAGCCGAAGCGCTGCACGAAGCACAACGCATCCGGGAGAACAGCAATGAGCGCACCTGATCGTAACGGCGTGAGGGGGGAGATGAGGGACAAGGACGGCAACCCGCTGATCCAGCGCTACACCGCCAATGACCGCAGCAATCACTGGATCACGGCGATCTGCTTCGTGCTGCTGGCGGTGTCCGGCCTGGCCATGTTCCATCCAGCGACATCGTGGATGGCCGTGTTCCTCGGCGGCGGCCAGTGGACGCGCATCCTGCACCCTTTCCTCGGTGTGGTGATGTTCGTCTCGTTTGCGGTGCTGGTGGTGCGCTTCTGGCACCACAACAAGATCGACCAGGCCGACAAGCAGTGGATGAAGCAGATCGGCGATGTGCTCAACAACCGCGAAGACCGCCTGCCGAAGATCGGCATGTACAACGCCGGCCAGAAGATCCTGTTCTTCGTGCTGATCGCCAGCATGCTTGGCCTGCTGTTGTCGGGTATCGTGATCTGGCGCGCGTACTTCGCGTTCTACTTCCCGATCGACGTGGTGCGCTTTGCGGCGCTGCTGCACGCGTTCAGCGCGTTCGTGCTGATTTGCTCGATCATCGTGCATATCTACGCGGCGTTCTGGGTCAAGGGTTCGATCGGCGCCATGGTGCGCGGCACGGTCACCTACGGGTGGGCGCGCAAGCACCATCCGCGCTGGTTCGAATCGGTGATCAAGAATAAACAGCGTGATTGATCGAAGCCTGATGTAGCCTGAAGTACTCCCGGGCGTGCGTCGCCGCGCCCGGGCTCTCTCCTTCGAGAGACCCCGCCCCGGCCAACCCGCGCCCCCGTTCCAATTTCGGATTAAAATACACTTTTGCCCGGCCGACACTTTGCCGCCGGCTACTGGAGAATCTCGTGGTACAACGCTTGCTCGAACCAGGCCAGATCGAATCCCTCGATCACACTTCCATTCCGCGCCTGCTGCTGCCGCAGGCACGCAGCCTGTTCATGGCGCGCGCGGCGCGCCTGCGCCAGCTGGCCAACAACGACATCAAGGGTATCCCGGTGGCCGAAGCCATGCAGGGATACCTGCAATTGATGGCTGCCGTGGTGGACGCACAAGCTGCGGTTGCAGCCGCCCTGCCGCCCGAGACTTTCAGCCTGCCACCGGCGGCCGATATCAAGCTCTCGATCGATCACAATATGCCGCCGCTGCCGGTCAACGGCGCCCGCCCACCGGAATGGCGCACAGTGTTCGCCGCCCTGCTCGACCACCTGGCGGCATCGATCAAGGATCAACCGCAGATCGACGCCGTGCTGGCCGAACTGCGCGCACTCGATGTGGCGCAGCTCGAAGGCTGCGCCGACGCCGTACTGGCTGAACTGACCGAGGGCGTGCACCCGCTGCACGCACCGTTCGTCGCTGCCGCGCTGCAGGTGATGTGGACCAAGCGCGCCGAACAACTCGATTCGCCGCGCGTGCAACCGCTGGTAACCAATACCTTGTGCCCCGTGTGCGGTTCGCACCCGGTGGCCAGCGTGATCCGCATCGGCGGCCAGTCGCAAGGCTACCGCTATTTGCAGTGCAGCTGCTGCGCCAGCGAGTGGCACATGGTGCGCGTGAAGTGCTCGTGCTGCGAGCATACGAGCAAGATCGCCTACCAGAGCCTGGAAACCAACGAAGACAAGCTGCCGGTGGAAGACGCCGTGGAAGATAAAAACGCAAAACCGAACAAGGCCAACGACCCGAGCAAGGTGGCCCGCGCCGAAACCTGCGACGACTGCAAAACCTACCGCAAGATCTTCAACCAGGAGCACGACTTCCACGTCGAGCCACTGGCCGACGACCTGGCCAGCCTGACGCTCGATGTGCTGGTGAGCGAAGCCGGTTACGCACGCGCCAGCGGCAATCCGCTGCTGTGGTTTAACGCAGCATGACGACGCCGGCCAGCAGCAGCAACGTCACTGGGGCAGCCGGCGAGCAGGTTGCCGCGCCGGCTGCCGGGTCGATTAGCGCCAGAGCGCCGGCGATCCGGCTGCCTGCCGTGCACCTGATCCTGTCCGACGCCGGCTGCCAGCCGCTGATCGAACAGTACGGCCGCACGCAGACCACCGACACCGCGCGCGCATTGCTGGCCGAACTGCGGGCGATGCTGCTGGCTGCGCGCCAGGACCATGCCATTGACAGCGGTGACCGCAGTGGCAGCGTTCAAGGCGCAGTTGCCGCCACCGACGCCGCCACCGACATTCCCGCCCTGCTGGCCATGCTGGCCGAGCGCCTGCAAAACGCCAACCGAGCCAACCTGCGCGCCGTGTTCAACCTCACCGGCACCGTGCTGCACACCAACCTCGGTCGGGCCCTGCTGCCAGACAGCGCGGTGCAGGCCGTGGCCGAGGCGCTGCGCTGGCCGATGAACCTGGAATGGGACATCGACACCGGCAAGCGCGGTGACCGCGACAACCTGGTGGAAGAACTGCTGCTGGAACTGACCGGCGCCGAAGCAGCCACCATTGTCAACAACAACGCCGCCGCCGTGCTGCTGATGTTGAACACCCTGGCCCTGGGCCGCGAAGTGATCGTCTCGCGCGGCGAGCTGGTGGAAATTGGCGGAGCCTTCCGCATCCCCGACGTGATGACCCGCGCCGGCGCCGTGCTGCGCGAAGTGGGCAGCACCAACCGCACGCATTTGAAGGACTACGCCGAAGCGGCCGGTCCGCAAACGGCGCTGATGATGAAGGTCCATTGCAGCAACTACGAAATTACCGGATTCACCAAGAGCGTGGAACTGCCGGAACTGGCGCCGCTGGCAAAGCAGCACAACATCGCCACCGCCGTCGACCTGGGCAGCGGCACGCTGGTGGACCTCGAACAATACGGCCTGCCGCATGAAACCACGGTGCGCGAAACGATTGCCGCCGGCGCCGACCTGGTGACCTTCAGCGGCGACAAGCTGCTCGGTGGCCCGCAGTGCGGCATCATCGTCGGCCGCGCCGACCTGATCGCGCAGATCAAGAAAAACCCGCTCAAGCGCGCGCTGCGGGTGGGAAAATTGACGCTGGCCGCACTGGAACCGGTGCTGGCACTGTACCGCGCGCCCGACCTGCTGCCCGAGCGCCTGACCACGCTCAAGCTGCTCACCCGGCCCGCCGCCGCCATGCGCGCGCAGGCCGAACTGATTCTGGCGCCGCTGCAGGCGGCGCTGGGCGGCGCTTACGCGGTCACCGCCGAAGCGATGAACAGCCAGATCGGCAGCGGCGCGCTGCCGGTGGACCAGTTGCCCAGCTTTGGCCTGGCGATCCGCCCGACCGGCAAGGCCAGCAACGCACTGGGCAAACTGGAACAGCGCCTGCGCGCGCTGCCGCTGCCGGTGATCGGCCGCGTGGCGCAGGACGCGCTGTGGCTCGACCTGCGCTGCCTGAACGGCGAGCAGCAGGAAAAGTTCGTCGGCCAACTGGCGCTGCTGGAGCAGGCCGGCGCATGATCATCGGTACCGCAGGTCATATCGACCATGGCAAAACCACGCTCACGCGCGCGCTGACCGGCGTCGATACCGACCGCCTGAAAGAGGAAAAGGCGCGCGGCATCTCGATCGAACTCGGTTACGCCTACACGCCGCTCGCCGGTGGCGACTCGCTGGGCGTGATCGATGTGCCGGGCCACGAAAAATTCATCCGCACCATGGCCGCCGGCGTGACCGGCATCGATGCCGCACTGCTGGTGATTGCCGCCGACGACGGCATCATGCCGCAAACGCGCGAGCACCTGGCCATTCTGCGGCTGCTCGGCGTCAAGCGCGGCGCGGTGGCGCTGACCAAGATCGACCGCGCCGACGCCGCCCAGATCGTCCAGGTGGAAGCGGACATCGCCGCCCTGCTGGCGCCCACCGATTTTGCCGGCGCACCGGTATTCCACACCAATGCCACCGAGGCCGACGACGCCGGCGTGCGCGCGCTGCGGGCGCACCTGTCGCAGCTGGCGGCCACGCTGCCGGCCAGCGACGAACGGCGCCTGTTCCGCCTTGGCGTGGACCGCGTGTTTACCTTGTCCGGCCAGGGCACCATCGTTACCGGCACCGCGCTGGCCGGCACGGTACGCGTGGGTGACACGGTGGCGCTGGCGCCGGGCGGCCAGCAGGCGCGCGTGCGCAGCATCCACGCGCAGAACCATCCAGCGGAAATCGGCCATGCCGGCCAGCGGCTGGCGCTCAACCTCGGCGGCGTGGCCAAGGAAGATATCGCGCGCGGCACCTGGATCGTCGCGCCGGCCTTGGCCGAGTGCTCGCAGCGCATCGACGTGGAACTGACGTTGACGCCTGACTGCGGCCTCACGCTCAAACCGTGGTCGCCGCTGCACGTGCACCTGGGCGCGGCCCACCACACCGCCAACGTGGTGCTGCTCGATGGCGAATCGCTGGCGCCGGGCCAGACCGGGCGCGTGCAACTGGTGCTCGACGCGCCGGTGCACGCGGTGCCCGGCGACCGCTTCGTGATCCGCAACGCCCAGGCCACGGCCACCGTGGGCGGCGGCGCGGTGCTCGATCCGTTCGGCCCCGCGCGCAAGCGCAGGAGCGCAGTGCGGCTGGACTGGCTCGATGCGCTGGCGGCCTTTATCGAACATGGCGACACCGCCGCGCTGCTGGCGCGCAGCCCGCTGGGATTGCGGGTATCGGCGCTGGTGCGGCTGTCGCAATTGCCGGCCGCGCTGATCGTCACACCACCGGGCGCGGTCAACGTGGCGCTGGCCGGTGGCGACGCGCTGCTGATCGGCGCCGGCCAGGTACAGGTGCTGGAAGAACAGATCATGGCCGCCCTGGCGCAATTCCACGAACGCTCGCCCGACGACGCCGGGCCGGAGCTGTGGCGCCTGAAACGCATCGTCTCGCCGGACATGGAAGAGCGCTTGTGGAGCCGCCTGGTGGAGACCTTGCTGGCCGCTGGCCGCATCGCCCAGCGCGGGCGCAGCCTGCACCTGCCGCAGCACAGCGTGGCGCTGAGCGATGCGGAACAGGCGCTGGTGGCGCCGCTGCTGGCGTCGCTGCTGGCGGGATGTTACGATCCGCCGTGGGTGCGCGACCTGGTGCGCGAGCACGCGATGCCCGAAGCCGAGGTGCGGCGCCTGCTGCGCAAGCTGGCGCGCAGCGGCGAGATCAGCCAGGTGGTGCCCGATCTGTTTTATCATCCGCAGCCGCTGGCGCAGCTGGCGCAGATGCTGGCCACGCTGCCGCAGGTGCAGGCGGCGTCGTTCCGCGACGCCACCGGGCTCGGACGCAAACGCGGCATCCAGATCCTGGAGTTCTTCAACCGGGTCGGCTATACTCGGCGCGTTGGAAATATTCACATGGTGCGGCCCGATACCAGCTGGTCCGCCAATAGCAACTAGCACTTCCGCGGAAGGCAATCTCATCCGGTGATGGGGCCGGGCTTCAAACCCGGTGAGGGGCGTCAGCCGTTCCTCTGTAGGTTCGACTCCTACTGCTTTCCGCCATTCCTCTTTCAATTTCCCGCTTTGTACTCCCATTTGCGCCGAAAAGGCAGCGGTGCGCGTCAGCAGTTTCCACAAGGAACAATTTTTTCCAAACGGTGCTACAATTTCTCATCCGCAATATATTTTGCATTAAAGATAATTAAATACCAAGGACTCCTATGAAACTGAGTAATATGAAAGTCGGGGCGCGACTGACTTTGGGCTTCGGCGCCACGCTGGCCCTGCTGCTGGTGGTGGCGATCGGCAGCTCCACTGCCCTCAACACGGTCACCAACGACACCGACAACCTGGTCGAACGGCAGTTGCAGACCGAGCGCCTGGTCACCGAGTGGAAAGGCAGCATCGAAACCAACGTCCAGCGCGCGCAGGCGACTGCCCGCCTGATCGACCCGGCCGAACGCAAGTACTTCGAAGACGGCCTCGCCAGCGCCATCAAGCGCAATGGCGAAGTGCAGAAAATGATCGTCGAGCGCCTGGTCGATCCCCGCGCCAAGGAGCTGTATGCCCAGGCCATGGCCAACCGCGACCTGTACCAGGCCGCGCGCAAAGCCGTGATGGATGCGCGCGATGCGGGCGACGTCGAACTCACCCGCCAACTGATCGGACAGAAATTCATTCCTGCCAGCGCCACGTACGTGGCCAGCATCGGCGCCGTGGCCGACCGCCAGCGCGCCGCCATCGACGAAATTGCCAAGGGCGTGCATGACCGCAGCGTGCAGGCGATTACCCTGACCGCCATCCTGACCGCGATCTCGATCGGCGTGGCGCTGCTATTGGGCTGGCTGATCGCGCGCTCGGTGCTGCGCCAGCTCGGCGGCGAACCCGCTTATGCCGCCGGCATCACCGACCGCATCGCCGCCGGCGACCTGACCGTGCGCGTGGACCTGGCCCCCAACGACACCAGCAGCCTGCTCTACAGCATCGCGGCCATGCGCGACCGCCTGGCATCGATCGTGGGCGAGGTGCGCGGCACCACCGAAGCGGTGGCCACGGCGTCCGACGAAATCGCCAGCGGCAATATGGACCTGTCCTCGCGCACCGAGCAGCAAGCCAGCTCGCTCGAAGAGACCGCGTCGTCAATGGAAGAGCTGACCTCCACCGTCAAGCAGAATACCGAGTACGCGCGCCAGGCCAACAAGCTGGCCGCCAGCGCCAGCGAAGTGGCCGTGCGCGGCGGCGGCGTGGTGGCCGAGGTGGTGACCACGATGGAATCGATCAGCACTTCGTCTAAACGCGTGGTCGATATCATCGGCGTGATCGACGGCATCGCCTTCCAGACCAACATCCTGGCCCTGAACGCGGCGGTGGAAGCAGCGCGCGCCGGTGAACAGGGCCGTGGCTTCGCGGTGGTGGCGACGGAAGTGCGCAACCTGGCGCAACGCTCGGCCAGCGCCGCCAAGGACATCAAGGAGTTGATCAGCGACTCGGTGGAAAAAATCACGACCGGCGCCATGCTGGTGGACCAGGCGGGCAACACCATGACCGAAATCGTCAGCAGCGTGCGCAGCGTGAGCGACATCATGGAGCAGATCGCCGCCGCCAGCCAGGAACAGGAAGCCGGCATCGACCAGATCAACCAGGCCATCGGCGAGATGGACGGCGTCACCCAGCAGAACGCCGCCCTCGTGGAAGAAGCGGCAGCCGCCGCCGAATCACTGCAAGGCCAGTCGACCCACCTGGCGCAGCTGGTGAGCGTGTTCAAGCTGGAAGGCGCCACCAGGGCCGCTGCACCTGCCAGGCGCGCTGCGCCAAAACGCCCGGCGCCGGCACCATCGCACCGCCTGGCACTGGGCTAATTTCAGCGGCTGCCGGTGAGCTGCGCCAGCACCGTGTCGATACGCTGGCGCAGCGATCCGGTGAGCAGCGTGTAGCCAATCTCGCGGCGGCGCAGCTCGGCGACATACCAGTCGTGCTGGCGCAAGCGAAAACCGTCCTCGCGCCGGGTGCCGTCCTGGACGAAATCGAAGTCCGGCGCGCACAGCAATACGTGGTCGTACCGGCGCCCTGCCCTGTGCTCCAGCTCAGGCGCGGCGCGGTCGAACATCTCGCGCGAATAGAACAGCGTGGTCAGGGCCGAGGTATCGCAGAACAGGTAGCGCGTGGCCTGCTGGCGTAAATCGTCTTCGCGCTGCTGCTGCACACGCGCGATGCGCAGCAGATCGTCGTACGCCAGTTCGCCGTCCTGCGCTACCCACAACTCGCGGCCATATTCCGCCGCCCACACGGTACCGAGTTCTCGCGCCATCGCTTCGGCCATGGTGCTCTTGCCGCTCGACTCGCCGCCGAGGAAGCACACCGTTTGCACGAAGCTGGCGTACACCTCGCCGGACAGGTAAGCGCGGTGAGCGTGCGGGTCGCGCCGGATCACCGTACCCGACACGGGAATCGCACTGCGCGCCTGGTCCACCAGCACGTGACGCACCGGAGCGCGCCGGCGACCATGCTCGGCAAAATAGCGCGTGAGCTCCGTCGCAAAACCGTCGCCGTAGTCCTCGCTGGTAAATACCGCATCGACCGGGCGTCCCAGCAGGTGCTGGCACGCCCATCCCATCAGGCGCCGGTGCACGGTGGCGTCGGCGTCGTTGTCGGGCAGGTCGTGACGGTCGTTGTGCAGTACCAGCACGATAGCCTGCGGGAAGCGTGCGCGCAGCCATTGCTCGCGCAGGTAAGAGCCGCAACCGGGCAGCTCCGGCTGCGAGTAGCCGATGATGACCACCTGTTCGCAATCGTGCAGCGCGCGCCGGATCAGCAGCTCGTGCCCCAGGTGCAGCGGGCTGAATTTGCCCACCACCAGGCCGGTGTGAAACTGCTTCATTCGCGCGCCCCCGCCAGGTCCGACGTGTACTGCACGGTCTTGTCGTCGGCGGTCAGCACGGCAAGCATCACGCTGCCGGCGCCGAACAGCTTTTCCAGCGCTGCGCGGGCCTGGTCGCCGAGCGGCGTCATCGCCTGCGCCAGGCGCAGCACGACCACGCCATTGGCCTCCTGGTGCACGCCAAAGTGCGGTATCGGCAGGTGCTGCAAGGCGTGCGTGACGTCGATATTGTTGATCCACTTGCCTGGCGTGCGATAGCGCACCGGCGAGCGGCCCAACAGGCCTGCCAGCACCGGCACCTCGCCGCTCATGTCGAGCGCGGCATGGTCGCCGGTGCGGTAGCGCAGCAGTGGCAGGCAGAAGTTGAAGCCGCCCGAGACCGTGATCTCGCCGCGCTGCCCTGGCGCGACCGGGTTGCCGGCGCTATCGAGCAGCTCGACGTACAGGCGCGGTTGCAGCAGCACGTGGCCGCCGACGCGGGCGTCGTACACGGCCACCGGCCCCACCTCGTTGAGCGAATAGATGTCGAGCACCGGGCAGCCGAAGCGCTGCTCCAGCTGCGCGCGCAGCGCTGGCAACAGCAGCATCGACACCGACAGCAGTGCGCGCGGGCGCATCGTCACCGGCAGCGTGAGCAGCTCGGCAAACGAGATCGGATCGCCGGCCACCACCTCGGGCGCCAGCGCGTCCAGGTAAGTGGCGCGGTCCTGCGGCGTACGCCATTCGTCCGGGTGCAGATTGATCTTGGCCAGGCCCGATTCGCCCATCGTGGGCGTGACCGACACGTACGTGAAGCACCGCTGCTGGAAGCCCAGCAGCACCACGCCCACCTGGCCCGCGCCATGCGCCAGTTGCACGCCGAAGCGGCGCAGCGCGCGCTTGTGGAACGCCAGGTAGCGCGCCGCCACCACGGGGTGCGACGCGATGATCAGCGGATGGCCGGTGGTGCCGGTGGTGCGGAAATTGATCATGCGGGCGATGTCGGCGTCGTCGGGCACGAAGGCGGCGATGTCGTTTGCCAGGTCGGCACGGTTGACGGGCGCGATCTGCGACCATTCGGCAGGGACGGCGCCCAGCGCGCGGTAGTGGGGCACGCTGGCGTACGTGGTGCGCACGAAGTCGTCGAGCCAGGCCGGTCTGCGGTCGGCCGGCCAACCGACGCTGGCAGCGGCCACGTCCCGCTCGAAAGCACGCACATCTTCCACCTCGTGCGCCAGCAGCTTGTTGCCGCTCTGGTTGCGGTAGGTGGGTGCGGCCGGGTGCTCGCGCAAAAAATCGAGCATGGCGCGCCCGGCCGGCGTGAGCGTGGGAAAGCGCTCGCGTTCATCGTCCAGCGCAGTGGCATCACTGCTCATTCGCGCGACCACTTGTCGGCAGATTCCTCGGCAGCCTTGCGCGCCAGCGCGGCGCGGATGTCGGCCGCGCGCTGCTCGGCCGTGCGGCTCGCCTCCAACAGGCGCCGGCGCTCGAAGCCGCTCACGGCCGCCAGGCGGTCGGTCGCTTCATGCTCCGATTCGCCGGCCGGGCGAAATCCCAGGCGCGCAAGCACCATGCGCGCCAGTTCCTCGCGCCGCTCCGGATCCTCGACGTATTTATGGGCGCTGGCCCATTGCGACAGTTCGTCCACGGTGCGGTCCAGTACCCGCAGCAAGTCCGCCTGCGCGATGGCGGCGCCGATGAACCACTCGTCGGCCAGCAGCCAGGCGGTGATCATCACCAGCGCCAGCCGGTGGCGGTGAGAACCCGTCGCACCGGGGATGAATGGCGCCAGGCTTGCCAGCGTGGCGCGCGCGCCGTGCAGCGCCAGCACGTCGTTGACCAGCGCTGCCACGTGGACCGCGCCAGCGTCTCCGATGCGCGGCTCGGCCAGCAGCTCGACCGGGATATCGGCCAGCCGGTGGATCAGGACTTCAAGGGCGGGGCCGGTGTTTTGCATGGGACTGGGCTGACGAATTTGTGTAATGGCGAAGGCTGAACGCGCGGGCGAAGTCTACCAAGCTTTCGGCCTGGGCGATGGCGTGGATGTCCCACCCCTGCTCGCTGCGGGCGCGCTTGATGGCATCGTACGATTTCTGCAGCCAGCCGGCCTGCTGGTCGCCATCCCAATCCGGGCGCAGGTCGAGCGCCATGGTGCCGCCAGCGCCGCCGTTGACCAGCGCGCGCGCGGCCACGTCCCAGCCGCTGTTGCCCTGCTCGTCGTTGTCGAACATGGTGGAAATACCGTCGTCGGAAATCATCAGGATGTGCGTGGGCCGGTCGCGCGGCGCCGCAAAAGTCTGGCGCAGGCGATGGATCGGGAAGCAGGTGCCGCCGCCAAAAAAACCGGTGAGCACGCCGAGTACCTGGTCCTCGTCGCGCACGAAGCCGGGGGTGACAATCACCTCGCTCTTGCCGCTCCACAGCGTGACCTGCACACGCGAGCCGGTGCGCAAGGCCGACAGCGCGACGATGGCGCCGGCCAGCGCCAGGTACGACGTGTGGAAGCGCGGATCGGGCATGGAGCCGGAGCTGTCCACGTACAGGTCCAGGTCCACCGGCGTGGGTTTCGGACGGCGCGCCGCCTCGCGCCCATACTGGCGCTGCACGGTGGTCAGCCCCGGTACCGGGCGCGGACTCTGGACCACGGTCGCCAGCCAGTCGATTTCCTCGATCGGATCGCCGATCTGCCACGGTTCCAGCCCTTCCGGTTGCAGCTCGGTGGACAGCGGCGCCGGCATTTTCGGAAACGACACCAGGTGCGGCAAGGCGCGCTCGCGGTAGTAGCGCACCGCGATGTCCTCGTCGCTGAGGGTGATACCGGCGGCCTTGAGGATTTCGCCGTACTCGTACGGCTCGCGCGCCTGGCCGCTGCCCGGTGTGCGCTGCGCGTCCGGCGCCGGATCTGTCGGCGCTTCGTCCAGGCCCGAGATGCGGCGATCCTGCACCGGGTGAATCGGCGTTTCCAGTTCGCCTTCTTCCACCTGGTATCCGCCCGACGGGTCGCAACCGGCTGCCGCGTCGCGCGTGTCGGCCAGGCGGTAGAACTCTTCCATCTGTTGCTGCTGCTCGGCCAGGTACGGCAGCAGCAAGGTGGCGAACTTGATGGCGCCGTCCATCCAGTCGCGCGCATAGACGCGGATCAGGCGCGCGCCCAGCCAGGCGTCGGTATCGATCGCCTGGTCGGCGGCGCCGCCACCGAGGTCGCCCTTGGGCAGCTGCCACAGCTGCTCGTAGATGCGCGTGTACAGCGTCCACACCCGGCTGCTGGCGGGCGCCGTGCGCGCCTGCTCCAGGATGCGGTAGATATGGTCGATGCGCAGGCCGGCCTGGCGTTGCAGGCGGTCGTTGATATACAGGTCGGTGTACAGGTTGGCGACCATGGGCGCATGCGCTTCCAGCGTGGGCAACGCGCGGCGCAAGCGCGCCAGCAGCCGGAACTGGTCGGCGGCGCTGGCCGGGGCCAGCACGTGGTGGCCTATTTCGTGCGCCAGGATCTCCACCGCGTAGTCCTGCAAGCCCAGTTCGCGCACGCCTTGCAGGTTCACCACCACGCTCTGGTCGAGCAGCCGTATCATCGCGAAGCTGCCTTGCAGGCCCTCTTTCGCCGCTGCCATCGTGGTGTGGCACAGGCGGGCGTCACGCAGGCGCGTGTACTTGCTCCACGCGGCCAGCGCCGCCGGCCAGGCGTCGCGCCATCGCTGCAGCAGTGCGTCGTCCGTCACAGCCCCGGTCATAGCGGCAGCACGCGGATGGCGTGGGTGTACGGCGACGTGACGGCGACGGCGTGGCGGTTGCACACGACCTGCAGCCGCTCGGTCGGCAGGTCGAGCGGCACGGTGCGGCCGTTGATGGTGAGCGCCCCATCCCTGACCTGTACCTGCGCAGCGGGCGCCGCCTCGGGATAATCGTATTCTTCGGCGCTGGCGGAATGCAGCACCGTGCCGCAGGCGTCGGCGATCAGGAGCGCGTGGCGCGCGCCGCTGCGTACCCAGAAACCGTGCGGCGCCGGGCGCACCTGCGGCGGCTCGGCGAACTCACCACCGAGGCCGGAAAAGCTGCCGATCTCGATGCCCGTTTGCAGGCGTTCGCGCTGCGCGACATCAGGCGTCCACCACGGATCGTGCAGCAGCGCCGCGCGCAACGAAGACCATGACCCATGGTCGGCCGCACCAAAGGCAGCCAGCGCCAGCGGCTCGGGCAGCACAT
>NZ_LROM01000089.1 GCF_001758785.1 Duganella phyllosphaerae
ATCCGGCGCCATCCGCACCGGCGGCGCCGGATTGGGGTCGGGCTGCAACCACACCGTGGCCAGGCGGATATCGCGCCGCCCGCCAGCGCTCAATTCCACGTACACGTGCACGTATTCGGCATTGACCGCGCCGGCGGTGGTGATGTGCAGGACATCCTTGCCGTCGCGTCGCGCCACGGCCATCCTGACCGACGCCAGCGCCGGATTCATGGTGATATTGGCGCCGCGATAAACGTCGGGCTGCGCCAGCCGTGCCTGCACCGGGCCACCGTCGCCAGCCAGCAGTTCGACATCGGCCGACAGCGGCTGGCCGATATAGGAACGCGCGGCGACGTCGCCCAGCTCGGCGGCATGCAGCGTTGGCGCCAGCACGGCGAGCATGGCCAGCGCCAGCACGGCCACAAGGCGAAGCAAAATATCAAGAAGGTAGCGTTGCATAATCGGTGGGCCGCCGGGCGACATCTGGGGATCTTCTCTATTAACGGCTGGAAATCGACTTTTTGTAGCCCTCAGTTAATTTTTCCGAACTGCGCTACACTGGCTGACGCATGTCAGATGAGAATGATTACCAATTTCACAAAGGAACCGTTATGAGTACCCGCAGCGAAAAAGACAGCTTTGGTCCCATCGATGTACCGTCTGAACAATTGTGGGGCGCGCAAACCCAGCGCTCCCTCGAGCATTTCCATATTTCCACCGAGCGCATGCCGCCCGAACTGATCCACGCGCTGGCCAGCGTCAAGCGCGCCGCCGCCCGTGTCAACCTCGACCTGGGCCTGCTCGACGGCGCCAAGGCCACCGCGATCACCCGCGCGGCCGACGAGGTGCTGGCCAACCAGCACCCCACCGAATTCCCGCTGGCCGTGTGGCAAACCGGCTCGGGCACGCAATCGAATATGAACATGAACGAGGTGCTGGCCAACCGCGGCTCGGAACTGATGGGTGGCGTGCGCGGCGAGTCGCGCCTGCTGCACCCGAACGACGACGTCAACAAGGGCCAGTCGTCCAACGATATCTTCCCCACCGCCATCCACGTCGCGTGCGCCCAGGCGCTGGCCAACAACGTGCTGCCGGGCCTGCGCCAGCTGCGCGCCAGCCTGCACGCCAAGGCCGTAGCCTTTGCCGACATCGTCAAGATCGGCCGCACCCACTTGCAGGACGCCACCCCGCTCACCCTGGGCCAGGAATTTTCCGGCTACGTGGCGCACCTCGATTTTGCCGAACACGCGATACAAGCCGCCCTGCCCGGCGTGCTGCAACTGGCCGCCGGTGGCACGGCGGTGGGCACGGGCCTGAACGCCCACCCGGAATACGCCACCCGCATCGCCGCCGAGCTCGAACACACGCTGGCGCTGCCGTTCCGCACCGCCGACAACAAGTTTGCCGCGCTGGCCGGCCACGACGCCCTGCTGTCGGCCCACGGCGCCCTGAAAACCCTGGCGGCATCGCTGATGAAAATCGCCAACGACGTGCGCTGGATGGCCTCGGGCCCGCGCTCGGGCCTGGGCGAAATCACCATCCCGGAAAACGAACCGGGCAGCTCCATCATGCCGGGCAAGGTCAATCCCACCCAGTGCGAGGCGGTCACCATGCTGTGCTGCCAGGTGTTCGGCAACGACGTGGCGATCACCATGGGCGGCGCCTCGGGCAATTTCGAACTGAATGTGTACAAGCCGCTGATCGCGCACAACTTCCTGCAGAGCGCGCGCCTGCTGGCGGACGGCATGCGCAGCTTCGAGGAACATTGCGTCCACGGCATCGAGCCGAACCGCGACCGCATCGCCGAACTGATGGAACGCTCGCTGATGCTGGTCACCGCGCTGGCGCCGCACATCGGCTACGACAAGGCGGCGTCGATCGCCAAGAAGGCCCAGCACGAAGGCACCACGCTCAAGCAGGCAGCGCTGGCGCTGGACTACGTCACGGCCGAGCAATTCGAGCAGTGGATAGTCCCCATCGACATGACCCGTCCTGGCTGATCAGAACCCGTAAGCGTAACGCACGCCGGCCAGCCAGTCCGGCGCGGCGTTGGCATCGTGGCCGGGGTTGAAGCGCAGCATCACCGCGCCGGTCAGCTTGCCGCCGCGTCCGTCGCGGGCGCGGCCGAGCATGGTGCTGTAGCCGAATTCGATATCGCGCTCGGTGGCGGTCGGCTGCAGGTTGAAGGCCGGCGCGCCAAACGCCTGGCTGCCCATGTAGGCGGCCTGGCTGCCGCCCTGCTGGCCGCCGGTGCGCACCTTGGCGGGCACCGACACGGTGACGCCGATGCGGTCGCGGTGGTCGAATATTTCGCGCGTAGTCCAGCCGACACTGAACGCCACCGTGCGCACCGAGGATACTTGCGCCATCAGGCTGTCCGGACTGCCATAGCCGTCGGTCTTGCCGTAGGTGGCCATCGCCATCACCGAGCTGCGCGGAGTGACCGCATAGCCCATCGACAACGAAGTAAAGGCCGTGGTCGGCCGCGCCCGCAGCGCCAGCGCCGTGTTGCGCTCGGCTTCGGGGCCGGTCTGGCGCAGGATGCCGGCAGTAACGGCACCGACCGCGCGGCCCATATGGGTTTCGAATTCCGCGATGCTCGAATAGCGGCGGTTGCGCTCGGCCAGCAGCGGCCGGAAGTCGGCGCGCGCCTGGTCCGGTTGGACCAGCAGCGGCAGCGGCATGTCGGCAGCGCAGCAAGACCAGCTTGCCATGGAACTGATGATCGCCATCGAAAACTTGTGCATGATGCCACCCGAGAGGTAGAACAGCGCTGAGTGTTGAGTGTTGCGGGTCGAGCGTACGAACCAGCCTAGCAGTTTTTCTTGCTGGCAAATACGCGTTGGCACGGTAAACTGTGCGCCTGTCGGAATGCCGCTACACTATCCTTGTTGCGAGGCGCCGCACTTGAAAACCATGGTATCAGAGGAAAAAATGCAGAAAGTCAGTTTTGAGTTGAATGGGGAATTTGTTGAGTTGAATCAGTTGCTCAAGCTCGTGGGGCTGTGCGACAGCGGCGGCGCCGGCAAGATGCTGGTGGCCAGCGGCGACGTCAAGGTCGATGGCAAGCAGGAACTGCGCAAGACCGCCAAGATCCGCGCGGGCCAGCTGGTCACCGTCGGCGACATCCGCATCAGTGTCGATCCCGTATAATTTACTTGCATTTGAGCAATAATGGTCTAAGCTGGAAACGCTGCGTTTTCCATGACGCCGCGTAATCCGGCCGTTGTTCCCGCCTCGTATAGTTCGGAGTCGGCTGCTGTCATCTCATCAAAACCGTTATGTGTCGAATTTGAACAGGGGGAAGTTATGGACGGTCCGCAACCAACCACACCAACCCAGGAACGCCTGCTGGGCGATCTGCGCGAAGTGATCGAAAATGCCGAAGAATTGTTGAACAACACCACGCAATACAACGGCGCCATGTACGAAACCGCCCGCAGCAAGCTGGCGCAGGCGCTGCTGGCCGCCACCGAAGAACTGGCCCGCTTCGAAGACGCCCACATCGGCCGCATGATGGAGCTAACCGCCCGCGCCAACCAGTTGCATCGCGATCTCACCGGCGAAGCACGACTCTTGCGCGCCTTCCACCGCGAAGATTAAGTCCGGATTTCCACGATCAGCTGCAGCTCGAGCCAGCGCTGCAACTGCCCCGCCACGTCGAACTGTTCATCCACCGCGAACGCCGCGTCCAGCGCCGCCCCGAAGGTGCCGCCCGCGTGCAACGCCGCCAGCGCGGCATGGCTGCCCCGCCCGAGCGGCGCCACCATTGCATACCACCCAAGCCGCGCCACCACACCAACTTCCGCCACCGCCATATCGGCGGGGATG
>NZ_LROM01000090.1 GCF_001758785.1 Duganella phyllosphaerae
GTCGTCGAGCGCGCCGCCGATGGCCGGCCCCTGCGCGCCATGGGCACCTTCGCCGACATTACCGAGCGGGCCAACGACGAAGAGGCGCGTCTGTGCGCCGTGATCGACGCCACGCCCGGCGCCATGCTGATCGCCGACCGGGACGGACGCGTGCGCTACGCCAACCCGGCCTGCGCGCGCAGCTTCGGCGCCGAGGACAACCTGGCCGGGCGCAGCATGGAGCAGCTGGCGCCCGACACCATGCGCAGCACCGGCCGCGCGCGCGAGCTGTTCGCCCGCCCCGGCCTGCCGGGCCGGGTGATGAACGCCCACCGCGCCGACGGCAGCACCTTCCCGGCCATGGTGCACCTGGCGCCGCTGGACCTGGGCGGCCAGCAGCTGGTAATGGTGACCCTGCGCGACATGACCCAGCGCCAGCGCGCCGAAGAAGCCATGCACGCCAGCTCCGAGCGCTACCGCCTGATCGTGCAGACCGCCGCCGAAGGCATCTGGATGACCGACGCCGACGACCGCACCACGTTCGTCAATCCCACCATGGCCGCCATGCTGGGCGTGGAAGTGGACCAGGTGATGGGCCGCAGCATGACCGAATTCATGGACGACGCCGGCCGCCTGCTGCTCAAACAGCACTTGCAGCGCCACCTGGCGGGCGAGGCGATCCAGGGCGACATCCACCTGCGCCGTCCCGACGGCGGAGAATTATGGTGCCTGCTCTCGACCACCGTGATCAGCTCCGACGCCGGCCACTACGCCGGCACGCTGGCCATGCTCACCGATATCACGGCCCGCCGCGCCGCCGAGGATGCGCTGCGCCTGACCGGTCAGCGGCTGGCGTCGATCTTTAACGCGGTGACCAACGGCCTGGTGATGGTCGATGGCCGTGGCGTGATCCTGGAGAGCAACGCTGCCGCCGCGCGCATGCTGGCGCACGCCATGGAACTGGACCAGCGCGGCGAGTGCGACGGCCTGTGGTGCGGCGTGCGCGAGGACGGCAGCACCTTCGATCGCGTCAGCCACCCGGTGCGACTGGCCACCGTCACCGGCCTGCCGGTGCGCGACGTGGTGATGGGCATCACGCAACCCGACGGCGCCATGCGCTGGCTGTCGATCAACGCCGAGCCGATTGCGGACGCCAGCGGCGCGGTGCCGCTGGTGGTAGTCAGCCTGACCGACATCAGCGACCGCAAGCGCGGCGCCGACGCGCTGCGCGAATGGAACGAGCACCTCGAGGAGCGCGTCTTGATGCGCACCCGCGAACTGGAACAGGCGCGCCACCAGGCCGAGGAAGCGAGCCAGTACAAGGGCCAGTTCCTGGCCCACATGAGCCACGAGATCCGCACCCCGATGAACGGCGTGATCGGCATGGCCTACCTGGCGCTCAAGACCGACCTCGATCCGCGCCAGCGCGACTACCTGGAAAAGATCCGCTTCGCCGGCGAACACCTGCTGGGCATCATCGACGACATACTCGACATCTCGAAGATCGAAGCCGGCAAGCTCGATATCGAGCAGGTCGATTTTGCGCTCGACCACGTGATCCAGACCCTCACCACGCTGGTGGCGCCCAGGGCCGCCAGCCGCGAACTGGAACTGGTGTTCGACCTCGACCCGCAACTGCCGCGCGTGCTGCGCGGCGACCCGCTGCGCCTGGGGCAGGTGCTGATCAACTACACCAACAACGCCATCAAGTTCAGCGCCAAGGGCCGCATCGACGTGCGGGTGCGCCAGGTGGTGGCGGACGCCAGCAGCTGCCTGCTGCGCTTCGAGGTGAGCGACTGCGGCATCGGCCTCTCGGAAGCGGAAATCGAGCGCCTGTTCCAGTCGTTCCAGCAGGCCGACACCTCCACCACGCGCGAGCATGGCGGCACCGGCCTCGGCCTGGCCATTTGCAAGCAGCTGGCGCAGCTGATGGGCGGCGAGGTGGGCGTGCGCAGCGAACCGGGCGTGGGCAGCACCTTCTGGTTCACCGCGCGCCTTGGCATTTCCGACGCCAGCGTGCCGCAGATGATCGAGCGGGTGCAGGACGCCGCCGCCGAACTGCAGGCCGCCACGCTGGGGGCGGCCGTGATGACCACGCTCAAGGGCGCGCGCATCCTGCTGGTGGAGGACAACACCTTCAACCAGCAGATCGCGCTGGAAATGCTGGAAGACGTGGGCGCGTCGGTCTGCCTGGCGGCCAACGGCCAGGAGGCGCTCGACCTGCTGCGGCAAGCCGCCTTCGACTGCGTGCTGATGGACGTGCAGATGCCGCTGATGGACGGCCTGGAAGCGACCCGTCACATCCGCGCCGACCCGCGCCTGGCCGGCCTGCGGGTGCTGGCCATGACCGCCACGGCGACCAGCGACGACCGCGCCCGCTGCAGCGCCGCCGGCATGGACGACTTCATCTCCAAGCCGATCCAGCCGGCCGTGATGTATCGCACCATCGCCAACTGGCTGCCGGCCGAGCGCACCGAACCGGCGCCAGAGCGCGAGCGGCCAGCCGTGCGTCCCGCCTTCAAGCCCACCCTGGCGGGCGACCCGGCCGTGATCGATTTGTCGATCCTGGCCAAGCTGCTCGGCTACCACCCGGAAAAGGTGCGCAAATTCGCCTTCAAGTTCCTGCACAACGCCCAGGAGGGGTTGTCGGCGATGGAAGTGGCGTTAAAACGCGGCGACCTGGCGCAGGTGCGCGAGCTGTGCCACCGGCTCAAGTCGCCGGCGCGCACGGTGGGCGCGCTGGGCATGGGCGACATGCTGGCCAGCCTGGAACTGCTGCCCGACGGCGCCAGCGACGCCGCCAACCTGGCCACCGCCCGCGCCGGCCTGGCCCGGCTGTGGCCGCTGCTGGAACAGATCACCGAGCAGATTATGAATAACACCACGTTTGCCGACGAAAATTGACGTCAAAACTCAATCTCCGCACATTTATAAAAAATGGGTTATGATTTGATCCATTCCCGCCTGCCGACCTTTGTTGCCTTCCCTATCCCAGACATTGAATTCGCGCATTTCGTCGCCAAGTATTCTCTGTAACTGGCTTAACGGCAACACTGGCATCATCCCCAGGCGTTATTGATCCCACACCTCGATTGAGGAAAATATGAGCGAAAATATCAAACACATCACCGATACTTCTTTTGATGCCGACGTGCTGAAATCCGACCGCCCCGTGCTGGTCGACTTCTGGGCCGAATGGTGCGGTCCTTGCAAGAGCATCGCCCCGATCCTGGAAGAAGTGGCCAAGGAATACGGCGGCAAGATCACCATCGCCAAGATGGACGTCGATTCGAACCAGGCAGTGCCTGCCAAGTTCGGCATCCGTGGTATCCCTACCCTGATCCTGTTCAAGAACGGTGTACCAGCAGCACAAAAAGTCGGCGCCATGGCCAAGGGCCAGTTGACTAGTTTCATCGACAGCAATATCTAAGTAAGATAGTATTGCGGACAGACGGCTGCTTCTGCGCCCGCAGAAGCAGCCGCCTCAGATCCGGAAAACAGCGTACGGCCCGACCGCAACGCGTTTTATATAAATAAACAGACAACACCACGCAGTTCCCTCCCCTACCTTTACTTTCCCGTCACGGGACACTCAACACATATGCATCTATCTGAATTAAAGGCCTTACACGTCTCGGCGTTGCTGGAGATGGCCATCGGTCTTGATATCGACAACGCGGCCCGCTTGCGCAAGCAAGAGCTGATGTTCGCGATCCTGAAAAAGCGCGCCAAGTCCGGCGAGCAGATTTTCGGCGACGGCGCCCTCGAAGTGCTGCCGGACGGCTTCGGCTTCCTGCGCTCGCCCGACGCCAGCTACATGGCGTCCACCGACGACATCTATATCTCGCCATCGCAAATCCGCCGCTTCAACCTGCACACCGGCGATTCGATCGAAGGCGAAGTGCGCACCCCGAAAGACGGCGAACGCTATTTCGCACTGGTCAAGGTAGACAAGGTCAACGGCGAATCGCCGGAAGCCTCGAAACACCGCATACTGTTTGAGAACCTGACGCCGCTGCACCCGAACGAGCCGCTGCGCCTCGAACGTGACATCAACGGCACCGAGAACATCACCGGCCGTATCGTCGACCTGATCGCACCGATCGGCAAGGGCCAGCGCGGCCTGCTCGTCGCCTCGCCAAAGTCCGGTAAATCGGTGCTGCTGCAGCATATCGCCCACGCGATTACCGCCAACCACCCCGACGTCACCCTGATCGTGCTGCTGATCGACGAACGTCCTGAGGAAGTGACCGAGATGCAACGCTCGGTGCGCGGCGAAGTGGTCGCCTCCACCTTCGACGAACCGGCCACCCGCCACGTGCAGGTTGCCGAGATGGTGCTGGAAAAAGCCAAGCGCCTGGTCGAAATGAAAAAAGACGTGGTGATTTTGCTCGACTCGATCACCCGCCTGGCGCGCGCCTACAACACCGTGATCCCGGCTTCGGGCAAGGTGCTGACCGGTGGTGTGGACGCCAACGCGCTGCAACGCCCGAAACGCTTCTTCGGCGCCGCCCGTAACATCGAAGAAGGCGGTTCGCTGACCATCATCGCCACCGCGCTGATTGAAACCGGCTCGCGCATGGACGACGTGATCTACGAAGAATTCAAGGGTACCGGCAACATGGAGGTGCACCTGGAGCGCCGCCTGGCCGAGAAACGCGTGTACCCGGCGATCAACCTGAACAAATCGGGCACCCGCCGCGAAGAACTGTTGATCAAGCCGGACCAGCTGCAAAAAATCTGGATCCTGCGCAAGCTGCTGTACTCGATGGACGAGATCGAAGCGATGGAGTTCATCATGGACAAGATGCGCGCCACCAAGACGAACACCGAGTTCTTCGACATGATGCGCCGGGGTGGTTAACCCCATCGGCTAAGCTTCACGGCTTGAGCTGACCCGACAGGCAACCCTTGTGGTTGCCTGTGTTGGTTTACCGCTGTATAATCGGCGGTTGCACTATTTTTAATCACTGGCAAGTGATCAGCAATCGGGTCGAGAAGCAGTACAGACCGACGAAGTGCTGTTTGGCTACCAAACTCACCGAGGCTTCAAAATGAAAGCAAATACCCATCCAGAATACCGCGACGTTGTTTTCCACGACCTGTCGTGCGATTTCAAATTCGTTACCCGTTCGACCATCAACACCCGCGAAACGATCAACCACGAAGGTAAAGACTACCCGTTGATCAAGATCGAGGTGTCGGCTGAATCGCACCCGTTCTACACCGGCAAGCACAAGATCGTCGACACCGCTGGCCGCGTCGAGAAGTTCCGTCAGAAATTCGGTACCGTCGGTTCGAAAACCGCCGTTGCAGCCGGTTAATTCCTGCCGCTTCAATGAAAAAAGCAGCCTCTGGCTGCTTTTTTTGTTTATGGCTCCCTGCCGGGGCCGCTGTTTTCCTTCATACTCCCGTCTACCTCAATTTGCACACTGATCGATGAAGCCAGTCCGTCTTCCTGCCGCCGCCACGCTGGCCCTGCCGCGCCTGGCCCTGTTTGCCCTGGGCCTGCTCTACATCCTGCCCGGACTGATCGGCCGCGAGCCGTGGAAGAACGACGACGCCGCCAGCTTCGGCATCATGTGGACCATGGCGCACGGCACCTGGCAAGACTGGCTGGTACCGAATATCGCCGGCCTGGCCATACCCGACGACGGCCCGCTGGCATTCTGGATCGGCGCGCTCGGCATCAAGCTGTTCGGCTGGCTGCTCGGCGACGTGCTCGCCGCCCGCGTGGGTACGGTCGCCATCTTCCTGTTCGGCGTGCTGTCGCTGTGGTTCGCCACCTTCAATCTCGGCCGACGCCAGGATGCGCAGCCGCTGCGCCTCGCCTTTGGCGGCCAGCCCGAGCCCGACGATTTCGGCCGCACCCTGGCCGACGCCGCCGTCCTGATCTACCTCGGCTGCCTCGGTTTGCTGGTGCACAGCCACGAAACCACGGCCGACGCGCTGCGCGTCTCGCTCACCGCCTTCATGTTGTACCGCACCGTGCGCTACGTGGAAGCGCCGTCGCTGCGCAACGCGGCCCTGAGCGGCCTGGCCATCGGCCTGCTCACGCTCACCCATGGCTGGGTGACGCCGGTGTGCTTCATGCTGGCCGTGTTTGCCTGTACGCGCCTGCTGGCCCAGCCCGTGGGCCGCGCGCTGCGCGACCTGGGCCTGGCCTTCCTGGTGGCCGCTGCCGTCACTGCGATCTGGGTCGTGCCGGCGCACGTGCTGCAACCATACAACCGGCACCCGGTGCAGGACTGGAGCGCGCTGCACCTGGCGCAATTCGGCCTGCCGACGGTGGTGGCCTATAAATTCTTCTTCCGCGTCGGCGTGTGGTTCTTCTGGCCGGCATGGCCGTTCGCCGGCTGGGCCATCTGGGCCTGGCGCCGCCAGCGCCTGGCGCTGCACATCGTGGTGCCGCTGGCATTCGTCACCATGGGCGCCATCATGGCGCTGTGCGCCAGCGTGCCCGAACAGGGACAGTTATTGATCCTGCTGCCGCCGCTGGCGGTGATGGCGGCGTTTGGCCTGCTGACCATGAAGCGCGGCGCCATCAATGCCATCGACTGGTTCTCGGTGATGGCGTTGACCCTGTGCGCGGCCGTGATCTGGATTTTCTGGTTCGCCAAGCTGACCGGCTGGCCGGCGCAGGCCGCCAAAAATGCCCTCAAGCTGGTGCCGGGCTTTACCCCGGAAGTGGGCGCGGTGGCGTTGCCGGTGGCGGCGCTGGCCACTGCCGGCTGGTTTGCGCTGGTGCACTGGCGCGTGGCGCGCCGCCCGGCCGTGCTGTGGCGCGCCGTGGTGCTGTCGTCCGGCGGCCTGATCCTGATCTGGATCCTGCTGATGACCTTGTTCCTGCCCGACCTCAATTACAGCAAGAGTTACGCCGGCGTGGCGCGCCAGATCGCCCAGAAGCTGCCGCCGAACGCGGGCTGCATCGAAACCAACGTGGGACCGGCGCAGCGCGCCTCGTTCGCGTTCTATGCGCAACTGCCGTTTACCGGCGTCGAGGGTGGCCGTTGCGACTTGCTGCTGCTACAGGAAAGCACGCGCGCGCGCGACAACCGCGACGTCGCGCCGCACCATCGTGGCAAGCAGTGGATTTTGCTGTGGGAAGGCCGGCGTCCAGCGGACAAGGATGAGCGCTTCCGCCTGTATCGGCGCGCTGACTGATTCAGTTCAGGATCGGCGCGACCGCCGATCCTGCGCACCGCATCAACGGCGTGCCACCACCATGGTGTTGGCCGGCAAAATCTGCGCCATCGGCAGTTTCTCGAAATTGCTGACACCGACTTCATCGCCGTACTGGCTGAACACGATGCGGGCGCCTTGTTCGCTGACGAATTCGTTATTGGCGACCGGCATGATCCGCACGCGGCGACTATTGTCGACCTGGGTGTAGAAGTGGTTGCCGCTCTGGGTGAAACGCAGCAGCTGGCCGTTGCTCAGCCGGTAAGCGTTGGCGTACTCGGCAAGCTGGCTGGGCGCGACATACAAGCCGCCACTCACTTTGATCTGCTGCATGGTTTCCTGCGCGTGGGCGGCAGGCAGGGCGGAAAAAGAGAGGGCGGCGGCGAGGGCGATCAGGGCGGTTTTCATGGTGTGGTCCTTGTGTGATGGTTGCAGTTTGGTTGCAGTAAGGTTGCAGCTAAGGTGCTCTGGCATCACCGCTGTGCTTCTGTTTTGCAGCGGCTGATGTAAGCACGATAGCAACTGCGCTGCCGAAAATCCGGCGTTTGCGACGAGCGGCAAATCGGCCGGTATCAACTGCGTCATCGCACGACGAATGGAATTTGCAGGCAATGTCGACAAGTTGATAACGCCTTGCGCGCACCACACCCCGAAATACTTGCAAGCCCTGCCACGAAAGGCGCCGTTGCTGTGGCGAATGTCAAATTTTTTCGCCGCAGTGCGATACAAACGCCGCCAAGCCAGCTATAGTGCTGAACAGGACGAGTTGCCGTAGGGCATATAACTTTCACAATATCCGTCCAGAAACACCAATCCGGCAGCGCCACATCGCGCGCCGGCCTTTGGCGGCCTCGGCTGCTGCGCCCTGCTCCCGCGCCCAGACCGACACCAGCTGCCCACACTGGATAGCGCCCACATGTTTACACTGCACAAACTTCAAACTGCCTTACGCAACAACTACGTCCGTGCCATCTTGCTGCTGATCGCGGTCGGCATCGCTGTCATCGTCGGCTGGCGCAAGGAAGTGCCGCAGGACACCAGCCCGTTGCTGCGCACCCAGGACATCTCGCTGATCACGGCGCTGGCCGGCCAGCGCGACAAGCTCGAGTACCTGCTGATTGCCGCGCCGCTGTCGGAAGCGCCGCGCTACATCTTCAAGCTCAAGGGCGACCCGTTGCTGCGCGTGGTCAAAGTACCGAGCACCTCGCACCTGAGCCTGGAGCGCGAAGTCCTGCTGCGCAATAACATTCCTTATGCCATCGCGCGCGAAGACTACCTGGCCTCGCACAAGGCGGTGCTGGTCGACGAGGACAACAGCGCCACGGCGCGCGCTGGCGCTTTCCTCAAGCGCCATGCCATCGACATCCTGCTGGTGTGCGTGGTGCTGTTCCTGCTGCGCCACGGCCTGCCCGGCAGCGGCATCAACGCCACCGTGCTCAACCCGGATCAACTGACCGGCAGCATGGACGACCTGATCGGCATGGAAGACATCAAGCAGGAAGTGCTGCACCTGGAAGACATGATCCGCAACCGCGCCGTGTACCGCGAGCACGACATCGACAAGCCGTTCAATGTCATGCTGACCGGCCCGGCCGGCACCGGCAAGACCAAGCTGGCCGGCTACCTGGCCAAGCGGCTCGACATCCCGCTGATCCAGGCCTCGGGCTCGGCGCTGGAATCGGGTTACATCGGCGGCGGCTCCAAGGCGCTGCACGCGCTGCACCGCAAGGCTTGCGCGCGCGGCAGCTGCATCATCTTCCTCGACGAAGCGCAGGGCCTGTTCATGCCGCGCGGCCGTGGTGAAAAGAAATGGGAAGACGACACCGCCAACACCCTGCTGGGCCTGCTCGACGGCGTGCGCAGCGACAAGGGCGCCGGCGTGATCTGGGTGGTGGCGTCCAACTTCGACGACGCCTCGACCAAGATGGACGAAGCGATGCTGCGCCGCTTCTCGGTCAAGATCAATTTCCGCCTGCCCAACAAGAACGAACGCAGCGAACTGCTGCGCTCGTTCCTGGCGCGCAAGGCCGACGGCTGCGTCGACTGGGACAATCTCAAGCTCGACCACGTGGCCGAGATCACCGCCAACCTCAGCCCTGCGCTGTTGCAGACGGTGGTGGAGCGCGCCAGCATGATCGCCATCCAGGAAAACAAGGTCATCAATACCGACCTGATGTTCCGCGCCTTCGAACGCGCCACCATCGGCCTCACCGACCGCGCCACCACGGCCGAGAAGACACGCCAGCGCGAGCGCGTGGCGCTGCACGAGCTCGGCCACTTCTTCATGCAGATCGACCCGTGGCTGCGCGAAGGCATGACCCTGGCCGAAGTGAAGGAGCGCTCGCCGTTCCTCAAGATCAGCACCGAGTCGGTCTCCAAGCTGGGCGCGCTCGGCTACGTGCTGTCGGCCTCGGACGACGTGGCGCTGCGCACGCTGGAAGAACTCGAGCGCGACGTGATCCAGTTGTACGGCGGCGTGGCGGCGGAAGAATTGTTCTACGGCGCGCGCGGTATCTCGGTGGGCAGCCAGAACGACATTCAAAAGGCCACGTCGATGCTCGACATGATGGTCAACCAGCTGTCGATGTACTCGCGGTCCAAGCTCGACTACACCCAGTTCAAGCACAAGGACACCGACCTCGACCAGGTCCAGGCCAAGTCCGACGAGCTGTACACGTACACCTTGCAGGCAATCGCCGACTACCGCGAGCAGATCCTGGAACTGAAGGACGTGCTGATGGACCAGTACGTGCTATCGAAGGACGCCATCTTCGGCCTGCTGGAAGAACAGCAGCAGCGCCAGGCGCGCCCCCCGGTCCTGGTGGCGCTTGCCTGAATACCAAATTTTCCGGCCGGGAGCCTTGCGGCTGGGGAGCAAATCAGTGATAATACGGGTCGCATTGCATGCAGACCTGCCTCGGTGGTGGAACTGGTAGACGCAGCGGACTCAAAATCCGCCGCCGAAAGGCGTGCCGGTTCGATTCCGGCCCGAGGCACCAAGTATTTGAAGTAGTGGTTATACACACATAGAAACCCGCTTGCCGTCAGGTATTGCGGGTTTTTTGTTGTGTGTGCATCCGCCAGAACCTTGCCAATTTGCAATGATGCAGTTGTTGACGCCCCCGTACCAACTGCCTAGCATGGATTGCAAGTGCGGCAACCCGCCCGCCTGTAACCGGACCCCTCCATGCGCCCCTTCCACCTCCTCCGCCCGCTCGCGCCGATCGCTGCGGCCTGCCTGCTGACGTTTGCCTCCGCAGTTGCACACAGCGCCACTGTTCCGACTGCCGCCGCTGCTACCACTGCAGCCGCAGAGGACACCGTCCCGCCCAACACGCCGCCAACGTCGCAGGCCGATGTCGATCGGCTCATTGCATACGGCAAAAAGCACGGCGTGCAAACGCCGGCTGGCTGGATGCCCCTGATTTTGCCAAGCATCAGGGGCCATATCCAGTCGCCCGAGACCGACGATGTGGTCCAGTTGATGTACAACGACGAGCAGAAGCTTGCCGGTGCGGTGATGGTGACCTTTACGCCTGGCGGCGGAGGCTATGCCAGCATCCTGAAAACCTTTGAATACGGCGATGCCGACGGCAACCCGGCGCGCCTGTCGATGATCGAACCCGGCGACTACCTGCCCGCCTGCCATCCAGGCAATGCTTGCCAGAAGGTCCATATCGCCAACCAGGCAGTGGGCCTGTGCTTCGGCGAGGCGTCGTGCCGGATTCTCTACTACGAAGGCAAGGAAATGCGCGATGTCGTCATGACCGACTGAGCGCCAGCAAGCGGGTGCTGCCATGGCAGGGCCATGGTGCGCCTGCGAACAGACCTCCTCCGTGCGCCCGGACTATGCTGCAATTTTTGCCTCCGGGAGCAGTCATGGGATTCGATCTGGGAAGTTTATTGCAACAACATGCTGGCCATGTCACCGCCGCCGATCCTGACGGCGTGGCGCAAGCCTTCAAGCATATCGTGGGGGAACAGCCGCAGTCGTCGGTCGCCCAGGGCATCGCCCGGGCCTTCCTGTCCGACCAGACACCACCCTTCGCGCAACTGGTGAGCCAGCTGTTTTTCCGCAGCGACTCCGGCCTGCGCACCGAACTGCTCAACCTGCTGCTGGACAATGTCAGTCCGACCATGCTGTCCGCCCTGGCCGGCAGCGTTGGGACACTGTTTACCGAGAACGGCCACCAACACCTTTCCACAGAGCAAATAGCCGACATTACCCCGCCGCAGGTAGCGGAGATTGCCGTGGTAGCGCAACAACATAATGCGGGGATCGTGGAGCGGGTGGCGACGCTGTTTGCACAACATGCGAACGTGTTCAACGGGCTCGACAGCGACACCCTTAAAGTTGCGCTCGGCACTATGGCCCAGCACCCCGAATCACGCCAGGCAACCTGATCAAGCTGGTCAATCGAGCTCCAGTGTAAGGTGCGCCAAGGTAGTTTGTTTCTGCAATATAATAATTCTGATACAAAAGTTGCTTTAACTTTCATCGTATTTCAAGCAGTATACGAACCTTGACTACTGGCATTTGCCGGGTGAAAAATTACATTGGATGGAGGTTTCAGATGGCTGTTTCTTTTAAATCCACAATGCTGCCAATGGCACTGGCCGTGGCCCTGTCGTTCAGTGCAGTGGGTACCGCGTCGGCCGATGCGCTGACCGAAAACTTCGACAACGGCGTACCGTTCGACTGGACTGTCGTCAACAACAGCGAGCCGGTCGGCGGCACCAGCTGGTTTACCGGCTCGCCGGTGTCGCTCAACGCCCACGAAGGCGCGGCCGACTCCTATGTCGCGGCCAACTACAACGCGGTCGCCAATGCGGGCCCCATCAGCGACTGGCTGATCTTGCCGACGTCCACCTATCGCAACGGCGATACGCTGTCGTTCTTTACCAGCACCGCCTCGCCGTCGTTCTACGCCGACAACCTGGAAGTGCGCTTCAGCAATGTTGGCGGCACCGATGTCGGCACCACCGCCAGCAGCGTGGGCACCTTCGGTACCCTGCTGCTGAGCATCAATCCGGCCGAAAACGTGGGCGCGTATCCGGAAAGCTGGACTCAGTACAGCGTGTCCCTGAGCGGCCTGACCGGGGACACCACCGGCGCGTTCGCCCTGCGTTACGTCCTGAGCAATGGCGGTCTCAACGGTAACGCCAGCAACTATGTCGGCGTGGACAGCCTCAGCATTACCCCGGCGGCGGTCACCGCGGTGCCGGAAATGGAAACCTACCTGATGATGGCTGCCGGCCTGGGCCTGGTCGGCTGGATGCGCAAGCGCAAGTCGCGCGCTGCGCAGGTGTCAAAAGCAGCTTAACAAGCAGCGTAAGTCACCGCTCCGGGTGCCAGTCGAGCACCCGTACCGGCTGGGCCGCCACTGCGGCCTGGCCTTCCCCATCGACCTGCCGTACGTCTTGCACGAACAGGCTCAGCACGCCGCTGCGGCGCCACAGCTCGGTATCGAAGCTCGGTTCCCACGAACCCACCGATGCCTTGGTCAAGTCGCTGACCTGCCACTTGCCGTCCGCGACATTCGAGGTGCGCGCCACCGAGACCTTGCTGCCGCGCTCCTCGTCGCGAAACACCAGTACTGCCCCGGGCCGCTCGGCCTCCAGGCTGACCATGATCTGCGGGCGGGCGATCGGTATGCGCTTGGTGCCCTGTCCGCTCAGGGAAAACGCCGTCTGGCGAAAGCCCAGGTTGCGCATCTGCCAGCCCTGGGCATCGCGGTACACCACGCGGTACTGCGGCACGCTCGAGCCGGCATCGCGCCAGTAGCTGGCGATGTAGGGACGGCCGTCGGCATCGGCCGCCATCGAGGTCTGGTTGATCAACTCGCTATTTTGCGGAATGCGCAGCGCATACTCGGCGCTGGCAGCGCTGATCGGCAAGGCGTATGGCTTGCCGGTCGAGGTTTCCCACGTCACGCCGCCATCGCGCGAACGCGCATAGGCCAGGTCGTGGTTGCTGGCCACGTCGGGCGACTCGCGCCACACCCACGACACGTGCAAGGTCCCCCGGTGGTCGAGGAAAGCCTGCCAGTAGGCGTTGCGCTTGCCTTCGCCCGTGATCAGGTTGGTGTGCAGCCGGGTCCAGGTTGCGCTGGCGGGGTCGTAGCGGTTGATCACCAGGTCGCCCCGACCGGAGCCGCCCAGGCGGTAGAAGAACAGCAGGCGACCGTCCGGCAGACGGTAGAACTCGGGGTACGACACGGACTCTTCATCCTTGCCCACCATGGCCTGCTGCGGCCCCAGTTCAAGCGCGCCGGGGGTCACGCTGCGGGCATAGCGCAAAGCGTTGTTGTGGTGGTCCCACGCCACGTGCAGGGTGCCGGCGCCGTCGAGCATGAGACTGATGGCGTTGTGGGCGTCAGCGGCATTGCCCTGGTATTGGGTGCGGTGCACGGTCCAGTGCGTTGAACCAAGTTTGCGCTTGCCCAGCACCAGGTAGCGCTCGGCATCGTAGTAGCCGACGTATTGCGTATCGCGGTCGGACACCAGAGAGTTCTTCCGAAACACCACCGCGTTGACGGAGTTATTGGCCCAGCCCGGGCCGACGACGGTCTCCACCGGCGCTGCCGTGGCATTGGCGACAACACTTGCCGCCAATATCGCCGCCATCAGAGTTTTCTCAATCAAATCAATGCCATACATGCAACGTATCCCCTTGTTCATGTTATTTCCTCACGGGAAATGTGCCATAATAATCAGGCTGTTTTTCCAACCACTTTTCCATGTTTTCCGCATCATGAGCACCGACACTTTCGAGCCCACATCGCACGCCGATCCCCTGCAGTTCTGGGAGCGGCGCGTCAAGGCCAGCCGCTGGATGATCACCAAGACCGTGATGCTCGGCGTGTTTGCCGGGGTACTGGCCGTGCTCGGACAGGGGTGGCTCGAACATGCCGCACCGCTATTGCCCATTATCAGCCAGAACTACAGCGTGTGGCAGTTGAGCTACCTGCTGGCATTAATACTCATTTTCGTGATCTGGGCGCTGGCCATGCGCCAGAAAATGGGGCTGCTGGAAAACAGCAAGCGCGGCATGCATACCCAGCAACGCATCGCCCAGCACAATGCGCGCCGCCAGCAGGCCGCCGCCGAAGCCCGCCAGCGCCGGGCAGAGCGGGAGAAAGCGCAAGCACTTGCGCAAGAGCTGGCGCTGGCCGCCAAGCGCGGCACCAAGAGCAAGAAGTTCGACTACTGATTGCGTAGTCACTACACAAGATTCAGATCCGCCGCGCAACACTCGAGAGGTCTCGCAGCGGTCCTTTTGTGATATGGTTTCTGCTCCAGATCGGCGCACAACCCACTATCCTATGACTACCGCCACTCTGCTTCAATTGTTCTCTCCGCCGAGCGATCCGTCGCTGCTCCAATACGGCATCTATACCCCCACGCTGGTTGTGCTCTCGATCCTGGTTGCCATCTTCTCATCATGGATGGGATTACAAGTTGTCGACCAGGCCAAGTCCACCACCACGCGCGGCCTGCGCGCCACCATGCTGGCCACCGGCAGCCTGGCGCTGGGCTGCGGCGTGTGGGCCATGCACTTCATCGGCATGCTGGCCTTCGACCTGTGCACCGTGGTCGAGTACGATCCCGGCGTGACCATGCTGTCGGTGCTGCCCAGCCTGGGCGCCTCGTGGGTGGCGCTCAACATCATCGGCCGGCGCGAACTCACCCCCGGCGCGCTGCTCACCGGGGGCGTGCTCACCGGCGCCGGCATCGGCGCCATGCACTACACCGGCATGGCCGCCATGCGCACCAATCTTTACCTGCAATACGACCCGGCCATGTTCGCGCTGTCGATCGTGGTGGCCGTGGCGCTGGCCACGCTGGCGATCTGGATCCGCTTCGGCGTGCGTACCTTGCGCCAGCATGTGCGTCCCAGCTTCCTCGGCGCGCTGGCGGCCGTGGTGATGGGCTGCGCCATCGCCGGCATGCACTACACCGGCATGGCGGCGGCCCGCTTTACCGGCGTGCCGACAGCCGTCGATGGCCCCGGCCAGAACACCGGTTTCCTGGCGCTGTCGATCACCGTGATCACGGTGGCGATCACGGTATTCGTACTGGCCGCCAATGGCCTGCTGCGCTACCGCGACCTCTACCGCCAGCTGAGCGAGAGCGAGCGCTGGATGCGCGCCCTGCTCACCACCACCATCGACGGCGTGGTGACGGTGGACCGCGACGGCGTGGTCCACGAATTCAATGCCTCGGCCGAGCGCATCTTCGGCTGGCGCCGCGACGAAATCGTCGGCCGCAATATCCGCCTCCTGATGACCGACGCCCAAGGTTCGGAGCACGACGGCCTGCTGCACTTCCTGGGCCAGCCGGCCGAGGGCGACGCCGCTGCAAACACCAACGCAGACACCGTCCACGAGGTAATCGCGCTGCGCAAGGACGGCGGCGTGGTGCCGATCCGCCGCGCCATCGGCCACGCGCGGGTGGAAGAGCGCGACCTGTTCGTGCTGTTCATTACCGACATCAGCGAGCGGCGCGCCATCATGCAGGCGCTGCGCGCCAATGAGCAGCAGTTCCGCTCCCTGATCCGCAACATCCCCGGCATCTCGTTCCGCAGCAGCATGGGCTACGACGCGCCGCCGGTGTTCGTCAGCGACGGCATGGAGCGCCTGGCCGGCTTCCCTGCCAGCGACTTCGTCGGGCCGCAGCGCACCCGCACCCTGGGCTCGCTGGTGCTTCCCGAGGACCGCGACTACGTGGAAGCGGAGATCAGCCGCAGCGTCGAGCGGCTGTCCGCCTACCAGGTCGAGTACCGCATCCGCCACGCCGACGGCAGCATCCGTTCGATGTGGGAACACGGCGCCGTCACCCGCGACGAAAGCAATCCGGACCTGGTCTGGATCGACGGCGTCATCCTCGACATCACCGAACGGCGCCAGATGGAAGAGGAGCTGCGCCAGGCCAAGGAAACCGCCGAGCAGGCCGCTGCCGCGCGCGCCAGTTTCCTGGCCAATATGAGCCACGAAATCCGCACGCCGATGAACGCCATCCTGGGCTTCACCGACGTGCTGCTCGATACCGAACTCGATCCGGCCCAGCGCCGCCACCTGGGCACCGTGCGCAAGGAAGGCCGGTCGCTATTGAGACTATTGAACGAGGTGCTCGACACCGCCAAGCTCGATAAAGGCGCGGTGGAGCTGGAACCGGACGACTACAGCTTGCTGGGGCTGATCGACGAACTGGCCTCCACCTTCGGCGGCAACGCCCGCGCCAAGGGTCTGACCATCGACATCGAGTACGATCCGTCGCTGCCGGCGTGGCTGCACGGCGACGAGCTGCGCATGCGCCAAATCCTCGGCAACCTGCTGGACAACGCGATCAAGTTCACCAGCGCCGGCAAGATCACGCTACGCGCCGGGGCGCGCCACGGCCAGTTGCAGATCGCGGTGCAGGACACCGGCATCGGCATCGCGCCCGAACGCCAGGCCGCCATCTTCGATCCGTTCACCCAAGCCGACGCCTCGATGACGCGGCGCTTCGGCGGCACCGGTCTCGGCACCACCATCAGCCGCCAGCTGGTCGCGCTGATGGGTGGCACCATCAGCGTGACCAGCGTGCCGGGCGAAGGCGCCACCTTTACCGTGCTGCTGCCGCTGGAACCTGCGCATGATCACAACGGCCCGTGCCAGAGTGCGGAGCGCAGCGACTATCCGCTGCCGCAGCTGCGATTCCTGGCAGTGGACGACGTGCCGCAGAACCTGGAATTGCTGTCGCTGATGCTGGCCAAGCGCGGCCACATTTTGCAGACCGCCAGCGACGGCGCCATCGCCGTGCAGCTCACCGGCGACAACCGCTACGACGTGGTACTGATGGACGTGCAGATGCCGCTGATGGACGGCCTGGCGGCCACCCGCGCCATCCGCACCCGCGAACGGGAGCGCGCGCGCCTGTCGGGCCAGCCGCTGGCCCGGGTGCCGATCGTGGCCATGACGGCCAGCGTGCTGGCCGCGCACCGGCAAGCTACCACCGACGCCGGCATGGACGGTTTTGCCTCCAAGCCGGTGGACTGGTTTGCGCTGTCGCACGAAATCGCGCAGGTGTTGCGCCTGCCGCCGATGGAACACGGCACGGCGGCCGACGCGCCGGCGCGCCAACGGGTGCTCAACCACAAGGCCGGCCTGCAGCGCTGGGCCGGCAAGGAAGCCGTGTACCAGCACGCGCTGGGCCGCTTTGTCGCCGACTACAACGACGGCGCCGCCACCCTGGCCACACTGCTGGCCGTGCCCACCGCTTCGCGCCTGGCGGACGCCCAGGCCTGGTGCCACCGGGTGCGCGGCGTAGCCGCCAACCTGGGACTCGAACAACTGGCGGCCACGCTGGCCCGCATCGAAAAACTGTGCGGCGCACCACCGCGCGACGCCGACGTGCCGCTCGACGCCGAACTGGCGCAGCAGCAGCGGCAATTGGCCAGCCAACTGGAGGCGGCACTGGGCGCCATCCACGCCATGCAGGCGATCGCCACCCGGCGCGACGCCGCCAACGCCCGCACCCGCGACGATGACGAGGTCACGGCCGCCGGCCAGGGGACGGACACCCCGCTCCCTGGCACCGCTGCGGCGGACGCCTTCGATGTCGCGGCCGCGCGCGCCCGCGCCCAGGCACTGCAACCATCGCTGCGGCGCGGTGCGCTCGACGACGCCGCGCTGGCGGCGCTGGTGGCCAGCCTGGCCAGCGCCCCGGCCACCCCACGCAAACACCTGGCGACGCTGCATGGCGCGCTCGACGATTTCGACTTTCCGCTGGCGGCATCCACGCTGGAAGTGTTAATGGACAGCCTGCCCGAGGAGAGTTGATGCCCTTGACCGCACCAAAATTGCCACTGATTTTGCTGGTGGACGACGAAGCAAGCAACCTGCAACTGCTGCGCCATATTTTGCAAGACCAATACCGGCTGCTGTTTGCCAAGGACGGCCAGCGCGCGCTGGAACTGGCAATCCAGGAGTCGCCGCAACTGATTTTGCTCGACGTGATGATGCCGGGGATGACCGGCTACGAAACCTGCCGCCTGCTCAAGCACGATCCCGCCACCCACGACATCCCGGTAATTTTCGTCACCGCCCTGGGCGACGCTACCGACGAGGTGGTGGGTTTCGAGGCCGGCGCCGTCGATTACATCACCAAGCCGGTCAGCCCGCCCATCGTACGCGCCCGCGTGCGCACCCATTTAACGCTGGTGCGCGCGGACGAACTCAAACGCACGCGCCTGGAAATCGTCCAGCGCCTGGGCCTGGCCGCCGAGTACAAGGACAACGAGACCGGCCTGCACGTGATCCGCATGAGCCACTACGCGCGCATCCTGGGCCTGGCGCTGGGCATGAGCGAGGAGGAAGCCGACGACCTGCTGCACGCGGCGCCGATGCACGACGTCGGCAAGATCGGCATCCCCGACAGCATCCTGCAAAAACCGGGCCCCTTGGACACCGAAGAACGGAAGGTGATGCAGTCGCACGCCTCGATCGGCGGCGACATCATCGGCCGCCACGAGGGCGGCATGCTGGCCATGGCGCACCTGCTGGCGGTCACCCATCACGAAAAATGGGACGGCAGCGGTTATCCGAACGGTCTGAAAGGGGAAGAGATTGCACTCGTGGGAAGAATCGTCGCAATCGCCGACGTGTTCGACGCACTGACGTCGGCGCGGCCCTACAAGCAGGCATGGCCGGTGGAGCAGGCGGTGGAATATCTGCAGCAGCAGCGCGGCAGGCACTTCGAGCCACGGCTGGTCGATCTGTTCATTGAACAGATGCCCGCGCTGCTTGAGATCAAGCAGCGCTGGGCAGAGCATTCTTAGGCAACCAGCCGCACCTGGCGCCCGGCCAGGCGCGCCATCACGGCCACCAGGTGGTCGATCTGGCGGCGGGTGTGGCCGGCGTTCATCATGAAGCGCAGGCGCGCCTGTCCGACCGGCGCGGCCGGGAACTGGATCGCATCGACGTGGATGCCTTCGCGGCGCAGTTCGATGGCGTAGCGCTGGCAGGTTTCGGCGTCGCCGATCAGCACCGGCAGGATCGGCGTGGCGGTCGAGATGATGGTGTAGCCCAGCGGCGCCATCTGCTCGATGAAGTAGCGCTGGTTGTCCCACAGGCGCTGGCGCCGCTCCGGTTCCTCTTCCAGCAAATCGAGCGCGGCCAGCAGTGCTGCAGCCTGGTCCGGCGGCGGCGGGCAGGTGAAACCGTAGGCGGAACTGGTCAGGCGGATCACGTCGGCGACGTCGCGCTCCACCGCCACGAAGCCGCCGATCGAACCGAGCGCCTTGCTCAAGGTCCCCATCTGCATGATATTGGCGCTGTAACAGCCGAAGTGCTCCGAGGTGCCGCCGCCGTTGGCGCCCAGGATGCCGGTGGCGTGGGCGTCGTCGATGTAGAGCAGCGCGCCGAAGCGCTCGGCCAGCGCGACCAGGTCGGGCAGCGGCGCAATCGTGCCTTCCATGCTGAACACGCCGTCGCTGACGATGATCGGCGTGGTGCCTTCCTGCGCGCCCGCCTGCAGCAGCGACTCGAGATGGTTCATGTCGCAGTGGCGGTAGTTATACCGCAGCGCGCCCGACATCTGGATGCCTTCGCGGATGCTGATGTGGTTGTACTCGTCCGAGTAGTACGCGTACTTGTGGCGCTTCTTGGCGCGGAAGCCGTGCAGCCGCGCCAGCGTGGCCGCCTTGACGATCGACGACAGCACGCCGATATTGGTCATGTAGCCGGTCACGAAAAGCACCGCGTCGCTCTTGTGCTTGAGCGCCCCCAAGCGCGCTTCGAGCTCTCGGTAAACTTCCAGGTCGCCGCCCAGCAGGCGCGACTCGCAGTTGCCCACGCCGTAGCGGTCCAGGCCCTGCTTGGCCGCCGCCACCAGCCGCGGGTGGTTGGCCAGCGCCAGGTAGTTATTGGTGCTGAAGGAGACCACTTCCTGGCCGCCGCTGATGAAGGTGGGATCGGGCAGCGTGGTGTGGACGGCGGAATCGTGGTGTACCGGGTGGTGCTGCAGCCAGTGGGCGATGTCGGTCAAATCATGCATGATGGAGAGAGGTTCAGTGAGCGTGAAACCATCATAGAACCGGGCGACTCTCCGCAAGCTTGCGGTCACATTACAGGCAGGATAGTTAGCTGCTAGCTTCCGGCCTGCGGCAACACCAGCCGCGCCACCAGTCCCGGCGCGTTGTCCTCCAGCGCCAGCCGGCCGCCGTGCGACGTGGCGGTGGCGGCGACGATCGACAGTCCCAGGCCGTTGCCCGGCAGGTGGCGGCTTTTATCGAGGCGGTAGAAGCGCTGCGTCACCTTGTCCAGTTCTTCTGGCGGGATGCCGGGACCGTTGTCGATCACCGCGATCGACGCCATGCCGTGGTGCAGGCCGGCGCGCACCCGCACCACCGATCCCGGTCCTGCGTACTTGAAGGCGTTTTCCAGCAGGCTGGCAATCGCGCTGGCCAGCAGGTTGCGATCGCCGTCCACGTACAGCGACGCCGGCGCGTCCACGGTCAGGGTAATGTTGTCGTCCTCCGCGCTGGCCTCGTACATCTCGCCGATGTCGGCCACCACCCGGCCCAGGTCAAGCCGCTCGAACATCCTTGTGCGCATGCCCGACTCCACCTCGGCAATTTGCAGCAGGCGTTCGAACAGCCGTATCAAATCGTCGATATCGTCGATCGCGTCGTGCGAGGCGCCCGAAAGACGCTCCACGCTGGGCGCATGGCGCAACGCGTCGTCGAGCCGGCTGCGGATGCGCGAGAGCGGCGTGCGCAGATCGTGGGCGATGGCGTTGGAGACGTGGCGGATACCTTCCATCAGCAGCTCGATGCGGTCGAGCATGCGGTTGATGTCGCGGTTCAGGCGTGCAAATTCGTCGTCGCCGCTGATGGCGATGCGATGGCTCAAATCGCCGGCTTCGATGCGGGCGGCGGTGCCGCGGATCTCACCGAGCTTGTTCTCGATGGTGCGGCGGAACAGCAAGGCGCCTGCCACCGTCAGCAGCAGCGACACGCCGGCGCCGGCCAGCAGCGCATCCCAGATCAAGGTGCGCACCGCTTCCTGCTCGCTCAGGTCGCGGCCCACGATCAGCATGCCGCCGCCGGCCAACGGACGCAGGTACAGGCGCGCAGGTTTCAGGTGACCGTCGCGCACGACGTCGGCGCTGAGCATTTGCGCGCGGGGGTTGGTTTCGGTTTCCCCGTCGGCCTGCGGCCACGAGCCGAGATTGCCGGCCAGGGTATTGCCTTCGCTGTCGAGCAACTGGAAGATTTCGCGGTCGCTGTCGATGCCGTCGGCCAGCTGGCGCCGCACTTCCTCGATCAGGTCAGCGTGACCGGTGACGCTGGCGCGCTTGAGCAGGCGCTGGGCCTGGGCGACGATTTTACCGTCCAGGTTCTGATCGAGCACGCCGATCGTCCCGGTGTAGAAAACCACCGACACCACCGCGATCGACACGGTGCCCAGCAGTCCATAGCCCAGTACCAGCTTGGCGGCGATCGATGCGCCCCAGAGCCGGTTGGGGCGACGCAGCCAGTCAGCCAAGCGCACGCTCCCCGCCGTCGTCTTCGCCGGGTGCGGTGGCGCCCATGCGGTATCCCACGCCGCGCAAGGTATGGATCAGCATCACCGGGAAGTCCTTGTCCACCTTGGCGCGCAGGCGGCTGATCTGGACATCGATCACATTGGTCTGCGGATCGAAGTGGTAGTCCCACACCGATTCGAGCAGCATGGTGCGGGTCACCACCTGGTTCTCGTTGCGCATCAGGTACTCGAGCAGGCGATACTCGCGCGGTTGCAGCGTGATGACCTTCGGGCCGCGCGTGACGCGCATGGTGCGCAGGTCGAGCTTGAGGTCCGCCACTTGCAGCTGGGTGCTGTCGGCGCCGGGCGCGCTGCGCCGCAACAGCGCTTCCACCCGCGCCAAAAGCTCGGAAAACGCAAACGGTTTCGGTAAATAGTCGTCGGCGCCGCCGCGCAGGCCCGTCACGCGGGCGTCGATGGTGGACAGCGCGCTGACGATGATGACCGGCGTGTGCTTGCCCAGCGCGCGCAGCTTGTCGACGATGGACAGGCCATCGATACGGCCCGGCAGCATGCGGTCGAGAACGATGATGTCCCAGTCTTCGCCGATGGCGTAATCGAGTCCGTCCGGGCCGGTGGCGCAAGCGGTGACCAGGTAGCCCGCTTCGCGCAGGCCCTTGCAGATGTAGTTCGAGGTTTCGGCTTCATCTTCGATGACCAGGCAGCGCACGCGTTTCTCCATCAGGGGGTGATGGCGTATTTTAACCGTATTAACCGCGCAGCCCGGGGTGAACTCCCGCCGGAACGCCGTCGTTGCGTCGCACAGCAGGTGGCGCCATCTTGGTGGCGTCAATGATGAGGACCGTCGTCAGGGCGTAGAGTTCGGTTGCAATGATAGATTCTTGCTGCAAAAAAAGAATTGAGGCAGATCAAACGGCAGCCAAGTCGCTGTAGAGCCCGTGGTAGTTCAGCGCCATCCGTTCGGCTGTAAACAATTCCTGGTAGCGCGCCCCGGCGCGCCGGCCCATGTCGGCAGCCCGCACCGGGTCATCCCACAGCGCGCGCATGGCCGCGCCGAAAGCCGGCGGGTTGTCGGGCGGCACCACCAGCCCGGTCTCATTGTCGATATTGATGTAGGTGGTGCCGGTGCCGATCTCGCTCGAGATCATCGGTTTGCCGAACATGGCCCCTTCCAGCAGCGAGATGCCGAACGCCTCCGAGCGCAAGTGCGACGGGAACACCATCGCATAGCACGCCTGCAGCAGGGCGATCTTGTCGTCCTCGTCCACCGCACCGACGAAATGCACGTGCTGCAGTCCCAGGCGCGCGGCGTGCTGCCTGAGTTCTTGCTCGATCGGGCCGGCGCCGACGATCACCACCGGGTACTGCGCGTGCTCCGGGTGGGCCAGCGCCTCGAGCAGAATGTGCAGGCCCTTGTAGTAGCGCAGCACGCCCACGAACAGGAAGAAGCGCCCGTTGACGTGCCCACCAAAGCGCGCGCGCCATTTGTCGGTCACCGCCGCCGGCGGCTGGTGGTAGCCGGCCTTGTCGAGGCCAAAGGTGATCACGCGCGTCTTGTCGGCAAACTGCTGCAGCACCGGCGACGAGGCCAGGTAGTTGGGCGACGTGGCGACGATGGCGTCCACGCTGCGCAGGAAACGGCGCTTGAGCGGCGCGTACAGGCGCAGCAGGTTTTTCTGGCGGACGATGTCGGAGTGGTACGTGACCACGCTGGGCTTGTCCACCCGCGCCATGAAGTGCGCCAGGTCCATGAACGGCCACGGAAAGTGATAGTGCACCACGTCGGCCTGGCGCGCCAGGTGCGCCAGCTTGTCGATGGCGCCGAGCGAAAAGCCGGTGGAGGCGATCTCGAAGTTCTGCTGGGCGCGGTGCACCACGTGGCCTTCGAAATCGATGCGCGCCGGACCATCGCGGCGCAGCGTGAGCACGGTGTTGTCCACGCCCAGGCGGCCGGTGCCCACGCACATCTGGCGGATGGCCTGCTCCACCCCGCCCCACGAATCGGGATAATAGGTTTTGTAGAAATGCAGGACACGCAAACCGGACTTCTTCATGCTGCCAGCACCTGTCGATAGACGTCAACGGTGCGGCGCGCCGCTTGGTCCCAGGTCAGCTCGAGCGCGCGCACGCGGCCGGCGGCGATGAGCCGCGCGCGGGCGCCGTCGTCGCGCGCCAGCGTGGTCATCGCGGCGGCGATGTCGCCCACCGACAGCGGATCGAATTCCAGCGCCGCGCCTTGCGCCACTTCGGGCAGCGACGTGGCGTGGGCGCAGGCCACCGGCACGCCGCTGGCGAACGCTTCGAGCAGCGGCAGGCCGAAGCCCTCGTGCAGTGACGGGAACATGAACGCGCCGGCGCCAGCGTACAGGTGACGCAGTTGCTCGTCGTCGGTCATGCGGTCGAGCCAAATGACGTTTTCGCCGCGCTCGCGCGCAGCTTTCAGGCGCTGCACCAGCTCCGCGCTGCGCCAGCCCGGCGCGCCGACAATCACCAGTTGCCGCGCCGCCCGCAACACCGGCGGCAGCGACAGGTAGGCGTCGAGCAGGCGCTCGAGGTTCTTGCGCGGCTGCAGGGTGCCGACGAACAGGTAGTAGCCAGCCTGCAGGCCATGTTGCGCCAGCGTGGCGTCGCGGGCGGCCGGTGCGGGCGCATCGAACCATTCGGCGCGCACGCCGTGATAGAGCACGCTGATCTTGCGCTCGTCGACGCCGAAAAATTCCACCAGTTCGCGCACCGAATAATGCGACGACGCGATCACGTGCTGGGCCTTGCGCGCGGCGCGGATCTGCAGCCAGTTTTTCAGGCGGCGCCACTTGGGATTGCACCATTGCGGGTGCGAGATTGGCAGCGCGTCGTGCAAGGTCGCCACCACCGGGCAGTCCATGCGCACGATGCGGTAGTCGGTGGAATGGAACAGGTCGAGCCGGGTTTTGCCGCCATTGGCGCCGGCAGGTAGAGCGCGGCTCACATCGAGATAGGCGCCGGACGGCAGCAGCATGTCGCCGAGCGTGGCGACCGGGAACGACAGCGGCAGTGCGCGGCCCGCGCTGAGCTTTTGCGTGCCGCCAGGCGGGGCAAAGCTGAGCGGCACCACGTCCACGCCGGCGCCGGGCAAATGATCGAGCAAGGCCCGTGTAAAAACGCCGATGCCGTCGAAGCGGCCGCCCGTCAGCGCCGGTTCGATGGTGGTGGTGGACAGGCCCACCTTCAATGGCGTCGCCGCGCCGCTCACGCCTCGGTCATCCAGCGCAGGGTGTCGCCCAGCGGCACCGGATCGATGGGGCCGATCACGCCGGCCAGGCGGCGGTTGTCGCCGACCAGCCGTATCACTTCATTGGCGCGCACGAAGGCCGGGTTGACGTGAACATCGATGCGGTAGCCGGCGATATCGGCCATCAGGTCCAGTACTTCGCCCAGCGAATACGCGTTGCCCGAGCAGATGTTGAAAGCGCGGCCGGCGGTGGCGGCAACGGGCGCGGCCAGCAATTGCCGGTAGCTGCGCGCCACCATGCGCACGTCGGAAAAATCGCGCCACACGTGCAGGTTGCCCAGCTCGATACGCGGTTCGCGGCGGCGGAAGTGTGCGACGATTTTCGGCAGCAGGAAGTTCTCGTGCTGGCCCACGCCGGTGTAGTTGAACGGCCGCGCGATGATCAGCGGCAGGCGGTCACCCCACAGGCGCGCCATGTACTCCATGGCCAGCTTGCTGACCGCGTAGTCGTTGGCGGGCGCGGCCGATACATCTTCGTCGATCACGCCCACGTCGGTGTTGCCGTAGATATTGGCGCTCGAGGCCAGCAGCACGGCCGATGGCGGCTGCGCCAGTCCGGCCAACGCTTCGAGCAAGTTGCGGGTGCCAGCCACGTTGACGCGGTACATCTGCTCGGCGTCGCCATGGGCCACGAAGGCAATCGCCGCCAGGTGCACCACCACGTCGGGACGCACCTGCTGCACCACGGCGGCCAGGCCGGCGCGGTCGTTCAGATCGGCGCTGAATTCCCCCTCGCCCACCGGGCTGCCCGGGGCGACGATGCCGTGCACCTGGTAGCCGGCCGCGCGCAGCTCCTGCACCACGTAGCGGCCCGTAAAACCGGCGCTGCCGGTAATCAGGGCGCGCTTGCCGGCGCCTTCCAGGATGGCGTTCATCGGCAGCGTCCTAGAACGATACGCCGGCGCGGTTGCGGCGCAGGTCCGCTTCCACCATCATCTGGCACAGCTGTTCGAGCGTGGTCTGCGGCTTCCAGCCCAATTCGCGCAAGGCCTTGCCGGCGTCGCCGATCAACAGTTCCACTTCCGCCGGACGATAGAATTTCGGATTGACGCGCACCAGTGCGCGTCCGGTCTTCTGGCAGGTACCGATTTCGTTCTCGGCGGCGCCGCTCCAGGCCAGGTCGATATCGACGGCTTTAAATGCCATGGTCACGAAGTCGCGCACGGTCTCGGTGCGGTTGGTGGCCAGCACATAGGTGTCGGGCGTATCGGCCTGCAGGATGCGCCACATGCCTTCGACGTACTCCTTGGCGTAACCCCAGTCGCGCTTGGCGTCCATATTGCCCAGCTCGAGCACGTCCTGCAGGCCGAGGTGGATCTTGGCCACCGAGTCGGTAATCTTGCGGGTAACGAACTCGCGGCCGCGCAGCGGCGACTCGTGGTTGAACAGGATGCCCGAGGCGCCGAAGATGCCGTACGACTCGCGGTAGTTGACCGTCATCCAGTGCGCATACAGCTTGGCCACGCCATACGGGCTGCGCGGATAGAACGGCGTATCCTCTTTTTGCGGCACGGCCTGCACCTTGCCGAACATCTCCGACGTGGACGCCTGGTAGAAGCGGATGTTCGGGTTGACGATGCGGATCGCCTCGAGCAGGTTGACCGCGCCCAGGCCGGTGATTTCGCCGGTGGTGAGCGGCTGGTCGAACGACACGCCCACGAAGCTTTGCGCGGCCAGGTTGTAAATTTCGTCCGGCTGCACGCGCTGGATCAAGCGCGTCATCGACGACAGGTCGGTCAGGTCGAACTCCACCAGCTCAAGCTGCGGATGCGTGGCGATGCCCAGCTCTTCGATGCGCCAGAAGTTGACCGAGCTGGTGCGGCGATACGTGCCGGTGACCTGGTAGCCCTTGTCGAGCAGCAGTTGCGCCAGGTAGGCGCCGTCCTGGCCGGTAATGCCGGTGATGAGGGCTTTCTTCGAGTTCGTCATGATATGAGCGTGGCAACAATAAGATCGACGATTGTAACCGAGTCAATGTACAGGCCCCGCGAGGTAGCTCATACGCTTACACTCGTTACATCCGGTAACATTCTGGCTGTTACCGGCGAAAAAAAACCGCTTCCCGAGAAAGCGGTTTTTTGCGCAAGCAGGCAGGGTGTTACGACTTGCCAGCCACCGCATCGACCACGCACAGCGCGGTCATGTTGACGATGCGGCGCACGGTGGCCGATGGCGTCAGGATGTGCACGGCCTCCGAGCAGCCCAGCAGGATCGGGCCGACCGCGATGCCGTTGCCGGCGGCCGTTTTCACCAGGTTGTAGGCGATGTTGGCCGAGTCGATGTTCGGCGCCACCAGCAGGTTGGCGTCGCCGGTCAGGGTCGAATCGGGCATGATGGCGTGGCGCAGCTTGGAGTCGAGCGCCGTGTCGCCGTGCATTTCGCCGTCGATTTCCAGGGTCGGATCGAGCTGCTTCACCAGCTCCAGCGTAGCGCGCATTTTTTGCGCCGATTCGCTGTTGGACGAGCCGAAGTTCGAGTGCGACAGCAGCGCTGCGCGTGGCGACAGGCCGAAGCGGCGCATCTCGTCGGCAGCCATCACCGTGATCGCGGCCAGCTCTTTCGCGTTCGGGTTTTCGTTGACGTGTGTATCGACCATCACCAGCTGGCGCTCCGGCATGATCAACACGTTCATGCCCGCATACACGCAGGCGCCCTCGCGCTTGCCCAGCACCTGGTCGATGTATTTCAGGTGCAGCTCGGTGGTGCCGAAGGTGCCGCAAATCATGCCGTCGGCGTCGCCCTTCTTGATCATCATGGCGCCGATCAGCGTGTGGCGGCGGCGCATTTCCAGCTTGGCGTACTCCTGGGTCACACCGGCGCGCGAGGTCAGCGCGTAGTACGACTGCCAGTAGTCGCGGTAGCGGTCGTCGTGGTCCGGGTTGATGACGTCGAAGTCCACGCCGTGTTTCAGGCGCAGGCCGAACTTGGCAATGCGCGCCTCCAGCACGGCCGGACGGCCCACCAGGATCGGACGCGCCAGCTTTTCATCGACGATCACCTGCACCGCGCGCAGCACGCGCTCTTCTTCGCCTTCGGCATAGACGATGCGTTTGCGTTCGTTGGCGGTCTTCTTGGCGACCTGGAACAGCGGCTTCATGAAGGTGCCGCTGCGGTACACGAACTGCTGCAGGCTGTCGGCGTACGCTTGCAGATCCTGGATCGGACGCGTTGCCACGCCCGAGTCTTCCGCAGCCTTGGCCACGGCCGGTGCGATCTTGATCAACAGGCGCGGATCGAACGGCATCGGGATCAGGTACTCGGGACCGAACGACAGGTTGGTGAAACCGTAGGTGGTGGCGACGATGTCCGACTGCTCGGCGTGGGCCAGTTCGGCGATCGCGTGCACCACGGCGATTTCCATTTCGCGCGTGATCGTGGTGGCGCCGCAATCGAGCGCGCCACGGAAGATGTACGGGAAGCACAGCACGTTGTTGACCTGGTTCGGGTAGTCCGAGCGGCCGGTGCAGATGATCGCGTCGCCGCGCACGGCCTTGACGTCGTCAGGCAGGATTTCCGGGTTCGGATTGGCCAGCGCCAGGATCAGCGGATTGGAGGCCATGGCCTTGACCATGTCCTGTTTCAGTACACCGCCGGCGGACAGACCGAGGAAGATGTCGGCGCCAGGGATCACTTCGGCCAAAGTGCGGGCATCGGTCTCGCGGGCGAAGCGTTCCTTGTCCGGGTCCATCAGCTCGGTACGACCTTTATAGACCACGCCGGCCAGGTCGGTGACAAAGATGTTCTCGAGCGGGAAGCCAAGGTCGACGATCAGGTCCAGGCAGGCCAACGCCGCAGCGCCGGCGCCGGAGACGACCAGCTTGCAGTTCTTGATGTCTTTACCGACCAGCTGGATGCCGTTCAGGATGGCGGCGCCCACGATGATGGCGGTGCCGTGCTGGTCGTCGTGGAAGACCGGGATCTTCATGCGTTCGCGCAGCTGGCGCTCGATGTAGAAGCACTCGGGCGCCTTGATGTCTTCTAGGTTGACGCCGCCGAAGGTCGGTTCCAGCGCGGCGATGATGTCCACCAGCTTGTCCGGATCGAGTTCGTTGATTTCGATGTCGAAGACGTCGATGCCGGCGAACTTCTTGAACAGCACGCCCTTGCCTTCCATCACCGGCTTGGCGGCCAGCGGACCGATGTTACCGAGGCCCAGCACCGCGGTGCCGTTGGTGATCACAGCCACCAGGTTGCCGCGCGCCGTATATTTGTACGCTGCGGCCGGGTCGATGACGATTTCTTCGCAAGGCGCAGCCACGCCCGGGGAGTAGGCCAGCGCCAGGTCGCGCTGGTTGGTCAGTTGCTTGGTCGGCGTAACGCTGATTTTGCCGGGAGTCGGGAACTCGTGGTATTCGAGTGCCGCGAGGCGGAGTTGTTGACGAATTTCTTCTTTTTTCTCTGCTGACGAATCCATGCTTTACTGCCTTCCTATTTGTGCGGTCGGAAAGCTTACGATTTTATCAGACACAACTTTGAGCAGAAGTAGGTATTTTCACGCAGAGTGATAATGGATATCAGCATTTCTTATGATGATATAGATCAAATCGCCGAATTTTTGCCGCTTTTAGGTGCTTTAGCCGCATACATGGGACCATATAATCCATTTTTGGCAATTATGGGATTTACCTATCTGAATATAGAGTTCCATTGAAAATAGCAATCAAGGCGCTGTGATGCGCGCATCGGCCGCCGTTTACAATGGCGTATGCTCTCCGAATTCGACCTCATCCAAGAATATTTCCAGCGCCCCCATCACGCCTCGCGCGCGATCCTGGGCATTGGCGACGACTGCGCGCTGCTCTCTCCCACGCCCGGCATGCAGACGGCAATCTCGTCCGACATGCTGGTCGAAGGCCGCCACTTCTTTGCCGGCGAAGACGCGCTGCGGCTCGGCCACAAAAGCCTGGCGGTCAACCTGTCCGACCTGGCGGCCATGGGCGCGCGCCCGGTCGGCTTTACGCTGGCGTTGGCCTTACCGAGCGCCGAACGCGACTGGCTGGCCGGCTTCTCGCAAGGGCTGTTTGCGCTGGCCGACGCCCATAATATCGAGCTGATCGGCGGCGACACCACCAAGGGCCCGCTCACCATCTGCATCACCGTGTTCGGCGAACTGGCGCCGGGCCGCGCGCTGCGCCGCGGCGCCGCCCTGCCCGGCGACGACATCTGGATTTCCGGCACCCTGGGCGACGCCCGCCTGGCGCTGGCGGCCTATCGCGGCGAACTGGCCGTGCCGCTCACCGAAACCGAACATGCCTTGGCGGCGGTCCGCATGCACACGCCCATCCCGCGCGTGGCGCTGGGCGTGGCACTGGCAGAAGCAGGCATTGCCCATGCGGCAATCGATATCTCGGACGGACTGGTGGGCGACCTTGGGCACATCCTCAAGCGTTCGGGCGTGGGCGCCACGCTCGATGTCGATGCGCTGCCGCCCGGACCGGTGCTGGCCACGCGCGACCTGGCGCTACGGCGTGCGTACTGCGCCGCCGGCGGCGACGATTACGAACTGTGCTTCACGGCGCCAGCGGGCGCCCGTGCGGCGATCCTGGCGGCGGGCGGCAGCACCGTCACGCCGGTCACGCGCGTGGGCACCATCGAGTCCCGGCCCGGCCTGCGGCTGGTCGACGCGCACGGCGCCGCACTCGACCTGGGGCTGGCGAGCTTCGATCACTTCAAGTCCTGAACCACTGCCGTGGCAGCCACGGCAGTTTCGTCCTCCTCCGGCAGCCCCACCTTGCGCCCGCTGCCTTGCATCAGCCAGTAATGGTGGAAGGCCAGGCGGATGTTGTCGCGCAATTGCACGTCGTCCCACGGCTTGGTGTAGAAGCGGTAGATGGCGCCGCGGTTGATCGATTCGAGCACGGCGTCCACGCCCAGGTAGCCGGACAGGATGATGCGTATCGTCTCGGGATACAGGTCCTTGACCTGGCTGAGGAACTCGGTGCCGCTCATGCCGGGCAGGCGCTGGTCGCACAGGATCACCTGCACGTCGTGCAGCGCCAGCTGCTCGAACGCTTCTTCTGCCGTGCCGGCCATCAGCACGTTGTAGCGGTCTGGCTCGAACAGGTGGCCCAGCGCCCACAGCACGTCCGGGTTGTCGTCCACCAGCAGCAGGGTTTGCGCCGGTTGCAGCGGCATGTCCGGGTCCACCGGCAGGCAGCGGCCCGATTCGACCAGCACGCCCATGTCGCGCGGCGCCACCGGGCGGCTGAAAAAATAGCCCTGGATTTCATCGCAGCGGCCACGGCGCAGGTATTCGAGCTGGGCGCGGGTTTCCACGCCTTCGGCGATCACCCGCATTTTCAGGCTGTGCGCCATGCTGATGATGGCCGTGGCAATCGCCGCATCGTTGGGATTGGTGGTGATGTCGCGCACGAAGGCGATATCGATTTTCAGCTTGTCGATAGGGAAGCGTTGCAGGTACGCCAGCGACGAGTAGCCGGTGCCGAAATCGTCGATCGCCACCTTGATGCCCAGCGCTTTCAACCGCGTGAGCACGTCGATGGTGCGCTCGGTGTTGGACATCAGCGCGGTTTCCGTCAGTTCCAGTTCCAGCAATTCCGCTGGCACGTTGTGGCGCGCCAGCGCGCCGCGCACCACCTGCTCCAGGTCGCCCTCGGAGAACTGGCGGCTGGCGACATTGACCGCCACCCGCACCGGCCCGACCGAGCCGCGCAACCAGGCGCCGATCTGGCGGCAGGCAGCATCGATGATCCAGTCGCCCACCTGCACGATCAGGCCCGTGTCTTCCATCACCGCCACGAAATCAGCCGGGTGCACCAGGCCATAGCCGGGCCGCTGCCAGCGCAGCAGCGCCTCGGCGCCGGCAATCGCGCCGGTATGCAGGTTGACCTTGGGCTGGTAGTACAGCAGCAGTTCCTCGTTTTCGATGGCGCGGCGCAGCGCCAGTTCCAGGTCCAGGCGCGCCAGTACCTGCACATTCATGCCGGGCGTGAAGAAACGGTAGCCGTCGCGGCCGGCCTGCTTGGCGCGGTCCATGGCGGTGTCGGCATACTTGATCAGAGTCTCGGGGTCGCCGGCGTCGTCCGGGTACATGGCGATGCCGATGCTGGCGCTCAGTACCGCCTGGTGGCCATCGAGCTCGAACGGCGTGCGCAGGGTTTCGCGCACTTCGTTGGCCATGTGGACCGCTTCCTGCTGGTCGCGCGGCATGGTCATGATCAGCGCGAATTCGTCGCCGCCGATGCGGCCCACGGTGTCGCGCAGGCGCGCCGTCTGCATCAGGCGATTGGAAAACTGGCGCAGCAGCTCGTCGCCCTGGGCGGACCCCAAGGTGTCGTTGATGCCCTTGAAGCGGTCGAGCGCGATCATCATCACCACCACCCGGCAGCCCTTCTTCTGCGCCGCATCGAGCGAGTCGGCCAGCGTCTGGAAGAACAGCGTGCGGTTGGGCAGGCCGGTGAGGCTGTCGTAGTGCGCCATGTGCTGCAACATCTCTTCGGAGTGGCGCCGTTCGCTCACGTCGCGCGCCACGCCCAGCAGGACCGCTTGCTCGCCGGGGCGCTTGAGCAGCTGCCAGTAGATTTCCACCGGCACCGAGACCAGGTCGCGGCGCATCAATTCGCCTTCGGCCAGTTCCGGCGCGCGAGGCTGGCCGACGGCGGCCGCATAGTCTTCGAGCCGCAGCGCTTGCGCGCGCAGCGACGCCAGGGTGCCGAGGCCCAGGCGGCTGGCGGTCTGACCGAGCATGTCCGCGCGCGAGTAGGCCAGCATGCGGCAGGCGCCGTCGTTCACATCGAGCAGTTCGGCGGTCACCGCATCGAGCAGGAAGATGGCGTCGGCGGTGGCGTCCATGGCGCTGCGAAAGCGCTGCAGTTCGGCAGTCCGCTCGCGCACCGTGGTTTCCAGGCGGGTGTTGTAGTCGCGCGCTTCGCGGTGCAGCAGGCGCACTTCGAGCATGTTGCGGATGCGCGTGAGCACCTCCAGCGGGTCGATCGGCTTGCTCAGAAAATCGCGCGCGCCAGCTGCCAGCGCCTGCACCTTGTGATCGGGTTCGGCAGTGACCACCAGCACCGGCAGCCATGCGCCCTTTTCGAGCGGGCGCAGTTGCTCCATCACTTCGAAGCCGTTCAGGCCGGGCATCTGCACGTCGAGGATGATCAGGTCGTAGTGGTGCTGCGCGTGCAGCGCGGCCACTTTATGCGGATCGGTGGTGGAACTGACAGCCTGATAGCCGGTGGAAGTGAGCAGGTATTCGAGCAGTTCCACATTGACCGGCTGGTCGTCGACGATCAGTATGCGGGCATTGAAAATGTCGGTCTCGCTGATCATAAGGCGGCTCCTGGTTGGCCTCCTGGTTGGCCTGCACGACCGGCTGCGTTGGTCGGCATAGTCCGTCTGAGTGTACGCATGTTCGACATGAGGGTCTAATGAATTCAAAGAATTTCGGTGCGCCAAGAAATTCGTAGTGCACCGCTGGCAACGATTGCGATCTGCATGGTACAGTGGGGCCACCCTTGACCGCCACACCAAAGGAGACTTTCATGAGCAGCGACACCATCCTCGCACTGGCCGCGCAAGTCGGCAAAGCATTGCAAGACAAGGGCCTGATCCTCACCACCGCCGAGTCGTGTACCGGCGGCGGCGTGGCCCAGGCCATCACTGAAATCGCCGGTTCCAGCGACTGGTTCGACTGCGGTTTCGTCACCTATTCCAACGCGTCCAAGACCGAGATGCTCGACGTCTCGGCCGCGCTGATGGCGCAGATGGGCAGCGTCTCCGAAGAAGTGGCCGGCGCCATGGCCACCGGCGCGCTGGGCGCGAGCAACGCCCACATCGCCCTGTCCACCACCGGCATCGCCGGCCCCACCGGCGCGGTGCCGGGCAAACCGGTGGGCACCGTCTGCTTCGGCTGGGCCAACGCCGACAGCGTGCATACCGAACGCCTGGTGTTTGCCGGCGACCGCAAGGCCGTGCGCGAGCAGAGCGTGATTCACGTGTTGCAGGGATTACTCCGCTTTATCAACTAAAGCGCAACCAAAGCAGTGGGAATCCAAGGAAATATTGCCTTCTAACCATAAAACAATTACTCTCGTCCGGGCGGCGATTTTTCCGACGATTCAGGAGTGATGTAGATGCAAAACACGGTACATTTTATTCTTCAGGGCAAAGGTGGCATCGGCAAGACACTGGTGTCCACCATCCTTGCGCAGTGGATCGCCAGCAAGGACGTGGCCGAGGGCGCGCAGCCGCTGCGTTGCTACGACACCGACCAGGAGAACGCCACCTTCAGCCGCTACAAGGCGATGCAGGTCAAGCATGTGCCGGTAATGACCGACAGCCGCAACATCGACCCCAAGCGTTTTGATGCCCTGATGATCGACATCCTCGAGCAGGATGGCAACTGCGTGATCGACAACGGCGCCAACACCTTCTCGCCGCTGATGGGCTACCTGATCGAGAACGATTGCTTCGCGCTGCTCGAAGAATCGGGCCGCAAGGTGTATATCCATACCATCGTCGGCGGCGGCGATACCTTGCACGACACCGCCATGGGATTTGTTTCCACCGCCAAGGCCACCAAGGTACCGCTGGTGTTGTGGGAAAACGAGCACTTCGGCCTGCTGCAATCGGCAGCCGGCAAGCAGTTCACCGAATCGCAAACCTACGCGGACAATTCGTCGCGCGTGCGCGGCCGCGTGGTGCTCTCGGCGCGCAATGCCGACACCTTTGGCGCCGACCTCAAGAAGATGAACACGGCGCGCCTGACCGCAGCCGAAGTGCGCGAGAGCGACAAGTTCAACCTGATGGAAAAGCAGCGCATCAAGGTCGTGTTCCGCGACCTGTTCGAGCAACTCGACAAGGTGGAGTGGTAAGCGCCCATGGCCATGGATCAGCACAAGCTGCGCACCCTGGTATTTGAAAAAACCGGCGTCAAGATCGACATCGACGATCCTGTATTTGCGCTGGTCGCCCTGAACGAAGCGGTGCTGGAAGACGCGGTGGAACGCCACATCGCCGCCATCGACAGCGCCACCCGCGAACTGGTGCGCCGCGCCCGCGACGTCGGCGGCCTGCCGCCGGAGCGCAGCGTGGAGCATGATGCCTCCAATGAGCTGGACCCGGGGGCCGGTGCAGCCACGCGGTCGGCCGCCGATGCTGCGCTCTCCCAACCTCACGCACCGGCCACGAAAATCACCCGCCACGAATGGCGCCTGCTGGCCGCAGCGGCCGGCGTGGCCGTGTTGTCGGCGCTGCTGGTACTGGCCGGCCAGGCCGCCTTCACCAAGCCCGGCTTGACCTCCGCCCAAACCCGGTCGCTGCAAGAAGCCGAACGCTTACGAACCGCCATCAACCAGCTCGACCCCAAGCTGCGGGCCGAAATTCAGGCGCAACTCTCCAAATAACTTCCGCTGAACTTGCTGGCGGTTTCGTGGTCGAACGACAGTATCAAGGTCACCGTCTCGAAAACAGACAGGGAGAAGAAATGATGGAGCATGAATTCACGTTGAAGTTTCAGGTGGATGCCAAGGACTGCGAAGCTCAGGACGTGATCGAAAATCTCGCGGTAGCCGGATGCGATGATGCGTTAATCGGTATGGGTCAACCTGGGCAATTGGGTTTCAGATTTACGCGTGAGGCGATGTCCGCCAAAAACGCAGTGAATAGCGCGATTGCGGACGTACTGAAGGTGCTACCAAATGCGATACTCACGCACTGCACACTCCATTGATCCATTCAAATAGTCGTTGCATCGCTCACAGGCCACCACCACCGAAGACTAATCCCTGTCCGCTCCGTGGTTACTTCTCAAATTTTTCGTGCTAACATATGAACACCTATTCATATGACGAATCATGAGCTGCCAACACGACTACTCCGGCTGCGATCCTGCCATCGCCCAACTTGCCGACCTGTTTCACCTGCTGGGCGACCCGACCCGGCTGCGCATTGTGCTTGCCTGCGTGGCGGCGCCGATTGCGGTCAGCGATATCGCCACCTCGCTTGACCTGAGCAGTTCGCTGGTCAGCCACCACCTGCGCCTGCTGCGCGCCGCGCGCATCGTCAAGTCCGAGCGCCAGGGCAAGCAGGTGTTCTATTCCGCCGCCGACGCCCATATCAGCGACGTCCTCAACGATATGCTCGAGCATATCGCCGAACCATCGAACGGGAACGACGCATGAGCAAGCATCACGACCACGGCAGCCACGGCAGCCACGCCGGGCACGACCATCACGACCATGACCACGGCCACGATCACCAGGATCACGGCGCGCACGACGATCATGGACACGATCACAGCCACGCCCATGGCATCGGCGGCCACCACCATCATGGTGACCCCAACACCATGGGACGCGCGTTTGCGATTGCCATCGTGCTCAATCTCGGCTTCGTGGTGGTGGAATTCTTCTACGGCTACCTGGCCAACTCCACCGCGCTGATGGCCGATGCCGGCCACAACCTGTCGGACGTGATGGGCCTGATGCTGGCGTGGGGCGCGGCCATCCTGGCCAGGCGTGCGCCCAGCGCGCGCTATACCTACGGCCTGCGCGGCACGTCGATGCTGGCGGCGCTGTTCAATGGCATGTTGCTGATGGCCGCTTGCGGCGTGATCGCCTTCGAGGCGGTGCAAAAACTGGTGACACCCGATCCGGTAGCGGGCCTGACGGTTTCCGTCGTGGCCGGCATCGGCATCCTGATCAACGGTTTTTCGGCGTGGTTGTTCATGTCGGGCAGCAAGGACGACATCAATATTCGTGGCGCCTACCTGCACCTGGCGGCAGACGCAGCGATTTCACTGGGGGTGTTGCTGGCGGGCCTGGCGGTGCGCTACAGCGGCTGGAACTGGATCGATCCGGTGATCAGCATGGTGATCGTTGGTATCATCGTCTGGAGCACCTGGGGCTTGCTCACGCAATCGCTACGGATGGTGCTGGCAGCAGTGCCCGACAACGTCGACCGCGCCCGCATCGAGCAATTCCTGCGCGACCATCCGGGCGTGACCGACGTGCACGACCTGCATATCTGGGCCATGAGTACCACCGAGAATGCGCTGACCGCGCAACTGGTGACGCCAAGCGGCTATCCGGGCGATGCAACGGTCGATACCATCAGCCAGACGCTCAAGGACAAGTATGCGATTCATCACAGCACCTTGCAGGTGCGGCTGGGCGCGATGCCGCAGGAATGCTGCCTGAAAGTTCCAGCAAACGGGAGCGCCTGACTAGCCCTCCATAGCGGCGTTGCAGCTTCTCGCCGTACTGGCGTACTGTCTTCGTCGCTGCGCCTTGCTCTGGAGGGTAGTCAGGCGCTCCGGCTTACTTGACGTCGATGAGTTCGACGTCGAAGATCAGCGCCGAGTTCGGTGGAATGCCGCCGCCCGGTGCGGCGCGCGAACCGTAGGCCAGTTCCGATGGAATGATCAGGGTACGTTTGCCGCCCACTTTCATGCCGACGATGCCCTGGTCCCAGCCCTTGATCACGCGGCCGGTGCCGAGCACGAAGTCCAGCGGCTCACCGCGTGGAATCGACGAGTCGAACTGGCGGCCACGCATATTCTTGGCCAGCGGACGGTACAGCCAGCCCGTGTAATGCATGTAGACGGTGGAACCGCTGGTCGCTTCGCGACCGGTGCCCACCTTGGTGTCGTTGACGATCAGCGATTCGGCGGCCGGGCCCGGCGTGGCGGAACCGACCACCACGGGCGCAGCTGGCGCCGGGGCGGCAGCAGTGGCCGCAGCGGCTGGCGTGGCGGAAGTCGCTTGCGCAGCGGCAGCGGCTGGTTGAGCAGGAGTCTGCGCCTGGGCCGCAATGGCTGCCAGCGCCAGCAGCGTTGCTGCAAAAACGGAACTACGCTTCATAGATTGATTCTCTCTCTGGGTGACTGGGGACGGCACGCGCACGTACCGGCGCCCGCCATGATAGCAAACCTGTCCCGGACGCCGGATTAATTCCCGATGGTACCGTCTGCCGCTACCAAGGCTACCACCGCTGCCGGCGCAGCAACTGGCTCAACGGCCGCTTGCACCGCAGGCGCCGCCAACTGGCACAGCACGTGACCGGCCGCCACCATGCCAAAGGTGGCGGTGACCACCATGGCAGAGCCAAAACCGGCGCAATTGAGACCGGTGATGCCGCCGGCATCCACTTCGCAGGCATCGGCCTGTTCCGGGTACTTGAGCGGCTCCATCGAAAACACCGCATCGACGTGGAACTTGGTTTTTTCGCCACGCGGAAAACCATACTCGCTGCGCAGCAGGCGCCGCACTTTCTTGAGCAGCGGTTCCTGCTCGGTGCGGGCCAGGTCGCGCACGGCGATCTGGGTGGGATCGGTCTGGCCGCCCGCACTGCCGATGATCACCAGCGGAATGGCGTGGCGGCGGCAGTGCGCGATCATCGCGGCCTTGGCCTTCACACTGTCGATGGCATCGACCACGTAGTCGAACTTGTTGGTGCCGAGCATGGCGTCCAGATTGTCGGGCGTGACGAAGTCTTCCACTTGGTGCACCACGCAGAATGGGTTGATCTGGGCGATGCGCTCGGCCAGCGCGTGGATCTTGGCCTGGCCGACAGTGCTGCTCAGCGCCTGGATCTGGCGGTTGATATTCGATTCGGCCACGTTGTCGAGGTCGATCAGGGTCAGCTGACCGATGGCGCTGCGCGCCAGCGCCTCCACGATCCACGAGCCGACGCCGCCCACGCCCACCACGCACACGTGGGCGCCGCGAAAGCGCTCGAGCGCCGGTGCGCCATACAGGCGCGCAATGCCGCCGAATCGTCGCTCGAAGTCGACTTCGTCCAGATTAAAGGTTGAATTGGTGTTCATCCCGCCATTTTAGCGGACACTGCAAGAAAAATTATTCTAGAATGATTTTCCCGCCCAGCCAGAGTACCGATTCCATGAGCAACACACTGTTCGACACCGCCCCCGATTTCAACCAGCCGATCGCCGTATTGAAACATTGCCACGACCGCATCCGCAAGCAGCTGGCCACGCTCGACAAGCTGCCGGCCCATCTCGCCGCACATGGCGCCGACCTCGAGGCGCAAAAAGCCGCCCAGGCCGTCCTCAAGTATTTCAACAACGCCGCCCACCTGCACCACGACGACGAAGAGCAAAACCTGATGCCGATGTTGCAGGCGACCGCGCGCGACGCCGACCTCGCTTTGCTGGAAGACCTGGTGCCCGGCATCCTGGCCGACCACGCCGCCATGGACCAGGACTGGTTGCAGCTGCAAGCGCAGCTGGACGCCATCGCCACCGGCGCCAGCGCCGAACTCTCGAGCGACAATGTGCGGCGCTTTTGCGACGCCTACACCGCCCACATGGCCAGGGAAGAAGCCAATATCGCGCCCATGGCCAAGCGCCTGTTCAGCCCCGAGCAGATGGCCCAGCTGGGCAGCGCCATGCAGGTGCGGCGCGGCATCGCCCCGGCCCTGCCCGCCAGCCAGGTACCCGAGCAGCAGCAGGTGCCGGTCCACAACACGGTAGCCGACGGCGTGGTGCTGGCCGACCTGCGCCTCGATTACGGCCGCGCCAGCCTGACGGAAAACGATGTGGCGGACGATCCGATCGCGCAATTCGGCAAATGGTTCGACGAAGCCATGCATGCCAAGGTGAACGAACCGAACGCGATGAGCGTGGCCACCGTCGATGCCGAGGGCCGGCCCAGCTCGCGCATTGTGCTGATCAAGCAATTCGATGCGCGCGGCTTTACCTGGTACACCAACTACGCCAGCCAGAAGGGCCGCCAGCTGGGCGCCAATCCGCACGCGGCGCTGCTGTTCTTCTGGAGCGAGCTCGAACGCCAGGTACGCATCGAAGGCACGGTAGTGAAAACCTCGCCCGAGGAAAGCGACAAGTATTTCTACAGCCGTCCGGTCAAAAGCCAGATCAGCGCGATTGCCTCGCAACAAAGCGCGCCCATCGAAAACCGCGAGCAGATGGAAGTCAATTACGATGCGGTGGCAGTGGCCAGCGGCGAACACCCGGTGCGCCCCGAACACTGGGGCGGCTACCGCCTCGAGCCGGTGCGCATCGAATTCTGGCAGGGTCGCCGCTCACGCTTCCACGACCGCATCGTCTATGTCAGACAAGCCGACGGCAGCTGGGCGAAAGAGCGCCTGCAGCCTTAGCGCCTGTGGCGGCCGGTCCCGCATCACTTCACCCGGCTGGCGTGCATGGCGCGCAACTTGGCCAGCTTCGGCGCCACCACGAAAGCGCAATAGCTCTGCAACGGGTGGTGGCTGAAGTAATCCTGGTGATACGCCTCGGCCGGGTAAAACACCGGCGCCGGCGCCAGTTCGGTGACGATCGGCGCATCCCACACCACGGCCATCTCGGCCATCACCTTGCGCGCCACCGCTTGCTGCTGCGGCGACAGGTGGTAGACCACCGACCGGTATTGCGTGCCGCTGTCGTTGCCTTGGCGGTTGAGCGTGGTCGGATCGTGGATGGTGAAAAAGATCTCGAGCAGGTCATGATAATCGATCACGGCCGGGTCGAACTCGATTTGCACCACCTCGGCATGGCCGGTCGCGCCGGCGCACACCTGTTCGTAAGTCGGATCGGGCTCCGCGCCGCCCGCATAGCCGGATACCACCTTCGCGACACCTTTGACGTCCAGAAAAACCGCCTCGGTGCACCAGAAGCATCCGCCGCCCAGTATGGCTGTTTCCATGAAAGCCTCCTGCCGTATTTGAATTTAGCAATAATGCCCAAGAACGCCAAAACGCGCCGCGCGATGCACTAGAATTGCCTGCGCTCATATCCCGCGCTGTTCTCTTGAGGAAATCCCTGCATGGTCTGGACCCTGATGTCATCGCTGGTGCCGATTGCCCTGCTCATTGCGCTGGGTACGGCCTTGCGCCGGCGCGCCTTCGTCGAAGCGGGGTTCTGGCCGCAGGCCGAGCGCATCGGCTACTACGTGCTGCTGCCGTCGCTCTTCCTGCACAGCCTGGCGACGGCCAAGCTGGCGGGCTTGCCGGTACTGGAAATGGCGTCGGCACTGGTGGTCTCGACCGTGGCAGTGGCCGCGTTGCTGGTACTGGCGCGGCGGAGCATGGCGGTGGACGACGCCGCGTTCACCTCGATCTTCCAGGGTGGCGTGCGGTTCAACAACTACGTCGGCGTGTCGATTGCCACCGGCCTGTTCGGCGTGACGGGGGTGGCCCTGGCAGCCGTCGCCAATGCGGCCATCGTGCCGACCGTCAACGTGCTGTGCGTGCTGGTATTTGCGCGCTACGGCCGTGGCAACAGGTTTTCCGTGCGTGCGCTGGTGCGCGGACTGGCGCTCAATCCGCTGATCGTCGCCTGCGCGATTGGTATCGTGCTGCAGTGGACCGGCTGGGGACTGCCGGCCGGCATCGAGCCGATGTTCAAGGCGCTGGGTCAGGCGTCGCTGCCGCTGGGCTTGTTGTGCGTGGGAGCGGCGCTCGATTTTTCACAGGCGCGGCAATGGGTGCAGCCGATCGCGCTGGCGTCGTTCGCCAAGTTCGCGCTGATGCCGGTGGCCGCGCTGATCGCCTGCCGCGCCTTCGGCCTGCATGGCGCGGCTGCCATGGCCACGCTGATGTTCCAGGCGTTGCCGACGGCCTCATCGTCGTACATCATGTCGCGCCAGCTGGGCGGCGATGCACCGCTGATGGCAGGCATCATCGCCAGCCAGACCCTGCTGGCCGGCGCCGCCCTGCCCCTGATGGTGCTGGGACTGGCGCATTGGCTCTGACCGCGCCTGGCGACCGGATCAGCGGTTGGTGTACAAGCTCTTCATTTTCATGCCGCCGCGCATTTTCTTCACGCCCGGCGCCATATCGGCCGGGCAAGCACCCTGGAAGCTGCCATTCAAGACATTGTGCTGCACCTCGGTCTTGCCGTTCAGGTCGAAAGTAGTGTCGGCCGTCAGCGTGTACGCCTTGGCCAGGTCGCCCTTGAAAGAGCCGGCCAGCTTGGCGTCCGGGCAGCTGGACTTGAAGGTATAGCCGTCGCCCTTGCCGCTTTGCGACTCGATTTTGCATTCCTGCTCGAAATTGGTCCACATGTCGTCGTCGATCAGGCGATCCTTGGCCTGATCGACGCAAATTTCCCAAGAAAACGGCGACGTCGCGGGGGTGACTTTCCACAAACCGGACGCGCGCTGCAGGCGCTGGGCCGGCTCGGCGGCCGCTGCGGGTGCAGCCATAGCAAAGGGCAAGACGGTCATCAACAACACGGTAGCGGTACGCCTGATCATGGATTCTCCCGTGCAAAAGATGAAATGTAGCAAATGACAAGCTGTGCAGTCGTTCTGTTGCCGTGGGTCTATTGCGCAGCAGCCACCCAATCTTTGGCATAATGGCTAAAATACTCAGGCTGACCATGCACACCATTTCCCCCCGCGCCGCAGAACGATCATTCGACACCGCCCATTTCCGCCAGGCTCTGGGCCAGTTCGCCACTGGCGTCACCGTGATCACCACGCGCCTGGCCGACGGCACTTTTCGCGGTCTGACCGCCAGTTCCTTCAATTCGGTCTCGCTCGATCCGCCGCTGGTGCTGTGGAGCTTGTCCAATAACGCCAACAGCATGCCCATCTTTACCGGCAATTCGCATTACGTGATCAACGTGCTCAGCGCCAGCCAGGCCCACCTGGCCAAGCTGTTCGCCACGCGCGGCGCCGATCCGTGGGCCACCGCCGAATACGAGCTGTCGCGCACCGGCCACCCGATTTTAAAAGGTGCGTCGGCCTGGTTCGAGTGCCACAACCGCAGCCGCTATCCCGAGGGCGACCACGTGATTTTCGTCGGCGAAGTGGAGCTGTGCGAGTTCTCGCCGAGCCCGCCGCTGATCTTCCACGGCGGCCAGTTCGGCAGCCTGGGCTAAAAACGGAAATTGGTGTCGCCATTAGAAAAGCCGTTCCAAGTGCGGCGGCTTAGAATGCAGCAGCATTCACCATAATGAGAGACCACCATGAGCCAAGCCCGCGCCCAGTTCCACTGGGATGATCCCCTGCTGCTGGACCAGCAGTTGACCGACGAAGAGCGCATGGTGCGCGACGCCGCTGCCGCCTACTGCGGCGACAAGCTGGCCCCGCGCATCCTCGACGCCTTCCGCCACGAAAAGATGGACACGTCCATCTTCCGCGAAATGGGCGAACTGGGCCTGCTCGGCCCCACCATCCCCGAACAATACGGCGGCCCGGAACTCAATTACGTGGCCTATGGCCTGATCGCGCGCGAAGTCGAGCGTATCGACTCCGGCTACCGCTCGATGATGAGCGTGCAGTCGTCGCTGGTGATGGTGCCGATCTATGAATTCGGCACCGAAGCGCAGCGCCAGAAATACCTGCCCAAGCTGGCCACCGGCGAGTGGATCGGCTGCTTCGGCCTGACCGAACCCAATCACGGCTCCGACCCCGGCTCGATGATCACCCGCGCCAAAAAAGTGCCGGGCGGCTACTCGCTGTCGGGCGCCAAAATGTGGATCACCAATTCCCCGGTAGCCGACGTATTCGTGGTATGGGCCAAGGACGACGAAGGCGCGATCCGCGGCTTTATCCTCGACAAGGGCATGGCAGGCTTGAGTGCCCCGGCGATCCATGGCAAGTTCGGCCTGCGCGCCTCGGTTACCGGCGAGATCGTGATGGACAATGTATTCTGCCCGGAAGAGAATGCCTTCCCCGACGTGCGCGGCCTCAAAGGCCCGTTCACCTGCCTCAATTCGGCCCGCTACGGCATCGCCTGGGGTGCGCTGGGCGCGGCCGAAGCCTGCTGGCACACCGCGCGCCAGTACGTGCTCGACCGCCAGCAATTCGGCCGTCCGCTCGCTGCCAACCAGCTGGTGCAAAAGAAGCTGGCCGACATGCAGACCGAAATCACGCTGGGCCTGCAAGGGTGCTTGCAACTGGGCCGCATGAAGGACGCCGGCACGGCAGCCGTGGAAATCACTTCGATGATGAAGCGCAACTCGTGCGGCAAGTCGCTCGACATCGCCCGCGTGGCGCGCGACATGCTCGGCGGTAACGGTATCTCGGACGAATTCGGCATCATCCGCCACATGGTCAACCTCGAGGTGGTCAACACTTACGAAGGCACGCACGACATCCATGCGCTGATTCTGGGCCGGGCGCAAACGGGGATCCAGGCGTTCCAGTAACTGTTCGCCTGGGTTAAAAAAAACCGCGCAGTCTACGCGGTTTTTTGTTTTTAGAAGCTCAACCCCTTGAAGTTGTAGCCGATGCTGATACTCGCCGCGACTGGGTCCAGGCGCACGTCCTGGGTCTGGCCGGTGGAGAAGTGCACCTTGGTTTTCAACTTGGTCTTGATCACGGTGGCGTCGAGGAACCAGTTGTCGTCGATGCGCCAGGTGGCGCCGATCTGGGCGCTGACGCCAGCCTTGTCGTCGAGCTTGTAGGTCGCGCCGGGACCGCCGGTGTTCAGGATCGAGGTCAGCTGTCCCGAACCCCGTTCCTTGATGAACATCGCGTACGTCAGGCCCACACCCACGTATGGGCGCAAGGTGGCGTTGGCTGGCATGAAGCGGTACTGGATGAAGGCGGTCGGTGGCAATACTTTCGAGTCGCCAAGCTTGCCGGTGCCCTTGATCGCGCCGTCACCGATCAGGTCGTGCTTGTACGGCAGGCCCAGGTCCAGTTCGGCCGACCAGTTATCGGTGAGCATGTAGGCGATGGCGAAGCGCGGCTTGGTGTCGGGTTCCACATCGGCCTTGGTGCCTGGCAGTGCCGGCGCCGAGACGTCGCCCGAGTCGACCTTCGGGGTGATCTTGTTCATGCCCAGGGTGCCCAGCCAGGTGCCGGCCGTTTGTTGCGCCGAGGCGGCCGCAGCCACCGACATTGCGGCCGCCAGCACCAGCAGTTTGAGCGAGGTTTTATTCATTTCGTCTCCAGATTCTTGTTCGTATTGTTGGTTGCCAGCGGCGGCTTCGGTGCAGCCACCGCCGGCTATCCCGCCTTACATCCAGCCCTTGGTCACCAGGCTGCGCGACACGTAACGCGCCAGCAGCAAGTTGTTGAACGGCGTCGGATGGACCTCGTCGGCAAACGAGTAGTGGCTGATGTCGCCGGCCACCAGGTTGCTGCCGTTACAGGCGATCGAGGAGCCGATCGGATTTTTCGCCGCGCTCAGGTCACAGGCGGGCTCGGAGACATTGGTCAGGCCGTATGGTCCCGGATTCATGGACTGGTCATGGCTGACCGCGTACACGTCGACAATCACCACTTTAGGCTCGGCGCCGAGGCTGGTGGTCAGCGAGGTATTGTAGGCCTTGACCATGGTGTCGATCAGGGCGCGGATCTCGGCCGAGCGGCCACGACCGCTAGGCGTGGTGGCAACGTCCGGCAGGTTGTTGACGGTAACGTAGTTGGCGCCGTTGGCGATGATCTGGTTTTTCACCAGCGTGGCCAGCTCGGTGCCGGCCTTGGCCATTTCGGCCACCAGGCTCGGGCCATTGGCGGTGGCAAAGTCGGCGCCGGCTTTGGCGCCAGCGGCGGTGGCGTCAGCCGTCGCCTTGGCGATGATTGCGGTTGCGTTGGCAACCACGGCCGAATTGCCCGGCTGCATAGCTGCCGTACCGATGGCAGCCTGGGTCACGGTAGTCTGGGTGGCGCCCGGCGCTTGTCGTGCCGCGCCCACTGCTGCCGTGATGGCGGCAGCAGCCGTTTGCGGGTTGGTCGCGCCGGCGGCCAGTTGCGGGATCAGGCTCGGGAAGAACGCTGCGGCGCCGGCGGCGTTGCCGGCAGCGGTGGCATCGGCGCTCAGCTTGGACAGCAGGAACAGCACATCGTTACCGCCAGCCATGACCAGCACCAGTTCGTCGCCCTTGAACTTGCCGCCGACGGCAGCCAGGTGGTTGGCGACCTGGGTAACGACCGGAACGGTCATGAAGCCGGTGGCAGCGCCGGTGGCAATGTTGCCGGGGCCGACAGGATTGGTGACGCGGGCGCCACCCTGGGCGTAGCCGAAGCAGCCGGCGTTGGCTTTGCGCGGCACGTTGAAGCCCGGCGCGGTGCCATCGAGTCCGGTGAGTGCCGCGCACGGCGCGGCCAGGCCCAGTTGGGCGGCCACCAGCTCGGTCCAGTTACGGCCGGTCAGGGTAGGATTGATCGCGGTGTTGTCGCCATTGATGGTGAACTTGCCACCCTTGAGCGCGGCGATGGCGCCGACGTTGTAGGAGCCAACATCCGACAGGCTGTCACCGAACGATACTTGCGAATTGAATTTGACACGAAGGGTTTGATCGCCCGCTTCCGGGCTGGAGCCACCGCAACCGGCAAGGATGGCGAGAGCCATTGCGGCGATGGCAAGTTTGGTGTGACGCATATTGTCTCCTGAGGATTTTGTGGCCCAATAAGAACGGGCGTGCTATTCATGCACAACTAGTCTGCCAGCGTTGCGCTGGAATGTATAGCGGCGCACTGTCAATTCTCAGGGGTTGTGTTCAAAAAAGAACAGTTGCTCGTAAAGGAACTCCAGCGTTGCTTTTCATCAAAAAAGTTGAACGCTGGAATACATAAAATCAGGAAACTATTCGCTCAAAAAACGCGCCAGGATGCCGGTCGAACCGAACACCGACCGTCGCAGGCGATCGTTCACGCCGAGCCAGTCGCTGCTTTGCGGCGGGGTCTCCACCAGGATCACATCGGCCTTGACCAGGTCCATCTCGCGCAGGGCGGCATAGATGCCGTAGGCATAGCCGACCGGCTCGGCCGGCAGCAGGCGCCGGCTGTCGCCCAGGTCAACCATAGCGTCACAGGCGTGACCAATCACCGCCACGCGAGCGCCCCTGGCCTGCAGTTGCGCCACCGTGTCGGCCAGCGCGGCGTGGGCCACCATGGTCACCGGCGTGCGCGGCGCGTAGTGCGATTCCAATGTGCCGGAGGCGCGCGGTGCGGCCTGGTCGGGCGCGGCCGGCAACAGGCCAATCACGTCGGCGATCTGCCGCGCGGTGATGTGGCCGGGACGCAGCAGCACCGGGCCGTGGGTGGCCAGGCGCGACAAATCGACGATGGTCGATTCGATGCCGACCTGGCTGGCGCCCCCTTCCAGCACCGTGACGTGCAAGCCGGCTGAACACGCCGGCTCGCCGCTGATCGAACCTTCCTCGACATCATCGAGATGGAATTCGTCGCGCACGTGTTGCGCGGTGGTGGGACTGACGTTGCCGAACTTGTTGGCCGAGGGCGCCGCCAGCCCTCCCCTGCCACCCTTGAAGGCGCTGAGCAAGGCGATCGCCACCGGGTGCGCCGGGCAGCGGATGCCCACCGTGTCCTGGCCGCCGGAGACGGCGTCCGGGATATGGCTGGCGCGCTTGAGGATCAACGTCAAGGGACCAGGCCAGAACGCAGCGACCAGCTGGCGCGCGGCGTCGGGAATGTCGGTGACCCAGTAATCGAGGTCGGCGCCGGGCGCCACGTGGACGATCACCGGGTGGTCGTTGGGGCGGCCTTTCGCTTGGTAGATGCGCGCCACCGCTGCCGGATTTTCGGCATCGGCGCCAAGGCCATAGACGGTCTCGGTGGGAAACGCCACCAGGCCGCCGGCCTCGAGTACGCGCGCAGCTGCCGCAATATCGGCATCCATCGCAGCGTCGTCGGCCACGGCAGCAGAGGCAGCGTTTACCGCAGTCACGGCGCGATACCCAGGATGTCGCAGGCAGCCAGCAATTGCTGCTGCGCCTGGTCCAGGGTGGCAGCCACGAAGGTCAGGTGGCCCATCTTGCGCGCGCGGCGCGGGTCGTCCTTGCCGTACAAATGCAGGCAGGCGCCCGGCAGCGCCAGCACCTGGTCCCAGGCCGGCTCACGCACATCGTCACTATCACCGTCGAACCAGAGGTCACCGAGTATGTTGAGCATGACCGCCGGCGAATGCTGGCGCACGTCGCCGAGCGGCAGACGCGCCATGGCCCGCACTTGCTGCGCGAACTGGCTGGTGATGCAGGCGTCCATCGTGTAATGGCCGCTGTTGTGCGGACGCGGCGCCATTTCGTTGACCACCAGCGAGCCGTCGGTCAGCACGAAGAACTCGATGCACAGCACGCCCACGTAGCCAAGCTCGGCCACAATGGCTTGCGCCGCCTGCTGGGCCTTGACAGCACTCTCGGCCGACACGTTCGGGCCCGGCACGGTGGTGGTCAACAGGATGCCGTCGCGGTGGACGTTTTCAGCGATCGGGTAGACCACCGATGCGCCGTCGTGACCGCGCGCAGTCAGCACCGACACCTCGTACGCCAGCGGCAGCATTTTTTCCAGCAGGCAGGTCACCTGCCCCATCTCGGCAAACGCGGCGCGCACGTCATCGCGCGACTTCACCCGCACCTGGCCCTTGCCGTCGTAACCCATGCGCACGGTTTTCAGGATGCCGGGCAGCAGGTCGTCGGCAATCGCGGCGATGTCGTCTTCACTGGCGATCACCTTGTGCGGCGCCGGCAGCACGCCGGACTTGTCCGCGCAATCGACAAAGAAACGCTTCTCGGCAATGCGGTCCTGCGCCACCGATACGCCGTGGGCGTTCGGCGCAACAAACACGGTCTGCGCCAGGCGCGACAGGCTGTCGGCCGGGACGTTTTCGAACTCGGTGGTCACGGCCAGGCATTGCGCGGCCAGTGCGTCGAGGCCGACGGCATCGCTGTAGCCGGCGTTGACCAGGCGCTGGGCCACTTGTCCGGCCGGGCAGGACTCGGACGGTTCGAGCACGGCCACCTGGTAGCCCATGCTCTGAGCGGCGTGGGCGAACATGCGGCCAAGCTGGCCGCCGCCCATCACCCCCAGCCAGGCTGGCGGGTTGGCGGCGGGCAGCAGGGGAAGATCTTTAGAGTGACTCATTATTTCCTACAGCGGCAATGTCATGGCCTTGGCGGCGTCGGTTTGCGAAACGCGGAACGCTTCGAGCTGGTCGGCCAGCGCGTCGTCGGTGGCGGCGATCATGGCCACGGCTGTGAGCGCCGCATTGGCAGCGCCGGCTTCGCCGATGGCAAAGGTGGACACCGGCACGCCTTTCGGCATCTGCACGATCGACAGCAGCGAATCCTCGCCCCGCAGGTACTTCGACGGCACCGGCACGCCCAGCACCGGCACGATGGTCATGGCAGCCACCATGCCCGGCAAGTGGGCGGCGCCACCGGCGCCGGCGATGATCGCGCGCAGCCCGCGCGCACGCGCGCTCCTGGCGTACGCAACCATCTCGTCGGGCATGCGGTGGGCGGAAATGACCTGCGCCTCGAACGGCACGCCAAACTGCTTGAGGATGGCAACCGCGTTCTGCATCACGTCCCAGTCCGAAGACGAGCCCATGATGACGCCGACCAGTGGCTTAACTTGATCGGTCATCTTATGCCTTCAGCTTTGCGCCGGTCAGGCGCTCGATGGCCTCGAAATACTTGGCCTGGGTTTTTTCGATGACGTCGGCCGGCAGTGCCGGCGCTGGCGCGGTCTTGCCCCAGTCGGTCAGGGTTTCCAGGTAGTCGCGCACGAACTGCTTGTCGAACGACGGTGGCGAGATGCCCACCGCGTACGAGTCCGCTGGCCAAAAGCGCGAGGAGTCGGCCGTCAGCACTTCGTCCATCAAGTGCATCACACCATCGTCGTCGAGACCGAACTCGAACTTGGTGTCGGCAATGATGATGCCGCGCGTGGCGGCGTACTCGGCAGCGGCCGTGTACAGCTTGATGCTGACATCGCGCATCCTGGCAGCCAGGTCGGCGCCAATGCGGCTTTCCATGTCGGCAAAGCTGATGTTTTCGTCGTGCTCGCCCAGGTCGGCCTTGGCCGCCGGGGTAAACAACGGCTCGGGCAGCTTCTCGGCCTGTTGCAGACCCTCGGGCAAGGTGATGCCGCAGATGGCGCCCGTGGCCTGGTAATCTTTCCAGCCCGAACCGATGATGTAGCCGCGCACCACGGCTTCGACCATGATCGGTTTCAAGCGCTTGGCCACGACTGCGCGGCCCTTCACTTGGTCCACTTCGTCGGCGGAGACCACGGACTCGGGCGCTACGCCGGTCAGGTGGTTCGGCACGATGTGGCCCAGCTTCTCGAACCAGAAATCGCTCATCTGGTTCAGTACCATGCCCTTGCCGGGTATCGGTTCATTCATCACGACATCGAAGGCGGACAGGCGGTCGGTGGTGACGATCAGGATCTTGTCGTCGCCAACGGCGTAGTTGTCGCGGACTTTGCCGTGACCGAGCAGTGGCAGGGAGGTAATGGAAGACTGGTAGAGGGCGTTCATAGCTTGGAGTGTGTTGTTAAAAGCAAAACTGTAAAAGCGAAACCGTAAAAGCGAAACCGGCGGAAAGCAATGCTCTCCGCCGGTCGAGAACTCACGGGTCAGTGTCCCGTTGCAGACAGGATTTTACTTCACAATTTGCGACAGCTCGCCGGCCTTGTAACGCTCGGCCATTTTTTCCAGCGATACTTGCTTGATTTTCGACGCTTGGCCGGCGCAGCCGAACGCTTCGAAACGGGCGCGCACAACTTGCTCGGCAGCCAGACGGGCAGGCTTCAGGTAGTCGCGTGGATCGAATTTCGACGGGTTCTGGAACATGAACTGGCGGATCGCCGCAGTCATGGCCAGGCGGATGTCGGTGTCGATATTGATCTTGCGAACGCCGTGACGGATGCCTTCCTGGATTTCTTCGACCGGCACGCCGTAGGTCTCTTTCATGTCACCGCCGAATTCGCGGATGATGGCCAGCAGCTCTTGCGGCACCGACGACGAACCGTGCATCACCAGGTGGGTGTTGGGGATACGCGCGTGGATTTCCTTGATGCGGTCGATCGCCAGGATGTCGCCGGTTGGCTTGCGGGTGAACTTGTAGGCGCCGTGCGAGGTGCCGATGGCGATTGCCAGCGCGTCGCACTGGGTTTGCTTGACGAAGTCGGCCGCTTGGTCGACGTCGGTCAGCAGCTGTTCGCGGGTCATGGTGCCGTCGGCGCCGTGGCCGTCTTCCTTGTCGCCCTTCATGGTTTCCAGCGAACCCAGCACACCGAGTTCGGCTTCGACGGTCACGCCGATCGAGTGCGAGAATTTCACCACTTCGCGCGAGACAGCAACGTTGTATTCATACGACGCGACCGACTTGCCGTCCGCTTCGAGCGAACCGTCCATCATCACCGACGAGAAGCCGGAGCGGATCGCGGCCATGCAGATCGCCGGCGACTGGCCGTGATCCTGGTGCATCACGACCGGGATGTGCGGATACGCCTCGATGGCGGCGTCGATCAGGTGGCGCAGGAACGCTTCGCCGGCGTATTTGCGGGCGCCAGCCGAGGCTTGCATGATGACCGGGCTGTCGAGCGCGTCGGCAGCAGCCATGATGGCTTGCACTTGTTCCAGATTGTTGACGTTGAAGGCAGGAATGCCGTAACCATTTTCAGCAGCATGGTCCAGCAGTTGACGCATCGATACGAGGGACATGGTATGTACTCCAAACAATTAAAAAAAAGAACCTTGCCGGAGCATCACCACGCCCGCTCGCGCGGGCATGGCCTCCGGACTTACTTATTAACGACCTGACCGACCTTGACGATCCGCAGCGCATTGGTGCCGCCGGCATAACCCATGCGCGAACCCCAGGTCACCACGATGATGTCGTCTTTCTTGACGATGCCGCGCGCCACCAGCAGCTCTTCGGCCTGGCGCATCACGGTAGCGCTGTCGCCGGCCTGGGCCAGGTTGAACGCCTTGACGTTGCGGTACAGCGACGCCTTGCGCTCGGTGAGCACGCTCGGCGTCAATGCATAGATCGGCGTGTCGATATTGTGACGGCTCATCCACAGCGCGGTGGAACCGGACTCGGTCAGCGCCACAATGGCTTTGACTTCCAGGTGGTGCGCGGTAAACAGCGCCGCGTACGCGATCGACTGGTCGATGCGGGTAAAGGTGGCGTTGAGGAAGTCGGCGTCGAGCTTGTTGTACTCGGACTGCTCGGCTTCCACGCAAATGGCTGCCATCATTTCCACGGTTTCGATCGGGTAACGGCCCGAGGCGGTTTCCGCCGAGGTCATCACCGCATCGGTGCCGTCGAGCACCGCGTTGGCCACGTCCGATACTTCGGCACGGGTGGGCACGGCGTTGAAAATCATCGATTCCATCATCTGCGTGGCGGTGATGGCCAGCTTGTTCGATTCGCGCGCCATGCGGATCATGCGCTTTTGCAGCGCCGGCACCGCCGCGTTGCCCACCTCGACCGCCAGGTCGCCACGGGCAACCATGATGCCGTCGGAGGCGTCGAGAATTTCTTGCAGTACTGGAATGGCTTCGGCACGCTCGATCTTGGCGATCATCATCGGCTTGTGGCCGTAAGGCTCACCGGCGATATTGGCCAGCGTGCGCGCCATTTCCATGTCGGTCGAGCTTTTCGGGAACGAGATCGCCAGGTAATCGCACTGGAAGCTCATCGCAGTCTTGATGTCTTCCATGTCCTTGGCGGTCAGCGCCGGTGCGGTCAGGCCGCCACCCTGGCGGTTGATGCCCTTGTTGTTCGACAGCTCGCCGCCGATCTTGACGGTGGTGTAGATCTCGCTGCCGATCACTTTATCGACCACCAGCACGATCAGGCCATCGTTGAGCAGCAGCTTGTCATCGGGACGCACGTCCTGGGGCAAGGCCTTGTAGTCGAGGCCCACGCGGTCCTGGTTGCCCAGTTCGCCGTTCTCGCCCCACTTGGCGTCCAGGATGAACTTGTCGCCGTTGACCAGTTCGATCTTGCTGTTCTCAAATTTGCCGACACGAATCTTCGGTCCCTGCATGTCCGCCATGATCGCCACTTCGCGGCCGCATTCGGCAGCCGCTTCACGCACCAGCCGTGCGCGGTCGATATGGTCCTGCGCCTTGCCGTGCGAGAAGTTCAGGCGAACGACATCGACGCCGGCGCGGATCATCTTGACCAGGACGTCGAAATCAGTCGATGCTGGGCCGATGGTGGCGACAATTTTGGTGCTACGGGACATAGTATTCCTTGAGCGAGAAGGTCATGCGGACAGCTTCCGCGCAGCGCGGAAGCCAGGAAAATGCTGCGTCATCGACAACAAATGTAGCCAGACTACAAAACTTTGTAGCATTTTTACAAAAATCATCGTTAAACACTGACATGACAGCGATTTTACTGGTAAATCACTACACGCACGACCGTGCTATTTACTAATCTTTGAGCCAAAAACATTATTGCGCTGCAGCGCGCTGGGTCAGAATTTCGACCGCAGGCAGGGTCTTGCCTTCCAGGAATTCCAGGAACGCGCCACCACCGGTGGAGATGTAACCGATCTTGTCGGTGATGTCGTACTTGGCGATTGCGGCCAGCGTGTCGCCACCGCCGGCAATCGAAAACGCCTTCGAGGCAGCGATCGCCAGCGCCAGCGTCTTGGTGCCTTCGCCAAACTGGTCAAACTCGAATACGCCGACCGGGCCGTTCCAGACGATGGTGCCGGCAGCGGCAATTTGATCGGCCAGCATGGCCGAGGTTTTCGGGCCGATGTCGAGGATCATGTCGTCGTCGGCTACGTCGGCCACGTCCTTGACGGTGGCCGCTGCGGTTGGCGAGAATTCCTTGGCGCAGACCACGTCCACCGGAATCGGCACGGTGGCGCCGCGCTTGGCCATGATCTCGATGATGGCCTTGGCTTCTTCCACCAGCTCGTTTTCCACCAGCGACTTGCCGATGTTCAGGCCGGTAGCCTTCATGAACGTGTTGGCGATGCCGCCACCGACGATCAGGTTGTCCACCTTGTCGGCCAGCGCTTTCAAAATCGACAGCTTGGACGACACCTTGGAGCCGGCCACAATGGCCAGCAGCGGACGGGCCGGGGCGCCCAGCGCCTTGCCCAGTGCGTCGAGTTCGGCGGCCAGCAGCGGACCGGCGGCAGCCACCGGCGCGAACTTGGCGATGCCGTGGGTGGAGGCTTCCGCGCGGTGGGCGGTGCCGAACGCGTCGTTGACGTAGATGTCGCACAGCTGGGCCATTTTCTGGGCCAGTTCGTCGGCATTCTTCTTTTCACCCTTGTTGACGCGGACGTTTTCCAGCAGCACCACCTGGCCGGCCTGCAAGCCTTCGAGGCCGGCGCCGTCCACCCAGTTCTGCTTCAGTTCAACCGGCTGGCCCAGCAGCTCGGACAGGCGCGCGGCGACCGGCGCCAGGCTGTCTTCCGCTTTGAATTCGCCTTCGGTCGGACGACCGAGGTGGGATGTGACCATCACTTTGGCGCCAGCGGCAGCGGCGGCGCGAATGGCCGGCACGGAAGCGCGGATGCGCGTATCTTCGGTGATATTGCCCGCATCATCCTGCGGCACGTTCAAGTCGGCGCGGATGAACACGCGCTTGCCCTGCAGGGCATTTTGGTCGATAAGATCTTGCAGACGGATGAAGTTCAAAACAGCGGACATGGCGACCCATTGGTTGAGTGATAAGAAGGCGCTATTCTACCGCAAGGCCGGCGTGATTTAATTGTTATTGAAATACAGGAACAGGCCCTGCTTCAAGCAACAAATGAAGATCCTGCGAGCCGTAACGCCGTGAAACAAACCATGCCGAAAACAATGGTTTCCAGCATATTGCGACGCAGCAAATAATAGATTGTCGCCGCGATACCGGAGAGCAATTTGATATTGCTCAAGTCAAAAACGATATGGCCGGCAGGCGACAGCAGCAGGTCGGGGCCGATGATGGCCGCCAGTGCGCACGCGGGCGCGTAGCGCAACATATCCTGCACCCGTTTCGGAATATTGATGTGGTGACCGATCAGCCACAGCGAGCTGCGCGCGGTGGCGGTGGCCAGCACCAGCGCGCCGATCACGATCCAGATCTCGAGACCGGTCATGGCGCCCTCCGCAGCCTGGCCATGACGCTCTCGACCAGCATGGCAGCCGCCATGCCCGCCACCACCGCCACGAGCAAGCCGAGCTTGTACGGCAGAGCAAACGCCGCCACCGCCACCGCGCCGGCCACCAGCACGCCGCACAGCGCCGGCACGCCAACGATCAGCGGGATCATCACGCACACGATGGCCAGCGTGCCGGCAAAGCCCAGGCCCCATTCGGGCGGCACGGCGCTACCCAAAAAGATGCCGATGATGGACCCGACCTGCCAGGCCGACCAGTTTGGATAAATCAGGCCTTTTAAATAGGACAGCTTGCCGTCCTGCGGGTCGGTCGTCGGATACTTCTGCAGGAACAGGGCCACGGCCAGGTCGCCCGAGACGTAGCCGAGCATCAGGCGCTGGCGCCACGGCAGGTGGGCAAAGTGCGGCGCCAGCAAGGCGGAGAAGATCACGAAACGCAGGTTGACCACCACGGCGGTGAGAAAGATCACCGAGATCGGCGCGCCGGTGGCGATCAGCGGCAATGCCGCCAGTTGCGCCGAACCGGCAAACACCAGCAGCGTCATGGCCAGCGCCTGCGGCACCGTCAGGCCCGACTTGACCATGGCAATGCCCACCACCAGGCCCCAGGCGGCGATGCCGAACAGGGTGGGCATGCCGGTGCGCACGGCTTCGCGCCAGGCCTGCGGGTGGTGGCGGTCCATGGCGTTCAAGGTAGGCGAACTGCGAGGGTCGGTCATGAAGAAGATTGTGGCATTCCTGCCACATGGCAGGGCTCGCCGGGAATGGAGAGGCGCTATTTTACCGATGATTTTTGCTGGTTGCGCGAATCCGTTAAAATCGTGGTTTTCCTTTGCCTTCGGAGCCCGCATAACATGACCGCCAACACCACCAACGCAGCCGCCGCAGTTGAACTCGACGGCAAAGACCTGCCGGCGCACTGCCCCAACCCGGCCATGCCGCTGTGGTCGTCGCACCCGCGCGTGTTCCTCGAATTTGACCACCACGGCACCGCCAAGTGCCCGTACTGCGGCACCGCCTATCGCCTGAAGCCCGGCACCGTCGTCGGCCACCACTAATCTCCGGACGCAGCCGCATGCCAACCAAACGTGTCAAACAGATGAACGGCAGCGCTGCCGAAACCGAGACCGCGTTCTACGACGCCCTCAACCGGGCCGACGTCGACGCCCTGATGGCCCTGTGGGCCGATGACGACGAGATCGTCTGCATCCACCCGGGCGGCCAGCGCCTGATCGGCCACGCCGCGATCCGCACCGCGTGGGAAGCGATCCTGGCCCAGGGGGGCCTGCAGATCATGCCGTCGCAATTGCACGAAACCCATACCTTGATGAGTTCGGTGCACACGGTGGTGGAAGGCACCACCGCCGCCAGCGGCGAGCCGGCCCACCTGCTCGCCACCAACGTCTACAGCAAAACCCCGCGCGGCTGGCGCATCGTGCTGCACCACGTCTCGATCGCGCCGGGCGCGGCGCCGGTCGATCCGCAGGCGCAAATCCTGCACTGACTCTGCAATAATAGACAGTGGAATATTCGTCGCCGTTCTGGCTGCCCAGCGGCCACCTGCAAACCATCTATCCCGCCAAGTGCATCGCCAAGCCGGCGGTGCGGTACCGGCGCGAGCGCTGGGATGCGCCGGACGGCGACTTCATCGATATCGATTTCGTCGATGGCCGGCCGGGCCAGCCGATGGTCGTGCTATTCCACGGCCTGGAAGGCTCGTCTGACAGCCACTACGCGCGGTCGCTGATGGCTGCCGTGGCCGCGCGCGGCTGGTCGGGCGCCGTGCCGCATTTTCGCGGCTGCTCGGGCGAAGCCAACCGCGCGCCGCGCTTTTACCACTCGGGCGACGCTGCCGAGGTGGACTGGATCGTGCGCAAGCTGCACGCGCGCCACTGCGGAAAATTCTACGCGGTCGGCGTCTCGCTGGGCGGCAACGCCCTGTTGCGCTGGCTCGGCGAATCGCAGCACCAGGCCGATTTTATCGATGCCGCCTGCTCGGTATCGGCGCCGCTAGACCTGGCGCAAGGCGGCGCCTCGCTCTCGCGCGGCTTCAACATGGTGTACACGCGCATGTTTTTGCAGACACTGAAACCCAAGTGCATCGCCAAGCTCGAGCACTTCCCCGGCCTGTTCGACCTGGACGCCCTGCACGCCGCCCGTGACCTGTACGCCTTCGACAACGTCGTCACCGCGCCGCTGCACGGCTACCGCGACACCAACGACTACTGGGACCGCGCCAGCGCCAAGCACGTCCTGACCGACATCACCGTGCCCACCCTAGTGCTCAACGCGAAAAACGATCCATTCCTGCCCGGGCGCCACCTGCCGCAACGTGCGGCGTCCAATGTGGTGCTCGAGTATCCTGATCACGGTGGCCACGTGGGCTTTGCCGTGGGCCGCCTGCCCGGCAAGCTGGACTGGCTGCCACGGCGCCTGCTCCATTTCCTCGACAGCGCCAGCGATCAACCGGGCAAACTACAGGACGGACAACTAAAACATGGATGACATCGTCAAGCAGGCCCTGGCCAAGTGGCCCGACGTTCCCAACTGCTACGGCTGGCTGGCGCTCGACGCGCGCGGCCACTGGCGCATGCGCGACGAGCGCGCCCAACACCTCGACCTGCCCGGCGACAAGCTCACCAATCCCGCCCTGGTCGGCTTCATCAACCGCAACTACGCCGCCGACGAGCGCGGCTGCTGGTATTTCCAGAACGGTCCGCAACGCGTGTACGTGCAACTGCAAGCGGCGCCGTACATCGTGCGCACCGATCCGGCCGCCGGCTGGCTGCTGCACACGGGCGCAGCCATGCCTGCCATCGAGGCGGTAGCGCTGACCGAGACCGGCGCCCTGCTACTGGTGGGGGAAGATGTGATTGCACAACTGGACGACCGCGACTTCGCCCAAGTGCTGCCGCGCCTGCACTTGCACGGCGCGCCGGTGGGCGACGATGCCCTGCTGGCATGGCTGGACGCGCCAGGCGCGCGATTGACCTTCGCCGACGGCGAACGTCATATCGACGTCGAACGCGTGGCTGCCGACCGGTTGCAGCAGCGGTTCGGCTTTGTCAGCGTGCCCAGCTCTCCGGCGTAGCGTCGGATTTTTGACGCAGTCGCTCGAACGGATCGGTGCTCTGGCGCAGCCGGCCGGACGGATCGGTCCACTCCCTGTCGGCGCTGTTGCCCAAACCGCCGGTACTGTTGGCGCCACCGTTGACACTGCTGTTGTTGCCGCTGCGTAGCTCCGCCTTGAAGGCCGGCTGTAACGCCAGGTCTTTCTTGGCCTTGTCCCCCATCGCCTCGCGCTGGCGCGCCTGCCAGTCGCGCTCGCGCGCGTCGATCAGCGCCTGGTCGTAAAACGAGGCATCGGACGCCTTGCGCGCATAGCCGAGCTGCTCCAGCGCCGACAGGGTGCCACCTTGCAGCATGTACGACTCGGCCAAAGCGATGTGCTGCAAAGCGATCTTGCCCTGCTTGGAATACACCTGCGCCAGGTAATCGAACACTTCCGGCTCCTCGCGGTAAAGCAGGGCCTGGTCGCGCAGGTAGGCGGCAGCATCGTCGTACTTGCCGGCGGCGATCATGGCCTCGGCGTACAGGTGCGACACCGTGCGCGACAGCGGGAACTTCTGCTGCGCCGCCTTGGCTTCTTCCAGGCCCTTGGCGATGGAATCGTGGTCGTCGGACTTGCCCAGCTTGATCTCGATCGAGGTGGTGACAAAAATCGCGTCCGACGCCGGCTTGGGCGCAGCGCTGAAGGTGCCGGGCGGCGGCGCCTTGTTGAAGGTGCCGCGCGCCTTGTCCAGCCACACCTGGGCATTGGCGGGGTCGCCATTCTTGAGCGACCAGAACGCCATGCCGTACTGGCCGGCCGTCAGCTGCAGGCGGTTTTCCTGCTTCATCTGTTCTTCGAAAAACTGTTTAGCTTCGGCCATCGCCTGCGAACCCTGTGCCTGCAACACGCGCGCGCGCGAGCGCACCAGGTAAAAATCGAGGCTGTCGGCACGCTGCTTGTACGGCTGGTCGCGGATGCGCGCCTGGATGTCGGCGATGCGCTCGGTGGTGAGCGGGTGGGTTTGCAGGTAGGCCGGCACCAGGTCACTGTAATTGCGCGTGGCCGACTGCATGCGCTGGAAGAACGCCACCATGCCGGTGGTGTCATAGCCGGCCTCGCCCATGATCTGGAAACCGATGCGGTCGGCCTCGCGCTCGGCCTCGCGGCCAAAATTGAGCTGGCGCTGGATGGCCAGTCCCTGCCCGCCCATGAACACGCCGATGGCCGCATCGCCACCGGCGCGCGACGCCAGCGCCGCCAGGATCATCGCTGCCAGCGGGATCAGCGCATCCTGCTTTTGCTGGCCGATCGAGCGCGCAATGTGGCGCTGCGCCACGTGGCCGATCTCGTGGCCGAGCACGGACGCGAGCTCCGACTCGGACTGCGCCGCCAGCAGCAAGCCCGAGTGCACGGCAATGAAACCGCCGGGCAGCGCGAACGCGTTCAACTGGGGATCGCGCACCGCGAAGAAATAATAGTCGTAATTGGCCTCGCCGCGTGCGCCGGGACGCGCCGCCACCAGCGCATTACCAAAATTGTTCAGGTATTCAAGGATGGGGCCGTCGTCGAGGAAATCGCGGTCGCGGCGGATGTCGCGCATGATTTCCTCGCCAATCTTGCGCTCCGAAATGGGCGACAAATCCTGGCGCTCGGTGTCGCCGAGCGCGGGCAAATTGGGGATTTTTGCGGGCGCGAGCGCATTTTGCGCGATGGCCATCGGCATCGCGATCAACAAAGCCGCAGCCACCATGCGCACACGCAGGGGACGGCGGGACTCACTGGCAGGGGGGCGGTGTTTTGAATTCACGGTGCTATGATACCCGCAACCGGGGCCTTGGCGCACCACGCGCTCCCCTTTGATCACCTTGTTGCCACTTTCCTATCCGCACCTTTCCATGACCGATAACCTCCCTCCAGCCGACCACCTGACCCACTTCGACGCCAGCGGCCAGGCCCACATGGTCGACGTGGGCGCCAAGGCGCAAACCCACCGCATTGCCGTCGCTTCCGGCACGATCCGCATGAAGCCGGAAACCCTGGCCATCATCATGGACGGCACCGCAAAAAAAGGCGACGTGCTGGGCATCGCCCGCATCGCCGCCATCATGGCCGCCAAGCGCACCAGCGACCTGATCCCCCTGTGCCACCCGCTGGCGCTCACCCGCGTGGCGGTCGATTTCGAGACCGACGCAGCCAACGCCAGCGTGCACTGCAAGGCGCAAGTGGAAACCTTCGGCAAGACCGGGGTGGAAATGGAAGCGCTGAGCGCCGTGCAGATCGGACTGCTGACCGTGTACGACATGTGCAAGGCGGTGGACCGGGGCATGGTGATGGGCGAGATCCGGGTGATGGAAAAGCACGGCGGCAAGTCGGGGGATTGGAGTGTGACGAGCTAGTCCGGGTAAGGGCTCGACGCGGGCTGGCCAGCCAGGTCGGTCCAGATGTCGTCCGGCAGTGAGCGGTCGCGCAGGCAAACCCGGTCGTGCTCGGGATAGGTAATGCGGTCGACCGGGGCGCGGGTGCCGACCACCAGGCAACGTGTGGGCGAAGCACTGCGGTTCTCCAGGCAATGTCCGACGGCGACGCCGGCCTTGAAGGTCGCAGTATCACCTGTACGCATCAGTGTCTCGGCCGGCCCTTCGATGACCATGATTTCACCATCAAGCACGTAGACCATCTCGTCTTCGGCGCTGTGCCAATGCCTGATCGACGATCTGCTGCCAGGCTGAAGCACCTCGACGAAGGCGCCGAACTGCGACAGTTCGCCCACCTCGCTGATCCAGCGTCGTTGATTCGGTTCCATGGAGCCTGCCGCCGGGTCGCTTTCGGTCAACAGTTGATCGGGCGTGAAGACAGGCATGGATGGGACTCCTTGATAACGTCAACAATGGCAGCGATGGCTGATTGTAACAACAAGCATCACCCTGCATGACGTAATCATGGCGTTGAGAATTGCCGCCACACCTGTCCGCGCCCGGCTTCGAAGTGATAGTTTCCTTAATCTCCAAGGAAACCATCGCATGCAAATGAAAAACATACCCTGGCTGGTGCTGTGGTTATTCGTCCTGGCCTTGTTCGGCCAGGCCAGCGCCGCCGATATCGTCCCGGCCAAAGACCCCGCCTGGTCGCAGTCCCTCAACGGCAACTGGTCGTTCAAATACCTGCCCTCTCTCGACGCCGGCGCCGATGCGCAGTTCACCGCGCCCGGTTTCGACGTCTCGCGCTGGCAGACCATCCCCGTGCCGGCCAACTGGGAGCTGCACGGCCATGCCGAGCCTTCCTATGGTGACGATCTCAGGGATGGCCTCGGCTTGTATCGGCGTACGTTCACGGTGCCGAAAAGCTGGCAAGGCCGGCGTACCTTCCTGCGCTTCGACGGCGTGGCGTTCGGCTACCAGGTGTGGGTCAACGGCAAGCTGGCTGGCACGTCATCGGCCAGCGCGTTCAATCGCCATACTTTCGATGTCACCGATATGCTGCAAGACCAGAATACGGTGGCCGTGCGCGTGACCACCAAGCCGCTCGGTTACGAGTTCGATCTCAACGATGACTGGTCGCTGTCGGGCATTTATCGCGACGTGACCTTGGTCTCGCTGCCAGCCGTGCACGTGCAGGACTTGAGCACCAGCACTGTCCTGCAAGGCAAAGACGCCCTGCTCGCGGTCAAGGTGCAACTGAGCGCGCCGAGCGCGGCGGTACATGCCGAACTGTTCGATACGCAAGGTAAGCGAGTAGCGCGGCAGGTACTCACCAACCTCGGCACGACAATACGCATCGAGCGGCCGCAACTCTGGAGCGCCGAAACGCCAACGCTGTACCGCCTGGTCCTCACCGTGACGCAGCAGGGCAAACCCATCCAGACCGTCGAACAGCGCGTGGGCCTACGCGACGTCAAGGTCGCTGGCAAGCTGCTGCTGGTCAACGGCAAGCCGGTCAAGCTGCGTGGCGTCAATCACCACGATCTCGATCCCGTCACCGGCCGTGCCGTGACCGGGGCGCAGATGCGGCAAGACCTGGCGCTGATGAAGCAAGGTAATGTCAATTATGTACGCACCTCGCACTACCCGCCCCATCCACGCCTGCTCGAACTGTGCGACGAACTGGGCTTTTATGTAATGGACGAAGTGGCCATCGGCCACGGTGAAAAGAACCTCGACAATCCTGCCTACCGCGACAACATCCTGGCCCGCGCCCGCGCGACCGTGATGCGTGACAAGAACCATGCGTCGGTGATTATCTGGAGCATCGGCAACGAGAATCCGATCAACGAGTTCGAGATGGACGCCGGCCGGCTGGTCAAGCAGCTCGATCCCACCCGGCCGATCACGCTGCCCAAGATCGGCAGTTACTTTGCCAAAAACTACGCGCGCATCCCGGCTTTCGTCGACCTGTATTCGCCGCATTACCCGAGCAACGATACCCTGGCAGGCTACGCCGACAAGCTCACGCGCCCGACCATCCTGACCGAGTACGCGCATGGCCTGGGCCTGGCCAGCGACCGCATCCAGGACCAGTGGGCGCTGCTGCAAGCCAACCCGGTGTTCGCGGGCGGCTCGCTGTGGCACTTCCACGACCAGGGCTTGCTGCGTCGCCGGGCAACGCCGGTCGATCCCGATCAGCCGACCCAATACGCGTGGCGCGCCCCCCACCAGTACTACGATACCCACGGCCTCGACGGCGCCGACGGCCTGGTCTATGCCGACCGCACGCCGCAGGTCGATTTCTGGCAGATGCGCAAGGTGTATGCACCGGTCCAGTTCGTCGAGCGCACGGCGCGGGTGGCACCTGGTCGGCAACGCATCGCCGTCACGCTGGAAAACCGCTACGACTTCCGCAGCCTGCGCGGCGTCACGTTGCACTGGGCCTTGCAACAGAACGGCGTGACACGCCAGCAAGGCAAAGAGGCGCTGTCGGCTCCAGCACGCGCTACGGAAGCGACCGCCATCGCGGTGGACATTCCGGCACCGGCCGCATCGCTCACCGACGTGCTGGTCTTGCAGTTGCGCGCGGTGGACGAGCACGGCACGCAAATCAACGAGCGCAGCTTGCACCTGCTGCGCGCGGAACCGGCACAATTCAACTGGACGGCCACTCCTGTGGATCCTGTGGCCTCTGTGACTCCTGCTGCTGCTCTTGCTGCTACTGCTACTTCTGCTACTTCTGCTGCCCCTGGTATTGCTGTCACTCCTGCTCCTCATTCGCCGATACTGGCCGAGGATGCGGACGCAACTTCCGTCACGACCGCGCAATGGATCTTGACCGTGCAGCGCGAAACCGGCGCACTGGCGATCCGCGACCGCGCCGGCCGGGTGCTGGTCGATGGCATCGTGCCGCATGGCGGACGCCGGTTCACCATGGCCGAGGCGCTGGGCGCGAAAAAATCGGGGACCTGGCCGGTGTCGATCCTGGAACAGGCCGACCAGCCCGTGATCAAGGCGGAGCGGCTGGGCGAGCGGGTGCGGCTGTCGGTACACGCGACTTACCGCCTGCCGGTACCCGCTGCGCTGGCAGAGGCGGCGCCGAAAGGCGCAGCCGCTCAGCCGGATGATCTGCTGCCCGCAGGCGAGGCCAACCACATCGCCAGCCCAGGCCGACCAGGTAGGCCAGGCAACAATGGCGGCGCCGCAGTCGCCAGCGAGCAAGGCCTGGTCGGCGGCTACACGCTCGAGATCGACGGCAAGAGCGCGATCGCCGTCAGCTATGCGTATCGGCCGCTGGCGCCTGGCGCCATCGTCTCGGAGGCGGGTTTGTCGCTGGTGGCGCCGGCAGGCATGGCCGAGTTCCGCTGGGTGGGGCAAGGGCCGTATGCCGGCTACCCGGGCAAGGATCAACTGAACGAATTCGGCATCTACCACCTGAACCGCGCCGACCTCCGCTTCCAGGGCAACCGGCGCCAGACCGAACTGGCGGTGCTGTCGGACGCCGTTGGCATCGGCTTTGCGCTGGCGCTGCCGGCAGCCGATGTGGCGGTGGAGCGCCACGGCGCACGCACGCTGCTCAGTCACAACGCGGTGATTGGAGGCTTGGGGAATAAGGGAACCCAGCCGGAAACCGTTGTCGCGCTGGACAAGGTGGGGGAAATCTCCGGCCGGTTCCTGCTGCTGCCGCTGGGTGGCGCCTGGCCCCAGGCCTTGCAAGGCTGGCTAGGTGCGCCGGGTGCGGCGGGGGAAGTGTTAAAACCGTTCTGGCACAGCTACGATCAATAGTAAAAGCAGAGTGGGCGCATGCCCGACTCCGCTCTATGTATCACTTATCAGCTCGCTGGCTTGTTGTTTTTCTTCAGCGCTTCGACTGCGGCTGCATTGTCGGTCGTGGTCGCGTCGGTATCCACGGTCCACGTGAGGCTGGTTGCGCCTGCGGCGACCACTGGCGTAAAGGTCACTTTCTTGTCCTTGAGTCCGGAGCCTACGCCATCGGCCAGCACGAGCGTGATGGTGCCACCGGTCACGGAACCGGAAGCGACTTCCTTCGTCGCCGTCACGGTCGGTACGCCGTTCGAGCCGGACGTGCAATCGGTCACCACGCCGCCAGCTTCCTGTGCGCACAGCGCCACGGCGGTCTTGGTGGCGTCGGCTGCCGACATGACGTTGGCGATCTTGGCCTTGACCGTGTAATTGCTGTAAGCAGGAATGGCCACCGCAGCCAGGATGCCGATAATGGCCACCACGATCATCAGTTCGATCAGGGTAAAGCCGGCTTGTGCCTGCGATTTCATGGATTTCATGGACTTGAGGGATTTCATGGTTGCGTCTCCGGGGTTGAGATGGGTCAGTGTCACACCTGAGATATCGCAATAGCTGTGCCAGCTCTGCGCCGGGGCAAACCGCGCCTCGGCAGCGCGAGAACTGCCGTTTTTTGTCAGTCGCGCCAGCGCGATTTGTCAGCGCTGACAATTTTCGTCAGCTCATCATGAGCCCAATAATGACAAAAGGGAGCGCAAGGCTCCCTTTTGTTATCGTGCGATCAAGCTGGCTATTACAGCATGGCTTTCAGCAGACGCGCCATTTCCGACGGGTTCTTGGTGACGGTGATGCCGCAAGCTTCCATGATTTCCAGTTTGGCTTGTGCGGTATCGGCGCCGCCGGAGATCAGCGCGCCGGCGTGGCCCATGCGCTTGCCCGGAGGAGCGGTGACACCGGCGATGAAGCCGACCACTGGCTTTTTCATGTTGTCTTTGATCCAATAAGCCGCGTTGGCTTCGTCAGGACCACCGATTTCGCCGATCATGATGACCGCGTCGGTATCAGGATCGTCGTTGAACATCTTCATGACGTCGATGTGCTTCAGACCGTTGATCGGGTCACCGCCGATGCCGACTGCCGACGATTGGCCCAGGCCCAGTGCGGTCAGCTGACCGACTGCTTCGTAGGTCAACGTGCCCGAACGCGACACCACGCCGATACGGCCCTTCTTGTGGATGTGACCTGGCATGATGCCGATCTTGATTTCGTCAGGGGTGATCAGGCCTGGGCAGTTAGGGCCCAGCAGCAGGGTTTTCGAACCGGCTTTGGCCATGCGGTCTTTCAGCGCCATCATGTCGCGCACTGGAATGCCTTCGGTAATGCAAATTGCCAGGTCCAGCTCGGCTTCTACGGCTTCCCAGATCGCGGCAGCTGCGCCTGCTGGTGGTACGTAGATTACCGACACGTTGGCGCCGGTTTCTTTTTTCGCTTCTGCAACGTTAGCGAAAATTGGAATGCCTTCGAAGTCTTCGCCGGCTTTCTTTGGGTTCACGCCTGCGACGAAGGCATTTTTGCCGTTCGCGTAGTCGCGGCAACCGCGGGTGTGGAACTGGCCGGTCTTGCCGGTGATCCCTTGGGTGACAACTTTGGTATCTTTATTGATCAGAATGGACATGTTGATTCCTTAATTAAGCTTGACCGGCAGCAGCTGCAACAACGCTCTTGGCTGCTTCTTCCATGGTGTCGGCTGCGATGATCGGCAGACCGGAATCGGCCAGCATCTTCTTGCCCAGGTCTTCGTTGGTGCCCTTCATGCGCACCACCAGTGGCACGTTCAGCGATACGGCTTTGACTGCGGTGATCACGCCTTCGGCGATGACGTCGCAACGCATGATGCCGCCGAAGATGTTCACCAGGATGGCTTTCAAGCCTGGGTTTTTCAGCATGATCTTGAACGCTTCGGTGACTTTCTCGGCCGTGGCGCCACCGCCGACGTCGAGGAAGTTGGCCGGCTCGCCGCCGAACAGCTTGATGGTGTCCATGGTGGCCATGGCCAGGCCGGCGCCGTTGACCAGGCAGCCGATGTTACCGTCGAGCGAGATGTAAGCCAGGTCGAATTTCGAGGCTTCCACTTCAGCTGGATCTTCTTCGTCCAGGTCGCGGTAAGCGACGATTTCTGGTTGACGGAACAGTGCGTTGGCGTCGAAGTTGAACTTGGCGTCCAGGGCGATAACCTTGCCCGAACCGGTCAGGATCAGTGGGTTGATTTCGGCCAGCGACGAGTCGGTTTCCCAGTAGGCTTTGTACAGGCCTTGCAGGTTGGTGACAGCGTCAGGGATCGAAGCTTCTGGTACGCCGATCTTGGCAGCGATGCCGGCAGCTTCAGCGTCGGTCAGGCCAACCGATGGGTCGATGGCGATCGAGTGCAGCAGTTCTGGATGCGATTCAGCCACTTCTTCGATGTCCATGCCGCCTTCCGACGAGGCCATCAGGACAACGCGCTGCGATACGCGGTCGGTGACCAGCGATACGTACAGTTCTTTCTTGATGTCCGCGCCTTCTTCGATCAGCAGGCGACGTACTTTTTGGCCTTCTGGACCGGTCTGGTGCGTGATCAGCTGCATGCCCAGGATTTGCTCGGCGTATTCTTTGACTTGTTCCAGCGATTTTGCGACCTTGACGCCGCCGCCTTTACCACGGCCACCGGCGTGGATTTGTGCTTTTACAACCCAGACCGGGCCGCCCAAGGTTTCAGCAGCTTTCACTGCCTCGTCGACGGACAGGCACGGAATACCGCGTGGTACCGTCACTCCGTATTTCCGGAGGATTTCTTTGCCTTGATACTCATGGATCTTCATGCTGGCTTCCCTTCTGATGCTGATGTGTAAAAATCGATTAAGACTGCGGAATAGTGTGGTGCTTGGGTAAAACTATGGCCCGGTCGCTATTGAAGCCAGCGGCAAGGCAAATCGGGGGGTGCAATGAGGGGGGTGGTCCACCATGGCGTGTACACGCTGAGGCGGCGATCGCGCGCGTGCGGAACGCACGACGAGAAACAGGAATCGACAATGACATAAGATGAATACCGCTTGCGCGGCATGAATTTTAGTTAGCAGCCTATGTATCCGTAGCTTCTACGGACAACCACCGCACCCACGGTGCTGCAAAAACCGTAAAAGTGTAGCACACACCAGACCGAGTTGATACGTGTCAAACGCCATCTGGCCGTAAACCGTTGGCGGTGACGAGGGTATTCATAGGTATTCACCAACTAAATATCGGCAATCACTGGTCGAAATCGGCAGTACCCTTCATGGCGGTGCGGATGGCGCGCTGGGAGAAGCCGCGTTGCAGCAGGAAGCGCATTTGCTTGTTGCGTTGCTCGGGATCGGTGGCGACCTCGCCGAACTTGCGTTCCCAGATCTCGCAACAGCGCGCGGTCTCGGTGTCGGCCAGGCTTTCCTTGAATCCTTGCAGCGCCTCGCCCTGCACGCCGTGGCTTTGCAGCTCGGCCATGATGCGGGCGTTGCCGAAACGGGCAGAACGACGGTGGATCAGCGATTCGGAAAAACGTTCCTGCGACAGCCAGTTGTTCTTTTCGAGCAGGTCGAGCAAGGCGTCGACGTCGTCGGTGTCTTCGGCGTAACGCGAGAGTTTGCGCGACAGTTCGAGACGGCTGTGTTCGCGCTGGGAGAGGTAGCGCAGGGCGCGGCCTTTGAGGCTGAGGGGGGGACGGGGCATGGTGGGACCTCTGGACTTTGAGGCGAGTGTACGGATGCTATGAAATACAGACACCGCACCGTTAGCCGGAGAACCGTCATCCCCGCGAAAGCGGGGATCCATACTGAGCGTGCGTTCTATGGATCCCCGCGTACGCGAGGGTGACAGGTATCAGGGCGCGGGCGCTTTGCGTTAAAGGCCGACGTGATAAAACGGCCAACCCGCCTCCATGAACTTACGCAGCGTCAGCTTCGCCTTTGGCAGGCTTGAGCTTGACCACGGTCTCTGGCTTTTCAGCGGCCAGCGGTGGCAGTGAACGAACGCCCAGCGATTCACGCACGCGGTTTTCGATTTCCCACGCCAGTTGCGGGCGCTCTTGCAGGAAGATGCGGGCATTGTCCTTGCCCTGGCCGACGCGCTCGCCGTTGTAGCTGTACCACGAACCGGACTTCTCGACGATCTTCGCTTCCACGCCCAGGTCGAGGATTTCGCCTTCGCGCGAAGTGCCTGCGCCGTACAGGATGTCGAAGTGCGCTTCCTTGAACGGTGGCGCGATCTTGTTCTTGACGACCTTGACCTTGGTTTCGTTACCGATCACCTCGTCGCCGGACTTGATCGAGCCGGTGCGGCGGATGTCCAGGCGCACGGACGCGTAGAACTTCAGTGCGTTACCGCCGGTGGTGGTCTCCGGGCTGCCGAACATCACGCCGATCTTCATGCGGATCTGGTTGATGAAGATGACCAGGGTGTTGGTGCGGTTGATCGAGCCGGTGAGCTTGCGCAGTGCCTGCGACATCAAGCGTGCCTGCAGACCTGGCAGCGAGTCGCCCATGTCGCCTTCGATCTCGGCGCGTGGCGTCAATGCAGCCACGGAGTCGATCACGACCATGTCCACGGAACCGGAACGCACCAGGGCGTCGCAGATTTCCAGTGCCTGTTCGCCGGTGTCCGGCTGCGAGATCAGCAGGTCGCTCAGGTTGACGCCCAGCTTTTGCGCGTAGGTGACGTCCAGCGCGTGCTCGGCGTCGATGAACGCGCAGGTGCCGCCCAGTTTTTGCATTTCCGCGATGGTTTGCAAGGTGAGCGTGGTTTTACCCGAGGATTCAGGGCCGTAGATTTCCACCACGCGGCCGCGCGGCAGGCCGCCCACGCCCAGCGCCACGTCCAGGCCCAGCGAACCGGTGGACACGACCTGTACTTCTTCGATCGGCGCACTGGCATCCATGCGCATGACGGAACCTTTGCCGAACTGCTTCTCAATCTGTGCCAGCGCGGCGGCCAGCGCCTTGGCTTTCTCGGATGCGGGTACTACAGCTTTTTTATCGTCCATAATGTGCTTTCAACCAGTTGGTGGTGACAATTTGTCGGTACAGGTAGTACTGTATAAAAAAACAGTGATAAGCGCAAGCGCGATTTGATTGAAATGTCGATTAATTTTGTTGCCAGCCCCGGCCGGTGCAAAAATTCGCCAGCAAGCAAAAAATCCAACACAATACCGGCTTGAGCCTTTGCCCCAGTGCACCCGGAGTATCCACATGCGTATTTTATTAGCCGAAGATGATGGCGTTCTCGCCGACGGGCTCACCCGCTCGCTGCGCCAGTCCGGCTACGCCATCGATTGCGTGCGCAACGGCCAGGAGGCCGACACCGCCCTCTCCACCCAGGAATTCGACCTCTTGATCCTCGACCTGGGTTTGCCCAAGCTGTCCGGCCTGGAAGTGCTGCGCCGGCTGCGTTCGCGCGGCTCGCTGTTGCCGGTGCTGATCCTCACCGCTGCCGACTCGATCGAGCAGCGCGTCAACGGCCTCGACCTGGGCGCCGACGATTACATGGCCAAGCCGTTTGCGCTCTCGGAACTGGAAGCGCGGGTGCGCGCCCTCACCCGCCGCGGCGCCGGCGGCGGCGCCACCGTCATCAAGCACGGTCCGCTGTCGTACGACCAGGTGGGCCGCAGCGCCTATATCAACGAGCAGATGCTGGACCTGTCCGCGCGCGAACTGGGCCTGCTGGAAATTCTATTGGCCCGGACCGGCCGCCTGGTCTCCAAGGAGCAACTGGTCGATCACCTGTGCGAATGGGGTGAAGAAGTGAGCAACAACGCCATCGAAGTGTATGTGCACCGGTTGCGTAAAAAGATCGAGGTGGGCGGCGTGCGCATCGTCACCGTGCGCGGTCTCGGCTATTGCCTGGAAAAATACACCGAAGCTAAGGCCGCAGCCGTGGAAGTCGGGGACGCCGTCAAGTGAGCGATCAGGCGGCAGACGAGGCTCCAGAATACCAGCCGCCTGCGGTCGAGCCCGACGAGAGCATGCAACGCTCGCTGTTCGGCGAGATCCTCGACTGGATGCTGGCGCCCTTGCTGCTGCTGTGGCCGATGAGCATCGCGATCACCTACCTGGTGGCCAAGTCGATCGCCAATCAGCCGTTCGACCATGCGCTCGAAGACAGCGTGACGGTACTGGCGCAACAGGTGCGCTCGGTCGATGGCAAGCTGATTCATGGACTGTCCGGGGCTGCGCGCGACATCCTGCGCGCCGACGATGTCGATAACATCTATTTCCAGGTTCAGGGCCCCAGCGGCGACGCCATCGATGGCGACCGCGACCTGCCTCATCCCGGCAGCGATCCCGAGGAAGACCAGGCCCGCGCCGGCAGCGTACGCTTTCGCAACGACATCATGCACGGCACCCCGGTGCGCGTGGCCTACATCCATATCCGCGTGGAACCCAGCGATGGCGCGCCCTCCCCGCACCCGCCGCTGGCGCTGGTGCAGGTGGCGGAAACCCTGGAAAAACGCGCCCAGCTGGCCAACGAGATCATCAAGGGCGTGATCCTGCCGCAGTTCATCATCCTGCCCATCGTGCTGGCCCTGGTCTGGTTTGCCTTGTCACGCGGCTTGTCGCCGCTGGCGCAGCTGCAGGAGCGCATACGCGCGCGCGGTTCCGACGACCTCAGCCCCATCGCCGCGAACCTGGTGCCGGAAGAAATCTCACCGCTGGTCGGCTCGCTCAACGAAATGCTGGAACGGCTCGGCCACACCATCGAAATGCAAAAGCGTTTTATTGCCGACGCCGCGCACCAGATGCGCACGCCCCTGGCCGGCATGCGCATGCAGTCCGAGCTGGCGCTGCGCCAGACCGACAGCGGAGAAATTCACCGCTCGCTCGAGCAACTGGCCAAAAGTTCGGAGTCGGCTACCCGGCTGGTGAACCAGCTGCTGGCCCTGGCCCGCGCGGAAAACCAGCCGCAGGCCGGATCAAGCATGGTGCAGCTGGAACTGTCGGCACTGGCGCGCAGCACCGTGCACGACTGGGTGCAGGCGTCGTTCGCCCACCAGATCGACCTCGGTTACGAAGAGCCGCCGGCGCCGGTGCACATCAACGGCGACCCGACCATGTTGCGCGAGCTGCTGTCGAACCTGATCGACAACGCGCTGCGCTACACCCCGGCCGGCGGCAGCGTTACCGTGCGGGTGCGGGTCGATTTCGAGGACCACGCGCTGCTGGAAGTGGAAGACACGGGCCCCGGCATTCCACCGGCCGAGCGCACCCGCGTGTTCGAACGTTTTTACCGCATCCTCGGCAATACCGCCGAAGGCAGCGGCCTGGGCCTGGCCATCGTGCGCGAAATCGCCCAGCAGCACGGCGCCGAGGTCGATGTGTTCAACAATCCGCGCGTGCAACTGGCCAGGCTGCCTGGCAGCCTGTTCCGGCTGACGTTCCCGCTGCCAGTCGATCCGCTCGACGATGCCGACGAACCGCCCCACTTTGGCTAACCAGGGATAAAGAATGGATAAAACCATCCGCCGCCGCCACTGGCAGCAAACCCGCCGCATGACCGGCTGGCTCCTGCTGCTGTGGCTGGTTACGACATTTTGCGCGGCCTTTTTCGCGCGCGAACTGAACAACCTGTCGATCTTCGGCTGGCCGCTGTCGTTTTATCTCGCCGCCCAGGGCGCCTCGCTGGTGTACCTGGCCATCATCGGTTTTTATGCCTGGCGCATGCGCCGGCTCGACCAGCAAGCCCGCGCCGCCGCCAGGGCCAAATCATGAAAGAGCGCAGCTTTTCCGGCAAACTGGGCCGCTACTACCTGCTGTTTACCGCCGGCTTCGGCGGCTTTTTGCTCTCGCTCACGCTGCTCGAACAGGAAGGCATGCCGCGCATCTGGATCGGCTACCTGTTCATGTTTGCCACCATCGTGCTGTACGCGATCCTGGGCGTGCTCAGCCGCACCTCGAACGTGCTCGAATACTACGTGGCCGGACGCAAGGTGCCGGCCATGTTCAACGGCATGGCCACCGCCGCCGACTGGATCTCGGCGGCCAGCTTCATCAGCCTGGCCGGCGGCCTGTATCTGCACGGTTTCGACGGCCTGGCCTACATCATGGGGTGGACCGGCGGCTACGTGCTGGTGGCGCTGCTGATCGCGCCGTACTTGCGCAAATTTTGCCAGTACACGATTCCCGACTTCCTGGCCATGCGCTTCGGCCACGCCAATGGCGAGGACAATGGCGCCGGACGCGTGGTGCGCATCATGGCGGTCATGGCCACCATCATCGTGTCTTTTACTTACGTGGTGGCGCAGATTTACGCGGTGGGCCTGATCACCTCGCGCTTTACCGGCGTCGATTTTTCGGTGGGCATTTTCCTCGGACTGGCCTCGATCCTGGTGTGCTCCTTTCTGGGCGGCATGCGCGCCATTACCTGGACCCAGGTGGCGCAATACATCATCATCCTGGTGGCGTTCCTGCTGCCGGCGATCTGGATGTCCATCAAGCTCAGCGACAACCCGATCCCGCAAGTGGCTTACGGCAAGCTGCTACCCAAGCTCAGCGCGCGCGAGGCCGTGCTGCAGGCCGATCCGAAGGAAGCCGAGGTACGCGCCATCTTCCAGCAGCGCGCCGATGACTACCAGCGCCAGCTCGACAACTTGCCAGCCTCGTGGGAAGCGGGCCGGCGCGACGCCCAGCGCCGGCTCGACCAGGTAAAAACCCGCAACGCCTCGCTGCTCGACATCCGCAGCGCCGAGCGGGCACTGATCGCCTATCCCAAGAACCCGGACATCGCCGCCCGCGAATGGGCCGCAGCCCATGCCTACAACCTGGCCCGGGCCCGTCCGATCAACCCGCACGCGGAACCGTACGCGGGCGACGCCGAAACCTCCGCCATCAAGCGCAACAACTTCGTGGCGCTGGTGTTCTGCCTGATGCTGGGCACGGTGGCGCTGCCGCACATCCTGATGCGCGCCTACACCACGCCGTCGGTGCATGCAACGCGGCAGTCGATGGTGTATGCGCTGTTTTTCATCCTGCTGATTTACCTGACGATTCCGGCCATGGCGGTGCTGGTCAAGTACGACATCTACACGGCGCTGGTGGGCAGCGACTTCAACCACCTGCCCGGCTGGGTGTCGTACTGGGCCAACGTGGACAAGGCCACGCCGCTGTTCAGCATTGCCGACGTCAACCGCGACGGCGTGGTGCAGCTGGCCGAAATCACCATCGACGCCGACGTGCTGGTGCTGGCCGCGCCGGAGATCGCCGGACTGCCGTACGTGGTCTCGGGCCTGGTGGCGGCCGGCGGCCTGGCTGCGGCCCTGTCCACCGCCGACGGCCTGCTGCTCGCTATTTCCAACGCGCTGTCGCACGACATCTATTACAAGATCGTCGACCGCCACGCGTCCACCCAGAAGCGCGTGACGATTTCCAAGCTGTTGCTGCTGGGCGTGGCCTTCATTGCCGCTTACGCTGCCTCGCAGCGGCCTGGCGACATCATCTCGCTGGTCGGCGCGGCGTTCTCGCTGGCCGGTTCGACGCTGTTCCCGGCGCTGGTGCTGGGCGTGTTCTGGAAGCGCGCCAACCACCAGGGCGCCGTGGCCGGCATGATCGCCGGCTTTGCCGTGTGCCTGTATTACATGTTGCACGCCAACCCGGTGCTGGGCGGCAGCGTGACCGGCCAGTGGTTCCATATCGCGCCCACGTCGGCCGGCATCTTCGGGGTGCCGGCGGGCCTGGTGGTGATGGTGGTAGTGAGCCTGCTGACGCCGGCACAGGATGCGCAGACCAGGGCGCTGGTGGACTATGTTCGTGCGCCTGAGAAATAATTTAATGGCGGTTATGACAACTCGGTGGTATTGTTGAGAGCTTAACAATTTATCTCGATCCCCATGGGCTCCAACCGAGTTTTCGCGCGCTTTGCACGCTGCGCAGTGCTGGCGGCAGTGGCTGCCAGCGCCGCATTTTCCCCGCTGACGTTGGCCGCCGAACCCCCGCCAGCCATTGTCACCCAGCGGCCGCCGATCGCCGACTTCTTTGAGAACCCCGAGTTCAGCGGCGCCCTGCTCTCGCCCACCGGCAACTACTTGGCTGTGCGCATCGGCAGCAAGGAGTTGCGCGACCGCCTGGCGGTGGTCACGCTGGCCGATAACAGCGTCAAGGTGGTGGCGGCGTTTGGCGACGCCGACGTCGGCACGTTCCAGTGGGTCAATGACGAGCGGCTGGTCTTCACCGCCACCGACCGTACCGTGGGCCAGGGCGACATGCGCTACGGCCCGGGCCTGTACGCGATCAACCGCGACGCCAGCAAGTTCATCCAGCTGGTCAGCCGCAGCAGCAAATCACTGTTTACCGGCGGCAGCATGATACGCAACCGCGACATGTTGCCGGTCACGGTCTACCTGCTCGGTCAGAAAGCTGCACAGGACAGCGAGTTCGTCTACGTGGTGCAACCCCAGGTGTCGGGCGCCAGCCAGGTGCACGAGGTGGGCCTGCTGCGCCTCAATACCCTGACCGGCCGCGCGACGCCGGTGACCGGCACCCCCGACAACAGCAGGCAGTGGCTGCTCGACGACAAGGGCGAGCCGCGCATCGTCACCACGGTCAACAAGGGCATCAGCACGATCCTGTACCGCGATCCGGCCAGCAATGCGTGGCGCGAGCTGGCCACGTACAACACCTATACCGGTGGCAAGGACGGGTTCTCGCCGCGCGCCTTCGGCCCCGATGGCACGCTGTACGTGGTCACCAACGCCGGCAACGACACCACGTCGCTGCACAAATACGACCTGGCCGCCAACCAGGTGGCGCCGCAAGCGCTGGTGCAGATCGACGGCTATGATTTTCGCGGCAGCCTGGTAACCGCCAACGGCAAGCTGCTCGGCGTGCGCTACCTGGCCGATGCGAACGGCACCACCTGGTTCGACGATGGCATGAAAGCGATCCAGGCGAAAATCGACACCATGCTGCCCAACACCGTCAACCTGCTCAGCGTGCCGACCCGGTCGGAGACGCCGTGGGTGCTGGTGATCGCCTATTCCGACCAGTTCCCGGCACGCACCCTGCTCTACGACAGCGCCACCAGCAACCTGACCACGGTGGGCGGCAGCCATCCGAAAATCAGGCCGGAACAGATGGCGCGCCAGACCCTGGTGCATTACAAGGCGCGCGACGGCCTGACCATTCCCGCCTGGCTCACCGTGCCCAAGGGTGGCGGCAAGAACCTGCCGCTGGTGGTGCTGGTGCACGGCGGCCCGTATGTGCGCGGCAATAGCTGGGGCTGGAAAGCGGACAGCCAGTTCCTCGCCTCGCGCGGCTACGCCGTGCTCGAACCCGAGTATCGCGGCAGCACCGGCTTCGGCAGCAAGCACTTCCGCGCAGGCTGGAAGCAATGGGGTCTGAAAATGCAGGACGATATCGCCGACGGCGCACGCTGGGCAATTGCCGAAGGGACCGCCGATCCGAAGCGCATCTGCATCGCCGGCGCCAGCTATGGCGGCTATGCCACCCTGATGGGCCTGATCAACGACAAGGACTTGTACCGCTGCGGCATCAACTGGGTGGGCGTGACCGACATCAACATGATGTACGACGGTCACTGGAACTTCTCGTCCGACCTGTCCGATCACTGGAAACAATACGCCATGCCACAGCTCGTCGGTGACCAGGTCAAGGATGCCGAGCAGTTGAACGCGACGTCGCCGTTACTGCGCGCAGCCGAGATCCGACAACCGCTGCTGCTGGCCTACGGCGGCGCCGACCGCCGCGTGCCGCTGCCGCATGGCACCAAGTTCTACAAGGCAGTCAAGCAGGCCAATCCCGACGTGGAATGGGTGGAGTACGAAGAGGAAGGCCATGGCTGGGCGCTGCCGAAGAACCGTATCGATTTCTGGGGCAGGGTGGAAAAATTCCTCGATAAAAATATCGGTCAGGCTGGCGCCGCAGCCGCAACCACGACCGCGAACGCAGCTGGAGCGCCGCAATGAGGCTGCGCATTGCGTTGACTGCGCTGCTGTTGCTGACTGCGCCGCAAGCGGCAGCCGCTGCACCGCCGCCGATTGCCAGCTTCTTCAGCAACCCTGCCTTCAACGGCGCCATGCTCTCGCCCAATGGCCGTTACCTGGCAGCTTTTACCGGCGCCCAGGGCCGGCGCGACGGCCTGGCGGTGGTGGACCTGACCACCATGGAAGCGGCCATGGTGGCGCAGTTTCGCGATACCGACATCGGCCAGGCGCGCTGGGTGAACAACGACCGGCTGCTGTTCTCCACCGTGGACCGTACCCAGGGCCGGCGCGACGTGCGCTTTGCGCCCGGCGTGTTTGCGGCCAACCGCGACGGCAAACAGTTCCGCCAGTTGGCCAAGCGCAACGAGCAATTCATCCGGTCCGGCGTCGATCGCGACGACATGCTGCCATGGCACACCTATATGCTGGACCAGGACGGCCCGCAAACCGGCGACGATGTGTACGTGACCGATGCCGGCATCATCGCGCCCGGCATCCTGGTCTCGCAAGACCTGGTGCGCGTCAACACCCGCAACGGCATCGCGCGCCCGGTAGATCACCCGGACACGGCGCAGGAATGGTGGCTCGACCACAAGGGGCGAGCCGCGCCTGATGGAAACCCTGGACCAGAACGTGCAAAAAATCCAGTATCTCGATCCGGCCACCGGCGCCTGGCGGGTGCTGGCCAGTTTCAATGCCTATGCCGCGAACAAGAACAGCTTCTCGCCGCTGGCCTTCGGCCCCGATGGCACCTTGTACGTGGTGGCCAACGGCGGCCAGGACTTGACCGCGCTGTATGCCTACGACCTCAAGAACAACAAGCTGGGGCCACGCCTGGTCACGCTCGACGGTTTCGATTTCCAGGGTCACCTGATCATCAGCAACGACAAGCTGCTGGGCGTGCGCGTGGATGGCGACGCCGAGGGTACGGTGTGGTTCGACACCGGCATGCAGATGCTGCAAAAAAAGATCGACACGAGGTTGCCGGGACTGTCCAACCTGATCACGCCGCCCAAGCGCCCGGACACCCCGTGGGTGCTGGTGGAATCGTATTCGGATCGCCACCCGCGCCGCTTCCTGGTGTTCAACACCGAAACGAACAAGCTGAGCGAAGTGGGCAACGTGGCGCCCGCCATCAAGGCCGCCGACATGGGCACGCGCGACCTGGTGCAATACACCGCACGTGACGGCCTGAAGATTCCTGCCTGGTTGACGTTGCCGCCGGGCGGCAAGGACAAGAACCTGCCGATGGTGGTGCTGGTCCACGGCGGCCCGTTCGTGCGCGGGAAGAACTGGGACTGGAACGCCGATGCCCAGTTCCTGGCCTCGCGCGGCTACGCGGTGCTGGAACCCGAATTTCGCGGCAGCACCGGCCACGGCAACGCCCACTACGTCGCCGGCTGGAAGCAATGGGGCCTGAAAATGCAGGACGACATCGCCGACGGCACGCGCTGGGCGATTGCCCAGGGCACTGCCGACGCCAAACGGATCTGCATCGCCGGCGCCAGCTATGGCGGTTATGCCACGCTGATGGGCCTGATCAACGATCCCGACCTGTATCGCTGCGGTATCAACTGGGTGGGTGTCACCGACATCGACCTGATGTACAACAGCGGGTGGCGCTATAGCTCTGATATGTCGGAAGGCTGGAAGCAATACGGCATGCCCGAACTGGTGGCCGACCAGGTCAAGGATGCGGCGCAGATCCGGGCCACCTCGCCCTTGCGGCGCGCGGCCGAAATCAAACAACCACTGCTGCTGGCCTACGGCGGCGCCGACGTCCGCGTGCCCCTGAGCCACGGCATCAAGTTCTACGACGCCGTCAAAAAGACCAATCCCAACGTCGAATGGGTGGAGTACGCAGAGGAAGGCCACGGCTGGCGGCTGCCGAAAAATCGCATCGACTTCTGGGGCCGGGTGGAGAAATTCCTCGACAAGCAGATCGGCGCGGGGCGCTAGGAGGGGTATAGTCGGGTTTCCACATACGGAGGAGACAGCATGACATCCGGCAAAATCCTGGTAGCGCAAGGAGGCGGCCCCACCGCCGTGATCAACCAGTCGCTGGCTGGCGTGGTGCTCGAAGCACGGCGCTTTCGCGACTGCACCCGCGTGTACGGCGCCATGCACGGCGTGCGCGGCATCGTCGACGAGAACCTGGTGGACCTCACGCGCGAAACCAGCCAGAACCTGGAAATGGTGGCCGCCACGCCGTCCTCGGCGCTCGGCTCCACCCGCGACAAGCCCGACATGGCCTATTGCGCGGAAATCTTCAAAGTGCTGCGGGCCCACGAGATCGAGCAGTTTTACTATATCGGCGGCAACGATTCGTCCGACACCGTGCGCATCGTCAGCGAGCAGGCGCAGCAGGCGGGCTACCCGCTGCGCTGCATCCACATCCCCAAGACCATCGACAACGACCTGGTGGGCAACGACCACACGCCGGGCTTCCCTTCGGCCGCACGGTTTGTCGCCCAAGCGTTTGCTGGCGCCAATCTCGACAACGCCGCCCTGCCCGGCGTGTACGTGGGCGTGGTCATGGGCCGCCACGCCGGCTTCCTCACCGCTGCAGCCGCCCTGGGCAAAAAGTTTCCTGATGATGGACCGCACTTGATCTACCTGCCCGAGCGGGTGTTTTCGCTCGAGCAGTTTTTGCGCGATGTGAAGGATGTGTATGCGCGCTACGGGCGCTGCGTGGTGGCGGTCTCCGAAGGCATCCACGACGCTTCCGGGGCGGCAATCGCCACCCTGCTGTCGAAAGAAGTCGAGCGCGATGCCCACGGCAACGTCCAGCTGTCGGGCACCGGTGCGCTGGCCGATCTGCTGTGCGACGAAATCAAGGCCAGGCTCGGCATCAAGCGCGTGCGCGGCGACACCTTCGGCTACCTGCAGCGCTCGTTCATCGGCTGCGTCTCGGACGTCGATCAGCGCGAGGCGCGCGAAGTGGGAGAAAAAGCGGTGCAGTTCGCCATGTGGGGCGACCGCGACGGTTCGGTGGCGATCAAGCGCACCGGCTTCTACTCGGTCGACTACGAATTGCAGGCCTTGCAGGCCGTGGCCGGCAAGACACGGGTGATGGAAGACGAATTCATCAGTGCCAGCGGCACCGATGTGACCGATGCGTTCCGCATGTACTTGCGGCCGTTGCTGGGCTCGGGGATGCCCGATGCGTTCCGGCTGCGGCCGGCGCCGGTCGAGAAAATCCTCAAACGGTAAACGTAAAAAAAGCACGCCGCAGCGTGCTTTCCTCGTTCCAGCGGATAAAACTTACACCACGATGGTCTGGTGCTCGTCGCCCACGCGCGCGCGGATCTTGCCGATGGTGTACACGGTTTCGCCAGCCGCTTCGAGCTGGGCGATCGCTGCCGCGGCGTTCTCTTGCGAGACGATCACGGTCATGCCGATACCGCAGTTGAACACGCGGTGCATTTCAGCGTCAGCCACGCCGCCATGCTGTTGCAGCCAGGTGAACAGCGGTGGCATGGTCCACGATTTGCCGTCCAGCTCGGCCACCAGGCCAGGCTGCAGCACGCGCGGGATGTTTTCCACCAGGCCGCCACCGGTGATGTGGACCATGCCTTTGACTTCGAGCGACGCCATCAGGGCCAGCAGCGGCTTGACGTAGATGCGGGTAGGCTGCATCAGCACGTCTGCCAGCTTGCGGCCGTGGAAGTCGCCTTCCAGGTCCGGCTTGGCTACTTCGATGATCTTGCGTACCAGCGAGTAACCGTTGGAGTGCACGCCCGACGACGCCAGGCCCAGGATCACGTCGCCCGGGGCGATCTTGGTGCCGTCGATGATCTGCGATTTTTCCACCGCGCCGACCGCGAAACCGGCCAGGTCGTATTCGCCGGCCGGGTACATGCTCGGCATTTCAGCGGTTTCGCCGCCGATCAGTGCGCAACCGGCTTGTTCGCAACCCTGGGCGATGCCCTTGATGACGTCGGTGGCGATCGCCACGTCGAGCTTGCCGCAAGCGAAATAATCGAGGAAGAACAGCGGCTCGGCGCCCTGCACCAGGATGTCGTTGACGCTCATGGCCACCAGGTCGATGCCGACCGTGTCGTGACGGTTCAGTTCGAATGCCAGCTTGAGCTTGGTGCCCACGCCGTCGGTGCCCGATACCAGGACCGGCTCCTTGAATTTCTTGCTGATCTCGAACATGGCGCCGAAACCGCCGAGGCCGCCCAACACGCCTTCGCGCAGGGTGCGCTTGGCAAATGGCTTGATCGCTTCGACTAAGGCGTCGCCTGCATCGATATCGACGCCGGCGTCACGGTAGGACAGGGAAACATTTGAAGGTTGGCTCATGGTGTGTATTTGGCAGCGGAGGCGGTAAAATAGAAGGCGGAGACCGTTTTTATGGCCCGGTCAATCCGCTATTTTATCAAACTGCCCCGTCAAAATCCCTTTTTATGCCATTTGCCGCCATTTTTCTGCTTGTGCAAGCAAAAACACACAGCGTTTCGGCCAGTTGTGGGGGCAGCACCTTCTATAATGCATAACATTAACAAGAAAAATGATTAGTACGAAGTTATGCAGATGATGGGACCACCATGAAGCAGTTGGTGCTCGATTTGGGCGCGGACCAGCCGCACAGCCTCGACGCGTTCGAGGTTGGCCAAAATGCCGAGGCGATGGCGCTGCTGGGCCAGTTCGCCTCGCGCACGGCGCGCGAGCACTTCGCCTATCTCTGGGGCAACGCCGGGGTGGGCAAGACCCACCTGCTGAAAGCGCTGGCCTCGGCCGGCGGCGAAGCCGAACAACTGCGCGCGCGCTATATCTCGCCGTTCTCGATCGAAACCGAATTCGTGTATTCGCCAGACGTCGACCTGTACCTGCTCGACGACTGCGAAAAGCTCTCGCCGGTCGCCCAGATCGACGCCTTTGCCCTGTTTAACGAAATCCGCGCAAATCACGCCTTCATGGTGTGCAGCGGCGCGGTGGCCCCGGCCGTATTGCCGGTGCGCGAGGACTTGCGCACCCGCATGGGCTGGGGTTTGATCTACCAGATTCATGGCCTGACCGACGACGAAAAGGTCGCGGCGCTGGGTGCGGCGGCCACCGCGCGCGGCTTGACGCTGTCGCCGGGCGTGATACCCTACCTGCTATCTCATTTCCAGCGAGACATGAGTTCCTTATCGACCATGCTCGATTCGCTGGATCAATATTCACTGGAAACCCAACGCCCGATCACCCTGCCGCTGTTGCGCGAGTGGTTGCAGGCGGAAGCAAAAGAATGAAAAAACTCGCCTTATTTGACCTCGACCACACGCTGCTGCCCATCGACTCCGACCACGAGTGGGGCGAGTTCCTGGTCCGCCTCGGCGCCGTCGATGCCGTCGAGTTCGCCCGCCGCAACGACGCCTTCTACGCCCAGTACCAGGCCGGCACCATCGACCCGGTCGAGTACCTGGAGTTCTCGCTCGGCACCTTGGCCACATTCCCGCGCGCCAAACTGGACGACATGCGCACCCAGTTCATGACCGAGGTGGTGGTGCCGAACATCCGCCCGGCGGCGCTGGCGCTGCTCAAACAGCACCAGGATGCCGGCGACCTGGTGGCCATCGTCACGGCCACCAACCATTTCGTCACCGAGCCGATCGCCCGCGCGCTGGGCGTGGAGCACCTGATCGCCGCCATGCCCGAACTCGACGCGGACGGCAACGTCACCGGCCGCCTGATCGGCACGCCCACCCAGGGCAAGGGCAAGATCACCCACACCGAAGCCTGGCTGGCCAAGATGGGCAAGACCTTCGCGGACTTCGAGAGCGTCCACTTCTACAGCGACTCGCACAACGACCTGCCATTGATGTCGCTGGTGAGCCACCCGGTGGCCACCAATGCCAACGCCACCCTGAAAACGCACGCCACCGCCCAAGGCTGGCAACTGATTGAACTGTTCAATGATTAAGAAACTGATCCGCAAAATCCTGGGCACCAAGACCAAGGTGCGTGATACCAATATCCCCGAGGTGCTGGGACCGGACGCGCACGGCATCGATCCGAAGCTGCTGTCCAATAACGCCGTGCGCGTGACCAGCACCTTGCAGGAAGCCGGCTTCGAAGCGTTCGTGGTGGGTGGCGCGGTGCGCGACCTGCTGCTGGGCGTCAAACCGAAGGACTTCGACATCGCCACCAACGCCACGCCGGAGCAGGTGCGCAAACTGTTCCGCCGCGCTTTCATCATCGGCAAGCGGTTCCAGATCGTGCACGTGATGTTCGGCCAGGACCTGCTGGAAGTGACCACCTTCCGCGGCACCACGTCGGACAACGCGCCCAAGGACGAACATGGCCGCGTGCTGCGCGACAACACCTTCGGCTCGCAGGCGGAAGACGCGGTGCGGCGCGACTTCACCATCAACGCCATGTACTACAACCCGGCCAACGGCCAGGTGCTCGACTACCACGGCGGCATCGAGGACATCCGCGCCAAGACGCTGCGCATCATCGGCCAGCCCGAAGCGCGCTACCGCGAAGACCCGGTGCGCATGTTGCGCGTGGTGCGCTTTGCGGCCAAGCTGAAATTCACCATCGAGCCGACCACCGCCGCCCCGATCGCGCTGATGGCGCCGCTGATCGACAACGTACCGGCCGCCCGCGTGTTCGACGAAATGCTCAAGCTGCTCATGAGCGGCCACGCGCTGGCGTGCCTGCAGCAGCTGCGCAAGGAAGGCCTGCACCACGGCCTGCTGCCGCTGCTCGACGTGGTGCTCGAGCAGCCGATGGGCTTCAAGTTCGTCACGCTGGCACTGGACTCGACCGACGCCCGCATCGCTGCCGGCAAGACCGTCTCGCCAGGCTTCCTGTTTGCCTCGCTGCTGTGGCACCAGGTGCTGGAAAAGTGGACCGCGTATCGCGCTGCCGGCGAGCAGACCATCCCGGCGCTGCACTTGGCCGCCGACGACGTGCTCGATTCGCAGACCGAAAAGCTGGCGCTGCAACGCAAGATCGGCACCGACATGCGCGACATCTGGTCGATGCAGCCGCGCTTCGAACGCCGTACCGGCAAGGCGCCGCACAAGCTGCTCGAACACCTGCGCTTCCGCGCCGGCTACGACTTCCTGCTGCTGCGCTGCGCGTCGGGCGAGATCGATGCCGAGCTCGGCGAATGGTGGACCGCGTTTTACGAGTCCGACGAAGCTGGCCGCGAGGCGTTGATCGCCAGCGCCAGCCGGGCGCCACGGCCGCCTCGTTCGGCTGGTTCGGCTGGTTCGGCTGGTGGTGCTGCTGGTGCTGGCTCGCGTGCTGGTGGTGGCGCGTCCCGTGCCGGCGCTGGTGGCTTCGGTGCTGGTGCTTCCAGTGCCGCTGACGGCTCCGGCGAGGACGATTATGCCGATGCTCCAGCCGCCAGCGAACCGCCGAAGCGCAAGCGCGCGCCACGTCGCAGCCGCGCGCGTGGCCCGGCAGCAGCCGCCGAGAGCGGTGCACCCGGCGCCTCGGGTGCTGGTGGCGCTGGTGGCACTGGTGGCACTGGTAGCGCCGGCGGCGGCGCGGGCTCCGATCACGACTAAATTTTGTCATGAGCATCACCGCCAAGCCCGATGAAGGCGGCTTCGCCTTCACCATCGCCTACATCGGCATCGGCGCCAACCTCGGCGACGCCCGCGCCAACGTGGCCGACGCCTTCGAGCGCCTGCAAAAACTGCCCGGCTGCACGCTGATGGCCACCTCGAGCCTGTACCGTACGGCGCCCATCGATTCGTCCGGCGACGACTACATCAACGCCGTGGCCCGCATCGCCACTACGCTGGGCGCCCCTGCCCTGCTGGCGGCGCTGCACGGCATCGAGCAGGCGCACGGGCGCGAGCGCCCCTACCGCAATGCCCCGCGTACCCTGGACCTGGACCTGCTGCTGTATGGCGACGCCGTGATCGACACGCCGGACCTGGTCGTGCCGCATCCGCGCATCACCGCGCGCGCGTTTGTGCTGGTGCCGCTGCTGGAACTGGCGCCGGCCATCCATGTTCCCGGTTTCGGCGCTGCACAGGATTATCTTGCAGCAGTCGCCGACCAGGGCATCGCCCCGCTCTAAACCGCTACAACCGCTACACTAGCGCCGTCTGCCCCCATTTTTAAAGGATTACCATGTCTGGTTATTTGCAAGGAAACGAACTGGCCGCGAGCCAACAGCCCGCCGCCAACGTACCCGCGCCGGCGCCGGCCAAGTCGGCCGCCACCAAGGCAGTGACCATCCACACCCTGGCCGAGCTGCGCGCACGCGGCGAGAAAATCGCCATGCTCACCTGCTACGACGCCAGCTTCGCCTCACTGATGGACCGCTGCGGCGTGGAGATGCTGCTCATCGGCGACTCGCTGGGCATGGTCTGCAACGGCCACGCCTCGACCCTGCCGGTGACGGTAGCCGAACTGGCCTACCACACGGCGGCCGTGGCGCGCGGCAGCAAGTCGGCGATGATCGTGGCCGACCTGCCGTTCGGCGCCTACGGCACCACCGAGACCGCGTACCACAACGCCGTGCAGCTGATGCAGGCCGGCGCCCACATGATCAAGATCGAAGGCGGCGCCTGGCTGGCCGACACCGTGCGCTTCATGACCGAGCGCGGCGTGCCGGTCTGCGCCCACCTGGGCCTGACCCCGCAATCGGTACACCAGCTGGGCGGCTACAAGGTACAAGGCAAAACCGCCGACAGCGCCGAACTCTTGAAGCGCGACGCCATGGCCCTGCAAGCGGCAGGCGCCTCGGTGGTGGTGCTCGAAGCGATCCCCGCCGCGCTGGGCAAGGAAGTGACCGACCTGCTGGCAATTCCCACGATCGGCATCGGCGCAGGCCCCGACTGCTCGGGCCAGGTGCTGGTGATGCACGACCTGCTGGGCGTCTTCCCGGGCCGCAAGGCGCGCTTCGTGAAAAACTTCATGGACGGCCAGACCAGCATTGATGGCGCGATCACTGCGTACGTGAGCGCGGTCAAGGACGGCAGCTTCCCGGCACTGGAACACTGCTTCTAAGCCCGGACCGATAAACCGTCATCCTCGCGCACGCGGGGATCCATGGAACATGTGAGCAGTGCGTCTCCAATGGATAGTAGCGCGACTCATCTGCCCTATGGATCCCCGCTTTCGCGAGGATGACGGAGCGGGGGCGGTGATTTTATACCAGCGCCGCCAGGCAGTCGTCGAACGCTTGCAGCAGTCGCTGCAAATCCGCTTCGCTGGTGGCAGGACACACCAGCAGCATATTGTGGAACGGTGTGATCAGCACACCGCGATTGAGCAGGTAGAGGTGGATCGCCTGTTCGAGTTCCTCGTCCATCAGCATTTTCGCTGCGCTGCCGTTCTGCGGTGGCACTAGGCCGAACTGGAATTCGGTGCGGGCCCCCACTTGCGTTACACACCACGGCAGGCCGCGCCTGGCGATGCCGGCGCGCAGGCCGTCGGCCAGTTGCTGCGCCAGCGCGAACATCTGCGTGTACGCGTCTTGCGTCATCACCTGTTCCAGGTTGGCGCGCATGGCCGCCATGGCGAACATATTGGCGGACAGCGTGGTGCCGATGCCCGAGTGGCCGTCCGGGGCGCTGCGCTTGGCGTGCTCCACGCGGCGCGCCAGTTCTTCCGTCATCCCGTACGCGGCACAAGGCAGGCCGCCGGCCAGCGGTTTGCCGATCACCACCGCGTCGGGCCGCATGCCGTGCGCTTGCGCGTAGCCACCGGGACCACTGCTGATGGTGTGGGTTTCGTCGATCACCAGCAGCGTGCCATGACGCGCGATGATCTGCTGCGCTGCCCGCCAGTAGCCGGGCTGCGGCAGCACCATGCCCACGTTGGTCATCACCGGTTCGGCCAGCACGCAGGCGATGTCGCCCGCGCCTAACGCGGCGTCCAGGGCATCGAGGTCGTTGAATTCCACCACCACCGTGTGCGCGGTCAGATCATGCGCCTGGCCGAGCAGGCTGGCGCGCTGGGTGGGCACGCCATCGACCAGATCGACGAACACATCGTCCACCGTGCCGTGGTAACAGCCGTTGAAGACCAGGAGCTTGCTGCGGCCGGTGGCCGCGCGCAGCCAGCGCAGCAGGAAGCGGTTGGCGTCGGATGCCGATAACGCGAACTGCCAGTATGGCAGGCCGAAACGGCGCGCCAGTTCGATGGCTACCGGCGCGGCGTCATTCGATGGCAGCATCGCCGTGTAGCCGCGCGTGGCCTGGCGGGCGATGGCGGCGGCCACCGGCACCGGTGCGTGGCCGAACATGGCGCCGGTGTCGCCGAGGCAGAAGTCGGCGTATTGAAGGCCATCGGCATCGGTAAAGTGTGCGCCGGAAGCTTCATTGACGGTGAGCGCGAACGGCGTGGACCAGTCGTTCATCCAGTGCATCGGCACGCCGAACAGCAAGTGCTGCGCCGCCTGCGCGGCCAGCGCTTGCGAGGCCGGATGGCGGGCGACGTAGTCGGCGCGTTCGCGTGCCGCCAGCGCCTGCACGCGTGGCCAGTTCAAGCCGTCGCGAGTACCCATGCGCCCTCCTACACCAGCAGCATCAGGTGCTCACGCTCCCACGAGCTGATCACCCGGCTGTAGGTGGAAAATTCAAGTTCCTTCACTTCGCAGAACGCTTCCACGAACAAGTCGCCGAGGATCTCGCGCAGCGGCGCGCATTCGCGCAAGCGGTTGATGGCGTCTTCCAGGTTGCGCGGCAAATGGTCGTGCACCTGCTCGGCGCTGCCGGCCATCGGCGGCGAGGCGTGCAATTCCTGCGTCATGCCGAGGTAGCCGCAGGCCAGGGTGGCGGCCATGGCCAGGTACGGGTTGACGTCCACGCCCGGCACGCGGTTTTCCACGCGGCGGTTGGCCGGCGTGGAGTTCGGGATGCGCAGCCCGCAGGTGCGGTTGTCGTAACCCCAGTGCACATTGGTGGGCGCGGACATGAAGCGCGACAGGCGCCGGTACGAATTGACGTGCGGGGCGAACAGCAGGGTGGCCGCCGGCGCGAATTGTTCGAGGCCGGCGATATAGCTGAAAAACAGGTCGCTGGCGCTGCCGTCGGCGCGGCTGAAGATATTGGCGCCGGTGGCCGTATCGAGCACGCTCTGGTGGATATGCATGGCGCTGCCCGGCTCCGCTTCCATCGGCTTGGCCATGAAGGTGGCGAAGATGCCGTGCCGTAGCGCCGTCTCGCGCACGGCGCGCTTGAACAGGAACACGCGGTCGGCCAGCTCCAGCGCCTCGCCATGGGTAAAATTGATTTCCATCTGGCCTGCGCCCGCTTCGTGGATCAGCGTTTCGACGCCCAGCTGGTGCTGCTTGCAGAAGGTGGACAGTTCTAAAAAGAACGGATCGAAGTCGTTGACGGCGTCGATCGAATACGACTGCCGGCCCGATTCTACCTTGCCGCTGCGGCCCAGTGGCGGCGTGAGCGGCTCGTGCGGATTGCTACTGCGCGCCACCAGGTAGAACTCCAGCTCGGGCGCCACCACCGGCTGCCAGCCACGATCACAGTACAGCTTGAGCACCTGGCGCAGCACCGCGCGCGGCGACAAGCCCACCGGCGTGCCATCGAAATTCTGGCAGTCGTGGATGACCAGCGCGACGTTCTCCGCCGCCCACGGCACTTGCCGCAAGGTGGCAGGATCGGGCACGCAGATCATGTCCGGGTCGGTCACGCCCACGTAGGGCCGGTTGTTGGGCTGCTCGCCGTTGACGGTGTTGAGCAGCACGCTCTTGGGCAAGCGCATTTCGCCTTCGCCCAGGAACAGGTCCTTGGGCAGGATTTTCCCGCGCGCGATGCCGGTCATGTCGGCGATCACGCATTCGACTTCGTGGATGTTACGCTCGCGCAGAAAATCCTTCATCGCCTGCGTCATCAGTATTCCCCTCGTGTTTAGCCAATCTGGATCCAGGTGGTTTTGAGCTCGGTGTACTTGTCGAACGCGTGCAGCGACTTGTCGCGGCCATTGCCCGACTGCTTGTAGCCGCCGAACGGCACGGTGATGTCGTCGTTGTCGTACTGGTTCACGTGCACGGTGCCAGCCCGCAGTGCGCGCGACGTCTGCACCGCCTTGGTCAAATCCGATGTCCACACCGCCGCGTGCAGGCCATAGACGGTGCCGTTGGCCTGCTTGATCGCTTCGCTCAAGTCGGTAAAACTGAGCACCGACAACACCGGCCCGAAAATCTCTTCGCGGGCAATCGTCATGCCGCTATCGACCTGGTCGAACAGGGTGGGCTCCACAAAAAAACCGCCGGTGTCATCGCGCACCCGGGCGCCGCCCGATAGCAGGCGCGCACCGCCGGCCTTGCCGGCTTCGATATAGCCGATCACGGTATTGAGCTGCGCGGCATCGACGATCGCTCCCATCACGGTGTTTTCGTCGAGCGGGTCGCCCGGCGCGAACGACGGCATCATGGCCATCGCCTTTTCGATAAAACGCTCCTTGATCGATTCTTCCACGAACAGCCGCGACGGCGCGTTGCAGCTCTGGCCCTGGTTGAAGTAGATCGAGCCGATGGCCGCTGCCACCGCCGCATCGAGGTCCGGGCAATCGGCGCAGACGATATTGGCCGACTTGCCGCCCAATTCCATCCAGGCGCGCTTGAGGTTCGATTGCCCCGCCATCTGCATGATCTGCTTGCCCACACGGGTGGAACCAGTGAAGGCTATGCAGTCGACATCCACGTGCAGCGCCAGTGCGGAACCGGCCTCGTTGCCGTAGCCAGGCACCACATTGAACACGCCCGCAGGGATGCCCGCCTGCAGCGCCAGGTCACCCAGGCGCAGCGCGGTCAGCGGCGACTTCTCCGACGGCTTCAGGATCACGCTGTTGCCGGCGGCAAGCGCCGGGGCGATCTTCCACGCGGCCATCAGCATCGGGTAATTCCACGGCACGATGGCGCCGACCACGCCCACCGGCTCGCGCGTGATCAGGGCCAGGCTGCTGTCGGCCGTCGGCGCGATTTCGTCGTAGATCTTGTCGATCGCCTCGCCGTACCAGCGGATGCAGTTGGCCGCGCCACCGACGTCCACGGTCTGGCTGTACTTGATCGGCTTGCCCATGTCGAGCGTCTCCAGCAGCGCCAGTTCCGCCCGGTTCTGCTCGATCAACTCGGCGAACTTGATGAGAATACGCTTGCGCTGCGCCGGCGCCTTGCCGGCCCACGCGCGCGCCTCGAACGCGGCGCGGGCACTGGCCACCGCCGCATCGACATCCTGACCATCGCAGCGCGCCACCATGCCCAGCGAGCGGCCGTCGATAGGCGAGCGGTTGTCGAACTGCTGGCCGCCCAGCGCCCACACGCGCTGGCCGCCGATCAAGGCGCGGCCATCCGGTGTGACAGCGGCGGCGCGGTCATGCCACGAAGATGCAGTCATGTCATTCTCCTTGCAGCCAGCCGCGCTGTTTGATGTCTGCGTGCGTCAGGTCCAGGCAACGCCGGATCAGGGTGATCATCTCGTCGATCTGCTCGCGCGTCATCACCAGGGGCGGTGCGATGATCATGCGATCGCCGACGGCGCGCATGATCATGCCGTTGCCGAACATGTGGCCGCGGCATACCATGCCCACCCCGAGCGCACTATCGAACGCCACGTTGTCATGGGGGTTGTCGGCCTTGGTGCGCACGAGGTTCAGCCCCGCGACAAAACCGCAGCTGTCGGCGTAGCCGACCAGCGGATGATCGGCCAGTTCGGCAAAGCGCTGCTTTAGGTATGGTCCGGTATCGTCGGCCACGCGTTCAATCAGCTTTTCCTCTTCCAGGATGCGGATGTTTTCCAGCGCGGCCGCGCACGCAACCGGGTGGCCCGAATACGTGAAGCCGTGATTGAACTCGCCGCCCTGCTTGATCAGCACATCGGCAACGCGGTCGCCCACCAGCACGCCGCCGAGCGGAATGTAGCCGGACGTGACGCCCTTGGCGAACGTGATCAGGTCGGGGCGGATGCCGAACATCTCGGACGCGAACCAGCGCCCCAGGCGCCCGAAGCCGCAGATGACTTCATCGGCGATCAGCAGGATGCCGTACTTGTCGCAGATGCGCTGGATCTCGGGCCAGTACGTGGCCGGCGGGATGATCACCCCGCCCGCGCCCTGCACCGGCTCGCCGATGAAGGCAGCGACCTTTTCGGCGCCCACTTCGAGGATTTTCTGCTCGAGCCACGACGCCGCTTCGATGCCGAATTCGGCCTCGGTCATGCCGCGCCCGGACTCGAGATAATTGGGCTGGCCGATGTGGACGATGCCGGGTATCGGCAAGCCGCCCTGCGCGTGCATGTCGGTCATGCCGCCGAGCGACGCACCGGCCACCGTGCTGCCGTGGTACGAGTTGTGGCGGCTGATGATGGTGTGGCGCTCCTTGAAGCCCAGCACATCCCAGTAGCGGCGCACCATGCGCAGGTTGGTGTCGTTGGCCTCGGAACCGGAGCCGGTGAAGTACACGTGGTTGAACTGCGGCGGCGAAATCGCCGACAGTTTATTCGCCAGCAGCACCGCCGGCACATTGGTGGTGTTGAAGAAGCTGTTATAGAACGGCAGCGTCTCCATCTGGCGGTACACGGCGTCCGAGATGCTCTTGCGGCCGTACCCCACATTCACGCACCACAGCCCCGACATGCCGTCGAGGATCTTGTTCCCTTCCGAGTCCCACAGGTAAATGCCCTCGCCGCGCACCATCACGCGCGCACCCTTTTCGCCGAGCGCCTGGTGGTCGGTAAACGGGTGCATATAGTGCGCCGTGTCGAGCTTCTGGATGGCGGCGGTGTCGTACAGTTCTTTGAGCTGGATGGTCATGTTCTGGTCTCCGGATTGCTGTTACTGGGTCAGACGTGCAGCAGCAGGTGCTCGCGCTCCCATGGGCTGATGACGGTCATGAATTCCTGGTGTTCGAGATCCTTGATGGCGGCGTAGACGTCGATGAAGCGCTCGCCGAGCACGGTGCGCAGCCGGTCCTCGCGGCGCAGCAGCTGCAGCGCCTCGGGCAGTCCCTGCGGCAGTTCGACGTCGAGGTCGTAAGCGCTGTCGGTGGTCATGGCCGTGGGCTCGATCTGGTCGATCATGCCCAGGTAGCCGCAGGCCAGCGTGACGGCCAGCGCCAGGTACGGGTTGGCGTCGGCGCCAATGATGCGGTTTTCCACGCGGCGGTCGTTCACGCCGGACTCCGGCACGCGGAAACCGACGGTGCGGTTGTCCATGCCCCACTGGATGTTGATCGGCGCGGCCGTGTGGCGCACGATGCGGCGGTACGAATTGACGTACGGTGCGACGATGGCCATCGCCGACGGCATGTAGCGCTGCAGGCCGCCGATGTAGTGCTTGAAGATCGGCGCGGCCGAGCCGTCGTCGGCGCTGAAGATGTTCCTGCCGGTTTTGATATCGACCACGCTCTGGTGCACGTGCATCGCCGATCCGGGTTCGCCGGCCATCGGCTTGGCCATGAAGGTGGCGTACATATCGTGCTTGAGCGCCGCCTCGCGCAAGGTGCGCTTGAAGAAGAACACCTTGTCGGCCAGGCCCAGCGGATCGCCGTGCAGGAAGTTGATTTCCATCTGGCCTGCGCCGATTTCGTGGATCAGGGTATCGACGTCGAGGTTCATCGTTTCGCAGTAGTCGTAGATGTCCTCGAACAGCGGGTCGAACTCGTTGACGGCGTCGATGCTGTACACCTGGCGGCTGGTTTCGGCGCGGCCGCTGCGGCCGATCGGCGGGCGCAGTGGCAGGTCGGGATCGGTGTTCTTGGCGGTGAGGTAGAACTCAAGTTCAGGTGCGACCACCGGCTTCCAGCCACGGTCCGCGTAGAGCTTGAGCACCCGGCGCAGCACCGAGCGCGGCGCGAAGTCCACCAGGCGGCCATCGGCAAAATAACAGTCGTGGATGACCTGCGCGGTAGGGTCGCTGGCCCACGGCACCATGGTGATGGTGGTGGGATCGGCCTTGAGGATCATGTCGCGGTCGGTGCTGGAAATGGCGCGGTCGTAGGCCGCATCATCGACCGGGTAATTGCCGGTGACGGTCATGCCCAGTACCGCTTCCGGGATGCGCATGCCGCGCTCCTGGGTGAATTTTCCGCGCGGGAGGATCTTCCCGCGCGCCACGCCGGTCAGGTCAGGCACCAGGCATTCGATCTCGGTGACGTGCTTTTCATTGAGCCACACGTCCATGTCGGTGTAGGTGAAGTTTTCGCGTATAGCCATCAGATCTCTCCGGAGTTTTATTTAATTCTGGTTTTTTTATAGTGCCGGCAGGCGTCACCGAACGCCTGCAGCAGCTTCAGGGAATCCGGGTTGTCCATCAGTTTCCATTCAGGGTGCCACTGTACCGCGAGCGTAAATCCGGTGGCGTCCCGCACGCGGTAGGCCTCCACCAGTCCGTCAGCGGCGCGGGCCTCTACTGCCAGCCTTGGCGCCAGCTGATCGAGGCCCTGGCCATGCAGCGAATTGACCATGATGCGGTCCACGCCACCCAAGGCGCGCGCCAGTACGCCGCCAGGTTCCACCTGCACATGGTGGATAGGCGCGTACTGCTCTTCCATCGTGTGACCCTTGTGTTCGCGGTGGTCGCTCATGCCGGCCACGCTGTGCACCGACTGGTGCAGCGTGCCGCCCAGCGCCACGTTCACTTCCTGGAAGCCCCGGCAAATCGCCAGCAGCGGGATACCACGCTCGATGGCGGCGCGGATCAGCGGCAAGGTGGTGGCGTCGCGCGCGGCGTCGAGCGGCAGCGCCGGATCGAGCACCGCCTGGCCGTACAGGCCCGCGTGCACATTCGATGGTGAACCGGTGAGCAGGATGCCGTCGGCCAGGTCGAGCAGCGCCTCGAAGTCGGTGGCCTCGCCCAGCGCCGGCATGATCAAAGGTGCGCAGCGGGCGCCGTCGGCGACGGCAGCGACGTACTTGAACTGCGCGGTGTGGGCGGCGTGCAGGCCAACCGGATTGACGCAGGCGGGGACGAGAACGATGGGGCTGCGCATATTGGTCTATGAAATATGAAGCAGGTTTGATCATAAGCCTAATTTGGTATGATTGCCATTACTGCTACTTGACCCAGCTTAAAGTCTGCTCCGCATGACCGCTTCAACCCCATGAAAAACCTGCCGTGGCGCGACTTCATCGCGCTCGTTGCCAGCATCGGCGTGGTCGGCCTGGGGCTCGGCGCGACCATCCCGCTTACCGCCCTGCGCCTCGACCAGCGCGGCATCGGCACCGACATCATCGGCGTGATCACCGCCGTCAGCGCACTGGGCATCCTGGCCGTGACGCCGTTCGTTTCGCGCTGGGTGACGCGCCATGGTGCGCGCACGTGCATGATCGCGGCGATTATCGTCGGTGGGCTGTCCACCGCGCTGATGGAAACCACGTCCGATTTATTCGCCTGGGCGCTGCTGCGCTTTGTCTTCGGCGCTTGCATGGGCGTGCTGTTTACCGTGGGCGAGGCGTGGGTCAACCACCTTGCGCCGGGTAACGCACGCGGGCGCGTGGTGGCCATGTACACCACCGCTTTTACGCTGTTCCAGCTGGTCGGGCCAGCGCTGGTGGCGGCGGTGGAAGATAAAATCACCTGGGCCTTTGCCGCCGCCGGCGCGCTGTTCTTGCTGGCGCTGCCCGGCATGGCGCTGATACGCGGCGACGCGCAATCCGACGACGAAGACGAAGCACAGGCGCCGTGGCGCACGGTGCTGCCGCAGATGCCGATGATCGCCATGGGCGCGGCGTTTTTCGCGCTGTTCGACACCCTGGCTTTGAGCCTGCTGCCGCTGTACGCGATGCGCCAGGGTATCGCCACCGAGCTGGCGCTGCTGTCGGCCACGGTGGTGCTGGCGGGCGACACGGTGCTGCAATTCCCGTTCGGCTGGCTGGCCGACCGCTACGGGCGGCGCCGCGTGCATACCGGCTGCGGCATCGCCGTGTGCGTGCTGCTGCCGGTGCTGCCGTTTGCGGCGGGCACGGCGTGGTTGTGGTGGACGGTGTTATTGATGCTCGGTGCGGCGGCGGGGGCGATCTACATGCTGTCGATCGTGGCGTGCGGCCAGCGGTTTACCGGCGCCAGGCTGGTGGCGGCCAGTGCCATCCTCAACGCCAGCTGGGGCGTGACCAGCAGCGGCGGGCCGCTGGTCACCGGGGTGCTGATGCACTCGGTAGGGATCAATGCGCTGCCGGCAGTGATGTGGTGCGGCGCGGCGACCTTCGTCGCCTGCGCATGGTGGGAGTATCGCCGGATTCCTTAGAACCTTAATCTTTACCGGCGTTGGAAATCTGCTTATGACGCAGCCGCTCGGCGCGGGCGATGTACAAGCTCGATGCGATCACACCAATGGACACGACCAGGATGGTCAGCGCCGCCACCGCATTCACGCGCGGATCGAGCCCCAGCCGCGCGCGCGAGAAGATCACGATCGGCATGGTCGATGAGCCGGGGCCGGACAGGAAGGCCGACAGCACCACGTCGTCGAGCGACAGCGTGAACGTCAGCAGCCAGGCCGAACCCAGCGCCTGCTTGATGTTGGGCAGCGTGACCAGGAAGAACACCTGGTACGGCCGGCAGCCGAGGTCCATTGCCGCTTCTTCGAGCGACTTGCTCATATCCTGCAGGCGCGATTGCACCACCACCGCCGCGTAGGCCATACCCAGCAGCGTGTGGCCGATCCAGATCGTGGTCAGGCCGCGTTCCGGAAAGCCGAACGCCTTTTGCACCGAGACCAGCATGAGCAGCAGCGACAGGCCGATGATCACTTCGGGCATCACCAGCGGCGCGCTGACCATGCCGGCGAACACTGTGCGCCCGGTAAAACGGCGGTAGCGATCGAGCACGAAGGCGGCAAAGGTGCCCAGCACCACCGAGGCGAAGGCCGTAAACACCGCAATGCGCAGCGACAGTCCCAGGCCGTTGATGATTTCCGTATCCTGCATCAGCGCCGCGTACCACTGCAGCGAAAAGCCGCTCCACACCATGTCCTGGCGCGAGCTGTTAAACGAAAACACCACCAGCACCACGATGGGCAGGTACAGGAACAAGTACCCCAGCGACAACCAGCCGCGCCCGAACCAGCGCTGCATGAAACTCGTATTGGTTTTCATCGGCTGTCCTCCTGCTCTGCCTTGTATTTGTTGAAGATCGCCATCGGCACCAGGATCAGCATGATCACCACCACCGTCACGGCAGACGCCAGCGGCCAGTCGTTATTGGTGAAGAATTCGTCCCACAGCTGGCGGCCGATCATCAGGGTCTCGGGGCCGCCCAGCAGCTCGGGGATCACGTACTCGCCCACCGACGGAATGAATACCAGCATCGAGCCGGCGATGATGCCGGACTTCGACAGCGGCACCGTCACGCGCCAGAAGGCCTGGAACGGCGTGGCGCCCAGGTCGGCCGCAGCCTCCAGGAAGCGCACGTCCATTTTCACCAGGTTGGCGTACAGCGGCAGGATCATGAATGGCAAATACGCGTACGTCATGCCGATGATCAGCGAGAACTGGGTGTTCATCAGGTGCAGCGGCTCGGCAATCGCCCCAATGCTGATCAGGAAGTTGTTGAGGATGCCGTTATTGGCCAGGATGCCCTTCCACGCGTAGATCCGCAGCAGGAACGAGGTCCAGAACGGCATCATCACCAGCATCAGCAGCACCGGCCGGATGGTTGGTTTGGCGCGCGCCATGAAGTAGGCGAACGGGTAGCCGATGAACAGGCACAGCGCGGTGGTGATCGCGGCGAACTTGAGCGAACTGAGATAGGTCAGCACGTACAGGTCGTCCTGCAGGATGAACAGGTAGTTCGAGATCTTGACCTTGAGCGTCATCACGCCGTCGGCCACCGTCACCAGCGTGCCGAACGGGTCGCCCACGTCGGCTTCCGCAAAGCTGATGCGCAGCACGATCAGGAACGGCACCAAAAAGGCGAACGTGAGCCACAGCGACGGCACGGCAATGACGAAGCGGCGCCCCGTGAAAAAATGCTTGAAGAGGTTCATGGCCGCGCCCTAGCTGGTGAGCACCACGACATCGGCGCCGTCCCACCACGCATAGACGCGCTGGTCGCGCTTGAGCGCGTCGGCGTCGTGGCGGGCGGCGTTGGTGCGCGACACCTTGATGCTCATACCGGTGTCGAGCTGCACGTGGTACAGCGTCTCGTTGCCGAAATAGGCCAGCGCGGTAATCGTGCCCTGCACGCAGTTGTAGCCATGTTCGCTGGCGTTGGCGCGCTGCTCGAGGGTGGGCGCCTCGGCCTGCACCGCGATCTTCTCTGGCCGCACGGCCACCGCCACCGGCATGCCCATGGTGCCGGTGATGCCGTGGGTGATGTAGTGGCGCCCTTCCGGCGTATCGATGATCACGTGGTCCGGTTCGTCGACGGTGACGCTGCCGTTGAACAGGTTGACGCTGCCAATGAAGTCGGCAACGAAGCGGCAATTCGGCGTCTCGTAGATTTCTTCAGGTGCGCCCACCTGCAAAATGCGACCGGCGCTCATGACGGCGATACGGGTGGCCATGCTCATCGCTTCGTCCTGGTCGTGGGTGACCATCACGCAGGTCACGCCCACTTCCTCGATGATGGACACGAGCTCCATCTGGGTGCGCTCACGCAGTTTTTTGTCGAGCGCGCCGAGCGGCTCGTCGAGCAGCAGCAGCTGCGGGCGCTTGGCCAGGCTGCGCGCCAGCGCCACGCGTTGCTGCTGGCCGCCGGACAGCTGGTGCGGCTTGCGTTTGCCGTATTCGGATAGCTGCACCAGCGCCAGCATTTTCTCGACGCGGGCGGCGATTTCATCTTTCGGCAAACCATCGCGGCGCAGGCCGAAAGCGATGTTATCCCATACCGACAGGTGCGGGAACAGCGCGTACGACTGGAACATCATGTTGATGGGCCGCTGGTACGGTGGCACGCCGACGATGTCCTGGCCGGCCAGGATGATCTCGCCGGCGGTGGGGGTCTCGAAACCGGCCAGCATGCGCAGCAGCGTCGATTTGCCACAGCCCGAGCTGCCGAGCAGTGCGAAGATCTCGCCCTTGTTGATCGCCACGGAGACATCATTGACGGCGCGTACGCCATCAAAGTCCTTGACGAGGTTGCGGATCAGGAGAAAAGGTTCAGCAGCTCGCTCTGGGGTCATATTGTGTAAATATTAATGGTGCCAATTAGAGAACAGAAATGTAACCACTGTCGGACAAGCCGTCATCCTCGCGCATGCGGGGATCCATAGACCGCGTAATCGGATACTCAGTATGGATTCCCGCTTGCGCGGCGGTCCGCCGATGCGGAATGACGACTCATCGGGCAGCGACATGTCGTCCGCATCCGATTTTTCGAACCCATGATTATAAATGCAGCGCTTCAAACATGTAGCAACAAGTGTTCCCGCTCCCACGGGCTGATCACGGTCATGAACTCCTGGTGCTCGAGTTCCTTGATCGCCGTATAGACGTCGATGAAGCGCTCGCCCAGTATGTCGCGCAAGCGGTCTTCGCGGCGCAGGCCTTCGAGCGCCTGTGGCAGGCCCTGCGGCAGTTCGTGGTCGTGGTCGTAGGCGCTGCCGGTGATCATCGGCGACGGGTCGATCTGATCGACCATGCCCAGGTAGCCGCACGCCAGCGTGACGGCCATGGCCAGGTAGGGGTTGGCGTCGGCGCCGATGATGCGGTTTTCCACGCGCCGCTGGCCGGTGCCGGAAATCGGGATGCGGAAGCCCACGGTGCGGTTGTCGATGCCCCACTGGACGTTGATCGGTGCGGCCGTGTGGCGCACCATGCGCCGGTACGAATTGACGTACGGCGCCAGGATCGCCATCGCCGCCGGCGTGTAGCGCTGCAGGCCGCCGATGTAGTGGCGGAAGTGCTGCGACGACGCGCCGTCGGCATCGGTAAAGATATTGCGGCCCGTGGCCAGGTCGTTCACGCTTTGGTGCACGTGCATGGCCGAGCCCGGCTCGCCCGCCATGGGCTTGGCCATGAAGGTGGCGTACATCGAGTGCTTGAGCGCGGCCTCGCGCAAGGTGCGCTTGAAGTAGAACAGGTTGTCGGCCAGGGCCAGCGCGTCGCCGTGCTGGAAATTGATGCCCATCTGGCCGGCGCCCGTTTCGTGGATCAGCGTATCGACGTCGAGGTTCATCAGCGCGCAGTAGTCGTAGATATCCTCGAACAGCGGATCGAACTCGTTGACGGCGTCGATGCTGTACACCTGGCGGCTGGTTTCGGCGCGACCGCTGCGGCCTACCGGCGCGCGCAGCGGCAGGTCGGGGTCGATGTTTTTCTCGGTGAGGTAGAACTCGAGTTCCGGTCCCACCACGGCCTGCCAGCCACGGTCCGCGTACAGCTTGAGCACGCGGCGCAGCACCGAGCGCGGTGCGTAATCGACCAGGGTGCCATCGGAAAAGTAGCAGTCGTGGATCACCTGCGCGGTGGGATCCTGCGCCCACGGCACGGTGGTGATGCTGCCGGGGTCCGCGCGCAGGATCATGTCGCGGTCGGTGGACGAGATGGCGCGGTCGTAGGCAGCGTTGGCGGTGGGGTAGTTGCCGGTGACGGTCATGCCCAGCACCGCTTCGGGGATGCGCATGCCGCGGTCTTGCGTAAATTTCGCACGCGGCAGGATTTTGCCACGTGCCACACCTGTCAGATCAGGTACCAGGCATTCGATTTCAGTGACGCGGTTCTCGTTGAGCCACGCGTCCATATCGGCGTCTGAGAAGTTTTCACGAAGTGACATGTTCGCTCTCATGGTGGTGATCAAGCGATCGGTGGTCTAATTTACCATATTTGGTAAATAGTTAAACCCTCGCCTGATCAACCAGCGGCCAGCTCCACCCGCGTATGCACGAGGATCTTCTTGATCTCGGGGACGCACGAGCCGCAATTGCCACCGGCCTTCAGGCACGCCGTCACCTGCGCCACCGTCTGCAGGTCCTGCTCGACGATGGCGTTGCAGATGGTGTTGCGACCGACGCCAAAGCACGAGCACACGGTCGGGCCGGTATCGGCGCCCTTCTCCACCGGCATGCCCACCAGCAGGCCCACGCGGTCGATCTCGCTCAGTTGATCCCTGGCGAACAGGCTGGCCAGCCACGCGCGCGACGGCATGTCCTGGCGCGGCGAGAGGAAGATGCACTGCTCGATACGATCGTCCACCACGTGCACGGCGCGGTACACGCCAGCGGTCTTGTCTTCGTATTCCAGCCAGTCGGCGTCGAGGTCGTCCACCCCCAGCAGCGCGCGCGCCCAGGCGCTGAAGTCGCCGATAGTGTTGCGGCCCGCGAGCTCGTAGCGGGCGAATGCCTTGCCCTGGATGCGGGTCCAGTGCGCCACGCTGTCGAGATTCACTTCGGTGCGGCTCAAGATAAAACTATGCCAGTTGACGCGGAACTGGTCGATGCGCACCGGCGTGTGCTTGAACTCCGGCTCGCCCGATACCGGATCGACCACCGGGTTGACCAAGGCGCCCACGCGCGCGTCCGACGAGGTCTGGCCGTTCCAGTGAATCGGGATGAACACGCTGCCGCGCGCGATGCCGCCGCCGTGCTGCACCCGCGCCACCATGGCGCCCCAGGCAGAGCTGATGCGCGCCAGTTCGCCCTCGCGCACGCCGTGCAGCAGCGCGTCCTGCGGGTGGATGTCGACGAACGACTCGGAGATGTGGTCGGCCAGCGTGTGCGACTTGCCGGTGCGCGTCATGGTGTGCCACTGGTCGCGCACGCGGCCGGTGTTGAGCGTGAGTGGATAGTCTTCGCACACGGCGTTGGCCGGCGCCCGGGTGGCAGTGGCGATGAAGCGCGCCTTGCCGTCGCCGTGGGCGTAGCGGTGGTCGGCGAACAGCCGTGCTTCGCTGTGCACCACGCCGGCGGCATCGCGCCGTGCCGGCCACTGTACCGGTTCGAGCTCGGCGTATTCGGCTGGCGTCAGGCCGGCCAGGCCTGACATGTCGAACGCGCGCGGAATATCCTGGGCTTCATTGCGGAAGCCGCTCAGGCGCGCGTGCTCGTCGAAGACGGCGGCAGCGTCGGCAAAGTCGAAGCCGGCGTAGCCCATGCGCTGCGCGAACAGCGAGATGATCTGCCAGTCGCCCAGCGCCTCGCCCGGTGCGGGCAAAAATGCGCGCTGGCGCGAGATGCGGCGCTCGGAGTTGGTGACCGTGCCGTCTTTTTCGCCCCAGCCCAGCGCCGGCAGCAGCACGTGGGCGTAAGCATTGGTGTCGGTATTCTGCATGATGTCGGACGCCACCACCAGCTCGCATTTTTCCAGTGCGCGGCGGGCCTGGTCGGCGTCGGGCAGGCTGACCAGCGGGTTGGTGGCCATCACCCATACCGCCTTGACCTTGCCCTCTTCGATGGCTTTGAAAAGATCGACGGCTTTGAGGCCGCCCCTGCGGGCCATGGCCGGCGAGTCCCAGAACGTTTGGACCACGTCGCGGTGATCGGCGCGCTCGAGGTCCATGTGCGCAGCCAGCATATTGGCCAGGCCACCGACTTCGCGGCCGCCCATGGCGTTGGGCTGGCCGGTGATCGAGAACGGTCCCATGCCCGGCTGGCCGATCCGCCCGCCAATCAAATGGCAGTTGATGATGGCGTTGACCTTGTCGGTGCCGGCGGACGACTGGTTGACGCCCATCGAGTAGGCGGTGATGGTTTTCGCCGTGGCGGCAAACGCTTCGTAGAATTCGATCAGCAGCGCCGGATCGATGCGGCACACCTTGGCCACCGCCAGCGGATCGGCGCAATCGATGTTGGCGGCGGCCAGCGCGGCGTCGAAGCCGTTGGTGTGGTCGGTGATGAAATCGGGGGCCACCGCGCCGATGCGCGACAGGTAGCTCAACAAGCCGTTGAACAGCCAGACGTCGGTGCCGGACTTGATCGGCAGGTGCAGGTCGGCCAGCTCGCAGGTGGCGGTGCGGCGCGGGTCGATCACGACCAGCTTCAGGTCCGGGCGGGCTTCCCTGGCTTTTAAAATGCGCTGGAACAGGATCGGGTGGCACCACGCGGTGTTGGAACCCACCAGCACCACCATGTCGGCCAGCTCCAGGTCGTCGTAGCACAGCGGCACCAGGTCTTCGCCAAAGGCGAGCTTGTAGCCGGCCACCGCCGACGACATGCACAGGCGCGAGTTGGTGTCGATATTGGCGCTGCCCACGTACCCCTTCATCAGCTTGTTGGCGACGTAGTAGTCCTCGGTCAGCAGCTGGCCCGAGACGTACAGCGCCACCGCGTCCGGTCCATGCTCGTCGATCACGGCGCGCCACTTGGCGGCCATCTTGCCGAGCGCCTCGTCCCACGATACGCGGCGCAGGCCATCGGCCTCGCGCACCTGCGGATACAGCAGGCGGCCGTCGAGACCCACGGTCTCGCCCAGGGCAGAGCCCTTGACGCACAGGCGGCCCAGGTTGGCGGGATGCTGCTTGTCGCCGGCGATGGCGACCGTGCCGTCGGCCTGCGGCGTGGCGCTCACGCCGCAGCCCACGCCGCAGTACGCGCAAGTGGTACGGACGGTGCCCACCGGGGCAACCGGGCGGATGGCAAGATGGTCTTGGGACAGGTTCAAGGTTGGCTCGCTATCTCGATAGTTTTGCTACGCGGCCCTGGCGCTGAGCGCCTCGCCGAACAACAGGTTCTGGCGCATGGCGCTGATGTCGGTGCGGTTCTGGATCAGGCCGAAGTACCACGGACCGTCTTTCACATCACCGTACAGCACGGCGCCGGTTACACGATTGTCCTTCAATACCAGCCGCTTGTACACGCCCCGGCGCGCATCGCGCAGCACCAGGTCTTCGCTGCCCGCGCCGCCGATGAAGTCGCCAACCGAGTACAGGTCCACGCCGGTCACCTTCAGGCGCGTGGGCGAGGTTTGCTGCACGTAGCGGCGCACGCCGGCGCCGGCCAGGTGGGCGCCGCACACGCGCGCCTGATCCCAGATCGGCGCCACCAGCCCGAACGTGGCGCTGCGGTGCTGCACGCATTCGCCCACGGCGTAGATGCGCGGATCGTAGGTTTGCAAGGTGTCGTCCACCACGATGGCGCGGTCGCAGTGCAGGCCGGCCGCCTTGGCCAGCTCGATATTCGGCCGCACGCCGGCAGTCATCACCACCAGGTCGGCCGGGATCCCGGTGCCATCCTGGAAGCGCACGCCCGTGACGCGGTCGGTGCCGGTAATTTCTGCGGTGTTGGCGTTCATCAGGAACGTCAACCCTTTCGCTTCCAGCGCCTTTTGCAGCAGCAGCGCGGCCGGCTTGTCGAGCTGCTGGTTCATCAGCGCGTCGCCCACGTGCACCACCGTCACCGCCATGCCCTGGCGTTGCAGGCCGTTGGCCGCTTCCAGGCCCAGCAAGCCGCCGCCGATCACCACCGCGTGGCGGTGATTGCGCGCCATGGCCAGCATGCTTTCCACGTCCTGGATGTCGCGGAAGGCCAGCACACCGCGCAACTGGTGGCCCGGCACCGGGATGATGAACGGCTTGGAGCCGGTGGCGATCAAGAGGCGGTCGTAGCGCACCTGCAGGCCGGAACGCGCACGCACGATGCGCTGCTTGCGGTCGATATGCTCGACCGGATCACCCGCGTGCAAGGTGATGCCATGCTGGACATACCATTCGCGCGTGTTGAGCATGATGTCCTCCATGCTTTTTTCGCCGGCGAGCACCGGCGAGAGCAGGATGCGGTTGTAGTTACCGTGCGGCTCGGCGCCGAACACGGTAATGTCGTACAGGTCCGGCGCGAGCTTGTACAGCTCCTCGACCGTGCGCATGCCGGCCATGCCGTTGCCGATGACGACCAGCGACGGCCTGGCGGCGTTGGCAGGCGCGTCTGCAGACATACTCACAGCCCTACCCACACTTTGCCACCGGCGATGCGCGCCGGGTACGTGCCCACCGAGTGCGCCGGCGACTCGATGCATTCGCCGGTCTGCAAATCGAAGTGCTGCTTGTAGATGGGCGAGGCCACCACGATCCGTTCGCCGATGCTCCCCACCAGGCCGCGCGAGAGTACCGAGGCTTCCGAGTTGGGGTCGTAGTTCTCGATGGCGAACACGCGCGAGCCACCGTCATCGACGTGGAACACGGCCACCTGCGCGCCGTTCAGCAAGGCGCACACGCCGGTGTTGGGGACGATGTCGTCCAGCTGGCAAACGGCAATCCAGTGGTCGGTTTGAATATCGCGATGCATAGCATTCTCCTCAGGCGGTAACGGCGATCGGAATCACGCGTTTGCGCTCTTCCACGGTGGCCGGGCGGATCTGGCCGCGTTCTTCCATGAACAGCACGTTCTCGTCGCCCTTGTCGCTGTTGACGAAATGGCGGAAGCGCTTGCGCGTCTCCGGGTTTTCCACGGCTTCCTTCCACTCGCACGCATAGGTATTGACGACGTGCTGCATGTCCGCTTCCAGGTCGGCCGCGATGCCCAGCTTGTCGTGCACCACGACCTGCTTGAGGTAATCGAGGCCGCCTTCGAGGTTTTCGCGCCAGGTGCTGGTGCGCTGCAGGCGGTCGCCGGTGCGGGTGTAGAACATCAGGAAGCGGTCGATGTACCGCACCAGCGTGGCCTTGTCGAGGTCGGTGGCCAGCAGCTCGGCGTGGCGCGGCTTCATGCCGCCGTTGCCGGCCACGTACAGGTTCCAGCCCTTCTCGGTGGCGATGATGCCCACGTCCTTGCCCTGCGCTTCGGCGCACTCGCGGGTGCAGCCAGAGACGCCGAACTTGATCTTGTGCGGCGTGCGCAAGCCCTTGTAGCGGTTTTCCAGCTCGATGGCCAGACCAATCGAATCATCGACGCCATAGCGGCACCAGGTGGACCCCACGCACGATTTCACCGTGCGCAGCGACTTGCCGTAAGCGTGACCCGATTCGAAGCCGGCCGCGATCAATTCCTCCCAGATCAGCGGCAACTGGTCCACGCGCGCGCCAAACAGATCAACGCGGGCGCCGCCCGTGATCTTGGTGTACAGGCCGTACTTCTTGGCGACCATGCCCACGGCGATCAGGCCATCTGCCGTCACTTCGCCGCCCGGCATGCGCGGCACGACCGAATACGTGCCGTCCTTCTGGATATTGCCGAGGAAGTAGTCGTTGGTGTCCTGCAGGCTGGCGTGCTCTTTTTTCAGCACGAAGTCGTTCCACACCGACGCCAGGATGCTGGCCGCCAGCGGCTTGCACACGTCGCAGCCCAGGCCCTTGCCGTGCTTTGCCAGCAGGTCGCCGAACGATTTGATCTGGCCCACTTTGATCAGGTGGAACAGCTCCTGGCGCGAGTAGGCGAAGTGTTCGCACACGTGGTTGTTGACCGCCATGCCGAGCTTTTTCATTTCGGCCTTCATCACTTGCGTCACCAGCGGCACGCAGCCGCCGCACGAGGTGCCGGCGTTGGTGCAGCTTTTGACGTCGCCGATGGTCGTGGCGCCGCCCGCCACCGCCGCGCAGATCGCGCCTTTGGAGACGTCGTTGCACGAGCAGATCTGCGCGCCTTCCGGCAGCGCGTCAACACCGAGGCCCGGCCTGGCCGCGCCATCGGACTGCGGCAGGATCAGGAACTCGGGCGACTCGGGCAGCTCTATCTTGTTGAGCATCATTTGCAGCAGCGTGCCGTATTCGGCTGCATCGCCCACCATCACGCCGCCCAGCAGGTACTTGCCGCAGTCGGAGACGACGATCTTCTTGTAGATCTGCTTGCGCTCGTCGGTGAACTGGTACGAGCGGCTGCCGGCGACATTGCCGTGCGGGTCGCCGATACTGGCCACGTCCACGCCCATCAGTTTGAGCTTGGTGCTCATGTCGGCGCCGGCGAATTCGCCCGCTTCGCCCAACATGTGCCTGGCCGCGACGCGGGCCATCTCGTAACCGGGCGCCACCAGGCCGAAAATCAGGCCGCCCCACAGCGCGCATTCGCCGATGGCATACACGTCCGGGTCGGACGTGACGCAGTTGTTGTTGATCTCGATGCCGCCGCGCGGGCCCACCGTCAGGCCGCATTCGCGCGCCAGCATGTCGCGCGGGCGGATGCCGGCCGAGAACACGATCATGTCGGCGTCCAGGTGGCCGCCGTCGGCGAATTCCATCCTGTGGGTGCCATCGACACCATCGACAATCGCCGTGGTGTTCTTGCCGGTGTGGACGGTCACGCCCAGCTCTTCGATTTTCCGGCGCAGCACGCGCGCGCCGCCTTCATCGACCTGCACCGCCATCAGGCGCGGCGAGAATTCCACCACGTGGGTTTCCAGCTTCAGATCGCGCAGCGCCTTGGCGCATTCGAGGCCCAGCAGGCCGCCGCCGATCACCACGCCGGTTTTCGAGCGCGCGCCGCATTCGAGCATCGCTTCCAGGTCTTCGATGGTGCGGTAGACGAAGCAGTCCTTGCGCTCCTTGCCCGGCAGCGGCGGCACGAACGGGAACGAGCCGGTGGCGATCACCAGCTTGTCGTACGGGAGTACGCTGCCGTCGCCGATGGTGACGGTTTTGGCGGCGCGGTCGATGGCGGTGGCGCGGGTGTTCAGGCGCAAGACCATGTCGTCGCGTTCAAAAAAGCCCGGTTTGACCAGCGACAGGTCTTCGGCGGTTTTACCGGAGAAGAATTCGGACAGGTGCACGCGGTCGTAGGCGGGACGCACTTCTTCGCACAGCACGGTCACCTGCAGGCCAGGCGTGCCGCCGGCAGCGAGCGACTCGAGGAATTTATGGCCGACCATACCGTGGCCGATGACGATGATTTTCATGGTGTAGTCCTTGACGTGATTACTACGCTGCCAGCTTGGAAGCGATGACGTTTTCTTCGATGGTGCTGCTGGAGAAGCGCGCCGCCAGTGCGCACAGGGCAGTGGCTGCAACGACGAAGCCGAGGATGGAGAGCGTCTGCTGGACGTCGCCCATGCCCTTCATCAGGAAGCCCGCGGCCACCGCACCGACGTTGCCGCCGGCGCCGATGATGCCGGCCACGCCACCCAGGGCGCGCTTGTCGACGAACGGCACCACGGCGTAGGTCGCACCGCAGGCCATGTGGGTGAACAGGCCGAAGATCAGCATGGCGCCGATGGCCAGGACGGCAGTGCTGGCGTGAGCAAACATCAGCAGGCCGGCGCCTTCACCGAGCATCAGCACGAACAGCAGCGTGACGCGGTGATTGAGATTGCCGCGTGCGGCAAACTTGTCCGAGGCCCAGCCGCCCAGGGCGCGGGCAAACAGCGCCAGCAAGCCGAAGCTGCCGGCGGCCATGCCGGCCTGGCCCAGCGTCAGGTTGAAATGATCGACGTAGTAGATGGCGGCGATGTTGTGGATGAAGATCTCGATACCGAAGCAGGCGCCGTAGGTGACGAACAGCAGCCACACGCGGTAGTTGGCGGCAGCCAGTTTGAAGCTCTCCCAGCCGCCCTTTTTGCCGCCTTCGATTGCAATGCCGGCGGCGCGCAGTTCGCTGAAGTTGCCCTGCGGGCAGTCCTGGGTAAAACGGTAATAAACGAAGGCCATCACGATCATCAGCACGCCCGGCACGATCAAGGCGGCGCGCCAGCCGAAGGTCTCGGAGACGCCCAGCATGATCATCGCGGTCATCAGCAGCGGCATCACGGCTTGCGCCACGCCGCCGCCCGCATTGCCCCAGCCGGCAGCTGCCGCATTGGCGGTGCCGACCACTTTCGGGCCGAACATGACGGAGGTATGGTACTGGGTGATGACGAAGCTGGCACCGGCCGCGCCGATCCCCAGGCGGAAGAACAGGAAGCTCTCGTAGCTCTGGGCAAAGGCGACGCCGATCACCGGGATGGAGCCGAGCAGCAGCAGGCCGGTATAGGTCTTGCGCGGACCGAAGTGGTCACACAGCGGGCCGACGATCAGGCGCACCAGGATCGTGATGGCGACGGCGGCGATATTGATGTTGGCGATCTGCGCGCCGGAGAGATTGAATTCTCCCTTGATGACGGGCATGAGCGGCGCGCAGGCAAACCACGCGAAGAAGCAGACGAAGAACGCCATCCAGGTCAGGTGGAACGCCCGCATTTGCGGCGTCGAGATCGAGAGGAGCTTGATGCTGTTAGCTTTGGTGGCCATTGTTTTATCCCGTTCAGAAAACAAAAAGGCGCCCGCGCAACCGGGCCATAAAAACCGGGTTGGGCGGACGCCGTTGTCCTGCCAGTCCGTCTTTGGACCGGCTATGTATTCGTGTGCTGCAGGGAGATCGCCGTTGACCTCTTGAGCTTACCTATTGCAAGAGGCGTGCCAGATAGGGGTGGGTGGTGCGACAGAGGGGGAATGCGGTGGCGAGGGTGATGAGCGACGTGGTTGGTGCAAGCTGGCGGTGCATGGTGCACGTTATGGGTGCGTTATTGCGGTGCAGGCACTAAACCCCGCAGGTCCGGCCACGACACGCGGCCTGCGCGTCGATGGGGTCGGACCCCGTAGGGGGTCCGACCCGGCATGGCCGTGCGGGGTTATCAGGCGTTCGCCTGCAGCGGTGCAGCCGCGGCCAAATCCTGCCAGTCATCGGCACACCGCACCACGTCACCGACCACGATGATGCTCGGGCTCCCCAGGCCGCTCGCGCGCAGCGCGGCGGGCAACTGGCCCAGGGTGGTAAGCAGCTTGCGCTGGTTGTCGCGCGTGGCGGCCTGCACGACGGCCACCGGCGTGTGAGGCGATGCGCCACCGGCCAGCAGCCCGGCCTGGATGGTGTCCACCCGTGCCACGCCCATGTAGATCACCAGCGTCAGCCGGCTTTGCGCCAGCGCCTGCCAGTTCGGTTCCGACGCCGCATCCTTGCCGTGGCCCGTCACGAAGGTCGCGCCCTGGCTCCACGAGCGGTGCGTGACCGGTACGCCGATGCTGGTCGGCGCCGCCAGGCCGCTGCTGATGCCGGGGATGACATCGACGTCGATGCCCTGCGCGCGCAAGGTGGCGCGCTCTTCGCCGCCACGGCCGAACATGTACGGATCGCCCCCTTTGAGGCGCACCACGTGGTGGCCGGCGCGCGCCTCGGCCACCATCAGCCGCTCGATGAATTCCTGCGGCGTCGATGCGCAGCCGCCGCGTTTGCCCACCTGGACCACCCGGGCGCCCGCAGGCGCATAGTCCAGCACCTGCGGGTTGACCAGGTCGTCGATCAGCAGCACGTCGGCACGTTCGATGGCGCGCACCGCCTTGATGGTCAACAGTTCCGGGTCGCCGGGTCCGGCGCCCACCAGCGTTACACTGCCCTGGGTATTCATTGATCTACTCCTCTGGTTGCGTCAGGCTGCTGCGGCCAGCGCGGTAGTGACCATCTGGTCGATTTCGTCGGTGATCCCGGACAGCACGCCCGCCACCACCGCAAACTCGCGCCCGGCCTGCCCGGCGCGCGCCGCCACCACGCGCGCATTGAAGGCCACCATGCGCGCCTGCTTGTTGATCTTCTCGATATCGGTGATCACGCCGCGCAGCTGCTTTTTCATCAGCCGCGCGTGCAGCTTGGCCTGTTCCTCGTACACGGCGGTGATCTGGTTGAGGATGGCCAGCGTGGGCGTGGTCAGGCGCACCAGTTCGGCCAGCAGGCTGGCTGCCGCGCCACTGCCGTGGGAGATGGCGGCCAGGGTGCGGTCGGCCTGCTCGGCAAAGGCGGCGATCTCGCGGTCGCCGGCCAGCTTGCCGAAATATGCCTCGCGCAGTTCGGCGCAAAACACGCCGGGCAAGCCGTCGGCGTCAGTCAGCAGCGCCTTGTGGGCGCCCCGGAACAGGCCCAGCGCCTCGCGCGCAATCGCTACCGCATCGTCCTGGCCTTGCGAAGCCAGCACCGCGTACAGCACGATGCGCTGCGACGTGAAGCGGCGCCGGCCCGACAGGTTGATCATGGCGCCGAACACTTCGCCCGACAGCGCCTTGGCCTCGTTTTCCAGATGGCGCGTATTCATGTCCATCAAGCCGCATCCTTGGCCGGGTGCGCCTGTTTGCGGTACAGAAACTCCAGCACGGCGGTGCGGTACGCCATGTAGCGCGCGTCCTGCGCCAGCGCCACGCGGTCGCGCGGACGCTCGATCTGTACGTCGACGATCTCACCGATGGTGGCGGCCGGGCCGTTGGTCAGCATGACGATGCGGTCCGACAGCAGTACCGCCTCATCGACGTCGTGGGTCACCATCACCACGGTGGACCTGGTGGCGGCGACGATCTTGAGCAGCTCGTCCTGCAGGTGGGCACGGGTCAACGCGTCGAGCGCGCCGAACGGCTCGTCCATCAACAGCACTTTCGGTTCCATCGCCAGCGCCCGGGCGATGCCCACGCGCTGCTTCATGCCGCCCGAGATTTCGTTGGGACGCTTGGTTTCGGCAGCGGTCAAACCGACCAGCGCCAGCGCCGCCATGGTGCGCTCACGCAGTTGCGCTTTCGAGTCGGTTTTGCCGAACACGCGCTCCACGCCCAGGTGGATGTTTTCGTAACAGGTCAGCCACGGCAGCAGCGAGTGGTTCTGGAACACCACCGAGCGCTCGGGCGACGGCCCGGCGATCTCGCGGTTGGCGCACAGCAGCACGCCATCGGTCGGGCGGGTCAAGCCGGCGATCAGGTTGAGCAGGGTCGACTTGCCGCAGCCCGAGTGGCCGATCAGGGTGATGAACTCGCCCTTGGCGACGGTGAGGTCGATCTCGCGCAGCGCGTGGAAGACACCCTTTCTGGTGTGGAACACCATCTCCACGCCCTCGATATCAATAAACCTGGAATCGTCCATGACATGCTCCTTAGTTCGACACTTGTTCGTAGGTGAAGGCACGGGCCAGCGCCATCAGCGCTTGTTCCAGCAGCAGGCCGACGAAGCCGATGGCCACGATGGCGATGATGATGTGCGGGACATTGAGGTTGTTCCACTCGTCCCACACCCAGAAGCCGATGCCCACGCCGCCGGTCAGCATTTCAGCCGCGACGATCACCAGCCACGCGGTACCGATCGACAGGCGTACGCCGGTCAGCACGTACGGCAGCGCCGATGGCAGCAGGATCTTGGTCAGGATCTTCCACTCGGACAGGTTGAGTACGCGCGCCACGTTCATGTAATCCTGCGGCACGCGCTGCACGCCCACGGCGGTGTTGATGATCATCGGCCAGATCGAGCAAATGAAGATCGACCAGATCGCCGCCGGGTTGGCCGACTGGAACACCAGCAGACCGATCGGCAGCCAGGCCAGCGGCGACACCGGTTTGAGCAAACTGATGATGGGGCTGAACATGGCGCTGACAAACTTCACGCGGCCGATGACAAAACCCAGCGGGATGCCCACCAGCGCGGCCAGGCCGAAGCCCACTGCCACCCGCTGCAACGACGCCAGCAGGTTCCAGCCGATGCCCTGGTCATTCGGGCTGTTGCGATAAAACGGATCGGAAAACATTTTTACCGCTTCGTGGAACGTCACCAGCGGCGTCGGGAAGGTGGCGTTCTTGATGGTGATGAGCTGCCAGATCAGCACCAGCAAGGCCGCGCCCACCAGCGGCGCGACAATTTTCATGGCAGTGGCAGAGAGCTGCTGGCGCACGCGCGAGCTGGAGTTGGCAGCCAGCGGGCGGCGCGGGCGGCGCGCCGGTTTTTCTGTAGCGATAACTTCTGTGTCTGGCGGCTGGGCGCTGCCGGGTTGGAGCATGGCGTTCATGGCTTTCCTTTGGAGGACGATGAATCGGACTTACTGCAACTAGGCTTTGATCTTGAACGAGGCGGCAAACGCCTTCGGGTCCTTGCCATCCCATACCGCGCCATCCATCAGCTTCGAGGTGCGCAGCGGGCTTTTCGGCACCGGCGTCTTGGTCATCGCGGCCGCATCCTTGTACAGGTCGATCTGGTTGACCTTGGTGGCCACGGCCAGGTAGTCCGGGTCGTCCTTGAGCAGGCCCCAGCGGCGGTGCTGGGTCATGAACCACATGCCGTCCGACAGGTACGGGAAGTTCACCAGGCCGTCGTTGTAGAACTTCATGTGATTCGGATCGTCCCAGGTCTTGCCCAGGCCATTCTGGTAGCGGCCCAGGATGCGCTGGTCGATCGCGTCCTTGCTGGTGTTGACATACGACTTGTCGGCGATCACTTCGGCCATCTTGTTCTTGTTGGCCAGCGAGGCGTCGATCCACTTGCTCGCATCCAGGATGGCAGCCATCATGGCGCGGCAGGTGTTCGGATATTTTTTGGCAAATTCCAGGGTGGAGCCCAGCACTTTTTCCGGGTGGTCCTTCCAGATGTCCTGGGTGGTGGTGGCGGTGATGCCGATGCCGTCCATGATGGCGCGGTGGTTCCATGGCTCGCCCACGCAGAAGCCGTCCATGTTACCGACGCGCATATTGGCCACCATTTGCGGCGGCGGCACCGTGATCACTTTGGCGTCCTTCATCGGGTTGATGCCGTTGGCCGCCATCCAGTAGTACAACCACATGGCGTGGGTGCCGGTCGGGAACGTCTGGGCGAACGTGTATTCGCGCTTGTCGGTGCGCATCAGCTTGGCCAGGCTGGCGCCATCGACGGCGCCCTTGTCGGCCAGCTTTTTCGACAGCGTGATGGCCTGGCCGTTGTTGTTCAGGCCCATCAGCACCGCCATGTCCTTCTTCTGGCCGCCAATGCCCATCTGCACGCCGTACAGCAGGCCGTACAGCACGTGGGCGGCATCGAGGTCGCCATTGGACAGCTTGTCGCGCACGCCGGCCCACGAGGCTTCCTTGCTCAGCACGAATTTCACGCCGTACTTCTTGTCGAAGCCCAGCACCGACGCCATCACCACCGACGCGCAGTCGGTCAGTGGAATGAAGCCGATCTTGACTTCCTCTTTCTCCGGCTTGTCCGAACCCGCCGCCCATACACCATTTGTTGCCAGACCCAACATGCTTCCTCCTGCGACCAGACTTGCGCCATGAATGATTTTCCTGCGCGTGACATTAACGTCGGCCGGGGTCGGTGGCAAGGCGTTGTCGGCGTTTTTTGGTGTTTCTTTCATGGCGTTCCCTTAGTAGTCAGCAAAACCGTTGGACCAACGAAAAACGCCTACCCCCGCGAACGCATTCGCGTGATGGTAGACGTCGTTGTCTTGTGACCCTCACCGCCGTTGGCGAGGTTCAGCAGCGCAGCGTTGCGCTTGGCTTTACTGTATGCAATGTCTGTGCCAGCCGGCTGTCACAGGAGAGAGGATGAGGAATTAGCGGCAACGCACCGCATCCGCGCACCGTTGGTGAGCACGCGCCTCATTTTGGACGCGAAAAACAAAATAAAGATTATCCGAGCAGATCTTCCACATCCAGAATACGCTGTGCGACTTCGGAGAGCTTGAGGTTCTTGCTCATGGCCATGCTGCGCAGCTTCTGGTACGCCTGCTCTTCGGTAAAGCGCTGGCGCTCCATCAGCAGGCCCTTGGCGCGCTCGATGACCTTGCGCTCGGCCAGCTTGCTCTTGGTATCGGACAATTCGTCGAGCAGCTTCTGCTCGCGCTTGAAACGCGCGAGCGCCACGTTCAGTACCGGCTTGATGCGGTCGCTCTGCAGCCCGGCCACGATGTACGCCGATACGCCGGCAGCGACAGCGGCCTCCATGCTGGCGGTGTCGTCGCTTTCGGTAAACATCACGATCGGCCGGCGCTCGTCGCGGGTGGCAATCACGATGTGCTCGAGCACGTCGCGCGCATCGGACTCGGCATCGACGATGATCATGTCCGGCTGCAACTGGGCGATACGATCCGGCAAAAACATGTCCGGCGGCAGCGAGGCGACGATATCGTAGCCAGCCTCGAGCAGCCCAATCCGCAGTATCCGCGCCCGTTCGACCTGGGCGTGCACGGCCTCGTCATCCTCGCTGCCGGGATGCATGAGGGCGTTGACGACAACAATGCGCAGGTTACGCGTGGTCATGGAAAGTGGCGGCGGGTTGGTCTCGAGCCCTTGGGCAAGCAAGAACCAAACCAGTGGAGTTGATGATCATGCGCAGATTCTAAGGCACAACACCAAATTTTTGCCAGTTTATCAGGGCTGCTGTCGATTTAATGCGACCATGTCCTCACCCGAGCCGTGACGTTGCGGGTCTCAGCGCTTTATCGACTAAAGATGTTGGAAAAGCTGCGTGGCGCCCTTTGTATTCCAATATCGTGTAACCTTAACTCTATGAATGCCATCCTCTCACCCATAGAATCAGAATTTGCTACCGCTGAAGAAGCGGCGGCCTACGATCTATGGTTCCGCGCCAAAGTTCAGGAATCGCTGGACGACCCACGCCCGAGTATTCCGCATGACGAAGTAATGGCGCAGATGCGAGCCATCTTGGCGTCGAAGAAGAACGATTCAGGGACGAAGAGCTCATCCTGAAGCCAGACTAAATACAGCTTGGCTGTACCGTAGTTTCTGGAGGATTAATGCTTCCCGTCCAATGGCTTGCCAACGCCAGCAACAACCTTTCACCATCATCGAGTTCATCGCCGAGCGCAATGAAACCGCCGCTGCCGATCTGCTTGATGATATCGAGCGCGCCGCCTCCCAGCTCCCGCAACATCCTTACCTGTACCGACCCGGCAGGGTGGCAGGCACGCGTGAAATCGTGGGGCATCCTAACTATGTCGTGGTGTATCGCATCCAACCGCACGTAATTGAAATTATTGCAGTGCTACACTCCCGACAACAATATCCAGCCGCCCCCTGATAAAGCAAAAAGGGAAGCGCAAGCGCTTCCCTCTTCGATATTGCCGTCACCGCTAGTTTACGCAGCAACCGCCTCGTACCGCGCCAGCGACTGCTCCACGCGCGGCGCCAGCTCTGCCAGCGACGACACGCTCATGCCCAGTTCCTGCAACTGGCCGTCCTGGATGCCGTACACCCAGCCGTGCACGGTCAGTTCCTGGCCGCGGTCCCAGGCGTCCTGCACGATGGTCGTGCGGCAGACGTTGGAAACCTGCTCGATCACGTTCAGTTCCACCAGGCGCTCCGAGCGGCGCTGTTCGTTGAGCACGGTGCCCATGTAGCGCTCGTGCTTCTGGTGCACGTCGTGGACGTGGCGCAGCCAGTTGTCGACCAGGCCCACGCGGGTGCCGGTCATGGCTGCGTGCACGCCCTTGCAGCCGAAGTGACCCACCACGATCACGTGCTTGACCTTGAGGATGTCGATGGCGAATTGCAGCACCGACAGGCAGTTCAGGTCCGAGTGCACCACCACGTTGGCGATATTGCGGTGAACGAACACGTCGCCCGGCGCCAGGCCCAGCAGCTCATTTGCCGGCACCCGGCTGTCCGAGCAACCGATCCACAGGTACTCTGGCGCAGCCTGGTTGGCCAGGCGGTTGAAGAAATCGGGATCGCGCTCAACTTCCGAGGCGGCCCAGCGCCGGTTGTTTTCCAGCAGGCCACGCAGGGGGGAAGTGCTCTGTTCCAGGTCGTTCATGATGTCCTCTCGTACATAAAGAGACCGCCGGTCCACCCACAATGGGCGGCGCGGCGGTCAGATCTTACCGGTGCTGCATGACGTGACAGTTACTCGAAGAAATCTTTCACCTTGTCGCGCCAGGTCTTGGTCTGCGGGCTGTGCTTGTTGCCGCCTTCGGTGGTCGACTTTTCGAACTCGCGCAACAGGTCTTTTTGCTTCTCGGTCAGCTTGACCGGGGTTTCGACCGCCACGTGGCAGAACAGGTCGCCCGCGAAACCGGAGCGCACGCCCTTGATGCCCTTGCCTTTCAGGCGGAAGGTCTTGCCCGACTGGGTGCCTTCGGGAATCGTAAACGACACTTTACCAGACAAGGTCGGCACTTCGATTTCGCCACCCAAGGCTGCCTTGGTAAACGAGATCGGCATTTCGCAATGCAGGTCGTCGCCTTCGCGCTGGAACACCGCGTGCGGCTTGATGTGGATTTCCACGTACAGGTCGCCCGATGGTCCGCCATTGGTGCCCGGTTCGCCGTTGCCGGACGAGCGGATGCGCATGCCGTTGTCGATACCGACCGGAATTTTCACTTCCAGGGTCTTGTTGCGCTTGATGCGGCCCTGGCCCGAGCATGCCGGGCATGGTTCCGGGATGATCTTGCCGGTGCCGTGGCACTTGGGGCAGGTCTGCTGGATGCTGAAGAAACCCTGCTGCATGCGTACCTGACCGTGGCCGGCGCAGGTGGTGCAGGTGACCGGCGCCGTGCCGGGCTTGGCGCCGCTGCCGTGGCAGGTGTCGCACTTGTCCCAGGACGGTACGCGGATGGTCGTATCGAAGCCATGCGCCGCTTGTTCCAGCGTGATCTCGAGGTTGTAGCGCAAGTCGGCGCCACGGTACACCTGCGGACCGGCGCTGCGGCCGCGCCCTGCGCCGCCACCGAAGATGTCGCCGAAGATGTCGCCAAAGGCGTCGCCGAAACCGCCGGCGCCCCCACCGAAGCCGCCACCGCCATTGTTCGGATCGACGCCGGCGTGACCGTAACGGTCATACGCCTCGCGCTTGTCCGGATTGGTCAGCATCTCGTAGGCTTCCTTGACTTCCTTGAACTTGCCTTCCGCCTCGTCGTCATCGGGGTTGCGGTCGGGATGGTATTTCATGGCCAGCTTGCGGTAGGCCTTCTTGATTTCGTCTTCCGACGCGTTTTTTGCGACACCGAGTGTCTCGTAGAAATCACGCTTTGCCATATTGGTCGGGACCTTGCTGTATTAAATATTCGGTAGTGATGATGCTAAAAAGCCGAGCCGGCAGCGTTGGGGACGCCCGCTCGGCTCGGCGGAATGCTGGCGGTGCGGGATGAACCCGCGCCTGCTGCGCCGTCATCCTCGCTTTCGCGGGGATGACGGTGCTACTGCTACTTGCTACGGTTGCTGCAACAATTACTTGTTGTCTTTGACTTCTTTGAAGTCGGCATCGACCACGTCGTCCTGTGGCTTGGCTTGCTCGGCGCCTGGGGCACCTTGCGCGCCCGCACCGGCACCAGCAGCACCCTCGCCGCCAGCTGCCTGCTGCGCCTGCATGTCGGCGTACATCTTCTCGCCCAGCTTCTGCGAAGCGGTGGTCAGGGCGGCCACTTTGGCGTCGATGTCGGCCTTGTCGCCCGATTTGATCGAACCTTCGAGGTCGGTGATCGAAGCTTCGATCGCTTCCTTCTCCGACGCTTCCAGCTTGTCGCCGTATTCGGTCAGCGATTTGCGGGTCGAGTGCACCAGGGCATCAGCCTGGTTGCGCGATTCGGCCAGTTCTTTCACTTTCTTGTCTTCTTCGGCGTTGAGCTCGGCGTCCTTCACCATTTTCTGGATTTCCGCTTCGGTCAGACCGGAGTTGGCCTTGATCGTGATCTTGTTCTCTTTGCCGGTGGCCTTGTCCTTGGCGCCCACGTGCAGAATACCGTTGGCGTCGATGTCGAAGGTCACTTCGATCTGTGGCGTACCGCGCGATGCTGGCGGGATGCCTTCCAGATTGAATTCGCCCAGGCCCTTGTTACCGGCCGCGATTTCGCGCTCACCCTGGTAGACCTTGATGGTCACGGCAGGCTGGTTGTCGTCGGCGGTCGAGAACACTTGCGAGAACTTGGTCGGAATCGTGGTGTTCTTGTGAATCATCTTGGTCATCACGCCACCCAGGGTTTCGATACCCAGCGACAGCGGCGTCACGTCCAGCAGCAGCAAGTCCTTGCGTTCGCCCGACAGGACCGAACCTTGAATTGCAGCGCCCACAGCCACGGCTTCGTCCGGGTTCACGTCCTTGCGTGGATCCTTGCCGAAGAACTCTTTCACTTTTTCCTGCACCTTCGGCATACGGGTCATACCGCCGACCAGGATGATGTCGTCGATGTCCGAGACTTTGACGCCGGCATCCTTGATGGCGATGCGGCATGGCTCGATGGTGGCGATGATCAGCTCTTCCACCAGCGATTCCAGCTTGGCGCGGGTCATTTTCAGGGTCAGGTGGACCGGCGCGCCGTTCGCCATGGCGATGTACGGCTCGTTGATTTCGGTCTGCTGCGACGACGACAGTTCGATCTTGGCGCGCTCGGCCGAAGCCTTGATGCGCTGCAGGGCGATCGGATCTTTTTTCAGGTCCAGGCCGTTGATCTTCTTGAATTCGTCGATGATGTAATCGATGATGCGCTGGTCGAAGTCTTCGCCGCCCAGGAAGGTGTCGCCGTTGGTGGCCAGCACTTCAAACTGCTTTTCACCGTCAACGTCGGCGATTTCGATGATCGAGACGTCGAACGTGCCGCCGCCCAGGTCATACACGGCGATCTTGCGGTCGCCCTTTTCGTTCTTGTCCAGGCCGAATGCCAGTGCGGCAGCGGTTGGCTCGTTGATGATGCGCTTGACGTCCAGGCCAGCGATACGGCCGGCGTCCTTGGTAGCCTGGCGCTGCGAGTCGTTGAAGTACGCTGGTACGGTAATGACCGCTTCGGTCACTTCTTCGCCCAGGTAGTCTTCAGCGGTTTTCTTCATCTTGCGCAGCACTTCAGCAGAAATCTGCTGTGGCGCCAGTTTCTTGTCGCGCACGCCGATCCACGCATCGCCGTTGTCGGCTTTGGTGATCGTGTAAGGCATCAGGCCGATGTCTTTCTGTACTTCTTTTTCGTCGAACTTGCGACCGATCAGGCGCTTGACCGCGAACAGGGTGTTCTTCGGGTTGGTCACCGCCTGGCGCTTGGCCGGGGAGCCGACGAGAATTTCACCATCTTCTTGATAAGCAATGATCGACGGCGTCGTACGTGCGCCTTCGGCGTTTTCGATTACCTTTGGCTGACCGTTTTCCATGACGGAAACGCAGGAATTCGTGGTTCCCAGATCGATACCGATAATTCTACCCATGATTTTCTTCCTCTTTGCTATGTTCTAGATGGTACTAATATGTGGAATTACTTTGTCTTTTCAAGTGCTTACTTTGCTTGCGCAGCAGTCACGATGGCCGGACGCAACAGGCGGTCGGCGATCATATAACCTTTTTGCAAGACAGCAACAACGGTATTGGCTTCCTGGTCCGCAGGCACCACGGCAACGGCCTGGTGCTTGTTCGGATCGAGCTTGTCGCCCTGCGCCGGCAGAATTTCCAGCAGGCGGTTTTTCTCGAACGCCGCGTTCAGTTGCTTGAGAGTCATTTCGACACCCTCTTTCAGCGATTCGAGCGTTGGCGCTTCGACCTTCAGCGCCATTTCCAGGCTGTCCTTGACCGGCACCATGGCTTCGGCGAAGCTTTCCACCGCAAATTTATGGGCCTTGGCCACGTCTTCCTGGGCGCGACGGCGCATGTTTTCGCAGTCGGCCTTGGCGCGCATGAACGCGTCGTGGGTTTCCGCCAGGCGCGCTTCGGTACTGGCCAGTTGCTCTTCGAGCGAAGATTGCTGGTCCGGAGTCGATGGCGCTGCAGGCTCGGCAGCGGCGGCAGTTTCTGGATTGGGTACGGCTTGATTTTCCTGATCTTGCATCTAAAGACTCCTACGATCGTATTTGTTTGATAAGGCGTTTATCACTGCACTGGCCATAAATGGAGCGCTATCGCCGTATTTCAAGGGGGTAGCGCAAGGTTGGCGCCAGCAGTGACGATGTAGCAAGCTGGGTATTTTAACAGGCTGGCACTCACCACCGGCAAGTGCTGATTATCGAAAAGTAGCAAGTACCCCACACTGCTTGGGGTCGGACCCCGAACCGGGGTCCGACCCCGGCCTTTCGCGCGCCAGCGGGCTTGTCAGTCGGCGGCACCGCGCGCCAGGGCTGCGGCGCGGCCCACTTCGGCATCCTTGCGGCGCGCCTCGTGCTCGGACGGACCGGCCTGGGTTGGCCAGCCGATCATGTGGTGCTCGGCAATTTCGGCCAGCGCCGAGATCCACTTGCGCGAGTCGTTCAGGCACGGGATGTAATGGAACTCGCGTCCGCCGTTCTGCTCGAAGTCGTGGCGCACTTCCATCGAGATTTCTTCCAGCGTCTCCAGGCAATCGCTGGTAAAGCCGGGGCACAGCACATCGATGCGGCGGACGCCGTCGCGCGCCAGCTGCGCCACCGTGGGCGCGGTGTACGGCTGCAGCCACTCGGCCTTGCCGAAGCGCGACTGGAAGGTCACGATATATTGTTCCGGCTTCAGACGCAGCGCGGTGGCCAGCAACCGCGCGGTCTTTAAGCATTCGCAGTGGTACGGATCGCCCAGCATCAGCGTGCGTTTCGGCACGCCGTGAAAACTGAGCACCAGCTTTTCCGGCCGGCCATGTTGATCCCAGTGCGCCAGCACCGAGTCGCGCAGCGCGTGGATATAGCCTTCGTCATCGTGGTAGTTGCGCACGAAGCGCAGTTCGGGAATATTGCGCACCGAGCCGTAGTGCTTGAACACGGCGTCGTAGATCGAGCCGGTGGTGGTGCCCGAGTATTGTGGGTAGGCAGGCAACACCAGGATGCGGTCGTGGCCGTCAGCCTTCAGCTTGTCGAGCACGTCCGGCAGCGACGGCGAACCGTAGCGCATGGCCATGGCCACGGTCAGGTCCTGGTGGCCACGGTCTTCCAGCGCGCCGATCAGCTTGCCCGCCTGGGCATCGGTATTGACTTTCAAAGGAGAACCTTCTGCGGTCCAGATGGTGGCGTATTTCTTGGCAGACTGGCTCGAGCGGAACGGCAGGATGATCAGGTTGAGGATGAACCACCACACCGCGCGCGGCACTTCCACCACGCGGCGGTCGGACAGGAATTCCCGCAAATAGCGCCGCACCGCCGAGGTGGTGGGCGCATCGGGCGTGCCGAGGTTGACCAGCACCACGGCGGTGCGGCCAACGGTGCCGTGTTTGTACGGTGGTTCTTTTTTGAATGTCATGTGGCAGGCGGCTATGAATTTGGATTAACCCGCCATTATAGATAAGAAACCGCGCAACCACCTGACACCACAACGGTTCACGACGCCAGCAACTCCCGCGCATGCTGGCGCGTGGTGGCGGTAATCTCGAGGCCGCCCAACATGCGCGCCACCTCCTCCACCCGTGCACCGGCATCGAGCACGTCGATGCGCGAGGCGGTCTTGCCGTTGGGAAGCGTGCGCTTGGCCACCTGGAAGTGCTGGCCGCCCTGGCTGGCCACCTGCGGCAAGTGAGTCACGCACAGCACCTGGCGCTCCTGGCCCAGCCGGCGCAGCAGGCGCCCCACCACCTCGGCCACGGCGCCGCCGATGCCGCTGTCGACCTCATCGAAAATCAGCGTGGGCGTGGTGGCGGCTTTCGAGGTGATCACGGAAATGGCCAGCGAAATACGCGCCAGCTCACCGCCGGACGCCACCTTGGCCAGCGGCCGCGCGGCCACGCCGGCGTGGCCGGCGACCAGGAATTCCACCTGCTCCACGCCGTGCACGCTGGGCTCGCACGGGTTGAGCGCGATATCGAAACGCCCGCCCGTCATGCTCAGTTCCTGCATCGCCTTGGTGACAGCGTCGGCCAACTGGCGGCCGGCGCGGGCGCGCACGGTGCTCAGTTTTTTCGCCATGTCGAGGTAGGCGTCCTTGAGCTTTTGCTCCTGCTTGCGCAGGCCTTCGATGTCGCTGGCGTCGGCCAGTTGCGCCAGGCGTTCGGCCTGTTTGGCGTGCTCTTCCGGCAGTTCTTCCTCGGTCACGCGGAACTTGCGCGCAGCCGAGTGGATCGCTTCCATGCGCGACTCCACCGCGCGCAGCCGCTCGGGATCGAGATCGACGCGGTCGAGATAATCGTTGATCGCGTACACCGCTTCCTGCAACTGGATGCGCGCCGGCTCGATCAGATCGACCACCGCCTGCAAGCCGGTATCGACCGCCGCCAGCTTGCCCAGTTTTTGATTCAGTGACGACAGCTGCGAGATGATCGGGTGCTCTTCCGCTTCGGACAGCATCGTCAACGCTTCCTGCGCGCCTTCGAGCAAACTGGCCGCGTGCGACAGGCGGCTTTGCTCGTTGGTCACCTCGGCCCACTCGCCCGGTTTCACGGCCAGCTTTTCCAGCTCGTTCACCTGCCATTCCAGCCGCTCGCGCTCGTACAACACGTTGGCGGCGTTGGTTTCGAATTCTTCCAGCTGCCTGGCCACCGCGCGCCAGGCTTTATAGGCGGCAGCCACGGCGCGGGTGTCGGCGCCAGCCTGGCCATCGAGCAGCGCGCGCTGGGCATCAGCCTTCATCAGCGACTGGTGGGCGTGCTGGCCGTGGATGTCCACCAGTAAATCGCCCAGCTCACGCAACTGGGCGGCAGTGGCTGCCACGCCGTTGATATAGGCTTTGCTGCGGCCGGCGTTGTCGATCACCCGGCGCAGCAGCGCGCCGCCCTCTTCCACTGCAAACTCGTGCGCCTGCAACCATTCGGCAGCCTGCGCGCTCGGGGAAAAATCGGCAGTGATGTCGGCCTTGGCCGCGCCTTCGCGCACCACGCTGGCGTCGCCGCGGCCGCCCAGGGCCAGGGTCAGCGCATCGATCAGGATCGATTTGCCGGCCCCGGTTTCGCCGGTGAAAACCGTAAAGCCTGCGGAAAATTCCAGTTCGATCGAATCGACGATAACGAAATCACGGATGGACAGGGTGCGGAGCATGGATGCCTGAAAGTGTGGTTGAACCGAGAGGTTAACTGAGTTTGCCTTCGCCCGACGGATACTCGTTCCAATGGAGTTTTTCGCGCAGGGTGTTGTAGTAGCTCCAGTTTTCCGGATGCAGGAAGTTGATCGTGTGCGGCGAGCGGCGGATCACGATCTGGTCTTGCGGCATCAGGCTGGCAAAGGTTTGCATGTCGAAGTTGACGCTGATATCGCGTCCGCGCACGATTTCCACCATGATCTCGCTCGACTCGGGCAGCACGATGGGCCGGTTGGACAGTGCGTGCGGCGCGATCGGCACCATCACGATGCCGCCCAGCGCCGGGTGCAGCAGCGGGCCGCCAGCCGACAGCGCATACGCGGTGGAGCCAGTCGCGGTGGAGATGATCAGGCCGTCGGAGCGCTGGTTGTACATGAACTGGTTGTCCACGTCCACGCGCAGCTCGACCATGCCGGCGCCGGCGCCGCGCGCCACCACCACGTCGTTGACGGCCAGGCCCAGGTGGATGCTGCGCCCTTCGCGCAGCACGCTGCCTTCGAGCAGGGTGCGGCGTTCGGCCTTGAAGCTGCCGCCGAGGATACGGCCAAGCGCGTCGAACATGCCTTCGAGCGGGATGTCGGTAATGAAGCCGAGCCGGCCCTGGTTGATGCCGATCAGCGGCACATTGAACGGCGCCAGCTGGCGGGCAATGCCGAGCATGGTGCCGTCGCCGCCCATGACGATGGCCAGATCGGCCTCGGCGCCGATCTCGGCGGCCGTCATCGAGCGGATGTCGGCAAAATGCGGCGCCAGGTCGAGCGCGGTTTGCTCCTCGAACACCACGGTGTAGCCGCCGGCGCGCAGAAAATCGACCACGCTGTCCACCGAGTCGGCGATGCCGTCGGTGTTCTTGCGCACGGCCAGTGCGATGGTGTGAAAGACGGCGTGCTTGGTAGTCATAAAAATCTCGGCAAAAGTTGGCGGCGGCGACACGCAGCAGAGTAACCGATTACGTCGGCTTCTGCCATCACCGGCCAACCCACGGCCCGCACCGGTTTGCTGTACATATGAACAGTATTTCGCGCAGTATAGTGTGCGCTTGCCCGGAGTGCAAGCATGCAACGCCCGCGCGCCAATAAGTTGTCAGGATTCAAGGTGGCGACTGCGGCCATGACAACTCGCTAATATCGTTGAAACAACGAATCAGGGAGAACACCATGCTCAAACAGGCCAACATCAATACCGAAGCCAAGGTCAAGGACGACGGCAAACCGCGCATGCCGCACGAGCGCGACGAGTCACCGGACGGTCACCAGCACAAGCAACGCACGATCATGGAACAAGCCGCCGCCGACGTCGAGAGCGGCATGGTCGATACCGACCGGCACAACAAGCCCGGCGTCGAACACGTCAAAAATCCCACCCCGCGCGAAGCCACCGCCAAGCCGCTGCCAGACACCAAACAGGACTAATCGAGCAATGAACAACAGCCTACGTAATGCCATCCTGATCCTGACCGCCGCTGCGGCGCCGGCTGCCGCACTGGCCCAGACACCGGCGCCGACTGCCCCTGGCGCTTACCCGGTCGGCTTCGGCCCCAACCCGGTGCTGCCCAAGCCCGACAAGTCCTTGATCCCCACCGTCAACGTGGCGCCGGTCGACCGCTGGACCGCGCAGGAAACCCCGCGCCCCGCCGCCGGCTTCACCGTCACCGCCTACGCGCGCGGACTCGACCATCCGCGCTGGATCTACACGCTGCCCAACGGCGACGTGCTGGTGGCCGAAACCAACGCCCCGCCCAAACCGGACGACAGCAAGGGCATCAAGGGCAAGATCATGCAGCACCAGATGAAAAAAGCCGGCGCAGTCACGCCGTCCGCCAACCGCATCACTTTGCTGCGCGGAGTCGATGCGAAGGGCGTGGCGCAAACCCGCACCGTGTTCCTGCAAGGCCTCAATTCGCCGTTCGGCATGGCGCTGGTCGGCAACAACCTGTACATCGCCAACAGCGACGCGCTGGTGCGCTTCCCGTACAAGGAAGGCGACACCAGCATCGCTGCCGCCGGCACCAAGGTCATGGACCTGCCGGCCGGTACCCGCAACCACCACTGGACCAAGAACGTCATCGCCAGCCCGGACGGCAAGTCGCTGTACGTTACCGTCGGCTCCAACAGCAATGTCGGCGAAAACGGCATGGAAGAGGAAGAAGGCCGCGCCGCCATCTGGCAGTTCGACATCGCCAGCGGCAAGGGCCGCCTGTTTGCTACCGGCCTGCGCAACCCGAACGGCATGGGCTTCGAGCCGCAAAGCAAGGCGCTGTGGACGGTCGTCAACGAACGTGACGAACTGGGCAACGACCTGGTGCCCGATTACATGACGTCGGTGCGCGATGGCGGCTTCTACGGCTGGCCGTACAGCTACTTCGGCCAGAACGTCGATACCCGCATCGAGCCGGCCAAGCCGGACCTGGTGGCCAAGGCCATCGCCCCCGACTACGCGCTGGGCGGCCATACGGCCTCGCTGGGCCTGGTGTTCTACGAAGGCAAATTGCTGCCGCAGGCTTACCAGGGCGGTGCCTTCATCGGCCAGCACGGCTCGTGGAACCGCAAGCCTTACAGCGGCTACAAGGTCGTGTATGTACCGTTCGCCAACGGCAAGCCGTCAGGTCCGCCGCAGGACTTCCTTACCGGTTTCCTCGACGCCAAGGGTAAAGCCCAGGGCCGCCCGGTGGGCGTGGCGGTGGATAAACCAGGCGCGGTGCTGGTGGCCGACGACGTGGGCAATATCATCTGGCGCGTGGCCCCTGCCGCGACAACCGCCAGCAAATAACCATTCAACCCAAGGAGAAACACATGAGCAGTCAACACAGCGGTTCGGCAGTCTGGAGCGGTGGCCTGAAAGACGGTATCGGCAGCATTTCCACCCAGACCGGGGTACTGAAGGAAGCGCCGTACGGCTTCAAGGCCCGTTTCGAAGACGGCCCCGGCACCAACCCGGAAGAACTGATCGGTGCCGCCCACGCGGGCTGCTACACGATGGCGCTTTCGGGCGTGCTGGGCGAAGCCGGCATGACCGCGCAAAAACTGGAAACCACGGCAGCCGTTACGCTCGACAAGGTCGATGGCGGCTTCGCCATCACCAAGGTGCACCTGACCCTGCTGGCCACCATCCCCGGCGCCGACCAGGCCAAGTTCGAGGAAGCGGCCAACAAGGCCAAGGTGAACTGCCCGGTTTCCAAGCTGTTGAACGCCGAAATCACCCTCGACGCCAAGCTCCAGGCGTAAGCGGTTGACAAACCCTGCATAGCGGCGTTGCAGGGCCTCGCCGTACATTCGTACTGTCTTCGTCCCTGCGCCTTGCTCTGCAAGGTTTGTCAACCGCTTCAAGCACTCAGCAGAGCTCGACCAAATCGCATAAAATCGCCGCTTGTTCATCACGAAAGACCACCATGCGAATCCTGCATACGATGTTGCGAGTCGGCGATCTTCAGCGTTCGATCGATTTTTACACCAAGGTGCTGGGCATGCAATTGCTGCGCACCAGCGACAACCCGGAATACAAATACAGGCTGGCGTTCCTCGGTTACGGCGCCAATCCGGACCATGCGGAGCTGGAATTGACGTACAACTACGGCACCACCAGCTATGACCTGGGCACCGCCTACGGCCATATCGCCATCTCGGCCGACGACATCTACGCCGCCGCAGCGGCAGTGCGCGCCAACGGCGGCGCGGTCACCCGCGAGCCGGGCCCGGTCAAGGGCGGCAACACGGTAATCGCGTTTGTCACCGATCCCGACGGCTACAAGATCGAACTGATCGAACGCCGGTTTGACGGCGCCGGCGCCGGGCTGTAATCGCCAACCCGCACGACTAAACAGGGGTCGGACCCCGCACGGGGTCCGACCCCAAGCACTTGGGGTCCGGCCCCATCACGCGAGATGGAAAAATGGCGGGCCACACGGCCCGCCATTTTTACGTCCAGCGCATTACTTGATGGCCAGCGCCAGATCGGTCAGTCCCACCGCACCGGCGCCAATCGCCGAGGTGGCCGGCGTGGTGGCGCCATTGGCCAGCACCGCCGCGCCGGTCGCCAGGTCGATCCGGTACAGCGCGCTCGGGCCGGCGGCCGTGGTGCGCAGCGCCGCCAGGGCCAGGCCGTTGGCGCCGCCGGCGATATCGAAGCCGGCATCGCCCGCCACCGCAACATTCAGCAAGCCGACGTTGACCAGCGTGCCGTCGTTGGGCGGGTTTTGCAGCGCCAGGCTGGCGCTGGCCGTGTCGATGTCGAACAACTGGGTGGCGGTGGTGCCTGCGTAGCTGTTGGTGTAGGCCGCTGCCGTGACCACTGGCGCCACGCCTGCGCGGTTGACGGCGCCATCGGTGGTGGTGGCGCCGGTATCGACGTTGATGCGCAGGCTCTGGCCGGTGTTGCCGATCACGCGCAGGCGGTCGGCGACCGGGTTGAAGTCCACCGCAAAGGCGGTACCGGCAATGGCCGTGTACGGCGCGGTGGTGTCCGCCGGGTCCGCTGCCAGGGTGGCCTTGGCAGTCGCCGCGCCGGTGGCGGGGTCGATGGTGACGATGCGGCCGGTCGAGGACATGCCGTACAACAGGCCGTCTTTCGGCCGCACGTCGATGCCCAGCAGGCGCTCGCCCGCTGCCAGGCCGGCAATGGCGACGTTGGCGTCGAGCGTGTTCGGCGTGGCGGTTTTGAACGTGACCAGGCGGGCGTCGTCGGTCAGGCCGTACGCGACCGGTGCGGCCGCAGCCTTGAGCGCAACACCGCGCAATTCTTCGCTGACATTGATCGCTGCCACCAGGGTCGCTTGCGTGGCCGGCGCCACCGGTGCCGCCAGGTTGAGCGTGTAGAAGCCGCGTACGCCGCCCACTGTCATCACGGCGTAGCCGGTGTTGGTGCGGGCGTCGATATCGAAGCCTGCCACGGCGCTGGCGGTCAGGCCCAGCGCCAGCGGCACCGCCAGGGTGCCATTGTTCGGTGGATTCTGGGTGTACAGCACGCCGTTGGCGGCGTCGATCACGAACAGCGTGGTGGTGGCGGTGCCGGCGAAGCTGTTGGTGTAGGCAGCTGCATTGACAGCGGTATTGGAGGCGCCGCCATTGATGGCGCCGTCGGTGGTGGTGGCGCCGGTATCGACATTGATGCGCAGGCTCTGACCGGTGTTGCTGACGAGGCGCAGGCGATCGGCTACGGGGTTGAAGTCGACGCCGAACTCGGTACCGGCCAGCGCCGTAAACGGCAAGGTGGTGTCGGTGGCGTCTGCGGCCAGGGTCGATTTGAGCGTGGCGGCGCCGGTGGTGCCATTCAGGGTGTAGATGCGGCCGGTACTGCCCACGCCGTAGAGCATGCCGTCGGCCGGGCGATAATCGATGCCCAGCAGGTTTTCGCCCGCTTGCAGGCCGGTGACAGTGGCCGTGGTGCGAATGGTGCCCGGGGTGGCGCGGTCGAACGACAGCAGCTTGTTGCTCGCGGTCAGCACGAACACGTCGCCGGCCACGGCAGCCACCGGTGGCGTCGTGGTCGGTGGCGTGACGGTGCCGATATCGTCATCGCTGCCGCCGCAGGCGACCAGCGAGAGGGAGACAGCGGAGGCGAGCAACAGTTTCGAGTATGGCAGGGTGGGCATGGTCTTGGCTCCTGTAGTGGTGGTTTTGGGCTTACCCAAGCACTACCCATGACCAGCCGGTTTGGATGCAGTCAAAATAAAATAATTATTTCGACTGCCTCCGCAGGAGTTGGCGCAGACGTTTAATGTTGCAGCAGCGCATTGACCGGCGCCAGGTCTTCCTCGCGCAGGGTGCCGGCGGCAGAGCGCAGGCGCAAGCCGTTCATGACCGTGTCGTAGCGTGCCTTGGCCAGGTCTTTCTGGGTGGCGTACAACTGGCGCTGGGCGTTCAGCACGTCGATATTGATACGCACGCCTACCTGGTAACCGAGCTTGTTGGAATCGAGCGAGGACTTGCTCGACACTTCCGCCGCTTCCAGCGCTTTCACTTGCGCCAGGCCGCTGTTCATGCCGAGGAAGGCCACGCGGGCATTCTGGGCCGCCAGGCGCTTGGTCGCTTCGAGGTCGTTGCGGGCCTTGTCTTCGAGTGCGATCGCTTCGCGCACCTGGCTGGTCACGGCAAAGCCGCTGAAGATCGGGACGGTCCAGGTGACGCCGATGGCGTTGTTCTTTTGCGTGCCGTACGCCGTGGTGCTCTGGTGGCTGGTGGACGCGGCCAGGTTCAGGGTCGGCATGTGGCCGGCGCGGTTGCGCGCAATTTCGCGCCGGGAGATTTCCACCTGCAGTTGCGAGGCGATCACCGAGAAGTTCTGGCCTTCGGCCGAGGTGACCCACGGATCGATGGCGGCCGGTTCCGGCGCGGTGATGGTCACGCCGGTGCGCAGCGGCGCCAGTTCGCCGGTGGGCTTGCCGGTGATCACCTGCAGCGCGGTGCGCTTGTTATCGAGATCGGTAATCGCGGCAAACTCCTGCGCCACCACCAGGTCGTACGCGGCTTGCGCCTCGTGGGTATCGGTGATGGTCTGGGTGCCCACTTCGAAATTGCGCTTGGCCGAGGCCAGTTGCTCGGTGGTCGCAGTTTTCTGGGCCTGGGTGGCGGTCAGGTTGTCCTGCGCCGTGAGCACGTCGAAATACGCTTGCGCCACGCGGGTGATCAGGTCCTGGCGTGCCTGGGCGAAGGTGGCTTCGGAGATGGCCTGGATCAGCTTGCTTTGCTGGAAGGTTTGCCAGGCGGCCCAGTTGAACAGCGGCTGGCTCAGCGTGACCGAGTAGCTGTTGACGTGGTTGTCCTGGTTCTGGCGGGTGACGAAGCCGGGTACGCCGTTGATGGTGGCCAGTTGCCCTTCGTTGAACGGGCGGAAATCGCCATCGTTACGGGTATTGCTCCCCTGCGCCGAGACGAACGGCAGCAAGCCGGCGCGTCCCTGGGTGGTGCGCTCGCGCCCCGCATCGAGTGACGAGCGGGCGCTGGCGTACGTGGCGTCGTTCGCCAGTGCTTGCTGATAGACTTGGATAAGATCGGCGGCCTGTGCGCCTGGTAAAGCCAAGGTCATCAAAGCGCTGGACAGCAGCACGGCGATAAGGGGTTTCTGCATTGCTTTCTCCGTTGGAGTCTTTTTAAGTTGATCGTATCAAACACCGCTCCCGCAGCGCCGGTATCGGCCGGCGCTTGCGTTTCATTTCTTTACCGCTTTTAATACTTTTTCATTGTGCCATCGACCTGCAGGGCCCAGGCATGAATGCCGCCGGTCAGGTTGACCATCTTGCCGAAACCGTTGCGTTCCAGGAACGCCGCCACGTTCATGCTGCGCGCGCCGTGGTGGCAGATGCAGACAATCTCGGCATCTTCATCGAGGTCGTCGATGCGTGCCGGGATGGTATTCATCGGGATCAGCACCGAGCCATCGATGCTGCACTCGGCAAACTCCCACGGTTCGCGCACATCGAGCAGCACCGGCTTGGTGCGCGTATCGTCGGCCAGCCAGGCCGCCAGTTCCGGCGCGGTGATCATCTGCATGCCGGCCCCGCTCAGAACTTGAACGCCGACGGCTTGGAAGCCAGGTGCAGCGGCTTGACCGAGGTCTCGAACAGCGTGCGCGTGTCGTAGCCGGCTTCGCCGGTACGGGTGACCAGTTGCGCCTTCATCGCCGGCGCCTGGCCGATGATGACCGCCAGTCGGCCGCCGACCTTGAGCTGCTTGAGCAGCGCTTCCGGCAGTTCCGGCAGCGAGCCCGACACCACGATCACATCGAACGGGGCGCCGTTGGTCCAGCCCTGCGCGCCATCGCCCAGCTCGACCGTGACATTGGCGACGGCGTTGGCGGCCAGGTTCTGTTCGGCCAGGGCCTTGAGTTCCGGCGAGATTTCCACGGTGGTCACGTGGCGGGCGCGGTGCGCCAGCAGTGCGGCCATATAGCCCGAACCGGTACCGATTTCCAGCACCGACTCATGTTTCTTGACCATGACGTCTTGCAGCAGGCGCGCTTCGATCTTCGGGAACAACATGTTCTCGCCGCCTGGCAGTGGAATTTCGGTATCGGCAAAGGCCAGCGCCTTGTGGGCGACAGGCACGAAATTCTCGCGCTTGACTACGTGCAGCAGCTCCAGCACTTCGGTGTCGAGGACGTCCCAAGGGCGGATTTGCTGTTCGATCATGTTGAAGCGGACTTGTTCAATATTCATCTGAAGACTCGGTCGGGATTAAATAATCCGTCATTTTATCGTTGAACTGGCATCGGGGGACATATTAACGATGTGACGGTCGGATCGCGGTAAATTGCGACAGTCTGCAATTTAAGGGGGATGAAGTGGCGGAATCGGCAAGTGGCCACGCCACCGCGCACTGGTTCACGGCGCGGGCACGGCCAGGCCGGCCAGGCTGGTCGTGATAAACAGGTCCAGATAGGCGTGCGGATCGACGGGCGGCATCTCGCAGGCGGGCATGTACGACTGGGTCCACATCAAGAGCATCATCACCGGGGCCACCAGCACCGGCGTCATGACATCGGGATCGACCGCGCGGAACTCGCCGCGCGCAATACCGCGCACCAGCACGCTGCGGATCACGCCAGTGCCGCGCGCGACCACTTCTTCGTTGTAAAAATGCGCCAGTTCCGGGAAGTTATTGCCTTCGGCAAACATCAGCTTGGTGATCCCGGCCAGCGGGGTGGCGCAGCACTGGTTCCACCAGCGTAGCAGCAACTCGCGCATCAGGTCGGCGCTATGGCCTGCGAAATCGGCCGCATCCTGCTCGGCCTCGCCGATCACTTCCACGATGGTGCCGCGCACCACGGCCTTGAACAGCTCTTCCTTGTTGGTGAAATACAGGTAGAGCGTGCCCTTGGACACGCCGGCGCGCTTGGCCACGTCTTCCAGGCGGGTGGCGGCGTAACCACGTTCGACGAACTGGTCGAGGGCGGCCGCCAGCAACTCCTGCGGACGCGCATCCTTGCGCCGCTCCCAGCGGGGCTTGTTGTCTTGGGGGGGGTGCATGGGGAATGGGCTCTTGCTCGACTCTGGACTGTTACTTACTTGTAAGTCATTAATATAAGCGCAAGGCCGGAGGACGTCAAGGTACGGCAAAGGACGGTGCGCCGACACGGGTTTTGAAAACACTGGCCGCATGGTGCATAATCGACCAATGAAAGCCGCAGCCGACACCCTCGTCATCGAGAACTTTCCTCAGCTCCGACTGATCGCATGGAACCGTCACCCTCATGACGCGATCACCGGCCAAGAAGCGTTCGACCTTTACGAACGCAATTGGCGTTTTATTGACGAAACTGCCATGCCTGCTCACGAACGGGCGCTGCTCGATCGGCTGACACGTGAATACGGCCACGGCATCCTCCATGTTTAAGCGTCCCCATCACCAGCGCATTGCCAGGCTCCTGGCTTCCCTCAACGCAGATTTTCTCGCACAGTCCGGTTGTTACTTCGGTGGTGGAACTGCGCTGGTACTGTCCATGAACGAATACCGGGAATCGGTCGACGTTGATTTTCTGTGCAGCTCTTTGGACGGCTACCGGGCCTTGCGCAATACGATCAGCAGTGCGTCGCTTGGCGATATCCTTGCACTGCCGGTGGAACTGGTCCGCGACGTGCGCGCAGATCGCTATGGCATCCGAACCTTTGTACGGGTCGGTGGTATCCCGATCAAGTTCGAGATCGTCAGCGAAGGGCGCATCGACATCGCTGGTGCGATCGACCCGGTTCTCGGCGTACCAACGCTGTCGCGCGAGGATATGTACGCGGAAAAGCTGCTGGCCAACGCGGACCGCTTCGGCGATGTGTCTGTGGCCAGCCGGGATGCCATCGACCTGGCGATGCTGATCGAGCATTGGGGTGCGGTGCCTGATCAGGCATGGGCCAAGGCTCGCCGCGCCTACGGCCAGAGCATCGACACATCGTACATGACGGCTATCGACCTGGTCGGCGATCAAGCTTACCTGGCGTCGTGCTTGAATAAAATGCACATGGACCCTGCAATGCTGGAGCGCATCCCGGAATTACTGCGAAGTTCATTGCCGCCCCGGTCCCCTTGACGCCCTCTGAGACGGCAGCAACTACATGCAAGTAGCCCGCTCCGCAGGCTTGCCTTGAAACATCGACAACAATGTCACAGAACGCGCTGAAAAGTGTCGCAAAAACGCCGTTGATCAACTTCATTTCATTTGCCCGGCAGAAATTAATCAGCTAGACTAACGCCGTTCGCTGTCACACCGCCGGTCTGTCGAGACTGCGCGCATGCAAGTCCATGGCCTGATCCCTGCCGCCGTGACCGAACCCTCGATGTGGCCCATTTCCCTGCCGCATAGCTGCCCACCGCCATCCCGGCGCACAGCGTAGAGGCCGATTTCAGTAACCGACCACTTTTTCCTGGTCCGTTGCCGCTGTTGACACTGCAATCCTGCTTCCGTTGACCGTATTTTGGCCTTGCGACACTTCTCGAATGGACTAGACCATGTTTGCAAACCTCACTATCCGTACCCGCCTGATCGGGACCATGTTGCTGCTTGGCGCCTTGATGATTTTCATCGGCGTGCGCGGCATCTCGGCGCTGCACACCACCAATGGCGTGCTCAAGGACGTCTACGAAAATTCCATGGTGTCGATGAAGGCCATTGCCGACGCCCAGATCCAGATCGACCGCGCGCGCCTGTCGATCGACCGCGTAGCGCTCAAACCGGACGCGGCCAATGCAGAAGAAACGCTGACGCGGTCGCAAGGCTTCTTGGAAGCCAGCGACAAGGCCTGGGCACGCTACACCGCACTGCCTTTCGGCGAGGGTGAAAAAGCGCTGGCCGACCAGACCGGTGCAGCACGCACGGCCTTGATCAAGGAAGGCATACAGCAAGCGTTCAAGGCGCTGCGCGAGAAGAACCAGCCGGAAATCGATCGCCTGATGCTGACCGAAGTCACCCGCCTGTTCCGCCTGTACACCGACAGCGCCGAAAAGCTGTCGGTCTACCAGCTCGAGTCGACCGCCAGGCAATACAACGACAGCCAGGCCGCCTATAACCGCAACATGACATTCGCCATCGTGGCCATCGTGCTGGGCCTGATCGTGGCGCTGGTGTCGTCGATCATGCTGCTGCGCGCCGTCATGAACCCGCTGGGCGAAGCGCTGAAACACTTCAACGCCATTTCCGACGGCAACCTGGCCAACACCATCGACCTCGGCCGCCAGGATGAAATGGGCGCGCTGATGACCGGCCTGCACCAGATGCAGGATCGCCTGGCCGACACCGTGCGCAGCGTGCGCGACGGTAGCGACGCCATCGCCACCGCCAGCAACGAAATTGCCGCCGGCAATATGGACCTGTCGCGCCGCACCGAGCAGCAAGCCGCCAGCCTGGAAGAGACCGCCTCGTCGCTGGAAGAACTGACTTCGACCGTCAAGCAAAACTCGGACAATGCGCGCCAGGCCAACCAGCTGGTCGGCTCGGCCTCGGACATCGCCGTCAAGGGTGGCGAGCTGGTCTCGCGCGTGGTCGATACCATGGCGTCGATCACCGAATCGTCGGACAAGATCGCCGACATCATCGGCGTGATCGACGGCATTGCCTTCCAGACCAATATCCTGGCGCTGAACGCCGCAGTGGAAGCGGCCCGTGCCGGCGAGCAGGGCCGTGGCTTCGCGGTGGTGGCCACCGAGGTGCGCAACCTGGCGCACCGCTCGGCCAGCGCAGCCAAGGACATCAAGCAGCTGATCACCGACTCGGTGGAAAAAGTGGGCACCGGCAGCGCGCTGGTGAACGAAGCGGGCACCACGATGACGGAAATCGTCAGCAGCGTGCGCCGCGTGACGCAAATCATGGGCGAGATCACCTCGGCGGGCCGCGAGCAGGAACTGGGCATCGAGCAGATCAACACCGCCGTGGCTGAGATGGACACCGTGACCCAGCAAAATGCCGCCCTGGTGGAAGAAGCCGCAGCAGCCTCGCAGGCGATGCAGGAACAGGCCGTGAAGCTGGCCGAGATGGTGAGCGTGTTCCAGGTGGCCGGCAATCCGGTGGCCGGCAGCCCCGCTCGCGCAGCAGCGGCGCCACGTGCAACAACGGCACCGGCCAAAGCAGCAACCCCGGCGGCCCGTCCAGCCATCGCCAAACCGGCAGCCAGGCCAGCCGCCAAGTCGCCATCGCTGAAACTGGCAGACAAACCGGCCCGCAACAAACCGGCCGCCAGCAGCGACGGCGACTGGGAAGAGTTTTAACCCTCGGCATTAACCCCGCCATTCCCGCGCAGGCGGGAATGACGGTGCGCGGAGACTGGCAACCTTACCACCCCATCTTTTGCCGAATAAACGCCGTCAGCTTGGCGGCGCTGGCCTGGTGGTGTTTTACGCGCGGGTGTTTGTCGTAGCCCGTGTAGTCGAAAAACAGCGTGTCGATGCGTTCGTCGTGCTCGGCGCGCAGTTGCGCTACCGCGCTGCTCACGTAACCGGGCCACTTGCTGCCCGGGCTCACCGCGTCCATGCTGCCCAGCGCGCAGACAATGTATGCGCGTGGATACTCGGCACGAATCTTTTTCACCAGGTCCTTGTAGGCGGCGATGCGCTGCTCGTCGGTCGGCGCCGGTTTCAAACGCTTTTCGCGGTCGATCAGCCACTTGTCGTTCTGGAACAGGTTGATCACCACCACGTCCGGCGTCCACTGGCTGAAGTCCCAGCGGCTGTCGTTGTTGCCCACCGCGCTCAACTGGTCGTAGAACTGCGGCATGGTGAACGGGAACCAGCTGATCATCACGCCGATGCCGCTTTGCGACACCACGTGCATTTCGGCGTCGAGCGCACGCGCGGTGATGGCGTCGTACGCCATGAAATTATTCTTGTCCTTGAGTTTGTCGTCCGGACCGTCGTCGGGCGATTGGTTGCCCATGCCGCTGGTGATCGAGTCGCCGAAGAATGCGATCTTGCGCGCCTTGCGCGGCGGCGGCGCCAGCAGCTTGCCGCCGTCGGCCAGTTCCAGGCCCCGGAACACGGTCGCGCCCTCCTCGCCCTCGGTGCGCTTGGTGATCAAAAAGCGGTGCGGGCCGGCCGGCAGGCCGGTCGCCACCGCATACGTCTTGCCGCCCTTGGCGGCGCTGATGATCACCGGCTGGTCCAGCTTGCCGTCGATGAAGACGTTGAACCAGTTCTTGCCGTACTGATCGTCCAGCGTGACCGCCAGGGTACTGCCGGTGAAGTTGCCTTCGATGCTGGTGCCTGGCCAGGAAATGACCGGCGCGGCCTGGTCGGCGAAGTCGATGCGGCCCGTGTATTGCAGGTTGGCGTTATCGGCGCCCACCACCACCGCAGCCCAGGCGCTGCCGGTGCACAGCAGCGCAGCCAGGCCGGCGGCGCGGAAAATGTTCAGGGTCGGCATGGTCAGTCGCGTCGCAGAATGAAACAGGTGGCGGTGGCATGGGCCAGCAACTTGCCGTCGGCCGTCCTGAGCGTGCCTTCGGAGACGCCGAGGCTGCGCGACAGGTTGATGATCTTGCCTTCGACCACCAGGGTTTCACCCTTGGGCACCGGCCGGAACATTTTGACGCTAAGGTCGGTGGTGCCATAGCCCACGCCCGCTTCCAGCATCGAGTGCACCGCGCAGCCGGTGGCCGAGTCGAGGATGGTGGCGGCAAAGCCGCCGTGGACGCCGCCCATCACGTTGATGTGGCGCTCGTCGGCGCGCGCGGTGCCGAGGATGTAGCCGGCTTTGGCCTCGGTAATTTCCATCGGCACGGTGTCGGACATGGGAGGACGGGGAAACTTGCCGTCGATCGCTGCCTGCAGCAGTTCCAGGCCGGTCATTTTTTCGGGATGCATCGGTAATTCCTTCGATAAGGATGGGCGTGGCAGCCACTATAGCGAAGCGCGTGCTGCTCTGCCAATAGAGTAACTCTTCAGAAAATATGCCGACCGGCATATACCGCGCACCCCGAGCGGCAGATTTTGGGCATGGACGCAGCACCCATAGTGTGTTCTGTCGGCAGCAAATCAAACGCGTGCCGGCAACGACCGCAGGAACCCCTGCTCTACCACTAAAGGATTTCATCATGTTCAAGACCTTCCGCAAAGCCGCTCTCGCAACCACCCTGGCAACGGGCATGGCCGCAGCACTGCTGGCTGGCGGCGCCCACGCCGCCGGTACCAAGGCCGCACCGTACGGCGTGATGGCGCCCGCCCCCGCCGCCGAGCGCCACGTGGTGATCACGGAAAAAACCCGGGCGGTCAACGTGAACAACGGCGAGACGGTGGAGTTCCGCGTCAACGGCCAGAGCTTCACCTGGCACTTCCAGACCCTGCGCGATGAAGCCCGCTTCGACCTGTCCAAGATCGCGCCGGGCGGCATGATCAACCACAAGGTCACGGTGCACGTGGCGTCCCACCCGCTGTACCGCGGCTAACTATCGAGGCTAAAAATCGCGGCTAAAAAAACCGCCGCCGGGTTCAACACCGGGCGGCGGTTTTTTAACGTCAAGGCGATCAGTGATCGCTGATGGCCTTGCCGTGTTCGCGTGGCACGTAGTGGTACGTGCGCAGCTTGTGCTGGATGTCGATCTCGGGATTCTTCAACATGCGCAGCATTTCAGCGCCAGCCAGCAATACCGGACCGTAGCCGTGCATGGCGTCGACGCTGGTCGGACGGTTGTAGTAATAGATGTGATCGCTGGCAAACGTCGTACCCACGCAAGTTCCTTCCACCTGGCCCTTGGCGTTGATACGCGTGCTCAAGCCCACCCAGCCGGCCTGGGCGATGGAGCCGTAGGTGGTCGGGCTGATCCAGCCTTCGTTGATCGCATGGGCGAACACGTAGACGAAGATGGCGGTAGCCGAGGTTTCCAGGTAGGAGTCGTTACGGTCGAGCATCTGGTGCCACAGGCCGGTACCGGACTGGGTTTCGGCGATGCCGTGCAGGCTGGCGCGCAGCTGCGCGAGCACCTTGTTGTACGACGGATGGTCTTTCGGCAGCACGTCGAGCAGGTCGCTCATGGCCAGCACGGCCCAGCCGTTGGCGCGGGCCCAGTAAAAGCGCGGCGCGTCCGGGTTGTTGGCGTTCCAGCCGTGGGTAAACAGGCCGTTCTGCTGGTTGTACAGGTGCTCGGCCATGGTCAGAACGTTCGAGGCGGCATCGTCGAACCAGGCTTTGTCGCCGGTCAGGTGGCCCATCTCGGCCAGCGCGGGAATGCCCATGTACATGTCATCGGCCCACAGCGACGACGCTTGCGGACGCTTGCGCGCGAAGGTGCCGTCGGCCAGCCGGTACTGCTGCTTTTGCACGTAGCCGCTGCAGGTGTCGATCATGTCCTTGAGGTCGGGACCGATCTTGGCAAAGCGCGCGCGCACCAGCGCTGCGCACATCGAGCCGCTGTCGTCGAGCGACATCGGCTGCAGGAAACGGGTGAAGCTGTTGGCGCGGCCCAGCTTGAACTGGTCTTCCTGGGCGCGGAAATAAGGCTTGCTGTCCTTGAAGAACTGGAAGTGGCGGCGCGTCATGTCGGTATAGCGCTTGTCGCCGGTCACTTCGGCCGCCTTGATCAGGCCGGAATGAATCACACCCATCTCGTACACCATCAACCCAAAATCGTTGGACGACGGCTCGAACACGGCGCCGGCGATCGGCTTTTTCAGGTCGGTGACCGGCTTACCGGTGGCCTTGTCGACGATGCGGGTGGGGGTGATGCTGTCCACGTAGCCGCGTACACGGTCCAGTGCGCCGGTGATGTCGGCGGCGGTGGGCTTTTTGTACGGGACCGGGTACGTGCCTTCGCTCGTATCGTTGAGGTTTTTGTTATCCGTGTTGCGGAACGATCCGCCCGGCTGAATATCGAGCGCCGTGGCGGCATGGACGGCCCCCGTGGCCAGGACCGCGGTCAGCAGCATTGCGAGGCGGCTTGAAACGTGTGTCATCGTTTACCCTTTTTATGGTTGTGTGTGAAGTCTCCAGCAGGAAGGCTATGGAAGGTAAACGATTTCGTCAAGTTACTTTTTCACTTCCTGCATGGTCCACCCCTGCCGCTGCCCGAGAAAAGCCTGCATCGAATCGACCGTCACCACGTTGATGCGTCCGGCATAGCGCAGCGTGCCCGGATGATCGTCGAACGCGACATTGGCCTTGAACATGCGCCCGCCCAGCCGCGTCAACGTTCCCACCCGCATTTCGGTGGGCTGGTAGCCAGCCGTCTTGAGCCATTCCTGCGCCTCGTCGCGAGTGCGCACCCGACCCTCGCTGGCGCTGGCGTACGCCAGCACCTCGAGCACCCACTGGTTGGAATTCTGGTACTTGTTCGAAAACGGGTAGGCCACCATGTTGTAGCGCCGCCCGTGCAGGCGGTGCAGGCCGGCGGTATCGGCCAGCGCCAGTGTCAGCCGCTGCGCGATGGCCGGCGGCGGCACCATTACCAGCGCATCGTAGCTGAATGGATCGTCGAGGAAGAAATTGCCCAGTCCATCGACCCACAGCGCCGAATCGGCCGTGCCGCAATCGTTGAGCAACTCGTACACGCGCCACGGCTGGTCCGGCGCCGCGCGCCAGGCCAGTCCCGCATGCGAGTATTTAAGCTGGTACTTCGACAGATCCTGGCCCTGGCGGGCGATCAGCGCCACGTCGCTGCCGGTGGCGTCGAGCGTCTCTCTCAGGCGCTGGCCGGCGTCGAGGGCATGGCCCAGCGATACCGCCGTCATCATGGTCTCTTCGCAGGTGCGGCCGGCGTGCGCGGGCGCCACGGCGGCGCCGGCGATGGCAGCTGCCAGCAGCACGGTCCGCAAGGTAGTTCCTGCGATCATTGCTGCGGTCATTGCTCGGGCAGGCGCTTCTGCGACAGCAGCGCTTCACCGACGGCGTTGGGGATGAAAGCCAGCACCTTGCCCGAGGCGACCAGCATGGTGCCGCTGGCATGGGCCGTGAATTCCACCGTGTTGCCTACCGAGACGCCGATACCCTGCAAGGTCTTGCCGGTCAGCTTGACCGACAGCTTGGCGCCGGTGGCGGCCGACGTCAGGATCAACTCGACCACCTTGGCGCTCAGCTCTGCCACGCCCGACACCACGTAGGTGCTGCCGACCAGCGCCAGCCCGCTGGCCGCGCCAAGGTCGCGGCCCTGCCCGGATGCAGCCACGGAGGCAACCGGCGCCACGACGACCGATACCACGCCCAGCGCGATGTTTTCCGACGGCTTGCCGTTCGACAGGGCCGGTTGCGCCGCGGTGGCGGCCTGCGCCAGGACTAGCAGCACAGCGGCGGCAGTTGCTTTGAAAGTGTTATTCATATAATCATTTCTTTATAACAAGTGACGACGAAGAATAGCATGTCGGCTGGCAAAAGTATCCGTGCATGCGGGCACGGTCATTTCAGCTACTTCAGCTACACTTGGGTGGTCCCCGCTTCCAGTGTCCCTGCACATGCCCGAGAAGAACCTGCCAGAACTGATCACCCTGAAACGCCTGATCGACGCCGGCGCCAGGCATATGCAGGTGGACACCCATTGCACCGTCTCGATAGACGGGCGCGACTTTCCCGTGTATTCGATCGCGCTGGGCAATCCCAGCCTGGACGTGCCGGCGCTCGGCTTTTTCGGCGGTATCCACGGCCTCGAGCGCATCGGCACCCAGGTCATCCTGTCCTTCATGGAAAGCATCCTGGCGCGGCTGCGCTGGGACAGCACGCTGCACCAGCAGCTCGAATCGATGCGGCTGGTCTTCATGCCGCTGGTCAATCCGGGCGGCATGTGGCAGGCCACACGCTGCAATCCACAAGGCGTCGATTTGATGCGCAACGCGCCGCTGTCGGCCGTGGACCGGGTGCCGTTCATGCTCGGCGGCCAGCGCTACAGCCATCACCTGCCGTGGTATCGCGGTCCGGCCGGCGCGCCCATGGAGCCGGAAAGCCTGGCCGTGTGCGCCGTGGTCGAGCGCGAGCTGATCAGCCGCCAGTTCAGCATGGCGCTCGACTGCCATTCCGGCTTCGGCCTGCGCGACCGCATCTGGTTCCCGCACGCCCACACCGCCGCGCCGATCGCCCACCTGGCCGACATCGGCGCGCTGGAAGAGCTGTTCAGCGAAAGCTACCCCAACCACAACTACGTGTTCGAGCCGCAAAGCCGCCAATACCGCACCCACGGCGACCTGTGGGACTACCTGTACCTGAATGGCACCAGCTACACCGAGCGCACGTTTTTGCCGCTTACCCTCGAGATGGGCTCGTGGCTGTGGGTAAAAAAGAACCCGCGCCAGCTGTTCGACCGCGTGGCCATGTTCAACCCCACCGCCGCACACCGGCTGCAGCGGGTGCTGCGCCGGCACCTGATCTGGTTCGATTTTTTGATGCGCGCCGTCAACAGCCACGGCCGCTGGGTGCCGGAAGGCATGGCGCGCAAGCAGCAGCAGCGGCGCTCGCTCACGCACTGGTACGGAAGCTGACGCCATGAGCACCTGGATCCTGCTGCGCGGCCTGATGCGCGAACAGCGGCACTGGGGCCGCTTCCCCGGCCAGTTGTCCCGGGCGCTGCCGGGCGAGACCATCATCACCCCGGATTTACCCGGCAACGGCATCCACCATGCGGCCATCAGCCCTGTTTCCGTAGCAGAGATGGTGGAGGCGTGCCGCGCCGAGCTGCGCACGCGCGGTGCACGGGCGCCCTACTCGCTGCTGGCCTTGTCGCTGGGCGGCATGGTGGCGGTGGAGTGGGCCAGCCGCTATCCAAAAGAAATCGAACGCGCGGTGCTGATCAACACCAGCATGCGGCCGTTCAGCCGCTTCCACCAGCGCCTGCGCTGGCGCAACTATCCAGCCATCGTGCGCATGTTGCTCGAAGGCGGCGTGGAGGCCCAGGAAAGGCTGATCCTGCGCCTGACCAGCCGCCACGGCGACAATGCCGAGCGCGAGGGCCTGCTGCGGCGCTGGCTCGGCTACCAGCACGAATTTCCGGTCAGTCGCCGCAACGCGTTGCGCCAGTTGCTGGCGGCGGCGCGCTTCCACGCACCAGCCGCGCGGCCGGCCGGACTGCCGCTGCTGGTGCTGTCGTCGAGCGGCGACCAGCTGGTCGATCCGCGCTGCTCGCAACAACTGGCGCAGGCGTGGCACGCCGAACACCGCATCCACCCCAACGCCGGCCACGACCTGGCGCTCGACGATGGCGACTGGGTGGCGCAGCGGGTGGCGGCGTGGGTGGCTTGCGGCGACCTGGCTGCCGAAGCGCGGTAAAATACCGCCCCTATGACTACCCAGATCATCCCGGAGGCGGCAGGTGCTGCATTCATCTGCCGCCCGCACTGCGGCGCCTGCTGCACCGCGCCCTCCATCACCAGCCCGATTCCCGGTATGCCCGATGGCAAGCCGGCTGGCGTGCGCTGCGTGCAGCTGGGCGACGACCAGCGCTGCCTGATCTTCGGCCATCCCGAGCGCCCGGCGTTTTGCGGAGGCTTGCAACCATCGCACGAGATGTGCGGCGACAGCCGGGAATTTGCCATGCACTGGCTGGGGGAACTCGAGCGTGCGACCGCGCCTCAGATAATTGACGCCATAGCAATAATCAGCTAACGTGGCATCACACTCCTCCTCGGGCCGCCACATGACCACACTGATCCGTATTCTCGCCGCCGCCATGCTGGCGGCGCCGTCGGCGACGGTGGTGGCGGCCACCGCCGCACCGGCCACCATCCGCTACATCCACAAGGTCGAAGACGCGCCGGGCGAGACTGTCGTGTCGCGCCGTTCGGGCTTCCAGGAGGCGCTGGGGGCGGCGCTGGCGCGCCAACTCAAGCGGCCGGTGCGCTTCATGCCGCTGCCGCGCAAGCGCATGATGGGTGCGCTCGAAGCGGCCGAGGGCGATATCGTGTGCGGCTACTCGCCGGCCTGGTTCAAGGGCAAGGTCGACTGGACCCTCCCCTTCATTCCCACCTCCGAAGTGCTGATCGCCTCGCGCCGGGTGCCGCCGCCGGCCACGCTGGAAGATATTCGTGGCAAGACCGTCGGCACCGTGCTGGGCTTTCAGTATCCACAAGTCCAGGGCCGCCTCGGCGACGGCTTCGTGCGCGACGATGCGCCGTCGCTCGAGCTCACCTTGCGCAAGTGGCAGGGTGGCCGCTTCGATTATTTCCTGGCCACCGGCGTCACGGTCGAGCGCCAGTTTGCCAGCGGCGAGCTCGATGCCGGCTTCAGCCAGCTGGTGATCAGCGAAGAAAGGACCGGCTGCGCGCTCGCCCGCAAGGGCACGTTGCGGGTGGCCGACGTCAACGCCGCCATCGACGCCATCGAGAAAAGCGGTGAACTGACGCGCTTGCTGCGATTGCGCTGACCAGGCCGCAGCGGGTGATTTTGCTGCAACGCAGCCGTTGAACGCAGCCGGGCGTGGCAATCTGCCGCCCGCATCATATTTCCGCAGTGCACCATTGCACATTACAGCTTGGTCAGATTGCAAATAGTGCCCCCCCGAACATGGTAAGCTTCGCCCCCGGTGCGTTCGTATTGGCAGCCATTTCCCTCCACTTTCAACCCTTTTTATAGTTAACTTCATGGATATTGTTCTCGTCATTAAAGCCATCATCATGGGCGTGGTTGAAGGTCTTACGGAATTCCTGCCGATCTCCTCTACCGGTCACCTGATCCTGACCGAACACCTGCTGGGCTTTGCAGGCATGGAAGACAAGATGAAAGTGTTTGAAATCGTGATCCAGGCCGGCGCCATGATGGCGGTGATCTGGGAGTTTCGTGCCCGTATCGGCCTGGTATTGGCGGGCATCTTCACCGATCGGGTGCAGCAGCGCTTCGCCCTCAATGTGCTGATCGCATTCCTGCCTGCCGCCATCCTGGGCTTGCTGTTCTCGTCGGCCATCAAGGCCCACCTGTTTGCACCGATTCCGGTGGCGACCGCCTTCATTGTCGGCGGCTTCATCATCCTGTGGGTGGAAAAGCGCGCCAAGGACAACCCGGCCGTTGAACGCATCACCTCGCTCGACCAGATCACCCCGCTCGATGCCCTGAAAATCGGCGTGGCCCAGGCCTTTGCCCTGATTCCCGGCACCAGCCGTTCGGGCGCCACCATCATGGGCAGCATGATCTTCGGCTTTTCGCGCAAGGTGGCGACCGAGTTCTCGTTCTTCCTGGCCATTCCGACCCTGATCGGCGCGACCGTGTATTCGCTGTACAAGGACCGCGCGCTGCTGTCGATGGACGACCTGTCGTTCTTCACGATCGGCACCGTGGCCGCGTTCATCTCGGCCTTCCTGTGCATCCGCTGGCTGCTGCGCTACATCATGACCCATACGTTCGTGGTTTTTGCCTGGTACCGGATTGTGTTCGGCCTGATCGTCCTCATAACCGGGTACTATGGCATCATTGTTTGGGCCGACTAATACCATCACACTTTCGTTGTAGAAATGAGCAGTAAATGAATCAGGAAAACCAGGAGCGCGCTCTCCATTTGCTGGAAACCGTGTTCGGCTACCCGGCCTTTCGCGGTCACCAGGCCGAGATCGTCGATCATGTCAGCAACGGCGGCGACGCCCTGGTCCTGATGCCCACCGGCGGCGGCAAGTCGCTGTGTTACCAGATTCCCGCACTGCTGCGCGACGGCGTCGGGGTCGTCGTCTCCCCCCTGATTGCGCTGATGCAGGACCAGGTCGATGCGCTCGAAGAAGTGGGCGTGCGCGCCGCCTTCCTCAATTCCACCCAGACCTACGAAGAAGCCAACCGCATCGAGCGGCTGGTGCGCACCGGCCAGATCGACCTGGTGTACGTGGCGCCCGAGCGCCTGATGACCGAGCGCTGCCTGAACCTGTTCCAGGATTCGAAGATCGCGCTGTTCGCCATCGACGAGGCGCACTGCGTGTCGCAATGGGGCCATGATTTCCGTCCTGAATATATTCGCCTGTCGGTGCTGCACGAGCAGTTTCCCGACGTGCCGCGGATTGCCCTCACCGCCACGGCCGACCCGCAAACCCGCGCCGAGATCGTGCACCGCCTGCAACTGGGTGACGCGGCGCAGTTCGTCTCGTCGTTCGACCGGCCCAACATCCGCTACCAGATCGTCGAAAAAGCCAACGGCCGCAAGCAGCTGCTCGACTTCATCACCACCGAGCACACCGGCGACTGCGGCATCGTCTACTGCCTGTCGCGCAAGAAGGTCGAAGAAACCGCCGAGTTCCTCAACGAGAACGGCATCCGCGCGCTGGCGTACCACGCCGGCATGGACCACGCCAAGCGCGCCGCCAACCAGGCCCGCTTCCTGCGCGAAGAAAACATCGTCATGTGCGCCACCATCGCCTTCGGCATGGGCATCGACAAGCCGGACGTGCGTTTCGTCTGCCACCTCGACCTGCCGAAAAGTATCGAGGGCTATTACCAGGAGACCGGCCGCGCCGGCCGCGACGGCGGTCCGGCCAGCGCCTGGATGGCCTACGGCTTGCAGGACGTGGTGCTGCAACGCCGGATGATCGACGAATCCGAAGCCGACGAAACCTTCAAACGCGTGCTCGGCAACAAGCTCGACGCCATGCTGGGCCTGTGCGAAACCCTGAGCTGCCGCCGCGTGCGCCTGCTCGATTATTTCGGCGAACAATCGGGCCCGTGCGGCAACTGCGATACGTGCCTGATCCCGCCGGTGTCGTTCGACGGCACGGTGCCGGTGCAAAAGCTGCTGTCGGCCGTGTACCGGGTCGACCAGCGCTTTGCCGCCGGCCACGTGATCGAAGTGCTGCGCGGCGTGGAAACCGACCGCATCAAGACCTGGCACCACGACAGCCTGTCGGTGTTCGGCATCGGCGCCGACCGCAGCGAGCACGAGTGGCGCGCCATCCTGCGCCAGATGATCGCGCTGGGCCTGCTCACGGTCGATCACGAACAATACAGCTCGCTAAAACTGACCGACGCCGCCCGCCCGGTGCTCAAGGGCGGCCAGAAGGTGCAGCTGCGCCAGTACCAGAAGCCGGTCAAGCAGAAGACCCCGCGCGCCTCGAAAGGCTACGTGGAAAGCGACCTGTCGCCGCAGCAGGAGAAAATTTTCGACCGCCTGCGCACCTGGCGCATGGGCACGGCGCGCGAGCACAACGTCGCTGCCTACATCATCTTCAACGACGCGACCCTGCGCGAAATCGCCAAGGCCCGCCCCACCGCACTGGACGACCTGCGCGGCATTTCCGGCGTGGGCGAGAAAAAGCTGGCATCGTATGGCGACCAGATCGTCGAGCTGATCCGCGAGTTCGAGTAAGCCCTCAGCGGGCAAGCACGCTGCGATAGCGCCCCGGTGCGGCGCCCACGGCGTCGCGGAAGCGGTGGCTGAAGTGGCTCAGGTCGGCATAACCGCAGGCGTCGGCAATCTGCTGCAGCGGCTGGCCCGTGTGCTGCAACAGCCGCCGTGCATGTTCGATGCGGCGTGCGCCGATCCACGCCGACGGCGTCATGCCGAACGATACCTTGAACATGCGCAGCAGGTGGTATTCCGACAGGCAGGCCAGCTGCGCCAGCATTTGCAAGGTCATCGGCTGCGCCAGGTGCGCTTCGATATAGTCGGCCGGCAGCCGCCGCACGGCCGGCGCCAGGCCACCGCGCACGCGGCCCTGGTGGCGCGGCAGCGACTGTGCGTGCAGCAGGTGCGACAGGGTTTCGTGGGTCATTTCGTTGGCGCGCAGCCGGGCGTCGGCGCCGTCCCAGTCCATGCCGGCCAGGGCGGCGCACAACTGGCCGATGCGTTCGTGCTCGAAATAGGTGCGGTCGGCCAGGGTCAGCTCGCGCGGTTCGCGGTCCAGTTCCACCACGGCGCGGCGGGTGAAATGCTCGGGCAGGAAATACACGTGAAAGAAGCGCACCGCGCCGCGTACGGTCCAGCGCGACTCGTGCCAGTCCGGCAAAGTGCACAGGCGCTGCGGGGCGCCGAACAGGCCGGGCAACTCGCCGCGCTCGGTGCGGTAGCCGCCGCCCATGTAGTACGACAGCGTGTGGTGGCCGGGCTGGCAGTACGAGGTTTCGGCGCACGGCGTGTCGCGCCGCCAGATCGCCAGCGCCAGCTCGTCGCCGAGCCAGGTAAAACGCTCGAGCACGGCGTCGGTCTCGGACATGGTCTTGAACACCGAATGCGACAGCCGGCCTTCCGGCAAACCGGGCGCAGGCAGCAAGGTGGCGGGCAAATCGAGTGGTCGGCGGTTGCGTAAATCCATGGATAAAGTCTAGCACGCGCCATCACGCCAACAATCGCCGTCGTGGCGATAAGCGCAATTTCAGACAAGCGCTGCCACTGCCCAGCCCTCATGCTGGCGCCATGAACATACTTCTCTACCTGCTGACCGTCCTGATCTGGGGTACCACCTGGATCGCCATCACCTTTCAACTGGGCGTCGTGCCCGCGCCGGTCTCGATCGCCTACCGCTTCTGGATCGCTGCCGCGCTGCTGCTGGCGGCGTTACTGGTCACGCGCCAGCGGTGGTGGCCGCCGCGCCAGGCCTGGCGCTATTTGTTCGCACAGGGCATTGCGCTGTTCTGCCTGAACTTCCTGTGCTTTTATTATGCCGCCCTCTACATCACCAGCGGCCAGGAGGCCGTGGTGTTTTCCACCGCGCCGTTGTGGATCGCGCTCGCTGGCCGCTTGTTCCTCGGTCGGCCGATCCGGGGCCAGGTGATGGTCGGCGCGCTGTTCGGCCTGGCCGGCATCGTGCTGCTGTTCGCGCCGCAAATGAGCGGCCACTGGAACGACAGCGGCGTGCTGCTGGGCCTGGTATTGTCGCTGGGTGGCACCTGGTGCTTCGCCTGCGGCAACCTGCTGTCCTCGCGCATGCAGTCGCTGGGCCTGACACCGTGGCTTACCAACACCTGGGCCATGCTGATCGGCGCCACCACGCTGGGCGTGGCCGCACTGGCGCTGGGCATGCCGTTCGCGCTCGACCCGTCGCCGCGCTACCTGTGGGCGCTGCTGTACCTGGCCGTCCCCGGCTCGGTGATCGGCTTTACCGCCTACCTGCTGCTGGTCGGTCGCATTGGCCCCGACCGCGCCGCCTATTCCACGGTATTATTCCCCATCGTCGCGTTGACGATTTCAACCATTTACGAAGGCTACCAATGGACACCGGCCGCGCTGTGCGGGCTGGCGCTGGTGCTGGCGGGGAATGTGCTGGCGTTCCTGCCGCCCACCCTGCGGGCCCGTCTCAAGGCAGCCTTCTAGCGCCTGAGATTCTGGAGACTGCATGACCCGACCCGGTTTATTCGCCCTGCTGGCACTGACGTTTGCCACCGCCCATGCTGCTGCGCCGGCCGACACCGTCTACCGCAATGGCACCATCGTCACGGTGGACCCGAAAGACAGCGTGCAGCAGGCGCTGGCCGTGCGCGGCGGGCGCATCGTGTACGTCGGCGACAATGCCGGCGCGACCAGGCTGCAGGGCAAAAAAACCAAGGTCATCGACCTGGCCGGCAAGATGCTGATGCCGGGCCTGATCGATGGCCACATGCACCCGCAGTCGGGCGGCAGCCGCCTGCTCAACTGCAGCCTCGACTACCTGCCGCTGACGGTGCCGCAATTCCAGCAGCGCATCCAGGCCTGCATTGACAGCGATGTGCGCCTGGGCAAGGCCGATCCCAGGCGCTGGCTGGTGGTCGTCAACTGGTTCCAGCAAGGCATGTCGCCCGACGGCGTGACAACCACTGCCGCTACCCTGGACGCGCTCAAGACCGACCGTCCGATCCTGGTGCGCTCGTCGTTCGGCCACTCGCTGCAACTCAACAGCACAGGCATCGCGGTGGCCGGCATCACGGCGACAACGCCGGACCCGGCCGGCGGCAAGATCGCCCGTGACGGCAACGGCCAGGCTACCGGCCTGCTGGAAGACGCCGCGCAGGACATGGCGATGAACTTGCTGCCGCCGCTCACGGTGGCCGAGAACCTGGCGGCCTCGACCAAGGCGCTGGAAGCGATGCGCAAGCAGGGCATCACGTCTTTCCTCGACGCCTACACCGATCCCGAAACCATGACGGCGTTCACCGACCTGCAACGCCAGGGCAAGCTCACCGCCCGCGCCCACTTCGCGGTGCTGATCGATCTCGACAAGGGCGCCACGCCGCAGCGCGCCGTGGCCGAACTGCTGCGCCAGAAAAAGCAATTCGACCAGGGCCCGACCAAAGTGGCGCCATCGATGCAGGTGCGCCACGCCAAGCTGTTCATGGACGGCGTGATCTCGGCGCCGGCCTTTACCGGCGCCATGCTCGAGCCTTACCTGGTCAACAAAGGCACCGAGCAGCAACCGGACTGGCAGCCAGGCCCCAGCAACGGCCCGCCCACCTATTTCTCGCAACCGGCGCTGCGCTCCACGCTCGACGTGCTGGCACGCGCCGGCATCGACGCGCACATCCACGTCGACGGCGACCGCGCCGTGCGCGAGACGCTCGATGCAATTGCCTGGCTGCGCGGCACGCTGGCCGGCAAGAAGGCACGCCCGGCGCTGGCCCACGACGAGATCGTGGCGCCAGCCGACTATGCGCGCTTCGCCAAACTCGATGTGACGCCGGTGCTGTCGTTCCAGTGGGCCAAGCCGGCGCCCGACACGCTCGGCGCGCTCAAGCCCTACATGGGCCCGCAGCGCTATCCGCTGGTGCAACCGCAGTCGGTGCTGCTCGACGCCGGCGCGCGCATCGCCTACGGCAGCGACTGGCCGGTCGATCCGCTCGATGCATGGTTTGCCTTGAAAGTGGGCGTGACCCGCACCGCCGCGCCCGACGCCGGCGCCGAATACGCAGGCCGGCTGGGCGACGTGGCCGGCATGCCGCGCGCAGCGGCCCTGCGGGCGATCACGCTCAACGCCGCGTACACGCTGCGCCAGGAAAAGCTGACCGGTTCGCTCGAGACCGGCAAGCTGGCCGACCTGATCGTGCTCGACCGCAATTTCTTCACGATACCGGCCGAGGACATCGCCAACATCAAGGTGCTGCAAACGGTGGTCGGTGGCAAGGTGGTGTACCAGTCGGCGGCGATGCAGTAGGCATGGTCCTGATCGGTTAAGATGGCGGCCTGATACTGCTGCCCGGTTACCTCATGCAACTCCTCATCTCCATCCTGATCATTGCCGTCACCGCGCTGGTGGTCTACCGCATCGTCAAATCCAACCCGGCGCAAAAGGTGGCGCTGCCGCCGCTGCCGGCTGCGCCCTACACGCCGGTGCTGCCCGACACCCCGGTCGCCCATTACTGGTCCGACGGCGGGCGCTTCCTGGTGGAGGTGGTCAACGAGTCGCGCTACCAGCCGGTGCTGAAAGCACTCGCTGGCGAGCATGGCGATGCTGCCGCACGCGCGCAGCACACGGCCATGCTGTTCTGCGACGACCGCAACGCGTATGAAGACGCGGCCGTGGCCGTGTTCCTGCAAGGACAAATGGTGGGATACCTGGAAGCCAAGGCGGCGGTGGTGTTCCGCGCCCGCCTCAAGCGCGACGGCTTTGTCGGCCAGCTGACCAGCTGCGATGCGCAAGTACGCGGCGGCGGCTTATGGCAAACCGCGCGCCTGTCGTACCACGTGGTGCTCGACCTGGAGCCGCTCGAGAAGCGGTAGGCCGAACCCCGATTACTTCTTCGAAAACACCAGGTCCCACACACCGTGGCCCAGCTTGATGCCACGGTTCTCGAACTTGGTCAGCGGACGGTAGGCCGGCTGCGGCGCGTAGCCGTCGGCGGTGTTCTGCAGGCCCTCTTCCGCGCTCAGCACTTCCAACATCTGTACCGCGTAGTCTTCCCAGTCGGTGGCGCAATGCAGGTAGCCGCCGGGGGCGAGCTTTTGCACCAGCAGCTTGACGAACGGCGCCTGGATCAGGCGGCGCTTGTTGTGACGCGCCTTGTGCCACGGGTCGGGGAAGAAGATGTGCACGCCATGCAGCGAGGCATCGGGAATCATGTGGTTGAGCACCTCGACCGCATCGTGCTGGATCGCCTTGAGGTTGGTGAGCTTTTGCTCGCCGATCAGCTTGAGTAGGCTGCCCACGCCCGGCGTGTGCACTTCCACGCCGATAAAATCCTTCTCCGGCATGGCGGCGGCGATGTGGGCCGTGGTGCCGCCCATGCCGAACCCGATTTCCAGCACCGTGGGCGCCTGGCGACCGAACGCCTGCGCGTAGTCGAGCGGCGCTTTTTCGTAGCCGATCAGGAACTGCTGCTGCTCTTCCAGCGCGCGCGCCTGGGCCGTGGACAGGCGCCCGGCGCGCGTGACGAAGCTGCGGATGCGGTGTTCGGTCGGGTCGTAGAGCATGCCCCGCGCTGGGGGTTCTTTGGGAGTATCGGAAGACATGGTGGCGGTGCGGTGAAAGAATGAGGCGGCATTATATCAGTGCGGTCAGGTCCTCTACCGGCCGGCGCGGCCATTCCATCCGGCTTGTTGCGTGCCGGCGCCGCTGAACAATGCCACCGTGTTATCAAATGATTGACACTGGATGGGAGTTCGGGTTTAATCTCCGCATCCGTTTGAAATCGTTTTCAAGCCCTCTTCCACCTGCAAGCCGACCCACAGCCGACCCATGACCGCCATTCGCCACGAGTTCACCCAATTCCCGCCATCGTTTACCTGGGGCATCGCCACCAGCGCCTTCCAGATCGAGGGCGGCGCCACCGCCGATGGCAAGGGTGCGTCGATCTGGGACACCTTCAGCCACACTCCCGGCAAGATCATCGACGGCACCAACGGCGATGTCGCCTGCGACCATTACAACCGCTACCCCGAAGACGTGGCCATCATGGCCAGCCTCGGCGTGGACGCCTACCGCTTCTCGATCGCCTGGGCCCGCGTGCAGCCGCAGGGCAAGGGCGCGTGGAACGAGGCCGGCTTCGCTTTCTACGACAAGCTCTTGACCGAGCTCGAAAGCCGTGGCATCGCCGCCCACGTCACGCTGTTCCACTGGGACCTGCCGCAGGGCCTGCAGGACGAAGGCGGCTGGCTCAACCGCGATACCGCTTACCATTTTGCCGAGTACGCGGCCGAAGTCGCCCGCCGCTTCGGCAACCGCGTGAAAACGATTGCAACTCATAACGAGCCTTGGTGCACGGCCAACCTTGGCTACGGCAACGCCCAGTTCGCGCCCGGCGTGGCCGACATCAAGCAGTCGGTGCAGGTGTCGCACCACCTGCTGCTGTCGCACGGCCTGGCCATGCGCGCCATGCGCGACGTCGCCAGCTCGGCCCAGCTCGGTATCGTGCTGAACCAGTGGCCGGCGCACGCCGCCACCGACAGCGCGGCCGACATCGCCATGGCCGAATTCGAATATTCGCGCTCGGTGGAATGGTTCATGGACCCGATCTTCAAGGGCCACTACCCGGCGCTGGCGCTCAAGGTCCACGGCGACAACGCCCCGGACGTGCAGGATGGCGACCTGGCCATCATCCAGGGCAAGCTCGACTTCATGGGCCTGAACTACTATTTCCGCTCGTTCTGCAGCGCCGAAGTGCCGCCGCGCCAGCCCGAAAACAAGCTGGGCACCACCGACATGGGCTGGGAAATCTACCCGGACGGCCTGACCGAACTGCTGCTCAAGCTGCACGCCGACTACGACCTGCCGCCGATCTACATCACCGAAAACGGCATGGCCAACGCCGACACCATCGTCGATGGCGAAGTGCCGGACGAAGCGCGTATCGATTTCGTGCTGCGCCACCTGAAAGCCATCAACGACGCCCGCCTGCAAGGCGTGGACGTGCAGGGCTATTTCCTGTGGAGCCTGCTCGACAACTTCGAATGGAATTCGGGCTACGCCAAGCGCTTCGGCATCGTCCACGTCGATTACGAAACCCAGAAGCGCACCCTGAAGCACAGCGCAATTTGGTACCGCGACTACCTGGTGCAGCAGCGCGCCGACGCCAAGCTGGAACAAGCCGCGTAATCGGCTGAGCACCGAGCAACCGAGCAACGCAACCGCAGTACAGTAGTAGTCCTTCGGCGTTCGCGCCGGAGGACCCGCAGAGCCGGCCGCAGAGCCCGCCCGCGCAGCTATACTCCATAGAGAACAACGAGGACGACACCATGCACCAAGAATCCACGCAGCCAGTGCAGCCCGTGCAGCCGCACGCTGCGCCCAAGCCGCAGCGCCTGCCGCCCGGCGCCGAGCACCCGTCGCTGCTGGCTGCCATGTTCCGCCCCGGCACGCCGATGCTGTGGGTGCCGAGCAGCTATTTCGCCATGGCGCTCACGTACATGATGCTCACCAGCGTGACGTCGATCATGTTCAAGAACCTGGGCATGGACAACGGCAAGGCTGCCGAATACGCGAGCTACCTGATCCTGGCCTACACCATCAAGCCGCTGTTCGCGCCGTTCGTGGAAATGTACCGGACCAAGAAATTCTTCGTGCTGTGCACCCAGGTGATCGTGGGCGTGGGCTTTGCCGGCGTGGCACTGGCCATGTCGCTGCCCAACTACATGGTGGTGATGGTGTTCCTGTTCGGCCTGCTATCGCTGGTGGGCGCGACGCAAGACATCGCCTCCGACGGCGTGTACGTCACCTCGCTCGACTCGCGCGCGCAGTCGCTGTTCTGCGGCATCCAGAGCCTGAGCTGGAACGTCGGCCCCATCGTCGCCTCGGGCGGCATGGTGTACCTGAGCGGCTGGCTGCACACCCATTATTTCGGCCACCCGGCCGGCGAGTTCGGACCGCAGTGGATCGAATCGTGGCGCGTGATCTTCTTCATCGTTGCCGCCATCATCATCGTCTCGGCGATCTGGCACGCACGCGTGATGCCGGACGGCGCCAAGGCCGAAAACGCCCCGAAGTCGGTCGGCGAAGCCGGTTTCATTTTATGGGATTCGTTCGTCACCTTCTTCCAGAAGCGCGACGTCTGGCTGATGGTGGGCTTTGCCTTCCTGTTCCGCCTCAGCATCGGCCTGCTGGAAAAGATCGGCCCGTTCTTCATGGTCGATCCGGTCGCCAAGGGCGGCCTCGGCCTGTCGAATGAAATGCTGGGACTGGTGTACGGCACGTATGGCCTGATCGCCGTGCTGGTGGGTTCGCTGCTGGGCGGTATTTTCGTCTCGCGCCGGGGTTTGCCAGCCACCCTGTTCATCCTGTGCTGCGCGGTGAACATTCCGAACGTGACGTTCCTGTTGATGAGCATGTACCAGCCGGAGAGCCTGTGGGTGATCAGCGCCGGCGTGGCGATCGAGAAATTCTTCTACGGCTTCGGCTCGGTGGGCTTCATGATCTACCTGATGCAGCAATTGGCGCCGGGCAAGTACAGCACCACCCACTATGCATTCGGCACCGGCCTGATGGGCTTGTGCATGATGGTGACCGGCGTGGTCAGCGGCCACCTGCAACAGGCGCTCGGCTACGTGCACTACTTCTGGCTGGTGATGGCGGCGACCATTCCGTCATTTTTGGTGACGTGGTTTGCGCCGTTCCATCACAAGGACTGAACTGCCTGCAAGTCTTCAGCGCGGACCTGGCGCTCGGGGCCCAGCACGCGGGCGATCACCTGCGGGTTGAGCCCGATGTTTTGCAGCAGTTCCACCGCGCCCGGGGTGCCGATGTCGCGCTGCACCTGCAGGGCCTGGCGCACGATGAAGTCGAAGGAATGCCAGCCTGCGGTTTCCGATGTTTGCGACGTTTGCGGCTGTCGTTGCCGTCTGTCGAGCTCGGGTGTCATGGCGCTCTCCTGTTTCAGAAGGCTCCAGCTTAGCGCAAGCGGCAGGGTCTTGCACGCCTGACACTACCGTGCGGACTTACTTGCATCCCGCATCTGGCGTGGCCGGGCGTTCGGCGCCTGGCACCGCCGCACCGTTTTTTGCCCCCAGCCGCTGCAACTCGCCCGAGCGCACCATCTGCTCGAGCAGGGCGTTGTATTGCCGCCGCGCACCGGCAAAAGCGGCCGTGCGCGGGAACGCCAGGTAGCTGTCGATGGTGCCAATGTCGGGACACAAGGCAGTCAGCTTGTCAGCCAGGCCCAGCGCACGGACCAGATTTTCGGTATGCGGCCTGTTGCCCGCGAACAGGTCCACCCGGCCTACCGCCAGCATCTGCAAGCCATTCTCCACCTGCGCCACTTCGCTCAGCTCGAACCTCGGGCGCGCCGCATCGAAGGCGTTGCCGTAATACCAGCCACGCACCGCGGCCACCCGCTTGCCGGCCAGGCTGGCGTACTCGCCGTGCCACGTCACGCCACCCTGGCGCCTGGCATAAAACACCAGGCGGTCGCGATAAAAAGGCTGGTCGAGGAAGTCGAACCGCTTGAGCCGTTCGGCGGACCGGTAAGGACCGATCAGGATATCGGCCTGGCCCCGCTCGACCATGGCCTGCGCCCGCGGCCATGGATACATCTGGTAGCGGATGGTGTCGCCCGCGCGGGCCGCGAGCGCGTTGAGCACATCGACGCCCAAGCCACTCACACGACCTTCGGCATCCTGCTCGAACAGGTAGCGAAAGCTCGCGCCAACGGCCAGCCGCTCCACGGCCAGCGCCGGGAGAACGACACCGGCGGCCAGGATCGATGCCAGCAAGCATTTGCTCAACACGGTGACGTGCATGGGCTCATCTTTCTAGTAAGAAACCCATCGATCTTAGCATGGCTACCAGGCGGCAGGTGCTTGCGCTGTCTCGGGATTGACCCGCTATTTTTCGGCATCGCACGATTGGAACGAAGCCACCAGATTGATAAAGCTTGAGTATGATGAGGGCACAAAACAACAGCATAAGGAAGTGCGCCATGCCTACCCAGAATTCACGGTCCAGCAGCGTCGGTATCGAAGCGGGCCATGATTCGTCGGCGGCGGACATGGAAGACATCCGCCGCCAGATCGAAGAGCGGCTCAGCCAGGCCCTGCCCGACCATGGCCGGGCCGATCCTCTCACCGGCGCCATGCGCGCCGCCGCGCTCGGTACCGGCAAGCGCATGCGCCCGTTGCTGCTGATGGTGGTCGCGCGCGACCTCGGCTGCACTTCACCAGCCTTGCTCGATGCCGCCTGCGCGGTGGAACTGGTACACGCCGCCTCGCTGATCCTCGACGACCTGCCATGCATGGATGACGCCAAGCTGCGCCGTGGCCTGCCCACCGTGCATCGCCAGTTTGGCGAGCACGTCGCCATCCTGGCCTCGGTCGCCCTGCTCAGCCGCGCCTTCCAGTTGCTGTCGCAGGCGCCCGGCATTCCGGCCCACGTACGCACCCGCCTGGTCGGCGCACTGGCCGATACCGTGGGCGCGCAAGGGCTGGTGCGGGGCCAGTTCCTCGACCTGCACGGTAACCCGCAGCGCTCGCTCGACGACATCGCCCGCACCAACGAACTGAAAACCGGCGTGCTGCTGGGCCTGTCCGTGGAAATGGCCGCCCTCATCGCCGAGGCCGACGAACGCGTGCTGCAAGCACTGCGCGCGTTTGCGCTGTCGGCCGGCCAGGCGTTCCAGATCAAGGACGACCTGCTCGACGACGCCGACGCCGCCATCACCGGCAAGGACGCCGGCCAGGACGCCGGCAAAGCCACCTTCAACGCCACGCTGGGACGCGAACGCACGGCTGGCCGACTGGCCGACCACCTGCGCGAAGCCGATACCTACCTGAGCGACGCCATCGGCGGCAAACAGGGCACACGCAGCCTGGTGGGCACGCTGTTCCGCAACGCCAGCCCGCTGGCCGCTGCGCGCGCGTCGTGACCGCCGAGTTACGCGCGCCGCGCCATTTCGGCGTGGTGGCGCCGGCGTTTCCCAGCCATTTCAGCGCGCTGGCCGCGCTGGCTGGCGAACTGGTAAGGCGTGGCCACCGCGTGACCTTCCTGCATCGGCCCGATGCGGCTGCCTACCTCGGCTCCCGCAGCGCCCACGCCGCTAACGGCGGCATGGCCCCCAGCCCCGGCATTGGCATAGGCCATGGCGGCGGTTGCATCGGGGGCGTTATCGTTCCCGGTATCGCCTTCCACGCGCTCGGCGCCGACCGTTTTCCGTCCGGCTCGCTGGAGGCGGCGCTGCGCCGCGCCGCCAATCCTGGCAGCCCGCTAGGCCTGCGCAAGGTCATCCTCGACATGGCCGCGGCCACCGACATGCTGTGCGAGGAATTACCAAACGCCATCGAGGCATTGCGCATCGACGCCCTGCTCGGCGACCAGATGGAAGCGGCCGCCGGCCTGGTGGCCGAGGCGCTGCAACTGCCCTTTATCTCGGTGGCGTGCGCGCTGCCCGTCAACCGCGAGGCAGCCGTGCCGCTGCCGGTAATGCCCTTCGGTTACGACGCCAGCGAACGCGGCCTGCAAATGGTGGCCGGCAGCACCGGTGTATACGACTGGATCATGACCCCCCACCGCCGCGCCATCGAACGCCAGGCGCGTCGGCTGGGCTTGTCCGCGCGCGGCGCAATGCACGAGTGCCTGTCGCCGCTGGCGCAGATCAGCCAGACCATCGCCGGCTTCGACTTTCCGCGCCAGCACCTGCCTGCCAGTTTTCATCACGTGGGGCCACTGCGCTCCAGTGACGGTGCCGGCACCCGGGCCACCATCACGCCGCTGCCCGCGTTCGACCCGGACCGGCCGCTGGTGTTCGCCTCGCTGGGTACCTTGCAGGGCCAGCGCTTCGGCGCCTTCCAGCGCATCGCCCGGGCCTGCCGCGCGCTGGACGTGCAATTGCTGGCAGCCCACTGTGGCGGCCTGTCCGAACACCAGGCCAAAGCCATCGAACACGCCGGCACGCCAGGCGCCACCACCGTGTGCGCGTTCGCGCCGCAGCGGGCAGCGCTGGTACGCGCCAACGCCGTGGTCACCCATGCCGGCCTCAATACCGTGATGGATGCGATTGCCACCGGCACGCCGATGCTGGCGCTGCCGATCGCCTTCGACCAGCCCGGCGTGGCCGCGCGCGTGAGCCATGCGGGCATCGGCCGGAAGGCGTCGGCACGCATCACTGGCGCCAGCGCGCTGGCTGCGCACCTGCGCGCGCTGCTGAACGATCCGTCGTACCAGCGCAGCCTGGCGCCGCTATCGGCCGAACTGGCGCAGGCCGGCGGCACTGCGCGCGCGGCCGATATCGTGGAACAGGCCTTGGCGCAAACACCGGCAGGAGCAGCAGCGTGAGCACCAGCCATGACGACGCCAGCCGGCGCATGCGCCACGGCACCGGCAACGGCAACGGCGCCGGCACCGGCGCAAAGCCCTACGACCTGGTCCTGGCCGGCGGCGGCCTGGCCAATGGCCTGATCGCCTGGCGCCTGCGCACGGCGCGCCCCGAGCTGCGCATCCTGCTGCTGGAACAGGACGCGCAGATCGGCGGCAACCACACCTGGTCGTTCCACGACAGCGATCTCGATGACGCCCAGCGCGCCTGGATCGCGCCGCTGGTCTCGGCGCGCTGGCCGCGCTACGACGTGATCTTCCCGGAACTCAAGCGCACGCTGGCAGGCGGCTACGCCAGCATCGCGTCCGACGATTTCGCCCGCGTGCTCACGCCGGTGTTGGGTGAGTCCTTGCGCACCAACACCACGATTGCCTCGCTCACGCCCACCACGGTCACCCTGGTCGATGGCACCGTGCTGCACGCTGGCGCCGTCATCGACGGGCGCGGCGCGGCTGCCAGCAGCCGCCTGGCGCTGGGCTTCCAGACCTTTCTCGGCCAGGAAGTGCAGCTGGCCGCACCGCACGGCTTGACCGCGCCGATCCTGATGGACGCCAGCGTGGCCCAGCAGGGCGGCTACCGTTTCGTATACGTGCTGCCGTTCGGGCCGGACCGGCTGCTGATCGAAGACACCCATTACGTCGATGCTCCCGAACGCGACCCCGAGCGCCTGCGCGCCAACATCGCCGCCTACGCGGCCGCGCGCGGCTGGTCCATCGCCCAAGTGCTGCGCGAGGAACGCGGCGCGCTGCCGATCACGCTGGCGTCCGACCACGACGGCTACTGGAACGACCTGCGCGGCCAGCCCAGCGCAGGGCTGCGCGCCGGCCTGTTCCACCCGACTACCGGCTACTCGCTGCCGCACGCGGTACGGCTGGCCGAATGCATCGCGCAACAACCAGACCTGCGCGCGCCGGCGCTGTTTGCCGCCATCCGCCAGCACGCCACCGGCGAATGGCGCCGCCAGCGCTTTTTCCGCCTGCTTAACCGCATGCTGTTCCTGGCCGGAGAAGCCGACCACCGCTGGCGCGTGATGCAGCGCTTTTATACGCTGTCCGCCCCGTTGATCGCCCGCTTCTATGCCGGCCGCCTGACCCTGGGCGACCAGCTGCGCGTGGTCTCCGGCAAGCCGCCGGTGCCGGTGGGCCAGGCCGTGGCAGCCGCACTCAAAACTCAACCTCAACAGATCAGGACATCCGCATGAACCAAGCAAAACAGGCCGTGGTGATCGGCGCCGGCTTCGGCGGCCTCGCGCTCGCCATCCGCCTGCAGGCGGCCGGCATCCAGACCACGCTGCTCGAACAGCGCGACAAACCGGGTGGCCGCGCCTACGTGTACCAGGACCAGGGTTTTACCTTCGACGCCGGCCCTACCGTGATTACCGATCCGTCGGCACTGGAAGAACTGTTTACGGTCGCCGGCAAGCGCCTGTCCGACTACGTGGAGATGCTGCCGGTGGCGCCGTTCTATCGCCTGTGCTGGGAAGACGGCAGCCACTTCGACTACGCCAACGACCAGGAAGCGCTGGACCGCCAGATCCACGCGCGCAACCCGGACGACGTGGCCGGCTACCAGCGCTTTCTGGCCTACTCGAAAGCCGTGTTCGACGAGGGCTATTTGAAACTGGGCGCGGTGCCGTTCCTGTCGTTCCGCGACATGGTGGCGGCCGGCCCGAAACTGGCCAAGCTCGAAGCGTGGAAAAGCGTGTACGGCATGGTCTCGCGCTTCATCAAGGACGAGCAGCTGCGCATGGCGTTCTCGTTCCACTCGCTGCTGGTCGGCGGCAATCCGTTTGCCACCTCTTCGATCTACACGCTGATCCACGCGCTCGAGCGCAAGTGGGGCGTGTGGTTTCCGCGCGGCGGCACCGGCGCCCTGATCAACGGCATGGTCAAGCTGTTCGAAGACATCGGCGGCAAGATCGAACTCAATGCCAGGGTGGCAGCGATCGACACGTCCGCCAACCGCGTCACCGGTGTGCGCCTGGAAGACGGCCGCACCTTTGCCGCGCAAGCGGTGGCGTCCAACGCCGACGTGGTGCACACGTACGGCAAGCTGCTGGGCCAGCACCCGCGCGGCCCGGCGCAAGCCAAGTCACTGGCCGGCAAGCGCCATTCCAATTCGCTGTTCGTGCTGTACTTCGGCCTGAACCACCACCACAGCCAGCTGCAGCACCACACCGTGTGCTTCGGTCCGCGCTACCAGCCGCTGATCAAGGAAATCTTCAATGGCAAAACACTGGCCGAAGATTTCTCGCTGTACCTGCATGCGCCGTGCGTGACCGATCCGTCGCTGGCGCCGCCGGGCTGCGGCAGCCACTACGTACTGGCGCCGGTGCCGCACCTGGGCAACGCCGACATCGACTGGGACGTGGAAGGTCCGCGCTACCGCGACCGCATCCTGGCCTACCTGGAAGAGCGCTACATGCCCGGCCTGCGCAGCCAGCTGGTCACCAGCCGCTTCTTCACGCCATTCGATTTCCGCGACCAGCTCAATGCCCACGTGGGTTCGGCCTTCTCGCTCGAACCGATCCTCACCCAAAGCGCATGGTTCCGCCCGCACAACCGCGACGCCGACCTGGCCAATCTCTACCTGGTCGGCGCCGGCACCCATCCCGGTGCGGGCGTGCCGGGCGTGGTCGGATCGGCCAAGGCCACCGCCGGCCTGATGATCGCGGAAATGATGGAAGGAGCGCGATGAGCGAAGCCTTGATGGAGCACGCCACCGAGACCATCAAGGTGGGCTCGAAGAGCTTTGCCGCCGCCGCCACGCTGTTCCCGGCCGACGTGCGGCGCAGCGTGCTGATGCTGTACGCGTGGTGCCGCCATTGCGACGACGTGGTCGATGGCCAGGAGCTCGGTTTTGCGCCGGCGGCCGTGACGCCCGCTCACGATGCCTACGCCGAACTGGCCACGCTCGAAGAGCAGACCCGGCGCGCCTACGCCGGCGAGCCAATGAAGGAACCGGCGTTTGCCGCGTTCCAGGAGGTGGCGCTCGGTCATGCAATTGCGCCGCAGTACGCCTACGACCACCTGGCCGGCTTTGCCATGGACGTGCACGACGCGCGCTACGAAACCATCGACGACACGCTGCGCTACTGCTACCACGTAGCTGGTGTGGTGGGCCTGATGATGTCCACCATCATGGGCGCCAAGGACGCCGCTGTGCTCGACCGCGCCTGCGACCTGGGCCTGGCCTTCCAGCTGACCAATATCGCGCGCGACATCGTGGCCGACGCCCAGATCGGCCGCTGCTACCTGCCGGCGGCCTGGCTGCGCGAGGCGGGCATCCCGCCCTCCGAACTGGCGCTGCCGCAGCACCGCGCGGCGCTGGCCACCGTGGCGGCGCGGCTGGTCGACTATGCGGAACCGTATTACGACTCGGCCAACCAGGGCATCGTCGCCCTGCCCTTGCGGTCGGCATGGGCAATCGCCACCGCGCGCAATGTCTATCGGCAGATCGGCGTCGAGGTCAAGGCGCGTGGCGCGCACGCGTGGGACGCGCGGGTGGGCACATCGAAGGCAGCCAAGCTGTGGCTGCTGGCCAAGGGTGGCGTGAGCGCGCTTACTTCGCGCTGGCGGAAGATGGACCAGCGTCCTGCTGGCCTGTGGCAGCGCCCTCCGCCGGAACGGCGTCGCGCTGAAGACGGCCTTCGAGCGAGCCGCCGTGCAGGGCCTGCAGCTGGCGCTTGAGGTCGGCCACGGGCGGCGCGTACAGGAAGCCGAACGACACCGCGCCGTGCTTGCCCGGCACCGCGTGGTGCATGCGGTGAGCCTGGTACAAGCGCTTGAGGTAGCCGCTGCGCGGCGTGTAGGAAAACGGCCAGCGGCGATGCACCAGGCCGTCGTGAGCGATGAAGTACAAGGCGCCGTAGGCAGTCATGCCGGCGCCGATCCATTGCAGCGGCGCATAGCCTTCGGTGCCGAACCAGATCAGGGCGATCGCCACGCCGGCAAACACCACCGCAAACAAGTCGTTTTTCTCGAACCAGCCGGTGAGCGGTTCGTGGTGCGACTGGTGCCAGCCCCAGCCGAAACCGTGCATGATGTACTTGTGCGCGACGATGGAAAACAGTTCCATGAACACCACGGTCAGCAATACTATGCCCGTATTTAATAACGCATTCGATAACGCATTCGATAACATCGCCGCTCCAACCCACTGTTCACACAAAGGAAACACTATGAGCACAGCCTACCACAAGCCCCTTTTCCCGCGCGCCATGCTGTGGCTGGCCTTCGCCCTGTTTGCCGGCTCGGCATCGGCCGCCAGCGTGGAAGTCAAGGTCAGCGGCGTGGCCGGCGGCAAGGGCAAGATCAATGCCGCCGTCTGCGACAAGGAACACTTCCTCAAGGATTGCGCCTACTCGGGCTCGGCCCCGGCGCAAGCAGGCCAGACCACGGTCACCATCGACAACGTGCCAAAAGGTACGTGGGCAGTGCTGGTCTACCAGGATGAAAACCAGAACGACAAGCTCGACCGCAACTTCATCGGTGTGCCGAAGGAAAACTATGGGTTCAGCCGCGATGCGCGCGGCAAGTTCGGTCCGCCCGATTTTACCGATGCGGCAATTGAGATCGGTGACGACAAGATCGTGGTGCCGGTCACGCTGAAATAAAAAAATGCCCCCATGGCAAACCATGGAGGCTGAAGACCACAGACAACACTGGACCACATGACCCGCAAAGGCCTTGAAATCGTTTTCATACTACCGAGTATCGGTTAAGGCTGTCAACGTAAGTTTGCAGCCCATGTTGTTTGTCGATCAGCTTTTTGCGTTCGCGCCCAGGCGGGCGCTGGCGGCAATCACCAGCATCGCGCCACCGAGGCCTGCAAAGGCCACGGTCAGGCTCGATGCGTGGGCGACGAAGCCGATCACGGCCGGCCCGGCCAGGATGCCGGCATAGCCGATCGTGGTGATGGCGCCGATGGCCAGCCCGGCCGGCATGGCGTCCTGGTTGCCGGCGGCGGTGAACAGGATCGGCACCACGTTCGAGGCGCCCAGTCCCACCAGCAAAAAGCCCAGCAGCGCCAGCGGCGCCGAGCTGGCCATGACGGCCAGGAAGAAGCCGAGCGCGCTGCACAGGCCACCGAGCAGCATCACCCGCTTGCCGCCCAGCCTGGCCACCACGCGGTCGCCGGTCAGGCGGCCGATGGTCATCGCCGCCGCAAACGCGGCATAGCCGAGGCCGGCGCGGGCCGCGTCCATGCCATGCTCGGCCGTGAGCAACAGCGCGCTCCAGTCGAGCACGGCGCCTTCGGCCAGGAAGCACAGGAAACACAGCACACCGATGAAGATCACGGCGCCGTGCGGCACCACGAACATCGGCGCCTCGCGGTCGGCCGCCTCGGGCTCGCGCAGGAAATGCGGCGCGCCGAACAGCAGCGCCAACGCCACCAGCACCGCCACGATCACGATGGCCAGCGCCGGCGTCAAGCCCAGCCACAACATGGCCGCCATCAGCCCGGCGCCAACAAAACCACCGACGCTGAACAGGCCATGGAAGCCCGACATCAATCGTCCGCCGCTCTCGCGCTCGACGATCACGGCCTGTACATTCATGGCCACGTCGAGCGCGCCGAGCGAAGCGCCAAAGCCGAACAGCGCGGCGCCCAGCGCCAGCGGCGTGGGCGCGATCGCCAGCGCAGGCAGGATCAGGCACACGCACAGTCCCGCCACCAGCATCACGATGCGGCAACCGAAGCGCGCGGTCATCAGGCCGATGGCCGGCATCGCCATCAGCGAACCAGCACCCAGGCACAGCAGCAACAGACCGAGGTCCGCTTCGCCGAGCTCCAGCCGTGCCTTGGCAAACGGCACCAGCGGCGCCCAGGCCGCCATGGCAAGACCGGCGGCAAGAAAAGCGAGGCGGGTGGAGCGGCGTTGCTGGGGACCGACGTGCATGGGGATTCCGGGATTTGAGCGAGGTGAACCGTGAAGTATACGGCAACCTGGCGCAGGGCGTGCAACACGGCAAGAAACCTGCTATAAAGTGTCTGTCGAAAGAGCGCAGACCAGATGGTAGCCCGGTCACCGCCCCGCCCCGGGGTGGCAGCTTTTCCCTACAGGGTATCCGCGACACCTGACCCGGCTTTTGCCGGTCGTCCAGGTGTGCCTGCGGCATCCGTCCTTTCGTAGGCACGCCTTTCTTAAACTCGAGAAAGACAGCGACATGAATCTCACCAATAACACCATCCTCATCACCGGCGGCGCCGCCGGCATCGGCTTTGCACTGGCGCGGGCCCTGGCACTGCGCGGCAACCGCGTGATCATCTGCGGCCGCAACCAGACAGCGCTCGACTCGGCCCAGGCGCAGGTACCGGAACTGGTTACGCGCGTGTGCGACCTCAACGACAGTGCCAGCCGGCGCGCGCTGGTCGGGTGGCTGCACGCCGCCCATCCCGACCTCAATGTGCTGGTCAACAACGCCGGCGTCCAATACCGGCGCCAGCTGGCCGAGCCCGATGCGCTTGATGGCCTGGAGCTGGAAGTGGCCACCAACTTCACAGCGCCGGTGCTGCTGACCGGCGCCCTGCTGCCCGCGCTGCAACGCCACCCGTCAGTGATCATCAATGTCAGTTCGGGTCTGGCGTTTGCACCGATGGCCGACGTGCCCGTGTATTGCGCCACCAAGGCTGCGCTGCACTCGTACACGCTGAGCCTGCGCCACCAGTTGCGCCATACCAGCGTGCGGGTGGTGGAAATGGCGCCGCCCATCGTCGATACCGGACTGGGCGGCGGTGCCCGCAGCAGCGGCACAGCCAGCGCGCCGATGATGTCGGCCGACGACTTCGTCGCCGACGCGCTGGCGCAACTGGCCACCGGCCAGGACGAGGTGCTGGTCGGACTATCGGCCGGTTCGCGCAAGATGGGCGAGGCGCTGTTTGCGCGCATGAACCGCGCGTGAGGTCAGCGCAGCACGCTGGTGACAGGAACTGGCACCAGCGTGCGCTACATTGAAGCCTTACCAGCCCAACAGTGAGCATGACCATGATGAAACGACTCGAGTACCAGCAATACGGCGGCCCGCAAGAGATGCGCGTGGCGCCGTTTACGCTGGAAGCGCCCGCCAAGGGCCAGGTGGCGGTGCGCGTCACGGCTGCCGCCATCAACCCCATCGACTGGAAAATGCGCCAGGGCGAGATGAAAATCGTCACCGGCAAGCGCTTCCCGCGCGCCATGGGCATGGACCTGGCCGGCACGGTGATGGCGGTGGGGCCCGGTGTTACCCGCTTCAAGGTGGGCGACGAGGTCTTCGACCAGTCGCGCTTCAAGCAGTGCGGCGCGCTCGGCACGGCCGTCATCGCCAACGACAGCGCACTGGCGCGCAAGCCGGCCAATCTCGATTTCGACCAGGCCGCCTGCCTCGGTACGCCCGGCGTCACAGCCTGGAACGCGCTGTTCGACAAGGCCGCCCTGGCAGCTGGCCAGCACCTGTTCATCAACGGCTGCATGGGCGCGGTGGGCGAAGCGGCGGTGCAACTGGCGCGCGGCGCCGGTGTGCGCGTATCGGGCACGTGCAGCGAGGCCGACATGGAACGCGCGCGCGCACTCGGCGTGGAGCACGCGTACGATTACAGCAGCACCGATTTGTCGCGCCTCGCCACCCGCTACGACGCCGTCTTCGACACCGCTGCCAACCTGACCATGGCGACCGGCTTCGGCCTGCTCAAACCGGGCGGCGTGCTGCTGGACCTGCATCCCACGCCGGGCAAATTTTTGCGCGCCGTGTTCGACCGGCGCCTCAAACTGGTGATGTGCGCGCCGCGCGCAGACCTGCTCGATCAACTGGCGCGCCAGGCCGGCGACGGCGCGCTGCGGCTGTCGATCGGCAAGGTGGCACCGCTGGGCGACGCGATCGCCATCATCACCGCACTGGAACAGGGGCAACGGCTCGGTGGCAAGGCCGTGATCAGGATGGACCGGCCATGACGCGCAGTCACCGTTTGCAGGACCTGATGCAGGTGATGCGCCGCCATCGCGGCACGGTGGCCGGCGCGGTGCTGGCGCGCGAGACGGGCGTGTCGCTGCGCACGCTGCGGCGCGACATCGCCACCCTGCAAACCATGGGCGCCGACATCGCCGGCGAAGCAGGCGTGGGCTATCTTTTGAAACCCGGCTACACGCTGCCGCCGCTCACCTTCACCGAAGAAGAATTGCAGGCACTGGTGGCCGGCGCCCAGTGGGTCAGTCGCCACACCGACGAAGGCCTGGCGCGCGCGGTGCAAAACGCGCTGGCGAAAATCGACGCCGTGCTCACGCCGGACCTGCGCCGCACCCTCGACGACAACGCGCTCTACATCAGCCGCCACCAGGACCACGCCGGCGTGGACCTGGGCCGTCTGCGGCGGGCGGTGCGCGAACAGCGCAAGTTGCGCGTCAGTTTGCTCGACGATGCCGAGCCGCGCGCGGCACTGGTCATCTGGCCGGTGATGCTGGGATTTGTCGATTCGCGCTGGTCGGTGGCGGCGTGGTGCGAGACCAGCGGCGCGTTCCGCGTGCTGCGCGTGGACCGCATCGCCACACTGGCGTTTCTCGACGAGTGCTACCCGGGCCACCGGCGCCAGCTGGTGAAGCAGTGGCGCGCGGATGTGAACAATCCGTGCCGCCAGCGAGATTGTGGCTGAAGGTTGGTGCGCGAACATACACCTGCTCGTCCTTGGCGCATGATCACCCCTGCCTGAATCACATTCAACAAGGAGCAATCATGCATGCACAACCAGCAGGACCGGGAACGACAGTCGTCAGCCGCGAATCGAGTGACAATTTATCTTCGGGCGTATCGTGGGGGGCCATTCTGGCCGGCGCCGCAGCCGCGTCCACCCTTTCGTTCATCCTGCTGATCCTCGGCATGGGCCTGGGCCTGTCGTCGGTCTCGCCGTACGAGTACAACAACGGTGGCGCACTGGGCGCCGCCGCCATCGGCTGGATCGCCTTTACCCAGTTGGCCGCAGCGGGCATCGGCGGCTACATGGCCGGCCGCCTGCGCGTCAAATGGGCCGGCGTGCAAAGCGATGAAGTGCACTTCCGCGACACTGCCCACGGCCTGCTGGCCTGGGCCGTGGCCACGCTGGTCACTGTTGCCGTGCTGGCCGGCGGCGTGCGCGCCGTGATCGGCGGCGCCATCGACACCGCCGGCGCCGCCGCACCGGCGGTCACCGCTGGTGTTGCAGCAGCTGGCGCCAAGGACGACGGCACCAACTACTTCTCCGACATGGTGCTGCGCTCGCCGGGCGGCTCGCCAGCGACCGAGGCCGAGCGCGCCGAGATCAACCGCATCCTGCTGGCCGACCTAGCCAACGGCAAGATCAACGCCGACGACCGCAACTACATGGCGCAAATCATCGCCAAGCGCACCGGCCTGACCCAGGCCGAAGCCGAGCAGCGCGTGGACCTGATTTACGCCCAGGCCAAGCAAGCGGCCGCCGACGTCAAGGCCAAAGCCAAAGCCGCCGCCGACGAAGCGCGCAAAGCCGCCGCCCACTCGGCCCTGTGGATGTTCGTCGCCCTGCTGCTGGGCGCCTTCGTCGCCAGCCTGCTGGCCACCGTCGGCGGCCGCCACCGCGACCATGCCCGCGTGTTCGTACGCACCACCATTTAATCGAAGGAGACCACCATGCGCTCGATCCTGTTGCTGTTACTGGGCATCCCGCTGCCAATCGTGATCCTGATTGCGTTGTTCGTGCATTGATTTTGTGCTGACGACGTTTTAAGGATACAAGCTGCGCCCTCGTGGTTCTATGGACTGCGGGGGCGTTGTGTCGTCAACAGAGCTCTGGATGATGTACAGTGAGCCATCTCCGAACATGTGAGAGTAAGTCTTCGGCTTGTTTGATGCATTCAGCCACCGCTGTAGGACTGATCGGGTCGCCGTCGTAGTCGGCGATATTGCGTTGCTTGCGTAGACCGTCAAGCACCACCATGGTCTTCGGGTCGAGACCCACAGTGAGCGGCAAGGTTTGAATGGCGGTTTGATGATGTCCAGGTTTGCTTTTCGATGTACGGTAGCCATGAGTGAGCAAGCTTGCCATTGCACACTGCATCACGCATTTATAGGCCGCATCGAATCGGTTTTCATCGCTGATGGCAGTGATGGCGGCATCGCTCAGGTTGCGCTCCGCTGCTGCGAGCAGACGCTGGACGTCTTCACGCCTGGTCTGGAACGCTATCAGGCTCTGGATCTTTAACAAGTTTTCTAAAGTCATACTCGTCCCCGATCAAAAACAGCTTGGGCTTCTCTACGACTTCGCGAGCCCAGCTATTGCCCGACGCCAGCTTGGCGCTGAAGTCATCGACTCTATAGACCACGGGATTAATTTCGCGATGGAGTTCATCCTGCGCAGGATGCAGCGCCTCAATCACTTCCGCAAAACCGACGCTCCCCAAAACCAGTATATCGACGTCCGAATGGACTGTCTCTTGCCCGCGCGCTACCGAACCAAAGATCAGTGCGTACTCGATGCAGTCGGCCAATGGCAGCAGCGCGTCAGCCAGCACGTTAGCCATCCCGGAAGTCTTCCTCAGCATGCCTGCCAATTCCTCGAAGACGGGACAGTCGCGGTTGGCGCGGTAGTGAACCTGATTGCCGACATTCTGGCGCAACAAGATACCGGCATCGGCAAGCTTGACCAATTCCCGGTTGGCGCTACCCGGCAGTACTCCGATGCGCCGGGCCAGTTCCCTGGAGTGCCAAGCGGCATCGGGATGCAATAGCAGCGCAGACAAGATGCGGGTACGGAAGGTGCCTAGGAGGAAATTTGCGAGCATACAAAAATGTATCACAACGGGAGACGAATGTCTCTCATTTGGAATCATGTGGCAATTTGAGAAAATTGCACTGAGAGCTGCCCGGCAGGCACGGGCGCAATGGTGGTAAGACACCTTGATCGTTCCAGTCCGGGGTCATGGCTTCCCTCCTGCTTGAACTATGGAGCGGGTGAAGGGAATCGAACCCTCGTATGAAGCTTGGGAAGCTCGGCAAGGAATTGAGCAACCAAGCAGGTTTGCGGACAGTTTTTACTCCACAAATATCGTTTCTGGAAGCCGTATATAGCCCTGATCCATGCGGTACGCCTCCCATTTGTGGAGCGCTCCATCCCAGAAAATCTCCCTTGAAGCGAAAGGCGTACCGCCCTGTTGGATGCCTTGTGAGCGCCAGGCGACGAAAGCCTTTCGACCATAAGTTGCCGGGCGATACGTTCCAAAAAACGTCGCTCCCCCTAAGAACATCGCCCCGATCAGCTCCGCTAGCATGCCACCGATTCGCCCGAAGCTTCCCGTAGCGCATGGGTGGGATCTTCCGCGCGGGTCCAGTGCATTTCCGATGCAGGGGACACGTCCTATTCCCTTGCCCCAGTCCTCTGCCTGTAAAGCCTCTTGATGTACTACGCATTGCTGTGTCAAACCTTCGCACTAAATACTGTACATCTATACACGTACGTTAAAAACAGTGTAAAATTTGATTAGTCCAGTTATCCAAATTAAATTTACTATGAAAAACAAAGAGTTACACCATCAATGGACGAATTAGATAAAATCAAGACGGATTTAGCCCAGCTTGTCAGACTGTCACTTTCTGAGCAAGTCGACGATGTGCGCCTTTTTGTTGCGCGCTTAGTCCGGAAATATCGAGCGAGCGAGCCGCAACTGGCTGGACAGCTCGACTTATACCTTCGCAATCGCTCGACGCGGACGAGTTCGCCGCTGCGCCGTGTGGCCACTCCGACTCCAAGCGCTCACCATGCGATGCCGATTGACGACGATTCCCGACTAGCTTTGCTGCGGGTATTTAACGATCCACGCGACTTCCCCCCGCCGCTTTTTCCCGAGGAGCTGAGTGCTTCGCTGACTCAGCTAGTTGAAGAGCGGCGGCAAACAGATAGGCTGTTGGCTGCGGGCCTTCAACCTTCACGCTCAGCTATTTTTGTGGGACCACCGGGAGTCGGTAAATCTATGACTGCACGATGGCTCGCTGCACAATTAGGAGTGCCACTTTACGTCCTCGATTTGACCGCAGTAATGAGCAGCTTGCTGGGGAAAAGCGGAAGTAATTTGCGATCGGCTCTCGATTTTGCGAAACGAGTGCCATGCGTGCTCTTCCTTGACGAGATCGATGCGATTGCAAAGCGTCGCAGCGATGATGCAGATGTAGGCGAACTTAAGCGGCTTGTTAATGTAATTCTGCAAGAGGTTGATAATTGGCCTTCCACCAGTTTGCTGGTTGCGGCCACGAATCATCCCGAGCTGATCGATCCTGCCTTGTGGCGTCGTTTTGATATGGAAATTAAGTTCGAACTTCCAGATCAGGTGGCGATTAAGGAGGCCATGCGCCGCTTCCTTGGGAATGATCTTCCATTGTTAGCAAAGTGGATCGATGTGCTTTCCCATGCCTTTAAAGGTTCTTCTATCAGCGATATCGAGCGCTCTATACAGAAATTCCGCCGCACTCTTGCGTTGGGAACTGCATCAGATGCAGCGATAATCGAAGAGTTTATTCGAGGGCGCACACAAGCGCTTGAGCGTTCTGCTCGGATCGATCTTGCAGTCATGCTGGCGAAGACCGAGTCACTTTCTCAACATGTCGTTTCTGATTTAACCGGAGTAAGTCGCGATACCATACGAAAGTATTTGAGCGAAACAACCAAAACTGCAAAGGGAAATAAGAAAATATGAACAAACCGAACTTTCTGATTGGTCGCGGAGAGATGCTTGTGCGCGACATTAAAGGACCTAAGCGCTTCGGCGACAAGGCTGAGGTCTATCCGTATTCTTATGCGATTAAACGATTGACGCCGAAATTGGAACGTGCGTCCCTTGAACTTGATGCCCTGCCCGAAGAGGCTTGTCCACGTGATTTCGGCGTTGCCGTGCTGACTCTTAATCCTGGCTATATTGCTCGGTCATACTTTCCTGTTGCATTGTTGCGTGCGGCGGGCCTGGAATCGGTGGGTAGCCGGACTGTCAAAATTACGCCAGAAGCTTGGACAAAAAAAGGCCCTCCTATCGAATCGAGCACTACTCAACTGTTTGTGGCCGGCAAGCGTAGCGTTTTCCGCAGCTTGCCTAACTGGATTCAGCATGCCGAGCAGGATTCTGATGAAGCCAAGGATATCGCACATATTGAGGACTTCGCGGCCTTTTTACCGGGAGAGCGGGTGCGTAAATACGGCAGTAAGAAGGAGCGCTTCTTCGAGGTGGGAATTCATCTGCTGCAAGACGAAGATTCTGCTTTCATCCAGAAGGCATTCTCTCGGTTCGCAGCAAAGCAGGATGTAAAGCTTCATGTAGAGCTGGCATTTCAAGCTGGAAGCCTGTGGTTCGTTCCAGCAGAAGGGAGTCGCGAATCTATGGAGCGGCTGTCTACTTTCTCTTTCGTGCGAGTTATCCGGCCGATGCCGAGTTTGCGTGGCACCCGTCCTGTGACGCGTGGCTCAAGTGTCTCTGTTACCTGCCAGTTGCCAAATGCGCAGCCGCTATCCTCCGAACCACGGGTAGCTATTTTGGATGGTGGGCTGCCAGCACAACATCCTATTGGCCCTTGGTTAAAAGCTTATCATCGCCTGGATATGAACGCAGCGGATGACCCGGAGGCGAATGAGCATGGCTTGGGGGTAACCTCAGCGTTCTTGTTCGGGCCGCTTCAACCGGGCGGAATTGCGGAACGCCCATATTCGTATGTTGATAATGTTCGAGTCCTTGATGATGATTCGGACACGGAAGACCGTCTTGATATGTATCGTACACTGGGATTTGTCGAACAAGTGCTGCTGTCTCGACAATACGAATTTATCAATCTCAGCCTCGGACCGGACTTGCCAATTGAAGATACTGACGTACATGCGTGGACAGCAGTAATCGATGACCTCCTGAGTGACGGCGACACATTTATGACTATTGCGGTCGGCAACAATGGCGAGCATGATCGTGAATCAGGTAATGCACGCGTACAAGTACCATCTGATTGCGTCAATGGTATTGCCGTTGGTGCAGCAGACTCAACTGGCGCGAGCTGGACTCGCGCGCCATACAGTGCCATCGGACCGGGACGCAGTCCGGGGGTGATGAAGCCTGACCTGCTAGCCTTTGGCGGTGAAACATCTCAATACTTTCATGTACTGACGCCTTCAAGCAAGCCCAAACTCTCACCGCAAATGGGAACGAGCTTTGCTGGTCCCTACCTACTGCGAAGCGCAGTGGGAATGCGCGCAATCCTGGGCGCGGACTTGTCTCCACTGACCCTCAAGGCGCTACTAATTCATGGCGCCGATCCGGGTGAATACGATAAATGCGAGGTCGGTTGGGGCAAGATCCCTGAGGACTTGATGACACTTATTACTTGCCCAGACGGCGTAGCACGAGTCATTTATCAAGGGGAACTCAAACCTGGCAAGTATTTGCGTGCGTCTCTCCCCCTGCCTGCTGGCGGGCTTACCGGCAATATCTCGCTGGGAGCGACTTTTTGCTATGCCTGCCCCGTCGATCCTCAGGATGCCTCTGCGTATACGCGCGCAGGCCTCGATGTGGTATTCCGACCAAACTCCAGCAAGGTAAAAGACGGTGCCGCAAATGCGGCGTCAAAGGGCTTCTTTGACTTGAAACAATTTGCGACCGAGGAAGAGCGTCGCTCCGATATGGGCAAGTGGGAAACTGTCCTTCATGGCGAAAAGAATATGCGCGGCACTTCGTTAAGCGACCCAGTTTTCGACATTCACTATAACGCTCGTGAAGGCGGCGGCAAGGCGAACAGCGCCGAAAAGATTCGGTACGCGTTGGTGATAACAATCAAGGCACCAAAGCATGCAGATCTTTATAACGAAATTCTTCGCGCCTATGCAAATATCTTGACGCCGCTTCAGCCTCAAGTGTCTCTGCCAATTCGAGTATAAGGCAATGGCGCTGCTGAACCGAGATGAAGGTTCGGCAGCGCCATGAGCACCAGCATCGATGCTCAATTACCACTTATCGCATTAGAGGCCATCCAAGCCCCCCTGGCGGCGCGGCCGGAGGCATTTCCTCAACTGGACATGCGGCAAACTTAAAATGCCTCAAAAGCGCGTCAAAATGCGTCAAAATTGATGCTGCAATTTCGGCCCGCCGCGCCAGCCGTCATGCGCCACCAGCCATAACGCAAATTTGAGTCATAAGAGGCCCATATAGCGGGCAGGTGTGGAGTGGGGACAACTGCGCGCGCCAGGCCAAAAAGGTTGTTTTTATTGCCTCTTATGCAACTCGCAACCTATGGGCGTGAAAAAGCCGCCTCATGGGCGGCCTGTGGGGTGGCTGGGGGCGGTCCTGCGTTATTGAGTAATGCCGGCACGGCGTGGCAGGAATACGCGCCCTGGTGCCTATCCTGGGCGGCCTGCGCGCGCCTTCGCCGCGAGTTCCTTATCATAATCGTCGCGGCATTCTACGCCGCAGAAACTCAGGGCCGACGGCACCAGCTCTTCGCAGTAGTGGCAGCAGCCCTGCGCCACCAGCGCGGGCCGGCCACGGACGGCGGCCAAGCCCCGCGCCACCTCTGCAAAAATGATCTTGTCGGTCTTGTCGATGTGGTCGCTCATGCTGCGCCCTCCCCGGATTTGGCCAGCTCGTACGGCGCGAACTTCACCACCTCCACGCCCGCCCACTCGTTAATGGCCATGAACTGCGTTTGCAACGGTTCGAGCTCGTTGCGTGCGAAGACCCGCGCGGCCGGCTCGACAGCGCCGAAGCCGCCCGCATTGTTAGGCAGGATGCCCATCAACTGCGGCGGCACCCGGTGCGCGGCCAACTGGTCGTCCCGCGTCACGCTCTTGATGTTGAAAAATTCATCCTTCGCGGCCACGTCCGACACCGGCAGGATCTGGATGCCGTCCTTCTTGCCGTTGGGTGCGTACATGAACAGGTTACGGAAATTGCCCGGTCCTTTGCTGTCGCGCATGGCCTGGCGCAGATTGTCCACGTCCTGCGTGTTGGCGGCGGCGTCGGTCATGTAGAACACGAAGCCGGCGTGCGAGCCGTTCTTGTAGTATTTGCGGCGGAACAGGGTGGCCGCCTCGTTGAGCCAAGCCGATTGCAGCGCGCTCAGGTATTGCGGTACGCCGTACAGCTCCTGGTTAACGTCCGGTTCCATCAGGTGGAACACCCTTCCCTTGTCGAACTGGTGCACCGTCTGGTAGGCGTTCACGAAAAAATACGTATCCAGCTCGACGCCACGCCGCATGTACTTGGCCAGGGCGTGCTCGTACTTGAGCGGCATGCCGCTGCGGCTGGGCCGGTCTTCCAGGTAGGCATTGCCGAACGTCAGAAAGTCCAGCGCCATGCGCTTGAAAGCGTCGCGCGACAGGTACTTGCTCGGCATCAGCGTTGACGCCAGCACGTTGGCCTTGAAGTGGATTGCGCTGCTGTGGTGCACGCCGGCGTTGAACGACTTGGCCAGGCCCGCCAGGTTGACAGGCGGCTCGTACCAGTTGCCGTTCTTCCAGCATTCGAAACAGTCGAGGATATCGGCGTGCTCGAGCACGGGCGTTGGGTCGCCAAACGAAAACGCCTCAATGCCGGCGGCGCTGGCCGGCGCCGTGCTGGCCGCCGGTGGCGTGTGTTCGGCCAGGCGGCCGCGCGCGCGCAGGTGTCGTGATTTGCTCAAGAATACATCTCCATGAATGATTGGTTGTTGTCGGTGGTGCCTTCGAACGGCTCGTGATCGAGGGCGTGCATACAGGCCCATGCCAGGTCGGCATGGCCGGTCTCTTCGTTACGGCCGGCGACGTAGGTGACGTTGCGGCCGCTGGGGGTGAGGGTCTTGCGGATGGCCATGAACGACTGCGCGATGTCGGTCCAGCCAGCATCAAATTCCAGCCGTGCGTGGCTGACGATGTTCTTGGCCTTCAAGACCATGCGGGTTTTGACTTCGGGCGAATAGTTAATCGCCGTGGCGGCCGGGAAGAACTGGCGCACGATGGGAAACACGCCGATGCCCATGCCAGTGGTGTCAATCCCAATGTATTCCACATTAAAGCGCTGGGTCATCAGGCGGATCTCTTCGGCGTGGTCTTTAAAATCCTTACCGCGCCACTGGTGGCGTTCCAAGATGCGGAACTTGCCGCCGGCGGTCATGGGCGGCGCCAGCACCACGCAGCCAGCGCTGTCGCCGTTCAATGCCGGGTCGTAGCCGATCCATACCGGTCGGTTGCCGAACGGGCGCAGTGATGCCAGCGGTTTGTAGTCGTCCCAGTCCACCCAAGAATCGACCATGCAGCGCTGCAAATCGCCAAGCGGGAAGACCGAGGCCGAATCGTCGATGAAGTTGCACATCAACAGGTTGTCGAACTGGTCCGGGCTGTATTCGAAGTTGCGCAGCTCGTCGATGTCGAACAGGTTGCAGCCGCCGCGCTCGGCGTCCATGATCGTGACGATCTGGCGCCAGATCTTGTCCTCGCCGGTGAAGCCAGAAGACAGGCGCGCGTGGCTCACGTCGATGTTGAACTGGTCAGCCTTGGCGCGGCGCTTGTTGAACAGCTCGCCGGTCCAGAATGGGTATGCCTGGTGCGTGGTCGAGGATGGCGTCGAGAAATACGTCTTGCGCCATTTTTTGTGAATGGCCATGCCGCTGGCCACCTTGTTGAGCTCCTGGAAATTCTGCGTCCAGAAAAATTCATCGAAATAGAAATTGCCGTGGTAGCCCTGCGCCGTGCGCGCGTTCGTCCCCAAGAAGTACAAGTGGGCGCCGTTCGGCAGCACGATGGGGTCACCGGTCAACTCGATGCCTGCCGCCTCGCGGGCGAACTGCACGATGTACTGCTTGAACACGTGGGCCTGACTCTTGGAGGCGGACAGGAAAATCTGATTGCGGCCCGTCTCCATGGCGTCGGCCAGCGCCTCACGCGCAAAGTACCAGGTGGCGCCAATCTGCCGGCTTTTGAGGATGGCGCGCGTGCGCTGGTCGCCATTGCGATACCAGACCTTTTGATAATCGAAGAGCGAATCCTGAAACGCATCGAGCAACTGGATTTTCTGCTCTTCGCTGAAATCGTTGCGGGTGGGCTTCTTCTTCGGGCCGGCGTTGCGATTGGCCAGCTTGGGGTTCAGATCCACCTCATTGCCGCCCGGCTGCTCATACCGGCGCACGCGCGCCATCTGCACGATGGTGCGCGCCAACAGGTCAATTTCCTTGTAGTCGCTGCCGCTCTTGACTTCCTTTTCGATCAGTTTGACCAGGCGCAGCTCCGCCGACGCTTCCACGTGCTCGATGGCTTGCGCCTTGTCCCACTCGTCGCGCGTCTTCCAGCTGTTGATGGTGCTGCGCTTAATGCCGAGGTGCCGGGCGATGGACGAAACGCGCCAGCCCTTCCAGTACAGGGCGCGCGCAGCACGGCGCGGCTCGGATTCCGGAACCGCCAGTTCGGCGATTTTGTCTTCGGGTTTGAGTTCGATTTCTAGCATGCCGCCAGCGTAGGCGCTGCGCGCGCGCAACGGTTGGGCGCGCGGGTCGGTATGCCCCATAGCAACCTGCTCGGCATTGAATGCAAGCGCCAAGAAGTTGACCATGGCGTTATCCGATCAACCGAGAACGCCCACCATGTCCAAACCATCGACCCCAACATCGAAATTCTTCCGCGTCGCCACCGAAGGCGCCACCACCGACGGCCGCAATATCGACCGCGCCACCATCGAACAAATTGCCGCCACCTACAACCCGGCCACCTACGGCGCGCGCATCTGGCTGGAACACATTCGCGGCATCCTGCCCGACAGCCAGTTCAAGGCATACGGCGATGTGATCGCGGTCAAGGCCGAAGAAGTGGATACCGACAGCGGCAAGAAACTAGCCCTGTTCGCGCAGATCGAGCCTACCGCCGAGCTCGTCGCCATCAACAAGGCCAAGCAAAAGCTGTACACCAGTCTGGAAATCCAGCCCGATTTCGCCGACTCGTCCAAACCCTACCTGGTGGGATTGGGCGTCACCGACAGCCCAGCCAGCTTGGGCACTGAAGCGCTGAAATTTTCCGCCGGCCGCAAGCAGCAAACCGACAACCTGTTCACGTCCGCAGTGGAGGTGACGCTGGAATTTGAAGAGCCGCAAGGCGGCAAGCTGGCCGACGTCGTCAGGGGCCTGCTGGCGCGCTTCTCCAGCGCCACCGGCAGCAACGCGGCGCAGTTCGCCGACATCACCGAAGCGGTGCAAGAGCTGGCCGGCCACGTTGTCACCGCCAGCGACAACTACGCCGCTGCCGTCAAACGCATCGACGCGGCGGAAAAGGCGCTCAAGGCTACCCAAGAAGAGCTGGCCACCTTCAAAACCCAAATGGACGAAGCGCCAGGCAACGGCCCGCGCCGCCCGGCCGCTACCGGCAACGACGGCGCCGTGCAGACCGAGTTTTAACAGGCCGCCTGCGCCACTACCAATCACAACATCAGCAACCCCAACAACGGAGCATCACCTATGAAGAAGCAAACGCGCCAGGTATTCGCCCAATATGAAACCCGCCTGGGCCAACTGAACGACACGGACAATGTGGCCAAGACGTTTAGCGTCACGCCGAGCGTGCAGCAAAAGCTGGAAACGAAAATGCAGGAATCGAGCGAGTTCCTGACCAAAATCAACATCATCGGCGTCACCGATCAGGAAGGCGAGAAGCTGGGCCTGGGCGTCTCCGGCCCGATTGCTAGCCGCACCAACACCAAAACCAAGGATCGCGAAACGCGCGACCTGTCAACCATGGACGGCACTAAATACCGGTGCGAGCAAACCAACTTCGACACGCACCTGGGGTATGCGAAGCTCGATGCCTGGGCCAAGTTCCAGGACTTCCAGTCGCGCGTGGCCAATGCCATCCTCACCCGCCAGGCGCTCGACCGCATCGTCATCGGTTTCAACGGCCTCAAAGCGATGGCCGACACCGATCTGGACGCCAACCCACTGCTGCAAGACGTCAATAAAGGCTGGTTGCAGCACTTGCGCGAGCTGGCGCCCGAGCGCGTGCTGGGCCTGGCCGGCGCCGGCCTGCCAAGCAAGATCGTCGTCGGCGACGTGGAAGGCGCGGACTACGCCAATCTGGACGCCGCTGTCACCGACGCCGTCAACCTGCTGGACCCGTGGTATCAGGAAGACACTGGCCTGGTCGCCATCGTCGGCCGCAAGCTCTTGAGCGACAAGTATTTCCCGCTGGTCAATGCCAAGCAGACGCCCACGGAAACGCTGGCCACCGACATCATCATCAGCCAGAAACGCATCGGCGGCTTGCCGGCGGCACGTGTGCCGTACTTCCCCGACAACGCGATCCTGATCACCCGTTTCGACAACCTGTCGATCTACTTCCAGGAAGGCGCGCGCCGGCGCCGCGTGGAAGACGTACCGAAGCGCGACCGCATCGAAAACTACGAGTCGTCCAACGATGCGTACGTCATCGAAGATCTGGGCCTGGCCGCGCTGGTGGAAAACATCGAGCTGAAAGACAAATAATGACCACCCAGTCCCCCGCCCTGCGCCACCGCGCGCGCATGCTGGCCGAGCGCACGGCCGGCGCCGCCGCGCCGCTGGGCGTAACCACCGGCACGGCTTACGAGCTGATGCTCTACAAGCTGGCCGATGACCGCCGGCGCTTGAAGTCGATTCAGTCGGTCGAGCGCAAGATCGAGGTCAAGGCCACGCTACTGCCGGAGTACACGCAATGGATCGACGGCGTGCTGGCCGGCGGCAAGGGCGCGCAAGATGACGTGTTCGCCACGCTGCTGGTCTGGCACATCGACACGGGCGAATACGAACGTGCGCTGGTGATGGCGGCGTACGCACTGGAATACAAATTCACCCTGCCCGAAACCTACAGCCGCGACATCGCCACGTTGATGCTCGACGAGTTCGCGGAAGGCTACTTGCACGGAAAGCTGGCGGCAGATCCACAGCACGCGGCGCAGGTGCTGTGCGCTGTCGAGCAGTTGACGGCGGCCCACGACGCCCCCGACCAGGCGCGCGCCAAGCTGCACAAGGCCATCGGCCTGTCCATGGTTGCGGTGCTCGACCAGGCCGACGACACCGACATCGCGCCGGCGCTGATCGCGTCGGCCGAGCAGGCGATGGACCACCTGAAACGCGCTCGCTCATTGTCGGAAGCGTGTGGCGTCAAAAAAGATATGGAACGGCTGGAACGGCGCATCAAGCGCGCGGCCGGTTCCGCGTAAGCGTACCCCCGCAGCACGGGCGGCACGGGGGGATTTTGGCCACGCATCGACAAAGATGCCAACCAAATGAACCCCGTCCACCGCCTCCCCCTTTTAAGAGCACTCCCTATGTCATTTATGGCCCTGCCCCCATGGTATCCGCCGACCGTCATGACACCGGCGCCGGCGCCGGTTCCCGGCATCATCGAGAACGACGGCTGGTTTCCAGATATCGCCTTAATCGAAATGCGCGACGCCATGCGGCTCGATGGCACCGTCACCGACGCGCGCCTGGTGCAAGCCGTGGTAGATGCCGTCCTGCACGTCAACCGCGAGCTGGCGACGTGGCAAGCGCTGCACGCGCAGGCCGGCATTGCCGCGCTGGCGGAGGTGCCGGCCACGCGCATCAACCGCGAAAGCCGCCTGCTGGCGCAGTATCGGCGCGCCGTCTACAGCACGGCCAAAGCGGATCTGATCGAGCGCTACCGCGACTATGACAGCACGGCCACATCGCTGGCCGACAAGAAAAGCATGGAGTGGCTGGACGAGGCGCCAGGCGCGCAGCGACGCAATGCGCAGTGGGCCATCGCCGATATGGTCGGGCGCTCGCACCTAACCGTGGAATTGATCTGATGCAGGTGCGCACCCAGCAACACGATACCGTCGATGCGCTGGTCTGGCGCTACCTGGGCGACGGCGCCGGCTATGTCGAGCAAACGCTGGAAATCAACCCAGGGCTTGCCCAGCACGGCGCGGTGCTACCGTCTGGTTTGCTCGTCACCTTGCCCGAGCCAGCGCCGGCCACTGGTCAGGCCACCGACATCGTGCAGCTTTGGGACTAGGCCCGTATTTCCTTTTTTATGAACCATGAAAAATTTACCTACCATCACCCCGGAGAATCAAGCTATGTCCGCAGAATCGTTTGGCAGTTTCGCCGCCTTGGTCAAGCTGTACGGCTTCAAGGCGGCTATCGGCATGGTCGGCGCCGCCATGCTGTACATCGTGCTGCCGCCGCTGAACGCGGACGGCACGTTCAACAAGCGCGAGTTCGTCGCGCGCCTGGCGTGCGCCGGCGTCTTCTCTTGCCTGCTGGGCAGCACCGTATACCAAATGCTGTGTGCGCAGTTGCCCACCATCGGCGCCATGGTCAACGCCTCTGCCGTCGATCTGGTCGTCGGCGCGCCGGCGTGGTGGGTATCGCGCGCCGTCGCCCTATGGTTCCAGCGCCGCAGCGACAAGGACATTGCCGAACTGGCGCGCGCCGCCAAGGAATCGATGTGAGCGCCCCAACCATTGCCACCGAATTCGCAGCGATCATCAAGGGCGTGATCGACGCGGTCCTGCGCGCAGAAGGCGGCTACGTCAATGACGCGGCAGATCGTGGTGGCGAAACCAATTTCGGCATCACGGTGGCCGTGGCGCGCGCCAACGGCTACACCGGCGCGATGCGCGACATGCCCGAAGCGGTAGCGCGCGCCATCTACACGGCCCGTTACATCGCGGAGCCGAAGTTCGACAAGGTGCTGGCCATCCATGCCGGCGTCGCTGCCGAGCTGATCGACACCGGCATCAACATGGGGCCGCACCGCGCGGCCGAGTTCCTGCAGCGCTGCTTGAACGGCTTCAACGACACCGGCGCCCGCTATGCCCCGCTGTTCGTGGATGGACGATTGGGCGAACTGTCCCTTGGCGCGCTGGCTGCCTTTTTGAAATGGCGCGGGCAGGAAGGCGCGTTGGTGTTGCTGCGCGCGCTCAATGGCGTGCAGACAGAGCGCTATCTGGCCATCACCGAAGCGAACACGACCCAGCGCCGCTTTTTGTACGGCTGGATCAAGGAACGGGTGGCCATGTGACAGCATCGATCTGGCGCCCACTGGTTGCATGCCTGCTGTGCGGCGCCGCGCTGGGCTGGACGGCGCAGGGCTGGCGTAAGGACGCCACCATCGCCGGCCTGCACCAGGTGGCCGCCACCAGCGCAGCCAACGCCGCCAATCGCCTGACCCAAGCCACCGCCCGCGTGCTCACGTTGGAGCGCGCCGCCGGCGCCGCCATGGTGCAGCGTGCCGGCAAACTCACCGAGGAACAAGACCATGCGAAAACTGAACGCGACCGCTTCAATGCTGCTGTGCGCAGCGGTGCTGTGCGGCTGTCAATCCCTGTCGCCAGCGGCCAGTGCACCACCGGCGCCGGCAGCGACCATTCCCCCGCTGCCGGCGGCGATCAGCACCAAGCGCGAGCCGAACTTGACCGCGAGACTGCGGCAACTCTTGGCGCCATCGCCGGCGACGGCGACGACGCCATCCGGCAACTAAACGCCTGCATCGACGCCTACCACAGCGTCATGGAGAAATTCAATGTACAAGCCCAATAGCCTGCGCCAGCACCTCGCGTCCGCCATCCCTGAACTACAGCGCGACCCGGAACGTCTGCTGGTGTTTGCGGACGAGGGCAACGTCGTCGCCTCCGCCACGGCATCGCTGTCGTTCGAATACCGCTTCAAGCTGAACCTGATCGTGACCGATTACGCTGGCGACGCCGACGCCATCATGGTAGCCTTGATCGCCTGGCTCAAGGTCCACCAGCTCGATCTGATGGCCAACGAAGACCGGCGCAAGAACGGCATCAGCTTCGAGGTGGATTTCAATAATCATGAAACGGTCGATATCTCGATCAAGCTGGACCTGACCGAGCGTGTGGCCGTGCAGAGGGGAAACCAAGGCCGCCTGGACATCAAGCACGTGCCCGAACCGCAAGCCACGCCCGGATACGCCAACGAGTTCTGGACTCTCTACGCCGGCGAGTCGCTACTGGCCGAGTGGCAAACCCCGCAGGCGGATAAATGAGCGACGATCTGCGTGCGCTGGAATCGTGGGCGGGTGCGCTGCTGGCCAAGTTGCAGCCGGCCCAGCGCCGCGCCATCAATCATAAGGTGGCCATTGATCTGCGCCGCAGCCAGGCGCAGCGCATCAAGTCTCAACAGGCGCCCGATGGCGCCGCTTATGTAGCCAGGAAAAAGCGAAAAGAGTTGCGGGGAAAATGTGGGCGCATCAAGAGGCAGAAAGCCGAGATGTTTTCGAAGATCCGCACGACAAGGTATTTGAAGGTGAAGGCGACCGGTGATCTGATCGAAGTTGGCTTTGTAAGTCGGGTGGCTCGCGTCGCACGCGTCCACCAATTCGGCGAATCTGATCGTGTGCCGCCACATGGAAGTGCTTACGAATATCCAGTTAGACGGTTACTGGGATTCAGCGAAACTGACGAAATCTTAATTCGTCAGTCACTCCTTAAAAACCTCTCAGAAAATCCCCTCTTCTGAAGCGCCATGTTCAAATGATTGAGCATCCCACGCGCCAACCAAGCTATACTATTTCCCGGAAATACCCTAGAGTTAAAAAACCTTTGGCAACCTCATAAATAGTTTTAATTTAACATCATTGTTATGAAAAATTTAAAAGACATGGCACGCAATATTGCCGCAGCCGAAATTTTCAGCCACATGGCGTCAAAGGAAAAATCGCAGAAGTTATACGATGAGCTCAAGTCACAGCCGGATGAAATGCTTGATTTTATGGCAAAATTCAGCGGTATCCCTGAGCATCACTTGTCGATTCATCGAGCCATGGTAAAAGGCGAGGATAACCCTTTCACTGACGGATTGAAAAAAGTTGATGGACTGTTTAAAACAGGTGACATCATACTGATGAAAGGAAAAACAGAAAATGCTGAAAAACTAGTAAGGCTTCAGCGAAAGCTCTATTCCAACACGCGTTCGAGCCACGTCGCAATCGTCCACGCTGATTTTATTTGCATCGATGCAATGCCAGGAATTGGGGTTACAAATAGATTAGTTCATGAAATTCTCTCTGATGTAGAGGACAACTGGAGAGTCATTCGCCCACGAAATTTAGATGAGCACGCAAGGCAATTAATTACTCGTGCTTGTGTTTTCTACCTCGCACAACCGTATAAGATCCTTCCCTCAACGAAGTCAGCAAAAACATATTCATATTGCTCTGAGTTAGCCAGAAAAGTTTATGACAATACGGGAATCTCCACACTGGGAATTCCTAACAATAAAATAATTAAGCCCTCCGATTTTGACAAACTCGCAGATCTACAATCCCAATGGGTAGATGTGACAGAGGAAATTCGGCCTGCCGTCGATTTTTTCAGAACCTACCCGGAATTAATGAAAGTTGCATCTAAACTTTTCGTTGATGGACTTAAACTAAATCGACAACGCTTCAAAGAAAGAACTGAGTCTTTAAAAGATATTCGTCTAGCTGCAAAAGCAGGGAAAATTTCACGAGAGAAGATGTTGGAGTTGATAAAGATTATCAAGGAAATCGAAAATAATATGAACCATACTTTCTGGGACGTATCTCGCCCCGCCTGACTATCAAGGTAAATTTAACAGTGTCATCCTGAACAGTCGTTAAGCTCATTAACAACCCGCCTCCGCGTGCATCCGCACGCGGACTTCGGCAACATGCATTGCATGAACGCCGACCTGTCCGACCTCCTCCGCTTGCTGCAAAACCTGATCCGTCTGGGCACCATCGCCCAGGTCAATGGCGCGAAAGCACGCGTCCAACTCGGGCCGCAACTCACCAGTGAATGGTTGAACTGGATCACCCCGCGCGCCGGCAGCACGTGCGCCTGGTCTGCGCCCACTGTGGGCGAACAAGTGATAGTTATCTCACCAGGCGGCGACCTGACGCGTGGCGTCATCTTGCCGGCGCTGTTCTCCAAGGCATTTGACGCGCCCGAGTCGAGCGACACCATACACACCACCCATTATCCTGATGGCGCCGTGGTGCAGTACGACCATGCCGTGCATATTCTGAGTGCCAGCCTGCCCGGCGGCACCGCCATCATCACCGCCGACAAAGTCACATCAGATGCCCCCAGGACCATCTGCACCGGCGACTTGACCGTGATGGGAAACTTGGTTGTCCAGCACGATGCCACGGTAACGGGCACCGCCGCATTGAATGGCGGCATGACCGCCAAAGCCGGCGCCGCTGGCGGCACCACGATGACCGTGGAGGGCAGTATTAAGGCCAGCGACGACGTGCTGGCCGGCGCGGTCAGCTTGGCCAAACACCCGCACAGCGGCGTCAAAGCTGGCAGCGACAAGTCGGGCGGGCCACTGTGATGCAAGGCATGAACGCTACCACCGGCCGCGCTATGTCAGGTCTCGCCCATATCCAGCAATCCATTACCGATATCCTGACCACGCCCATCGGCTCGCGCGTCGCGCGCCGCCGCTACGGATCGGAAGTCCCGGAGCTGATGGACCAGCCGTTGAACAACGCCACCATTCTGCGCGTGTACGCCGCCACCGCTTATGCGGTGCGCCTGTGGGAGCGCCGCATTGATCTGACCGACATGCAGTTTGAAGTCGGACAGGGCGGCGCCGCATCCTTGATCCTGTCCGGTACAACAGATGGACAATCTGTCCAGCTTGCGGTGGACGTCCGCCAAGGAAGCGCGGCATGAGCACCATCGACCTGTCGCTGCTGCCCGCGCCCAGCATTGTGGAAGTGCTGAACTTCGAAGACATCTATGCCGAGCGCAAAGCGGCTCTCGTGTCGCATTTTCCAGTCTCCCAGCAGGATGAAGTCGCGCGCGCCCTTGAGATTGAATCCGAGCCAATGGCAAAGATCTTGCAGGAGAACGCCTACCGCGAGCTAGTTTGGCGCCAGCGCGTCAACGATGGCGCACGCGCCGTGATGCTGGCCTTTGCCACCGGCGCCGATCTGGACCAACTGGCCGCCAACGTCAATCTGACGCGCCTGGTCGCGGTTCAGGTCAATGGAGACACAACCATCACCACGGTGGAGACTGATGCCTTGCTGCGCGAGCGGATCCAGTTGGCCTATGAGGGCTTGTCGGTGGCCGGCCCCCGCAACGCGTACGTCAAGCACGCCCGCGACGCCGACGCCCGCGTGGCTGATGTCACTGCCACGTCCCCGGAACCATGCGAGGTGGTCGTCACCGTTCTGTCCACCGCTGGCGACGGCACCGCCGCCAGCGACTTGCTGGACGTGGTGCGCGCTGCCTTGAGCGATGAAGACGTGCGACCGCTGGGCGACCGCCTGACGGTGCGAACGGCTGGCATCGTGCACTATGCCATCCGCGCCACGATCTACCTTGAGTCCATCCCGGAAGCGGAACCAATCCTGCAATTGGCCGGCGAACGGGCCGCTGCCTACGCCGCCGAACGTCGCCGCCTGGGGCGCGACGTGAACCGCTCCGCGATCACCGCAGCGCTGCATGCCGAGGGCGTCAAAAAAGTGGTGCTGCATGAGCCAGTCGACGATATCGCTGTCACTAACGTGCAGGCGGCATTTTGTGACGGTATCGACATCGTCAACGGAGGCGAGCGTGGTTGACCTTCTTCCGCCAAATGCCACCAGGTTAGAACGCAACCTCGCCCGCGCTGGCGCTTTGATCGACCGCGTCCCGGTGCCACTGCGTGACCTGGCCAACCCTGAAACCTGCCCTGTATCAGCTCTGCCATTTCTGGCCGCCGCTTTTTCAGTAGACCACTGGGAACCCACTTGGCCAGTGAGCACTAAGCGCGCTGTGATTCAGGCCGCATTCGCAGTGCATAAAAGCAAGGGCACCATCAGCGCCCTGCGCCACACGCTGCGTCACGTCAGCGCCGGCATCCATGTGCGCGAGTGGTTCCAGTCCACGCCGCCGGGTCCGCGCGGGACATTTCAATTGGAACTCGATGTGCTGGGTACCGGCATCACCGGCCCGATGTATGACGAAATCGACCGCCTCGTGGACGACGCCAAACCTGTGACGCGCCACATGACCGGCTTGACCATCAACGTGGGGTTGCGGGGCTCATCCCCCATTGCGGCAGCAGTCCATCTTGGCGACACGCTGACGGTGTATCCGCGCTCAATCGAGCTGAGGGCCACTGGCTTGTGCAAGATCGGCGGCGGCATCCATACCGGCGACACGATGACCATCCAGACCATGCCCGCGATAGAAATTCGTGTGCGCGGCGCCGCCCGCGTGGCTGCCGGTATTCACCTCGCCGACGTGCTCACCCTCTATCCGAGGCGACCGCTCCCGCCAGATTGAGCTTCCCCTGAACCAAGTTACCCGTTCAATAATTTTTAGAGGTTCGTATGTCTCAACAAGAAGAGTATTTCGCCGTCCTGACCGCTGCCGGTGAGGCCAAGGATGCAGCAGCCAAAGCCGGCGGCAAGCCGCTCAAATTCACCACCATGGATATCGGCGACGGCAACGGCATCGTGCCAACGCCGGATCCGGCGCAAACGCAACTGGTCAACCGTGTTTTTCAAACCAAGCTCAACGAAGTGGAACTCGATCCGCTCAATTCCAGCCAGGTAATTATCGAAGGCATCATCCCCGAACAAAGTGGTAATTTTTGGGTGCGCGAGGTTGGCATCCGTGACGACGATGGCGACCTGGTCGCGGTGGGCAACTGCGCACCAAGCTATAAGCCGGTGATGGCGCAGGGGTCTGCGCGTCACCAGCGCATCCGCATGATGCTCGTCGTCTCGAGCGCTGACACGGTGCAGTTGCAAATCGACCCGGGTATCGTCATGGCAACGCGCGAGTATGCTGACCAGGCCGGCGCCAAGGCTGAGTTCATCCAGGTGGGCAGCACCGTACCTATCAAGGTGGCCGAGAAGCTGCGTCAAATCGTCACCATGCAAGACTTGGGCGGCGCCGGCGACTTCGACATGAACAGCCAGAAGGGAACCAACAATTTCTTCAAGTTGGTGGACTTCACACGCGTGTACAACGACTGCCCGGTGGTCCATTTCCCATTTATTACTGGCGAGACCAACGTGTACTACTTCGCCTACGAGTTCGTCTACACGTTCCTGCGTGGTGCGCTGAAAGTCACTGCAGACAAGGGCGTTAAGTTCTACAGCAGCAACGTGGCGTTTGACTGCGAGATCGGGGAACACATCGAAGTGCACAGCCCATTCAAAATGGGAATGCATTATCTGGACAAGGGCGATACCAGTTTTCCGCAGCCGCTGTCTAAAAAGAAACGCTTTGTCGGCCGGGGAGACTTGATTAAACCCATGGTTCGGGCCGTCAAGCCATCTGCGGATTTCCGCCCCCTGGTGCTGGTCTGGCCTGGCAGTAACGCCAACGGTGGCTCCGACCTTGAGGTGCTGGGTGTGAGTGCCGCCGTGACACTGAGCGAGAGCGCGATCATCTTCAACAGCCCCGGAACAGGTGCGTTTGACGGCGCGGGCATGCGCTTGCGGGTCGGACAGCGGCTGAGTGCACGCGTCGTTATCCCTTCGGGGATGGGGGACTTCCACCCCTGCGTATTCGCCCGGACGGCGCAGGGCTACTACGGTATCAAGACGGCGACCGGGCGCACAGTGGTGCATGAGAAAGAAGCCGGCTTGCCGCCCATGACCGACGCCTGGCAGAAGCCTGCCGACGCATATCGCCAGCTTCACCAGTCGTTCGATATGGCCGTGGCGGTGGTCACGGTCGCGCTGCTCGATGCCTTCACGGTGCAGATCCTTGTGAACGGCGCGGTGTTCTATCAAAGGCGTACCAAGGAACCAGTTCAGGAAGTCTTCTTTGGCGGCTATCTGGCGGGCCCGGTCAACAATTGCGTTTGGACCGACTTCTACTTGCAGGAGGGCTTCGAGCGGGCATCGACCGATCTGATCGGCCTGTATTACATCGGCGACTCTCGGCAGGCGGAAAATACCAGTTGCCCGGCACGTTATTGCGCGCAATATCTGGACGGTTCTCTGGGCGCGCGGGTGATCCAGTACAACAACCAGGCGGTGGGTGGCCATGATTCTGCCGCGCAACTGGCGATCCTGCGACAGAACGGCATTCCGCCAGGCTCCACCGATGTGGTCATCGCCTGGGGCACGAATGACGCCCAGGGCCAAAGCAGCGTCGATGCACTGTATGCCAACACCATTGAAGCAATCAACATCGCCAAAGCAGCGCATGCCAACGTCATCGTTGATGTTTTCCCGCTGTGGTACACGCAAGACCAGGCCGGCCCTCGCGGACAGAAATCGCTGAACTATGGATTGGCGACGCCATACCGCATGGCACTGCTGAAGGCTGCGGCCGCCACCAGCGTGCCGGTGGTGGATGGCCTGACGGAATACGGCCTGTTGATCGCCAACATGGTCAACCCGGACCTGGTGCCGAACCTGACCATGTTCGACCCGCTCATCCCGGACAACATCCACGGCAATCCGACATTGGGCAAGCTGCAAGGCTTCGCGCATGCCAAGACGATTCTCGGTCAACGCAACCTTGTTGCCCATGACCGCGTTGATTGGCGAGCGATGCCAGCAGTGTGGACCAGCGCTAATTCGGTGGTGAATGGCTTCGTGGCCACCAGCGCGCAATACCGCGTGGCCACCGATGGCGACGTTGAATTCGCGTCCACCTACACCATCGGCGGCAATCGGGCCAACGGCACCATCGTGCAATACATGGGGCGGTTGCTCACTCCACGGGCGCCGGTTCAATTTCAGGTCACGACAGAGAAATTTGAGACCGGCTACGCCGTGCTGGGCATTGACGGCACCTTGAAAATTTACGGACTGGCGGCGAGCACCGGCACGACCCTCACGGCAATCTCGCGGCTTTATGCAACTGCTTAACGATGCGCCGAGCGCCTGTAACGCGGGCGTTCAATATTTTTCACTCAAAGATAGGAACTGTTATGGCAACTGACTACCACCATGGCGTGCGCGTCATCGAAATCAACGAAGGCTCGCGCCCGATCCGCACGGTCTCCACGGCAGTGCTGGGCCTGGTCGCCACGGCAGACGATGCCGATCCGGTCGCGTTCCCGCTCGATACCCCGGTGCTGGTCACCAACGTGCTGGCCGCCATGGGCAAGGCTGGCAAGGCCGGCACGCTGTACCGCGCACTGGAAGCTATCGCCGCGCAGACCAAACCGCTGACGGTCGTGGTACGCGTGGCCGAAGGCGACACCGAAGCCGAAACCACCAGCAACGCCGTGGGCGGCGTGTCGGTAGACGGCAAGTACCTGGGCGCCAAAGCGCTGCTGGCCGCGCAAAGCAAGCTAGGCGTCAAACCGCGCATTCTGGGCGCGCCCGGCATCGACACCCAGGCCGTCACCAGTGCGATGGCCAACGTCGCCCAGCAGTTGCGCGGCTTCGTCTATGCATCGGCGCACGGCTGCGCCACCGTTACGGAAGCGACCGCCTACCGTGGCAAGTTCGGCCAGCGCGAGGTGATGATCATCTGGCCCGATTTCGTCAACTGGAATACCGCGACCGACGCCGAAGCCAGCATGTCGGCTGTGGCCTACGCCATGGGCCTGCGCGCCAAAATCGACGAAGAAACCGGCTGGCACAAAACACTGTCCAATGTGGTCGTCAACGGTCCCACCGGCATCACCAAGGATGTGTTTTTCGACCTGCTAGATCCGGCCACCGATGCCGGCGTGCTCAACGCCAAAGAGGTCACCACCATGATCAACATGGGTGGCTACCGCTTCTGGGGCTCGCGTACCTGCGAAGTGCCAGGCGGCTTCTTCTACTTTGAAAACTACACCCGCACCGCCCAGGTGCTGGCCGACACCATCGCCGAAGCGCACTTCGCATTTGTCGATTTGCCGCTGCATCCGTCACTGGTGCGCGACATGCTGGAAAGCATCAACGCCAAGTTCCGCGATCTGGCGCGCCAGGGCTACATCATCGACGGCACTGCCTGGTATGACGAGCAGGCCAACGACAAGGACACGCTCAAGGCTGGCGTTCTGGCCATCGACTACGACTACACGCCAGTGCCGCCGCTGGAAAACCTCAAATTCCAGCAGCGAATTACCGACCGCTACCTGGCCGACTTCGCCTCGCGCATCACCGCCTAAACACCAACCTGCCCGCCGCGCGCGGGCGCATCGAATCACCGGAGAACGATATGGGAATGCCCCGCAAACTGAAAAATTTTAATCTGTTCCAAAACGGCGTGTCCTTCATGGGCATGGTGCCGGAAGTCACACTGCCCAAGCTGAGCCGGAAAATGGAAGAGTACCGCGCCGCCGGCATGACCGGCCCCGTGTCGGTCGATTTCGGCAATGAGGCGTTGTCGCTGGAATGGAGCGCGGGCGGCCTGATTGTCGAAGCATTGAAACAATACGGCGCCAGCTCGCACAGCGGCGTGCAGTTGCGCTTCGCTGGCGCCTACCAGGAAGACGACGACGGCAGCGTGGCGGCCGTTGAAGTGGTCGTGCGCGGCCGTTACAAAGAGCTCGACCTCGGCACGGCCAAGATGGCCGACGACACCACGCACAAGTACACCATGGCGTGCAGCTATTACAAGCTCATGGTCGATGGCGCCAACGTCATCGAACTCGATTTCATGAGCGGCATCGAGAACATCGGCGGCGTCAGCGCCAACGACGCCATCCGCAAGGCCATCGGCCTGTAGGCCGTGGCGAACGTAGTTTCTAACCATCCACCAATCCATCAACAATTTAAGGAAGCATCATGACCAATACCCAATCTCACGCCGTTATCGAACTCGACGAGCCAATCAAACGCGGCGATAGCCTGATCACGTCCCTGACGGTGCGCAAACCGAAGGCCGGTGCCCTGCGCGGCGTCTCCCTGATCGAGCTGGCCAATCTGTCGGTATCGGCGCTGCAGGTCGTGCTGCCGCGCATCACCGAACCGACCCTGACCGCGCACGACATCGCCAACATGGACCCGGCCGATCTGCTGAGCGTGGGTGCGGAGGTAGGCAATTTTTTGGTGAGCAAAGCCGATCGCCTCTCGGTATCCCCGGCGAAGTAGAAGACGCCATGGCCGACATCGCCAGCGTGTTCCACTGGGCACCGTCGGCGATGGACGATTTTACGATCAATGAATTAATGTCCTGGCGCGAGCGCGCCAGGCAGCGAAGCGGAGCAGAATAGATGGCGGGTCGGGATCTGAAATTACAGGTGGTATTTGCGGCGCTGGACAAGATCACCGGCCCTCTCAAGAAAATCGTCGGTGGGTCGAACGAGACGGCCAAGGCGTTGAAGGCCACCAGCGACCGCCTGCGCGATTTGAACACACAGCAAAAAAACATTGGCAAATTCCGCGAACTACACGCCGGCCTGGACGCCACGCGCACCAAGCTCGATGCAGCGCAGCAGAAGGTCGCCGGCCTGGCCAACAAAATGAAGCAGGTGGAAAATCCCACGCGTGCCATGACGCGCGAATTTAACGCCGCCGTCAAAGCGGCGGGCGCGTTGAAGACGGCCGGCCAGCAGCAGGCCCAACAATTGCAGATCATGCGCGAGCGCCTGTCGGGCGCCGGCATCGGCACCAAAGACCTGGCCAATCACGAACGCACCTTACGGCGCGAGATTGAAGCTACCAACAAGACCATGGCGCAGCAACAGCAGCGACTGGCCAACACCGCCGCCAAACAACAGCGCGTTACCGCTGCCACCGCGCACGCGGACAAGCTGCGCAGTAAGGCCGGCAGTATGGCTGCGGCCGGCGCCGGCGCGACCGCTGCCGGCGCCTTCGTCGGCGCGCCCATCGTCAAAGGCGTGAATGAGGCGAAGCATTACCAAATAGAGGTGGGCCGCGTCAACGCGCTGGGCCTGGGCGACAAGGTATCGGCCGAAGCGGTTGCATTCGCCCGCAACATGAAGACCTACGGCACGAGCCAGCTCGACAATTTGCAACTCATGCGCGACGGCATGAGCGCCTTTGCTGACGTGCACCATGCGGAAATGGTGGCGCCTACTCTCGCCAAAATGAAATTTGCGAACCATGCCTTTTTCGGTGAAGAGGAAGGCGCGGACAACGAACGCAAGTTCATGGACATGCTCAAGGTGATCGAGCTGCGCGGCGGTCTGGAGAGCAAGGAAAAGTTTGAGGCCCAGGCCAATATCGTGCAGCAGGTGATCACGGCCACGGGCGGGCGCGTGGGCCCGAATGAATGGCTCAACATGATCAAGACCGGCGGCCTGGCCGCCAAGGGCTTGCGCGATGACGCGTTCTACTACCAGATGGAGCCGCTGGTGCAGGAGATGAGCGGCAACAGGGTCGGCACGTCCCTGATGAGCGCGTACCAGAACTTGTACCAGGGCAGGACCACGAAGCGGTCGGCCGCCAAGCTGGAAGAGTTTGGCTTGATTGGCGACAAGAGCAAGGTCAAGCACGACAAGGCGGGCCAAGTATCGTTCCTCGACCCCGGCGCTCTGCTGGGCGCCGACCTGTTTCGAGAAAACCAGTTCGAATGGATGGAAAAGGTGCTGCTGCCGCAACTGGCAAAAAAGGGCATCAGCGAGCGCAGCAAGATTCTCGACGCTATCGGCAGCATTTTTTCAAATCGCACCGCGTCGAACCTGTATTCGCAGATGTATTTGCAGCGCGCGCAGATCCACAAGAATGAAAAGCTCAACCGTGGCGCCGCCAACATCGGCACACTGGAAAAGCTGGGCCGCGACTCGGCAGGCGGCAAGGAACTGGAAGCCCAGTCGAAGCTGGCCGACCTCAAGCTGACCATGGGTGAAAAGATCCTGCCCATGTATTCGCAAGCGCTTGAAATGGCGATCAGCGCCGTCACACGCTTAAACGGATTCATGGAGCGCAACCCGACAGTGGCCAAGGTTATGATTGCGGGCTTCTCCGTGCTGGCGGGCGTACTGCTGGTGCTGGGGCCGTTGATGCTGGGCATTGCCGCGCTGGTGGGGCCGTACGCCATGCTGTACGTCATGTTTGCCAAGATGGGCGTGGCCGGCGGCGTGCTCACGCCCATCATGCGTGCGCTGGGCGGCTCGTTGATGTGGGTGGGCAGAGCAGTGCTGTGGATTGGGCGGGCCTTTATGCTCAACCCGATTGGCCTGGCTGTCACGGCAATCGCCGGCGCCGCCTACCTGATCTACAAATACTGGGAACCGATCAAGTCGTTCTTCGGTGATGTCTGGTCGCAGATCAAAATGGCCTTCGCTGGCGGCCTGTCTGGTATCGGTAGCCTGATCGTTAATTGGTCCCCGCTGGGCCTGTTCTACCAGGCCATGTCTGGCGTGCTGGGCTGGTTCGGCATCAAGCTGCCGGCGCAATTTACCGAGTTCGGCGCCAACATCCTGGGCGGCCTGGTCAATGGCATCAAGAACTCCATGGGCGCCGTGAAGGATGCGATTAGCAGCGCCGGCGCCAGCACCATCAGCTGGTTCAAAGAGAAGCTGGGCATCCACAGCCCAAGCCGCGTGTTTGCCGAGCTGGGCGACTACACCATGCAAGGGCTCGCTGTCGGGCTGGACCGCAGCGGCGGCAAGCCGATAGGCGTTGTCAGCGGCCTGGCGCAGCGCTTGACGCAGATGGGGGCAGGCATCGCCATCAGCGCAGCAGCCGCTCTGCCCGCCAGCGCGTTTGATACGCGCCCGCCGCTGGGGCAGCGCGCCGCCGGCGCCGGCATGATCGTGCAAGGTGACAAGATCGAAATTACGATCCAGGCGCAAGCCGGATCAGATCCCCAAGCCATCGCCCGCGCGGTGTACGCCGCGATGGAGCAGCGCGACCGCGAGAAGGTGGCGCGCATGCGCTCAAGCCTGTTTGATCGAGAATAAAGGAAAGCACCATGATGATGATTTTGGGAATGTTCGTGTTCAGCTTGCCCACGCTGGCCTATCAGGATTTTCAACGGCAAACCGAATGGAAGCACGCCAGCACGGCACGCGTGGGGATGCGGGATGCACACCAGTACGTGGGGCCAGGTGACGACACCATTACGCTGTCGGGCTGGGTGGCGCCCGAACTGACCGGCTCCCTGTATTCGCTCGATGCGCTGCGCATGATGGCCGACACGGGCAAGTCGTGGATCCTGATACAGGGGACCGGCCGCGTCTTCGGTTCGTACCGCATCACGGGCATGACGGAGGGCCGCAGCATTCTTGACGCCCACGGCTCGGCGGCCCGCGTCGAGTTTTCGGTATCACTGAAACGCGATGACGACGGCGTGCTGACCATGCTGGGCCTGGGTGACATCGGCGACCTGAAAAACATGCTGAGCATCGACAGTTTGACCAGCGGCATTGCGGGCAGCGCCAAGAGCGCTGTCAGCAGCGTGGTGGGCAATGCGGTCGATGGCATTACCGCCAAGTACGGCGGCGTGGTCGGCGACATGAAAAACAAGATCGGCACCACCATCAGCGGCGCCATTGGCAATGCAGCGGACAAGCTCAAATGACGGACCATATCCCCACATTCAAGATCAGTATCGAAGACAAGGACTTGACAGCAATCGTTTCGCCGCGCCTGGTCAACCTGACGTTGAACCTCTGCCGAGGAGACGAGAGCGACCAGCTCGATATCTCGCTCGACGACAGCGACGGCAAATTGGCGCTGCCGCCGCGCGGCGCGCAGATCGCTGTGGCGCTGGGGTGGCAGTCGAGCGGGCTGGTCGATATGGGAAAATTCACGGTCGATGAAGTGGAACACAGCGGCGCGCCTGACACCATCACTCTGCGCGCCAGGTCGGCCAATCTGATCGACAAATTCAAACGCCAGGAAGAGCGCAGTTTCCACAATACGACCCTGGGCGCCATCATCGAACTGATCGCCTTCCAGAATGAGCTGGCGTCGGGCATTTCGGCCAGCCTGCGCGACACGGGCGTGCCGCACATCGACCAGACCCACGAAAGCGACGCGGCATTTCTGCGCCGGCTGGGTAAGAAATACGACGCCGTGGCCACCGTCAAGAACGACACGCTGCTGTTTATCCCGATCAACCAGAGCCGCACCGTCAGCGGCAAGGCGCTACCCGTGATCACGATCACGCGCGCCTTGGGCGACGGCCACCGCTACCACAGCGCGGAAAGCAACGCCTACACCGGCGTGCGCGCGTTCTGGCATGACGAGCGCTATGCACGCCGGCGCAGCGTGGTGGCCGGCGTGCCGGGCAACAGCAAGCGTCTGCGCACCATCTTTGCCACGGAAGCCGACGCGCGCGCGTCCGCCGTGGCGGAGTGGCAGCGGATCCTGCGCGGCCTGGCCACCTTCGAAATGTCGCTGGCCTTGGGCAACCCGGCCGTGTTCCCGCAATCTCCGGTGACGGTGAAAGGTTTCAAGCCAGAGATCGACGCCACGCCATGGCTGTCAACCAAGGTCACGCACAGCCTGGGCGGTAGTGGTTTTACCACGCGCGTGGAGTTTGAAACGAAGACGGAAGTGGTCGAGGCTGAGCGCGAGGAAGAGAAAGACCCGGACGAAGGCATCACGGGAGTGCTGGCCAAGTGGACGGACGTGGCGGCGAAGAAAAAAAAGGAGGGACAGGAGCAGGCTGGTGCCGCTGGTACGCTCAAGACGCTGGAGCATATTTACCATAGCAAGCAGGCCGCGAAGCGGGCGGTCCTGCATGCCTGGCGACATATTCAGGAAGTGCGGAACATCATTCGTGAAAACGGAGAATAGTCTGGAAGCCTAAGTAAGTGGGGGCGCCACTCTCAAATGAAACAACATATACCGTGTCTACAACCTAGGCCGCCAATTACTACTGCCATCCTAGTGCCTGAATAACTAAGGCATGCAACACTTCTTGAACTTCTTTCCACTTCCACAGGGACAAATTTCATTACGCCCAATGCTGCCAAAGTTGGCAACAGAGCGAGCAAGTCTTTTTTCTTTCAAATCAATTGCTTTTTCTTTAAATAGCTCGACCTTTTCCTGAGCAAGCCCGTGTAACGACACTGTCGACAGTAAGACTCGTATGGGGCCACTGAGGCCATATGTCAGCTCAAGCAGCATACGGTCTGATTCACCAGAAGCAATTATTGCCACCTGCGTGTGCTCAACGGCCTGATCGTGGCTCAACTCTACAATTCCATCAATATTTAAGAATGTCGTCAACCGGACCTCGCCAATCGTCGATAGAGGTATACATCGACCGCGCTGAGGGATAGCGATCAATTCCTCGTCAATCCATTTACTCAAGTCAGAACGCCAGTCACCAGAAAAACCAAGAAAATAACTTGCGATTCGGGAGCGACCAGGGTGGCCTTGAGTTGCGAGGAAATCGACTAGCTCACGGAGTCGATATGGAAGCTCTTGCATCGGCGGGGTCAAGTCATCAGACCCGGACAGTTTCGCAGAGAAATACGCGTCAATCGAAGAACGATAACCATTGAATCGCAAATGAGCACCACTCTTTGAAAGTTCATTCGCATGCATCACGTAATTATTATGTTCAAAATAGAGTCCCAAGTGATCTAATTCGTCGTCGAGTACTAGCTTCTCTGAACTAGCGGCAGCCATACGCTGTTCGACAAAGTGAAGGAAATCAAGAGGTCCGACAAAAACATCACTGTAAACTCGTAGGTCAGCGAGCGAAATTGACCAAACGGGAACATCCCCAGCGTCCACCCCAATTTTGTGCAGATGCTGAGCTTGAGCGGAAAGCTCTGTGAAAGGATCAAGAGTGACTGCACAAATTGACTTACAACGAAAATCTCCCAAGCGTAGTGTGCCCACTGGCTGTCGTTGTGCATCATAAATTTCGACTTCTGCAGCGCTTTCTAAATATCTTAAGAATCGCTGCCCTTGCTTACTCGGCTCCCCAACAAGAGCTTTCAGCGACTTAATGTACGCGGGCAGGTCATTTGCAGGTGAAGTATAAGTGAACGCACCGGCTTTCACTTCGATGATAAATAGATGATCGTCATAAATAACAAGGCAATCCGCTTCAGCTAGATTCCTGGAACCACCGGACGCTGAAATGACTGGATAGTATACCTCCGGCAATACAGTAGCCCCAGGCAAGAGCCGATTAAAATATTCTACCGGGAGGTTTTCGGACACTATTTTTCGATTTTTTATCCATTCTTGTTTTTCAATGCCTGAACTCTGGAATATTTTCTTTTCGATTTGACGGTAAAAGTTATCGCACAATGAATAAAGATCGAAACAGTAATAATTCCCCTCCAACTTTAAAAAAGGCCGTTTGAAAATTGGTTGAATTCTCAACGGCCAACCTTTAAAATCACCATCGACCAAAAATTCTTTTTCTTGGCCAGGTGCCCAAGAAAAATCTTCTAAAAAATCGAGTGGCAGATTGGTTGTCTTGCGCAGATCAAAAAGTCCCATATTGAAACAGGAATCCATGCTTTTACGTATCGCATCCGCATGACCTAAACGAATAGTAACCTCGCGAACAAGATCTCCGGGTGACTTATAAGTATAAACGACATTTTGTTTCTGCATGCGCTCTATCTCCGCCATGACCTCGGCATGGATACGGCGCATAGACGCCATCGCTTCTGGAAAACCAAACGTCAATGATTGCCAAATCTTCCTGATTTCCAAAACAAGATCTTCCGAAGTGATACCATATGCCGATTTAATCAGCCGGGACTGATTTTTCAATAAGTCCGATATTATATCAACTTGATGTACCTGATAATAATCACCACGAATATTACACCAATGCAATTGTGCTCGCGTATGAAAAACCTCCATCGCCTCGTCGTAAAAATCTCCAGAAGTTCGACGATAGGCAGTAGCACAGCTCAAGTATTCAGTGTTTATCTTCGAGAATAGCGCAACAACTTTCGTTTTCAGATCTTGCCAATCATCTTCTGTAAGTTCGATTTTTTGGGGCTCGCAACGTGAAGCTGCAGCGATCACGCTCTGTACATAGTCGATCATTCGCAACGCCATGGCATCATCTTGCGTAACGTCCGCCTCGACCTTTATGTGCTGGTTAGATATAAGCTGCTCTTGCCACGCGCGCATCAATAATTGATCAGGTGGTAGAACACTTACGGCAGAAAAAATCTGGCTGACGATATCGTCTATTTCCTGGACGACAGTGGGATAGCGAGCCGCCAACTTCGCAATGACCTCTGCGTGCTGTCCTTCAGACCAGTTAGAGGTCATTGCAACATGCTTACCAAAGCGAGCAACTTGCAGTGGGCCAACAGAGAATACCTCATCGGGCATTGCTGGTTTAGCACTTCTGAAACGGCTATTACGCTTTTTCATATATGATTAATTTCCGTACTGATTTTGAAAGTTAATCGGATAAAGGCTTTTTGAGGGTCAGGTGCGCCATTACGACAGAGACCCAAATATGCGAATCCCAAAGCTTAAGTCTCTACGTAATCTCAGTGTCAATACACATACGCAGCGTAGTGAGTCGTGCCGTATTGACAATTAGCACATCACGATTTGCTGTGAGTCCAGACGCCAAGTCGGAGATCGTGTCCAAATAGAAGACCTGCCGCCGCCATCGTTCAGCTTTCCTCTGGCGGAGCTGTAATTCGCTCGGTTAGACATGGAGACGTGCTCACCTTTGCGTTTGGTATGCATAGTTGAATATGTCGCCAAAGGGAAGCACCCAGCTCGCCAGCGTCAATTGCTCCCTTCCGAGGATTCCAGCTACTGAAGATTATGCAAAGCAAACAAGCAGCGATTACAATAAGCATAAGAGGATGAATCATTTGTAGACTATTTTTCCTTTTTCCGTCCGCTGCCGGCCACATTAAAAGTCTGTGGCCCAATAATATTCCCCACGAAATTTTGCCCAATCTTGCCATGGGTTTCAACGTGTGGTGCATTTCCTGCTTGGGATGCAGGGGGCGTTGGCGAGCGCATGCCACCAATCATCCCAAGTACGCCTGCTTTCCCGCGAACGTCCATACTTCTATAGCCATCCAACAGTTCTTTCTCGTCCGAGGTAACGGCTGATTGCAATCTCTCACCCGTAAGGATGTAGTGGACATCGACCCCGATCCCAGCCAGCGCTCTTAAGTAAAGCGCATCCGGGGCACGCTCGTCTTGCTCATACAGCGTTTGTGCGCGTCGCTTCAACCCGCCGATGGCAGCAAAATCGTCCTGATTCATGCCCAAGCGTTGACGCTCTTCTTTTAGTATTTCACCAATTGATCTCATTTGTGCGCAAATTCTTCTTTACAATGCTCTCATTTGAGAGCTATAGTTATGCCATACCATAGCGATTACAGATCATAACATTATGAAAAACGTGTCCATAGCGAGGCGCACTGCCAAGGGCGTCACGACTAAGCCTCTTGGCGTTCGTCTGACGTCTGATGAGGTAGACGAAGTCGAAGGCTACGCAGAGAAACTTGAGCGCTCCCGTGCCTGGTTTCTCCGTTTCCTGATCCTTCGCGGCCTCGCCGATTACAAGCGTGAACTCGCTTCCAAATCCATTCACTAAGGACAACGTCATGTACCCCGATGTAAAACGTATCCGCACCCACCGCGTCATGCTCCGACTTGACGATTACGAACATCAGCTAGTTACCTCCATCGCCAACTACCAGGGCGAAGAACTGGCCGTGCTGGTGCGCCAGATCGTCATGCGCGAAGCGCTGGCGGTTGTTGAGGCAGACGACATCAATAACGACAGCGTATCGCGTCGCAGCGCATAAGCCCAGTCCCCAAAAAGCAACTCTAGAGCAACTGCAAAGTTACACACATGCCAGATCTACACATCAGCTTTAGTGACGAAGAACGCGAATTGCTGGAACGCGTGCGTCAGCGGCAAGGACTGGAGAGTATCGAGCAGGTAGCGGAATGGCTCGTAAAGTCGCGCCTGCGCAAACAGTCACGCAACATGACGGGCCGTGGTCGCGCCCTGTATCAAGTCGAAAGAAAGTCCAGCAAATGAGAGTCATCGGCCTGCCATGCCCGCATTGTGATTACACCGTCCGCGCCGTCAAAAGCCGCACGATGTCAGCCATGTTCAAGGAAATCACCTATATGTGCCAGAACCCCGAATGTGGTCACGTGTTCGTGGCAGGTCTTGAAGTGCTGCGCACTTTGTCGCTCTCCGCTGTGCCAAAGCCAGATGTCCGAATCCCCATGTCCCAGCACGCACGTGCGGCCGCCACTAACCAACTGGCGTTTGACCTGACGGCATGTTGACCTTGGCTTAATCCTTTTTGGCGCCGGCTGATACCCGGTCCATTAACTCCCCGTTCGCTGCCTCCTGCTGCGCCCCCAATTGGGCGTGCGGGATTCGTTCACCCTAAAGAAAGTTGCACATGAGCGCCACGATCAAAACTGAGTCCCGCGAAGCATGGCTGCGCAAAGCCTTAGCTAGGCATCTGCAATGTGCCGCTATCGGCCGTCAGATGATGATGGATTGCGCCATGTTCGATCAGTTGCACAAAGTGACGGTCATTGCCCTGGGCAGTGCGGCGGCTGATATGGCCGTGGCGGCATGTCTGGGATCGCTGGGCGGCATGGCGGGGGAATGGTAATGCGCCGCCTCTTGGACACCTGCGTGGTCTGGCTGCTGTCGCTCTTGATCGTCATCGCGCCATCGCTGCTGCTGGCCATCGGCGCCATCAAGGACTGAGCCATGCCTACCGCCCTTATCGACAACCACCTATCTTTCCTGCCTGCGGCCGCCATTCTCGCCGCCCGCGACAAGGACGTGCCCACGCGACCAGGTGCGCCCGAAGCGCTTGCCGCACTTGCCGCCGCAAAGGCGTGCCTGGCAGCCAGGAATGACCTCAGTGCAGTCGAAGAGCGCCGCGCCAACGAAGCGCGCTTCATTGCCCAGGCGTGGGGACTGTCACCGCGTGGCGCGCGCCGGTCGGTGTTGATCGCGGCAGGCCTGGATGCCGACCGCTGGGAATCTCCAATTCATTCATTTACCGATGCCGAGCGCATCGAATTACGTGCGGCCACCCGCGCCGCAATCCGTGTTTACGAAAGGCTGTTCAATGCAATCTAAGAAAGTGCTACTGCCCTCCCACGTGCGTCACGAAGCGTTCTTGCGTTCATCGCACTTCGCGCCCGAGCTGGCCCGTATCCCGTTCAAGTGGCGTAACCGGGTGATCGCTGCCGCCATGGCCAAGATGGCTTGGTCGTCCTGGTACAAGGTATACGAATCCATCGCCGCCACGTTTATCCGCGACTTTACGGATCAGTATGTACCGGCCGGCGTGGATCTGTCGCAGAACGACGCCGACATCGTCGCCACGGCTGAGCGGGCCGCCGCCGATGTCACCAAGATGCTATGGGGTGCAACGTCGGAGAAGCACGCTACGCAGATCATGGAAACCGAGTGCGCCGAGTACGGCATCGAGCTGCCTGAATTTGAGAAGCAAGCCGATGTCATCGCCCGCTTGGTAGATGCGCGGTGGTGGCGCGCTCAACTGCGCAAGACCGTCAAACGCGCCTTCGAAGCCGGCAATATCAAGCTGGGTTACGTGAACTATCGCGGTGAGCCGTACGCCAGCAATGACGCGGTGCGATCGCGCCTTGCGCAAAACCGGCGTAACGCGGCGGCGCTGGCCGCAACGCTGGTGCAGAACGACAATGGTCAGCAGTTCAGTATCGCCGAGCTGGCGGAAAAGACCACGGCCAACAAATCTATCCGGCGCGGCGAATTGATGTTGCGCATCAACGGCTTCGAACAGATCGCCCGCGAGTGTAACGACCAAGGCATTTTCGTCACCTGGACCTGCCCATCGCGCTTCCACGCCGTGCAGCATAACGGCAAGGCAAATGACAAGTTCGATGGCTCGACGCCGCGCGAGGCAAACGCCTACCTGGGAAAAGTCACGGCGCTGTGTCGTTCCGCGCTGGCGCGTCGCGGAATTGGCTTGTATGGCTTTCGCATCGCCGAACCGCACCACGACGGTTGCCCGCACTGGCACTTGCTCCTATTCGTGCGCCCCACCGGGAAATTCAAAACGCTGCATGTGCAGGACGTGGCTGGCCGTGCAATCCGCATCATGAAGCGTTACGCCTGGCGCGCCGACCGTGGAGAGCCTGGCGCGTTCAAGCGCCGCCTTGATGTCAAGCGCATCGACTGGAGTAAGGGCAGCGCGGCCGGCTATATCGCCAAGTACGTGGCCAAGAATATCGACGGCGTGGCGGAGCACAAGACCAAAGAGGGTTATGTGGTCGTGCCTGAAACAGACGGCGATATCGAGTTGACGCCGTCGGCACGCGTTGAGTCGTGGGCGGCCTGCTGGGGTATCCGGCAATTCCAGCAATGGGGTGGCGCCCCTGTCACCGTCTGGCGCGAACTGCGCCGCATCAAGGAAGCCATGGTCACCGAAGCACCCGCAGCCATGCGCCGTGCATGGGACGCTGTGCAAAAAATCGACGGTGAAAAGCGCGCGTGCTGGGCCGAATACCTGCGCGCCCAAGGCGGCGCCCTGGTGCCACGCAAAGAGCTGGCCATCACGTTGGCCAAGGACGAAAAGACGGTTATCGGGCGCTACGGTGAAACCCAGCGGATTACCCCATACGGCGTGCGTTGCGCATCGCTGATCGGGGTGGTGTTCAAGTCAGTGCGCCACACGTGGACGCCGGTCACGTCCACCGGCGCTGGCGGGATTGCTGTTGGGGTTGGGGTTGCCGTTCCTCGGACTCGTGTAAATAACTGTACGCAACCCGTTCCAGCGGTGCAGCCGACACCATGGATCGAGCGGCCGGACACAGCGCTTCCCGATCTGCCCGACTGGGCGAAAACCCAAATTATCGACGCCTGGGCGGCGCTACGAGCATGTCCATTCCCCAGGCTGATCCTCACCAGCCAACCACCAGCAGAAGAAAGCGCCACATGAGCACCTATGCCGTGACCGTTCGCACGCAAACCGACCGATTTGATTTTTTTGAGGTTGCCGCATCCAGCGGCGACGTGATCGACGCCGCCATCGAGCGCTTCGGCGTGTGCGGCGTTACCGCAAAACTGAAAGGAGCACCGCAATGCTGACCACCTCGACTAATTCACCGCGGCAAATCGCCGTTGGCGACCGCGTAACGTTCGACACCGACGAGGGCGGCCAGGCCGGCATCGTCAGCGACCTACGCCGCGACGTAGGCAACGGCGAGTTGCATGCTTGGGTAGAGCTCGATCACCAGTGGCCAGGCGTGTTCCGCGCCGTGCCGCTGGCCGCCATCGTATCGGCCGGTGCTGGCTCGATGGTGTACGCATGAACAACCCCTTTCTGTTTGACGGCCCGGGTGTCATATCGTTCAGCGGTGGCCGCACCAGCGGCTACATGCTGTGGCGTACGCTGCAAGCCCATGGCGGCACGTTGCCAGATGACGTGACCGTCCTGTTTGCGAACACCGGCAAGGAAATGCCGGAAACCCTGGATTTTGTCGAGGCGTGCTCGGTAAATTGGGACGTCCCGATTGTGTGGATCGAGAACCGGCCCCGCGATGCGGAGCGGAAAAAATCCCACGCTGTCGTCACCCATGCGACCGCCAGCCGCAACGGTGAACCGTTCGCGGCGCTGATCGCGGAGAAGTCATACCTGCCAAACCCGGTCGCGCGAATCTGCACGGCTGAGCTGAAAGTACGCCCCATGCAGCGCTACCTGAAATCCATCGGATACACAGAATGGACCACGTTCATCGGCATGCGCGCCGACGAGCCGCGCCGCGTGGCGCGCCTGTCGAACCAGGACTACGGCAGCCACGAAACGAAAGAAGCGCCGCTGGCTATGGTCGGTGTGGATAAGGGCGCCGTGGGCCGCTTCTGGAAAGAGCAGTCATTTGACCTCGCGTTGCCGAACATGGATGGCGTCACCATGCACGGCAACTGCGACCTGTGCTTCCTCAAGGGCGGTAACCAGAAACTGGCGCTGATCCGCGAGAAGCCAGAGCGCGCGCTGTGGTGGATCGAGCAGGAAAAGGGCAAGCATATGGAGCACCGCGAGCAACCTATCGGCGGCGGCGGCTGGTTCCGCAAGGATGCACCCAGCTACCAGGCTATGTATGACATGGCGATGGGCCACGGTGAGCTGTTCCCGTTTGAAGACACGTTGAACGATTGCGGCTGTACTGACTAGAGGTCAAGGACTAGTTAAGCCTCAATACCAACATGCAACGCAATGCAAAATAAGCCTTGAAAATTAGAAAGAAAATTGATGTTCGAATATTTTAAATCACTGCAATTTTCAGCCATGGAAGTGGCCGTGTTGCATGCTGCGGTGGCCGCGCACGCCGATAGGCTAAGCACCCTACTGGCGGATGCCGGCCTTCCCGAATTAAGCGTCAGCAATATGCGGATCGAGCTGAGCGCCACGCAGCAGGCGCTGCGAAAATTGTCGGCAAGCCGGTTTGAGGCGGTCAACGCTCTGGACGCAAAAAATGTAAGCGCGGCGGAAAGCCAGTATAGGGAATTTTGCCGGCTTCGGGACTATCGCAAACCAGGCGTCGAGGTGTGTCAGCACACGGAAGCCGAAGCCTTCACGCTGGCGACAGGTCAGCGCATCGAACGGCAATCTATATCAGCAGTCCCCACTTACATGGAAGCGGAGAAATCCAGATGAGGACATTTCTTTCGTTGGATGAAATTTGCGCTTTGACGGGCCGGAAGATGAAAACCAAACAGATCGAAGCGCTGCGAACAATGGGCCTTCCGTTTTGGGTCAATGCGATTGGCCAGCCGGTAGTAACGGTGGCCGCTGTAGAGGGGCGCAAACAAGCGCCACAAGAAAAAAAATGGATAATGCCGAGGATCAAGAAAAATGGGCCGACGAAACACGCGTAATTTGAACATGCCGCCGAACATGCATCCGCGCACCCAGCGCAGCGGTAAAGTCTATTACTACATGTACACCAAAGATAAGCCACGAAAGGAAATCCCTCTTGGCCCGGACTTTATTCTGGCGCTGAAAAAATATGCTGAACTGAACATCGTGGTCGAGCCAACTGCCGGTGCGACTTTTTCCGACGTGCACAAGCGCTACTTGGTCGAGGCCGTGCCGAAACTGGCGACCAGCTCAGCGCGAATGTTCAGCTATGACGTCAAGCATTTATTGGCTGCATTTTCCGAGGCTCCCCTCGACCAAATCAAGCCGATGCACATCCGTCAATTCCTTGATGACCACGCTGACAAGCCGACCACGGCTAACCGGTGTAAGCGCGTCTTTTCGACCATGTGGAACCATGCCCGGGGATGGGGTTACACGGATCAGCCCAACCCATGCGAAGGCATCCGAGGCCATGCCCTGGCCAAGCGCACCGTGTACATAACCGATGCCGTCTTCGCGGCCGTGCGCTCCCATGGGAGCTCGCCTCTGCGTGATGCCATGGATCTGGCGTATCTGACCGGCCAGCGGCCCGCTGACGCGCTTCGCATGACAGAGCATGACATTGTGGAAGGCCATCTGATTATCACGCAGGAAAAGACCAAGCAGCCCCTGCGCATAACCATCACCGGCGAGCTGGCCAAGTTAATGGAACGCATACGCGAACGCAAGGCAACGCACAAAATAGTCACTGCCGCACTACTTACCAATAACAATGGCAAGCGTCTTACGGCGCCGGCACTGCGGACTCACTTCCATACCGCGCGAAAAAAAGCGGCCGACCAATTGCCCGAGCTGGCGAAAGACATCAAGGCATTCTGGTTTTACGACTTACGCGCGAAGGCAGCCGACGACACTTCCGACGACCGAGGTGACCAAGCAGCTAGTGATCTTTTGGGACACGACAGCGTCAAAACCACTCAGCGGCACTACCTGCGCCGAGGTAAGATAGTAGCGCCGACAAAATAATTATGCTTCAGGCGGCGGTGACTCTGAAGGCGCGGAACTCAACTGTTCCTGCACTAGCATTTCGAGAAGTTGGTGAAGAGGTTTTAAATCAAATGCGCCCGCATGGAAACTAGCATCCACTTCCCTTAAAGCCACCACATATGCCTCACGCTCACGGCGGATCAGCTCAGGCAAGATCGTGGTACCCGGCAGCCAGCCGCCAGCAGAGAGGCATAACACAAAGTAGCACACTGCACGTGCAGTTCGGCCATTTCCATTAATGAAAGGATGGATGTAATTCAAACGCCACAAAACAAAAGCAGCAAGTGCGATTGGGTCAGTGATCCGCCACTTGCTATTCACCTCATTAACAAAATCGTCCATATAAGCTTGGACGCGATAGAACGCGGGCGGTTGGTAATCGCCGACAGTGACGGCGCATGGTCGAAATTCACCAGCGTTAGTATGCAAGCACGTGATGGCCTGAAAATTTAACGCCTTGATGACATGGGTTGACAAGAAAATTTTGTCAGCCTTAATAGCTGCGCTGATGATGGAGCGGAGAAAGTCATACTGACGGTTACCATTGGACATCTCCAGTTCTTGATATAACGGGTGCTCTTCACTCCCCATCAGCTCAAATAGGATCATGCGGCCACACGTCCCTCGTGGCGTTCAAGCGCACTTTCAACCTGCGCCCGAGTTACCGAGCTCTTTGCCCCTAGTGAACCATAAACGAACGAAATTCTTTGCTGCCGAATCTCATCCGCTGTTTGTGTTTTGGTACTAGCTTCTTTAATTGCGCGCAGCAGGTCGGGGCTCGTACGAATTGTCTCGATAGCCATGATGGTACTCCTAAATTGATGGTGACTGACTAGTCAAATTCCGGTGGTTAGTACGCGATTTACGGTGCCGAAGGCAACTCGCTCGCGCCGAACGCTCGCATTTAGGGTATCCCAAATTTGATCAATGTGCAACCCAATTGGGCCGGAAATGTAGGGTTTTGTGGAGCGACTAAGGCTTTGTGGAGCGCAAAAGATACGATTTTGCAGGCTTTCCATTGGAGCGGGTGAAGGGAATCGAACCCTCGTATGAAGCTTGGGAAGCTGCCGTTCTACCATTGAACTACACCCGCGTGGCTGGCATTTTACGCGCTGGCGGTAAACAACACCAGCATCACCGCTAAACATCGCCCCCGGCACACTGGGTACTTGAACAACCCCGCCCCCACCCGCTACATTGTGCCCAGTTCACCTCAAGCGGATTCCAGATGCCCACCACCTCCAGGCTAGCCGCCTGCCTGCTCGCCCTCTCGGCCATAGTCACCACCGGCGCCACCGCCGTCCCCCTGCGCGCAGCGCCCGTGGATCCGGCCGCCACCGCCAAAACCCGCGCCATTTATACCTACCTGCGCGATACCTGGGGCAAGGCGGTCATCGCCGGCCAGACCGACCTCAGCTGGGACGACAGCATCGACATGGCCGAGCGCGTGCATGCCGATACCGGCAAATACCCTGCCCTGATGGGCTACGACTTCATGGACTACGGCCGCACCGGCGCCAACCTGTCCGGCCAGCGCCAGGTCGAGGAAGCGATCGCCTTTGCCGCCAGGGGCGGCCTGGTGACGTTCCACTGGCACTGGCGCGATCCAGCGCTGCTCAAGACGGCGCAGGTGAACCAGGCCAATTTCTATGCCGGCGGCGACGATCCGGCCAGGCGCACCGACTTCACCATCCCGATGGCCAATGGCGCGCTCGATCAAACCAGCCCGGCGTTCGCCCAGCTCAATGACGGTATCGACCTGGTGGCCACGCAACTGAGGCGCCTGCAGGATGCCGGCGTGACCGTGCTGTGGCGCCCGTTGCACGAGGCGGCCGGCAGCAACGGCGCGGGGTGGTTCTGGTGGGGCCGCGCGCGCACCGACGGCCAGTCGGCTGCTGCCGCCAATATCGCGCTGTGGCGGCATATGTATGACCGGCTGGTGCGCGTGCACGGCCTGCACAACCTGATCTGGGTGTGGAACGGCCAGGATGCGCGCTGGTATCCCGGCGACGACGTGGTCGATATCGTCGGCTACGATGTGTACGACACCACCGACAACCGCAGCTACCGCTCACAGATCGACACCTATCGCAAGACCGCCGCCATGACGAGCGAACCGAAGCCGGTGGCGCTGACCGAGACCAGCTACATCCCCGATCCCGATGCGATGGCGCAGGACGGCGCATGGTGGTTGTGGTTCATGGTGTGGAACGACGGCGGCGGGCCGGCCGGCGTCACCAACGCCAACAACTTCTGGACCGGTGAGCAGTACAACACCAGCGCCCACAAGCGCAAGGTCTACCAGCATCCGAATGTCATCACGCTCGACAAGCTGCCAAAGTTCTAAAAAGGCTGCGCACGCTTGAACTGCGCTTGAACTGTTCAAGCAGGCCACACTGATGCAAAATGGCAAAGCTCCCACCATCGACCAGAGGACTTTCCATGAAATCAGTTGTTTCGCTCAGTGTTGCGCTGGCGTTTGCCGCACCGCTGGCACTGGCCCAGGCTCCCACTTCCCAGGCTCCGGTGCAAACTGCTGCGCCGGTTGACCCGATCGCCACCCTGGTCAGCCAGCTGGAACTGGAAAAATACAAAGCCACCATCAAGAGCCTGACCCTGTTCGGCGACCGCCGCCAGGGCACCCAGCGCAACCGCGATGCGCTCGCCTGGATCGAGACGCAACTGAAATCCTACGGCTGCAGCAACACCGAACGGATGCAATACCAGTACACGGAACTGGCCAAGGACGCGCCGCGTCCCAGGCGCGCGGCGGGCATCGCCAGTGGCGGCGCCGGCGGCCCACCGGGCCAGGGCGGCAGCACGCTGTTCGGCAACCGCATCAAGACCGGCGTCAACAACGATCCGCTGTTGCAGCCCGATGAAAAGCTGCGCGCCATCAATGCCGAGCCGACGCCGCTGGGCACCTCGCAGCGCGAGAACGTCTACTGCACCAAGGTGGGCAGCAAGCATCCCGAGGAAATGTATATCGTCAGCGCGCACATGGACGGCATCGGCTTTGGCGAGGCCGCCAACGATGACGGCTCGGGCACGGCGCTGGTGATGGAACTGGCGCGCATCTTCAGCGCACCGGGCGTGGAAACCGACCGCTCGATCCGCTTCATCCTGTGGAACAACGAGGAAACCGGCCTCAATGGCGCCGCCGCGTACGTGGAGCAGCGCAAGGGTTTGCAGGGGATCGAGTCGCCCAAAGGCTCGGGCAAGTACCCGGAGCCGAAGTGGCTGGGCATGATCCAGCACGACATGATGTTGTTCGACCATGGCATGCCGTTCCAGAAGATCGACGGCTACGGCAAGCCGGTGGTCGATGAGCATGGCGAGCCGGTGTTCGTGGCGCCGCCCGAGCAGCGCCTGGAAGCGGACGTCAACATCGAGTACCAGTCGCAGTCGAAGCAGTCCGAAGGCTCGGCCAAGCTGGCCTGGCACTTCCGCAGCGCCAACGACAAGTACGCCTCGCACTACCCGGCAGCAGTGGGCTTCCACATGACCAATACCGATTCGACGCCGTTCATGGACCTGGTGCCGTCGATTTCGCTGCGCGAGAACGAGCGCGGCCAGCAGATCGGCGCCGGCTGGGATCCGCACTGGCACCAGCCGACCGACCTGTATAAAAACTTCTCGGACAAGGACTTCATGCTGGGACTGAACGCCGCCCAGACCACGCTGTCGGGCGTGGCGCAACTGGCCGGCGTGCGCATCAAGAAGTAGTTACTGGGTCATGTAACGGTCCGAACGCGGACCGTACAGGATGCCCTGCGCACCGCCTGCCGTCAGCAGGCGGGCATTGGCCACGCCAGCTACCGGATGCGACGCATCGGTGGTGCTGTTGATGATCTGCTTGACGGCAGCAGCCACCAGCGCGCCGATCAGGCCGCCGCCACCGTTGTTGCCACCCTCGTTGTTGGAGGCGCTGGCCTTGCCGTTCCACAGCAGCGCGCCCGTCTTCAGGTCCACCAGCTTGGCTTCCACCGTCACGACTGCCACGCTGTTGAGTACCGTGTAAGTCGCGCCGTACTGGGAGATGGTGACGTACAGGCCGGCATCGGCGCCGAAGATCTCGTTGAGTTTTTTCGGGTCGAGGCCGTGGATGTCGGCCGCCGTGGTCATGCCGTTCTGCTTGAAGGTCTCGGCCACCACCGCCACCGGCAGCACGTAGTAGCCGCTCTCGGCCAGCGGATACGTCACCTGCGCATACACGCTGTTGCCGGCGTTGACTTCCGGCGAATTGTTCAGCGGCGGCAGCACCACGATCGAGCGCGGCTTGGCGGCCTTGAAGGCGGTGTAGTCGTACGCCGCCTGCTTGGTGGCGCAACCGAACATCAATACTGCAGCGCCAACACACGCGCCCACTTTTAACAAACGACGCATCATGACTGGTCACCTTTCTTTACTTTGGCCAGCAGGAAATCCATGTAGGCGGCCGATTCGGGGAACAACTTCTTTTCATCTTCAAACTGCGCGACCATCTGGTCGGTCTTGCCGGTGACCGAGTACAACATGCCCAGGTGGGCATGGAAGCCCGGCGGCGCGCTGCCGCCCTTGGCGCTGAACAGCATCAGGTCTTTTTCCATGGCGGCGATTTGCTGGTCGGGGCTCTCGCCTTTCAGGTATTGATACACCTGCGGCTGGTAGCCACCCCACTGGTACAGGGTTTTCGGTGGCGTGGCGCAGCCGGTCAGCAGCACGGCGCCAGCCAGCGCCAGCACGCCGGCGCATTTTTTCAATACGGACATCGTCATCATCGGCCTCACTGTGCTTGCAATTTCAACGCGCCGGCATCCACGCCGGCCACCAGGCGGTCCACCGCTTCGCGCATGGCCAGGTCCAGCACCTTGCCGTTGAGCGTGGAGTCGTAGCTGGCGGTGCCGCCAAAGCCCAGTACTTCGCGGTTCGACAGGCTGTACTCGCCCGCACCGGACGCCGAATACACCACCTCCGAAGTCGTGATGTTGACCACGTTGAGCGTGACCTTGGCGTACGCTACCTGGGTCTTGCCACGGCCCACGATGCCGAACAGCTGATGGTCGCCCACTTCCTTGCGGCCGAATTCGGTGACGTCGCCGGTGATGACGAAGTCGGCGCCCTTGATCTTCTGGCCCTGCTGCTTGAAGCCGGCTTCCTGCTGCAGTTCCTTCAGGTTGTCGCGGTCGAGCACATTGAAGCGGTTGGTGGTTTGCAGTTGCGCGATCAGGATGGTTTTCGACTGGCCGCCCAGGCGGTCGACACCGTCGGAGAACACGCCGCGCATGAAGCTCGAACGGTTGTCGAATTTGCCGACAGCGATCAGGGTGCGCGGACCGACGTACGGCGGCGGAGTGACGGCGCTGGCGGGAATCGCGACTGCCACGGCGCGCGACGATTCGGTGGCACAACCGGCCAGGGCGGAGACGATCAGCGCAGAAACCAGCGCGCCGGCGAGACGAGTATTCATGGACATCCTTGGAGTGAGAATTACTTTGAAATAATAAATTTTCTTATGAGAAATTATACGTTCTTGATGAGCGCTACAATCTATCCAATAATCACTGCGGCTTCTCCACCACAAAGCCCCTGGCCTGCAACGCTGCCATCGCGCCTTTCGGGTCGAGCAGGTCGTTGAGCGACAGCGTGGCGAAAGTCGAAGCATTGGCCGCCAGCGCTTTTTCGGCCGCCGCCAGCCAGCTCTCCTGGATGCGCGCTTCGATCGAGCGCATGCCGGGACGGCTCTGCATCACCGCGCTGCTGAAGACTGCGGTATTGCAGGCGCCGCGGCGGTCGGCGTAGCTGAGCTTTTCAATGACCGCCAGGTCGCCCTTGGCCCAGGCGTTGGCGCGCACGCGCATGGCGTCGATGTCGTCCTCGAGCCGCGCCAGCGTGTTGGCGAAGCAGGCGGCGTCTTCCAGCGGGGTTTTCTTGAACTCGCGCAGCATGGTGACCGGGTCGTCGATCGCGACCTGGACCTGGGTGTCGGTCTGCTTGATGCCGCTTTGCTTGATCAGCTTGCCAAGGGACTTGCTCAGCTCGCCGTCGTACAGGTCGGCCTGCCTGAGCGCCTGGTCGTACAGCGTGGCGGCGGCAAAGATCGGCCGTTCGCGCTCGATGCCGTCGTCCTCGCCCAGGTATTTCGACTTGAGCACCAGCCAGCGTGCATAAACCGGTGCGGGCACCAGGTCTTTCAACGTGGCGCCGTCGGGATTTTTCTTGACGCCGATGGCAAACGGCAGCATCGCCACCTGCTTGAAAAAGCCCACTTCGGCGTGCATGCCGGGCGGTTTCAGGTATTCCTGCGACTGCGCCAGGATGGTTTCCACCTGTTGCGAGCGCCATTCCATGTTCTTCGGCAGCGGGCCATAGGTGCCGAACACCCACAGCACGTGGTCGCCCTGGCTCACTTTCCACAGGCCCGGGCCGGGGCGCTGGCCGGTGACCAGGATGATGTCGGGCACCGGCGCCTGCTCGGCGCCAGGATCGGCAACCACTGCGGGGACAACGTTGGCCGCTGGCGCGGCAGACGGTGGTGGCGGGGCCCCGGTCTGCGACCGGGCCGGCGCAACCGACAGGGACAGGGAGGCGACCACGACCAGGCGGGGCCACAATGACAATCGCAACATATCCGAGCGCAACATATCGTTCTTCCAGGAGGGAATGGAGTTGCCGATTGTATATTTCAATGTGGAAACCTGTAGCGGCGGGACACGAAGTATCGTCGGCCGCTACCAGTCGTAGCGTTTGCGGTTCAGGCGGCCAGACCGGGCACGTTGTCTAGCCTGGCACGCGCGTGCGCCAGTTGCTCGGCATCGAGACGGGCGGCAGCGGTCGCCAGGTAGCGGGCGGCGCTGGCGTGGCCGCTGCGCTCGGCCAGCGCCAGCCAGGTCCAGGCCTGGGTGGCGTCGGCGCGGGCGCCTTGCCCGGTCAGGTACATCAGCCCCAGGTTGAACTGCGCGCGCGCATGGCCCTGGGCGGCGGCCAGCGCGTACCAGTGCAGCGCCTGGGCATAATCCTGCGCCACGCCCTGGCCGTTGTCGTAGCGCAGGCCCAGCGCGAACTGCGCCAGCGTGTGGCCCTGGCGCGCCGCGCGGGCGTACCAGTGACCGGCCTGTTGTGGATCGGGCTGGGGGCCGGGTTGGCGGCCAGATCGCGGGCTGACATCGCGGTCGTACAGCAGCCCAAGGTGGAACTGGGCTGCCGCGTAGTCCTGCTCGGCGGCGCGGCGGTACCAGGCTTGCGCCTGGCGCAGGTCGTGCGGGGCACCGCGTGCCGTTTCATAGCGCAGACCGAGGTCGAACTGGGCGCGCAGGTGGCCCTGCTCGGCGGCCTTGCGATACCAGTCGGTCGCCGCCTCGGCATCGGCCGGCACGCCGAGGCCGGCGTCGTGCAACTGGGCCAGGTGGTACTGCGCACCGGGAAAATTCTGCGCGGCCGATTTGGCGTACCAGGCGTGTGCTTCCAGGTAGTCCTGCGCCACGCCCTGGCCGTGGTGGTAGCGCAGCCCGAGGTTGTTCTGGGCGCCGGCGTGGCCCTTGGCGGCGGCCTTGCGGTACCAGTCGAGCGCCTTGTGTTCGTCGCGCGGCACGCCCTGGCCGTTATCGTAGATCAGGCCCAGGTTGAACTGCGAGCTGGCGTGGTCCTGCTCGGCCGCGCGGCGATACCAGAGGATGGCCTTCTGGCTATCCTGCGCCACGCCGTCGCCCTTGTCGAAGCGCAGCGCCAGGTTGAACTGCGCCGGCGCGTAACCCTGCTCGGCCGCCTTGCGGTACCACGACATGGCCTGCCCCACGTCCGCCATCTCCGGCGTGAGACCCTGGCTGTTCTCGTAGCGCAGGCCCAGCTGGTACTGGGCGCGTGCATAACCCTGCTCGGCGGCCTTGCGGTACCAGTGCAGCGCCTGCACCGGGTCTTGCGGCACGCCCTTGCCGGTGTCATACATCATGCCCAGGTTGTGCTGGGCGCCGGCGTCGCCCTGGCTGGCGGCCTTGCTGAACCAGTGCATGGCCTGGCGCGTGTCGGCCGCCACGCCCTGGCCCCTGGCGTACAGCCAGCCAAGGTTGTACTGGGCGGCGGCATAGCCCTGGCTTGCTGCCAGCTGGTACCAGGCAGCGGCTTCCTGGAAGTCCTGCGCCACGCCCTGCCCTTTCTGGAACATCACGCCCAGGTTGTACTGCGCCTGCGGCATGCCCTGCAACGCGGCCTGGCGGTACCACACCACGGCCAGCTCGTAGCTGGCCGCCACGCCCTGGCCGTTGAAGTACATGAAGCCCAGGCTGTGCTGGGCGGCGGCCACGCCGCGTTCGGCCTGGCCCCTGGTGCGCAGGAATTCCGCCGTGTGCGTGGCCTGGTTCATGCCTGTACAGCGACCAGCACCGGCTGCGCGTGCAGCATGGGCGGCACATCATAGTCCGGCATCAAGCGCACCTGGCCTTGCAGTATCTCGATAAAGCGCGGCAGCGGCACCGGCCGGTGGTACAGGTAGCCCTGCATGGTGGTGCAGCCGTTCGCTTGCAGGTAGCGCGCCTGCACGGCGGTTTCCACGCCTTCGGCCACCAGGTGCAGCCCCAGGCCGCGCGCGATCGAGATGATCGCCAGGATCACCGGGTAGTGGCCGTTTTCGTCGTGGATCTCCTTGACGAACGACTGGTCGATCTTGATGGTGTGGATCGGGAAGCGGTGCAGGTACGACAGCGACGAGTAGCCGGTGCCGAAATCGTCGATCGCCACCGACACGCCCAGTTCGCACAGCTTGTTCAACTGCTCGATGGCGTCCTGCGGGTTGCGGATGCAGATGTTCTCGGTGATCTCCACCTCGATCTGTTCCGGCGCGATGCCGTAGCGGGTGAGCGCGCCGCGCATCTTCTCGAAAAAGTCGCCGCGGTCGAGGTACTGCGGCGACAGGTTCAGCGACAGCTTGACCTGCTCGCCGCCGGCCGCGTTCCAGCGCACCAGGTCGCGGCACAGGGCGCCGAGCATCCAGTCCGAGATCGGCAGCATCAGGCCGTTGTCCTCGGCGAACGGCAAAAACTCGCCGGCCGACAGCACGCCGCGCTGCGGATGGTTCCAGCGCATCAGGCCCTCGGCGCCGACGATGCGCCCGGTGGAGACGTCGATCTGCGGCTGATAGTACATTTCCAGCTGGTTCAGTTCCAGGGCCTGGCGCAGGCTGCGTTCGAGCGCGATCTTCTGGTGCGACACTTCCTGCATCGACTGGTGGTAGAAGGTGTGGCCGTTCTTGCCCAGCGCTTTCACCTGGTACATGGCAATGTCGGCGTGGCGCAGCAGCTCGTCGATGCTCTCGCCATCGTGCGGATAAACGGCGATGCCGATCGAGGCCGAGATGTGCACCTGGTGGCCATCGAGGTCGAACGGCGCTTCCAGGCTGTCGATCAGTTTCTCGGCCACGGCCCGGGCCTCCTGGCGGTCCTGCAATTCCGGCAGCACGATGGTGAATTCGTCGCCGCCCTGGCGCGCCAGCGTATCGCCGCGCCGCAGGCAGTCCTGCAGGCGCCGCGCCACCTGCTGCAGCAGCTCGTCACCCTTGACATGGCCCAGCGTGTCGTTGACCAGCTTGAAGCGATCGAGGTCGATGAACATCACCGCCAGCTCGGCAGCCTTGCGCCTGGCCTGGATCACGGCCAGGCCCAGGCGGTCCTTGAACAGCATGCGGTTGGGCAGGTCGGTGAGGATGTCGTGGTAGGCCTGGTACGAGATCATCTCTTCGGCGCGCTTGCGGTCGGTGATGTCGCGCGCCACGCCGTAGGTGCCATACGTGTCCTGCGGACCGATGGCGTTGGGCGCCATCGAGGTGAGCGTAATGCTGAAGGTGCGGTCGATGCCATTCTTGCACTTGAGCCGCAGCTCGGCGGTGCGCCCGCCCGTGTCGCTCACGCGACTGCGGACCAGGCCCTGGCGCTCGCCAAAGGCAAAGCGCGCGCGGTCCTGGTCGTCGTCGTGCACCAGCACCGAGTAATGGCGCCCCACCACCTCGTCGCGTTCGAAACCGAGCAGCTGCTGCACGCGGTCGTTGACAAACGTGACGCGGCCATCGGGGGCCAGCGTGTAGATGATGTCGGGCGAGCTGTCCACCAGGTACCGGTACATCTTTTCCGACGTTTCCAGCTGCGCGGCGATGCGCTCGTTGTCGAGCGCCATGCGGCGCTTTTGCAGCACGTTCTCCACCGTCTTGAGCAGCTCTTCGCGACCGTACGGCTTGCGCAGGTAGTCGTAGGCGCCGCGTTTGAGGGCGCCGATGGCGGCGTCGATGCCGACTTCACCGCTCATCACCACCACGTCGCCGCCGATGGCGCGCGCGTTCATGAAGTCCATGATGTCGTGGCCGCTCATGTCGGGCAGGCGCAGGTCGAGCAGCACCAGGTCGAACGGTTGCCGCGCCAGGTGGACCAGCGCCTCGGCGCCGGTGGCGGCGGTAAACAGCAGGTAGTCGCCGCCGGCGTGACTGCGCAGTAGCTCGTACAGCGACGACAGCAGGCGCGGTTCGTCATCGACCAGCAGCAGGCGCGGTCTCGAATCGTGGAGGGGGACGACGGGGGTTGGGTCGTCCTGAAAATTCAGGTTCATCATGGCCTTAAACGGAATCCATCAACCGGGGGGTTTGGCCGGCGGTGGAACTTGCAACGGAATGAACTGCGGGCAGCAGGATTTCGAACGTGGTGCCGGCCTTGCCGGAACGGCAGGCGATCAGCCCCCCCCATCTTGCTCACCAGGCTGTGGACGATCGACAGTCCCAGGCCGTGGTGGGGGCCTTCCTTGTTACTCTTGACGGGGACGAACAGGTTGGCCAGCAGTTCGGCCGACAAACCGGGGCCGGTGTCGGCCACCACCAGTTCCAGGTACAGCTTGCGCTCGCGGTTGACCAGGCCGCGGTTGGCGATCTCGATGCGGCCGCCGTCCGGCATGGCTTCCACCGCGTTCTTGACCAGGTTGACCAGTATCTGCTTGAGCAGGTCGGCGTCGCCTTCGATGGCGCCCGGGCCGTCCTGCATGCGCACCACCATCTGCACCGAGGCCGGTACGAAACCGGTGGCGCGGAACAGCCGCAACACGTCATCGACCACGCCGGCCACCTCGGTGGTCGTGTCCGCGCCCGACGCATCGCCCGGCTGCAGGTCGGCCAGGCCATTGATCAGCTGGCCCACGCGGTCGATCTCCTCGTTCAGGATCGACAGCTCGCCGACCACCGGTTCGCGCCGCGCCAGCTTGCTGTCGAGGAGAGACAGGTAATTCTTGATGATCGACAGCGGGTTGTTTACCTCGTGAACCACGCGGCGCGACGCTTCGCGGTATTGCTCGGCCATTTGCGCCAGCTTGCGCCGCGCGTGACCGCGCTCGGACAGCGCCGTCTCCAGCGCGCTGGCGGCCTGGGTGGCGAAGGATTGCAGGAAGCGCTCGCGCTGCTGGCAGCTGGCCAGTTGCCAGCCCGGCACACCGCCGATCAGCACCCCCAGGCAGCGCTGGCTGGCCACCAGCGGCAGGCACACCAGCGCCTCGCTGCCGAGGATGCGGAACAGCTGTTCTTCGGCCACCGGCAGCGCCGCGCCAAGGCCCGCATTCGTGCCGGCGCGGCTGGCATACACGGGCTTGCGGGTGCGCGCCGACTGCGCCACCTGGCCGCCCTGCTGCGGGTCCAGCGCCAGCATGAACTCGGCCAGGCGCCCGGGATGGTTGCCGGTGGCGGTGCCCAGCAGCGCCTGGCCGGTGGGATTGGCCAGCATCACCACTACGTTTTCGAAGTCGAACAGGATGCGCGCCGAACGTGTCATGGCGTCGAGCAGGCCGGTCTCGCCATCCTGGCGCGCGAACGTCTGCGCCATCTCGGAGACCAGCATCATGTTGCGCACTTCTTCCGACAGCCGCTGCTGCACCGGATCGACCGGTGGCGGCGGCACGTACGCCGACGGCGCGACGATGTCGTCGGCGCCGGCCAGGTCGATACCGAGGTAGTCGGCCGATGCCTCCACCTGGCGGGCGGCGTTGGCGAGGATGGGTTCGAGCGCAGCATCGTCGATGCCGCACAAGCTGGCCGCATCCTCGATGGCCTCCGGTGCGTCGCCGTGGCAGCACAGCAGGTGCGCCAGGCGCACCATGCGGATCAGGGGATGGGCCGCAGCCAGGCGCGCCACCGGCTCGTGGTGATAGAGCACGCTATCGGCCAGGAAGGAGTCGAGCTGCCAGCGTTCGATCAGCCAGGCGCCCGCCTCGGCATGGGTGATTTGCAGGGTGCGCTGCTCGACCGCGCACAGGTCTTCGTCGTCGCGCGCCATGAAGTTGACGGCGTATTCGCGCGGCGCAGTGGCCAGCAGCGCCAGGCGGCCAACGTTGTGCAGCAGGCCGGCCAGGTAGGCTTCCTCGACATGCGGGTAGTCCATCTGGCGGGCCAGGTCACGGGCGATGACGGCCGTGGTGAGCGCGCTTTTCCAGAAAGCGCGCAGGTCGGCGCTGGCGGAATGGGGAAAACTGTTAAAGGTCTGGAACACCGATTCGCTGATCACCAGCGTCTTGATCATGTCGGTGCCGAGCGCCACCAGCGACTGCTCGAGCCCCACCGTGCGGGCGCCATTGCCATGACTGTTGCGGTGAAAGGCCGAACTGCTGGCGACCGACAAAATCTTGCTGGCCATGGCAGGATCCTGGGCGATCAGCGCGGCCAGCTCGGGCATGCCGGCGTCGTCGGCCTGCAAATGCTCGATCAGTTTGATCAGTATCTGCGGCATCGCCGGCAAGCGTGCGATCAGCAGCCGGTGGCGGATATCAAGGTCGGGTTGCAGCATCGTCATCTACCAATAATCAAGTCAAACCGGAAACGAATAATGCCGAGAAAGAACTTATATTAGCATAAAGTGTGATAGCAACTTGGCACTTGCAACCCTATCGTGCCGGTGCCGTTATCATTTACCAATGAAAACTTTTATTGTTCCGCGTGGGGTAAGAGAATGCGCCGGTAACGGCGTGCAGTCAACCATAAAACCAGCGCGGAGCCGGTAAGTACCAGTTGTCCGAGTGCTAAAGACAACACCGAGTGCGACAGCGCCGGCGCCATCACGCCAGCGACAATGGCGCCCACCATGGTGGTGGCAAACGACTGGCACGACGCCACCGTGCCACGAATATGCGGGAACAGGTCGAGCGCCAGCAGCGTGGCGCCCGGCGCCACGATCGACATGCCGAAGGTATAGAACAGCATCGGCAGCACCGTCCACGGCAGCGCCGGCGGCAGGAACACGTGGTACAGCGTGTTGCACACGGCGGCGGCGATCAGGAAGCAAAAGCCGATGCCGATCTGGCGCGAGAACGAGATCTTGCCGGCGAAGCGGTTGGCCACCAGCGCGCCCAGGAAAATCCCGCTCACCGAGGGAATGAACAGCCAGCCGAACTGGCTCGCGCCCAGGCCCAGCGAATTAGGCAGGAACTCGGGCGCTGCCGCGATGAACAGGAACAGGCCGCCGAAGTTGAGCGCCACCACGCCCGACTTCAGGTGGAACAGCTTGGAGCGCATGATCTCGGCGTAGTTGCGCGCCAGGTGGCGCGGATTGAACGGCTGGCGCTTATGGACCGGCAAGGTCTCGGGCAGGTTGCGGTAGCAGTAGATGAACAGCAGCACGCTGTAGACCAGCAGCGACAGGAAGATCGCGCGCCAGTCGAACAGCGTGACGATCCAGCCGCCCAAAATCGGGGCAATCGCCGGCGCGATCGAAAAAATCATCGTCACCAGCGACAGCAGCCGCGCAGCAGCCGCATCGGAATACAGGTCGCGGATGATGGCGCGCCCCACCACCACGCCGGCGCCGGCCGAAATGCCCTGCATCACGCGGAACGCCCACAGGTAGGGCACCGAATGAACCGACGCGCAGCCCAGGGTACCGATCGCGAACATCACCAGCGAGACCAGGATGACATTGCGGCGCCCGAACGCATCGGACAGCGCGCCGTGCCACAGCACCATGCCGGCAAAGGCCAGCATGTAGAAGGTGAGGCTTTGCTGCACTTCCAGTGGCGTGGCACCCAGGGTGGCCTGGATGTTGGGGAACGCCGGCAGGTAGGCATCGATCGAGAACGGCCCGAGCATCGACAGCAGGGCCAGGATCACCGCCAGCGCGGTGGCGCTGAGCACCTTGGGCGTCGATGGCGGTGGCGGCGGGACTTCCTTGACGGGATCGGGGAGGACGTTGTCGGGCGGGGTCGGGTACATATAACGCTTTCCAGGTGGATCAGGCGTGCACCCCTACCCGCAGATCGAAGACTGGGGTCGGACCCCATCCGGGGTCCGACCCCGCCCGGCCCTGCGGGGTTCAACGGCGGCGCAGCAGTGCAGACATCAGATTTCTTTGGGTTTGGCAGCTTCGCGGCGGTTGAAACCAGCCACCATGTCGAAGCGGAACAAACGGCATTCCAGCGCGCCGTTGAAGAACGGCGTCTTGCGCGATTCTTTCAGGCGCAGCATCTTGGGCAGGCCCAGGTCGGCCGTGAACAGGTACACGGTCCAGCCGGCGAAGCGCTGCTTGAGGGTGCCGCTGAAGTCCGAGTAAAAACTCTTGGCCAGTTCGTCCTCGCCCAGCGAACTGTCGCCGCGCACGCCGATCCGCTCGCCGTACGGCGGGTTGGTGAGCATGATGCCCGGCTGCTCGGTCGGCGCTTTCACTTCCTGCGCCTCGATCTGCTTGAGCGGCACGTCGAACATGATGCCGGCCGCGCGCAGGTTGTGGCGTGTCATGGCCACCATGTCGCCCGAAATGTCGGAGCCGAAAATCGTCGGTTCGGTCGGCAGCGGGTTCGGCTTGATGGCGTTTTTCATGTCGTTCCACGGCGCCGGGTCGAAGTCGTTGAAGGCTTCGAAGGCGAAACGGCGACGTGCGCCCGGCGGCACGCCCTGCACCATCTGCGCCGCTTCGCACAGGATGGTGCCGGAGCCGCACATCGGGTCGAACAGCGGCATGCCCGGCTTCCAGCCAGCCACGCGCAGCAAGCCCGCTGCGAGGTTTTCGCGCAACGGCGCGTCACCGGTTTCTTCACGCCAGCCGCGCTTGAACAGCGCTTCGCCCGACGTGTCGAGGTAGATGATGAACTGGTGGGCGTCGAGGAAACCGACGATGCGCATGTCCGGCTCGCGCGTATCGACCGACGGGCGCTTGCTGTACATGTCGCGGAAGCGGTCGCAGATCGCATCCTTGATTTTCAAGGTGGTAAATTCCAGGCTTTTCAACGGCGACTTGACGGCCGTAACATCGACGCGGATGGTGTGGTCGTAGGTGAACCAGTCTTCCCACGATTGCGCCAATACCAGGTCGTAGATGTCGTTCTCGGTCTTGTAGCCGGTAACGGCCATGCGCATCAACACGCGCGAGGCGATGCGCGAGTGCAGGTTGATGCGGTACGAGTCGATCAGCTCCCCGGAGCAGTGGACGCCGCCGGGCACCTGGTTGTGCACCTTCATGGTGGTGCTTTGCTGGGCGATTTCGCCCAGTTCTTCGGCCAGCGCCGCTTCCATGCCGCGCGGGCATGGGCAAAAATATGAAGCCATAAGGAGTACCTTTTATCCGTTAATAATACGGGACTCGCAAAACCTACTGCGCGTCACGCTATCGCCTTTGCGTTGCTCAGCGTACCTCCGTACGCTTGCGCTAATCAAGACGATACCGAGCCGCTCGCTACGGTTTTTCGAGTCCCGGTGTGCGTGGTCAGAAGGGTTTGACCACCACGAGGATGATGATGGCCAGCAGCAGGAACACCGGCACTTCGTTAAACACGCGGAACCACTTGTGGCTGCGGGTGTTGACGCCCTTCTCGAATTTTTTCAGGATGCGGCCGCAAGCATGGTGGTAGCCGACGATCAGCACCACGAACAGCAGCTTGGCGTGCATGAAGCCCGGCATGTGCGCGCCGTACAGCATGTACAACAGGATCGCACCGAACACGATCGCCGGCACCGCGATCCACATCGAAAAGCGGTACAGCTTGCGCGCCATGAGCAACAGGCGTTCGGTGACGGCGGTGTTGGTCTCCATGGCCAGGTTGACGAAAATGCGCGGCAGGTAAAACACGCCCGCCATCCAGGCGATGACGAAGAAGATGTGCAGCGATTTAATCCAGAGCATGGCGATCCTTTAGGGTGACGAGCAGTTTATTGACGGATTTCACCGTGGCCGAACACGACGTACTTGAGTGAAGTCAGGCCCTCGAGCCCCACCGGGCCGCGCGCATGCAGCTTGTCGTTGGAGATGCCGATCTCCGCACCGAGGCCGTACTCGAAGCCGTCCGCAAAGCGGGTGGACGCGTTGATCATGACGGAGGCCGAATCGACTTCGCGCAGGAAGCGCATGCCGGCGCTGTAGTCTTCGGTGACGATCGACTCGGTGTGCTTGGACGAGTACTGGCTGATGTGGTCCATCGCCTCGTCGATGCCGTCGACGATTTTCACGGCCAGGATCGCGGCCAGGTATTCGGTGGACCAGTCTTCCTCGGTGGCCGCCGCCAGGTGCGGGTAGCCGGCCAGGATGGCAGCGGCTTCGGCGTCGGCGCGCAGTTCCACTTCTTTGGTGGCGTACAGCTTGGCCAGTTCCGGCAGCACCCTGGCCGCGATGGTGCGCGCGACCAGCAGGGTTTCCATGGTGTTGCAGGTGCCGTAGCGGTGGCACTTGGCATTGAAGCCGATATCGACCGCCTTTTGCAGGTCGGCCTTGTCGTCGATGTAGACGTGGCAGATGCCGTCGAGGTGCTTGATCATCGGCACCGTGGCTTCTTCCATCAGGCGCGCAATCAGCCCCTTGCCGCCGCGCGGCACGATCACGTCCACGTACTGCGGCATGGTGATCAGGGCGCCTACGGCGGCGCGGTCGGTGGTGTCCACCACCTGCACGGCGTTTTCCGGCAGGCCGGCGCCCAGCAAGCCTTCCTTGACCAGCTGCGCCAGCGCGCGGTTGCAGTGGATCGCTTCGGAGCCGCCGCGCAGGATGGTGGCGTTGCCGCTCTTGATGCACAGGCCGGCCGCGTCAACCGTGACGTTGGGGCGCGACTCGTAGATGATGCCGATCACGCCGAGCGGCACGCGCATCTGCCCCACCTGGATGCCACTCGGGCGGAATTTCAGGCCGGAGATTTCACCGATCGGGTCGGGCAGCGCGACGATCTGGCGCAGGCCCTCGACCATGGTGGCAATCGCCTTGTCGGACAGCGCCAGGCGGTCGAGCATGGCCGGGGCCAGGCCGTTGGCGGCGGCGGCATCCATGTCGAGCCGGTTGGCCGTGCGCAGGGCGTCGGCCTCGCGCTCGATGCCGTCGGCAATCAGCGTAAGCGCACGGTTGCGGGTGGCGCTGTCGGCACGGGCCATGGCGCGCGACGCCTTGCGCGCCTGCTGGCCCAGTTGTTCCATGTAGTGCTTGATGTCGAGCTTCGTGTCCATGTTTGTCCCGTTTCGATTCTTTTTAGCCGCGCGCGACTTTGAGACCCAGCTGCAGCATGGCATCCCACGCATCGCCACTGTGGTTCTTCGCGCGCAGGCCCTTGATCATCTTGTCCACCTGCGCGGCGTCCTTCATGGCCGCTTCCAGTGTGGCCTGTGAAATGCGCCGCAGCGCCGGGTCCATCATGCGCTCCTTCGGACCCCAGATACGGTATTCCTTGAGCAGCGCACCGAGCGGCCGGCCTTGCGCCATGCCCGACTTGAGCTTGAGCAGCGTGCGGATTTCTTCCGACACCGCCCACAGCACCAGCGGCAGCGCCTCGCCCTCGCCCTTCAGGCCTTCGAGCATGCGCACCAGGCGGGCGGGGTCACCCATCAGCATCGCTTCGCTCAGTTTGAACACGTCGTAGCGCGCCACGTTGAGCACGGCGTCGTGCACCTGCTCGTAGGTGAGCTTGCCCGGTTCGTGCAGCAGGGCGAGCTTCTGGATTTCCTGGTGGGCCGCCAGCAGGTTGCCTTCCACGCGATCGGCGATGAAGTCGATGCTTTGCCGGTCCGCGCTCTGCCCTTGTGCGGCAAGGCGCTGGCCTATCCAGTTGGGCAACTGCACCCGTTCGATTTGCGCGATGTCGATGTACACCGCCGCCTGTTGCAACGCCCCCACCCACGCCGCCTTCTGGGTTTGCCAGTCGAGCTTGGGCAGGGTAATCAGCGTTAAATTATCGGGGCTCAGATCTTTTACATACGCTTGCAGCGCAGCGCCGCCATCCTTGCCCGGCTTGCCGGTGGGGATGCGCAGCTCGATCAGCTTTTTATCGCCGAACAGCGACAGCGCCTGGTTGGCCGCCAGCAGTTCGCCCCACTTGAAGCTGCGCTCCACGGTCAGCACGTCGCGCTCGGAGTAACCCTGCGCGCGCGCGGTGCGGCGGATCTTGTCGGCCGCTTCCAGCGCCAGCAGGTGCTCGTCGCTGGTGATGACGTACAGCTGCGACAGCGACTTGTTCAGGTGGCCGTCGAGCGCGTCCAGGCGCAATTGCATGGTGCCGCCTTACAGGATCGGCACGGCAGGCGCGGCCGACGGATCCTGCGGCGCCGGGCCCGGTGCGGGCACCGACATGCGCGTGGTTTTCACGGCTGCCATGCGCCGCATCATCTGCTGCACCAGGTCGGTTTGCATGTCGCGATACAGCAACGCTTCTTCCTGCTCCTTGGCCAGCAACTGGGTTTCGTTGAAGTCGATCGGACGGCTCAGCGCAATCGTGGTGGGGCCCAGCAGCTCGGCGCCCTGGCGGTCGAGCACGCGGAACAAGATCGTGTATTGCAGCAGGTACTGGCGCACGCGGCCATTGCTGTTCAACGACAGAATGGTCTTGGTCTTGGTAGTTTCCGGGTTGGACAGCACTTCGACCACGCCGTCGGCATCTTTCGGGTTGCTCACCACGGTGGTATTGCCGTTGACGCGGATGTTGCGCTTCAAGTCAATCGCCAGTGGCGACGACTCCGGCAATCCGATGTACATGGTCGGGAACGGCAGCGTGTAATGGCCGCCGTCGCCGCGCAGGTGGAAGCCGCAGGCGGACAACGAGGTTGCCACTACAGCTGCCAGCAGCAGCGCCTTGCCGGCCGCGCGGCCACGTCGGAACAGGGTCGTCGTCATGGGGTTCTCTCTTTACACTACGATGTTGATCAGTTTGCCGGGCACGACGATGATCTTTTTCGGCGTCCCTTCGATGAACTTCTGCACCGCCTCGTTGGCCAGCGCCAGCGCCTCGATGCTGGCCTTGTCGGCGCCCTTGGCCACGACCACGCTGCCGCGCAGCTTGCCGTTCACCTGGATCATCATCTCGATCTCGGACTGTTCCAGCGCGGCCGGATCGACCTGCGGCCATGGCGCGTTCAGGATGTCGCCTTCGTAACCGAGTTCGGCCCACAGCACGTGGGTGATGTGCGGCGCGACCGGGTTGAGCAGGCGCAGGAAGATGGCGTAGCCTTCGGCCACCACGCCGGCTTCCACGTCCTTGGCCGCTTCGATCGTGTTGAGCATCTTCATGCAGGCCGATACCACGGTGTTGTACTGGATGCGCTTGATGTCGTAGTCGGCCTGCTGCAGCAGCTTGTGCAGTTCGCGGCGCAGGGTTTTGCCGGCGTCGGTGGTGGCTTTTGCGGTCAACGGCGAACCGGCAGCCTTGATGGCGGCCTGCTGCGCATAGCCGAACGCCCACACGCGGCGCAGGAAGCGGTTGGCGCCTTCCACGCCGCTGCCCGACCATTCCAGCGTTTGCTCCGGCGGCGAGGCGAACATGGTGAACAGGCGCGCGGTGTCGGCGCCGTATTGTTCGATCTGCGCTTGCGGGTCGATGCCGTTGTTCTTCGACTTCGACATTTTTTCGGTGCCGCCGATGTGGACCGGCTGCTGGTCGTCGCGCAGGATCGCCGCTTGCGGACGGCCCTTGTCGTCCACCGTCAGGTCGACGTCGGCGGGGTTGAACCAGGTCTTCTTGCCGGCCGCGTCTTCGCGGAAGTAGGTTTCGTTGAGGACCATGCCTTGCGTGAGCAGGTTGGTAAACGGCTCGTCGAACTTGACCAGGCCGAAGTCGCGCATGACCTTGGTCCAGAAGCGCGCATACAGCAGGTGCAGCACGGCGTGCTCGATGCCGCCGATGTACTGGTCCATCGGCATCCAGTAGTCGTTGCGTTCATCGACCATACTGTTGGCGCCGGGCGAGGTATAGCGCATGTAGTACCACGACGAATCCACAAAAGTATCCATGGTGTCGGTTTCGCGGCGCGCCGGCTTGCCGCACTGCGGGCAGTCGCACTGGAGGAACGCTTCGTACTTGTTGAGCGGGTTGCCGCTGCCGTCCGGTACGCAGTCTTCCGGCAGCACCACCGGGAGGTCTTTCTCAGGCACCGGCACCGAACCGCAGTCCGGGCAGTTGATCATCGGGATCGGCGTGCCCCAGTAGCGCTGGCGCGAAATGCCCCAGTCGCGCAGGCGGAACGTGATCTTCTTCTCGCCCAGGCCACGGGCCTCCATGTCGGCGGCAACGGCTTCCACGGCGTCGGCGTAGTTCAGGCCATCGTACTTGCCCGAGTTGGTGACGATCGAAATGCTCTTGTCGCCGTACCATTCCTGCCAGGCGGCGTCCGAGAATTCCTGGCCTTCGGCGCGAATCACCTGCTTGATGACGAGGTTGTATTTTTTGGCAAACGCAAAGTCGCGCTCGTCGTGCGCCGGTACGCCCATCACGGCGCCGTCGCCGTAGGTCATCAGGACGTAGTTACCGACCCATACTTCGACCTGCTCACCGGTCAGCGGATGGGTGACGAACAGGCCGGTGGGCATGCCCTTCTTTTCCATCGTGGCCATGTCGGCTTCGATCACGGAGCCCAGCTTGCACTCGGCGTTGAAGGCGGCCAGTGCCGGGTTGGTCTGGGCGGCGTGCACGGCCAGCGGGTGCTCGGCAGCGACGGCGCAGAAGGTCACGCCCATCACGGTGTCCGGGCGGGTGGTAAACACGTACAGCTTGCCGTCGCCGATCAGGGCGCCGTCGGCGTCTTTAATCTGGTGCGGGAAGGCGAAGCGCACGCCGGTCGATTTGCCGATCCAGTTGGCCTGCATGATGCGCACGCGCTCGGGCCAGCCCGGCAGCTTGTCGTCGACATAGCCGAGCAGTTCGTCGGCATAGTCGGTAATACGCGCGTAGTACATCGGGATTTCGCGTTTTTCAATCGCCGCGCCCGAGCGCCAGCCACGGCCGTCGATGACCTGCTCGTTGGCCAGCACGGTCTGGTCGATCGGATCCCAGTTCACGGTGCCGGTCTTCTTGTAGATGATGCCCTTTTCCAGCATCTTGAGGAACATCCACTGGTTCCACTTGTAGTACTCGGGCTTGCACGCCGTCATCTCGCGCGACCAGTCGATGGCCAGGCCCATCAGCTCCATCTGCGAGCGCATGTGGGCAATGTTCGAGTAGGTCCACTGCGCCGGCGGCACGTTGTTGGCCATCGCCGCGTTTTCAGCCGGCATGCCGAACGCATCCCAGCCCATCGGCATCAGCACGTTGTAGCCGTTCATGCGCAGGTAGCGGTACATCACGTCGTTGATCGTATAGTTGCGCACGTGGCCCATGTGCAGCTTGCCCGAAGGGTAAGGCAGCATCGAACAGGCGTAATACTTACCCTTGGGGAAACGCGGGTCGTGCTCGACCGCCTTGTAGGCGTCGATGGCTTTCCAATGGGATTGCGCTGCGGTTTCTACGTCGGCGTGACTATATTTATCTTGCATGATGGTGTGCGGCCAGAGTTGAATATGAACCGGTCATTATACCGGTTCACGCTCCAAATGAGCGGCAGGGCTCGGTCATGGGTCGCTCGATCGCGGCCGAAGCGTTGAACTGAGCCCTTGTTCACACAATATGCGGCAATTTACGGCAGCAGTACATAGGATAAGATGCTGGTGTTCATATGTACTGCAATAGGCAGCCTGATGGCCTTCGACCGCAACCAGCCCTACAACGATCTGCCACTTTTGCCTCCTCTCCAAGACCTGGAGACCAAGGCAGTGCTCAAGCAAGCCATCGGCGCCAACCGAGCATTGGCCAATCTGCGCGGGCTGGCTGGCCAGATCCCTAATCAGATCATGCTGATCAGTAGCATAACCTTGCAGGAAGCCCGGCTGTCCTCGGAGATCGAGAATATCGTCACCACCAACGATGAGCTATATCGCGCCGATGCCGATGCCGATGGCAAAGCTGATCCGCATACGAAGGAAGTGCTACGTTACCGGCAAGCGCTGCAACACGGTTTCGCGGCCCTGCGTGAGCGGCCTTTGACGACCAACCTCTTCATCGAAATTGCACGGTTAATCAAACAGTCCGACATCGGCATCCGGGCACTACCCGGTACGGCACTCAAAAACGAGATGGGCGAGATCGTGTACACGCCTCCTGTCGGCGATCACGTCATTCGCGACAAGCTCTCCGATCTCGAACGGTTCCTTCATGCAGATGATGGCATTGATCCGCTGATCAAAATGGCCGTGATGCACTATCAATTTGAGGCTATCCATCCTTTCCCAGATGGAAACGGACGCACGGGCCGGATACTGAATTTACTTTACCTGGTACAAGCGGGGCTGATGGATATTCCGGTGCTGTTCCTATCGCGTTACATCATTGGAAACAAGCGTGAGTACTATCTGGGACTGCAGAAAGTAACAGAGCAGCAGGATTGGGAAAATTGGGTGCTGTTCATGCTGCGCGCTGTAGAAAGCACTGCGCAGCAAACGTTCGATCAAGTCAAACGCATTCTTGCGCTCATGGAAACTGTACGTGAAAAAGTACATCGTGAGCTTCCAGGCATTTACAGCAAAGACCTGATTGAAGCGATCTTCCGGCATCCTTACACCAAAATCCAGTTCCTGGTAGATGCCAACATCGCAAAACGTCAAACATCATCCGGTTACCTTCAGGCGCTAGCGGCGCATGGTGTGTTGGTTGAAAAGCAGATGGGACGAGAAAAATACTTTATCAACCACGCATTGCTGGCAGAGTTGGCGCGATAGCAATAGGTTGATGTGATCGACAGATCAGGAAAACGTGTCGATTTTTTCGATTTTTTTAATCATATTTGATCAATGTGTCGATTTGATCGACACATCCATGCTGCCCATGCCGCTTATCAGCGGCTAAGCACGCTGCGCGAACGCCGCCCGAGCCCGCATGATCTCGCCGTAATGGGTCTCGGCCCAGATCCACACGCCGCAAAAGGCCGCGCCCAGGCTCTCGCCCAGCGGCGTGAGCGTGTAATCGACGTGAGGCGGTATCACCGGGTGGACCGTGCGGTGGACCAGGCCGTCGCGTTCCATCTGGCGCACGGTTTGCGTCAGCATTTTCTGGCTGATGCCGGTCACCGCCTTGCGCAACTGCGTGTAGCGCAGCGTGCCGCCAGCGTGCAGGGCTTCGAGGATCAGCATGGTCCAGCGGTCGGCCACCTGGCCGATGATGTCCTGTACCAGCGCCTCGATGGCGGGATCGACCTGCTCGGGCGCCGGTTCGCGGCGGCGTTGTTCAATCACGGGGTCAGGTTCGGCTCGCAACATATGACTTTGACACTCTCTTTCAGGTGTGTATAAATCTTTTGGGTGCCTACTTTATCATCGTGCCCGTCCTTTGTACACTGGTCCCACTTTTACAGGAGGACTGACCATGAAATCGACTGGCAACACCATCTTGATCACCGGCGGCGGCAGCGGCATCGGCGAGGCGCTGGCCCATCGCCTGCACGACCTCGGCAACACCGTCATCATCGCCGGCCGCAGGCTCGAGGTCCTGCAGCAGTCGGCAGCCGGCCGCGCCAACATCGTGCCGGTGCAGTTCGACGCCGACAGCACCGACTCGATCGAGGCGTTTGCGCGCCAGGTCGTGGCCGACCATCCCGCACTCAATGTGCTGGTCAACAACGCCGGCGTGATGCGCTTCGAAGACGTGACCGCGCGACGCGACCTGGCCGATGCCGAGGCGACGATTACCACCAACCTGCTGGGTCCGATCCGCCTGATCAACGCGCTGATCGACCACCTGCGCCAGCAACCGGACGCGGCGATCATCAACACCACGTCGGGCCTGGCCTTCGTGCCGCTGCTGATCACGCCCACCTACAACGCCACCAAGGCGGCGCTGCACTCGTACACGGTGAGCTTGCGCGAAGTGTTGAAGGGCTCGGTGGAAGTGATCGAACTGGCGCCGCCAGCCGTGCAGACCGACCTGACGCCGGGGCAGTCCACGCGCGAAGGCTACCAGCCGCTAGACGACTACGCCGACGAGGTGATCAGCCTGCTAACCACCAGCCCTACCCCGGCCGAGGTGCTGGTCAAGCGCGTGCTGTTCCTGCGCAACGCTGAAAAGGAAAACCGCTACGCGCAAACGCTGGCAACGCTGAACAGTCACTAAAAAGCTTCCATTTTTACAATCACCGTCCCACGATTTATGCCACCATGGCGTTTTAACCTCACCCCGGGGTCAGGTCCGACATTCGGACATCGCGGAACTTTTTTGTTGTAGTGAACAACAACGAATAAGTTCAAAAATGTCCGAATGTCGGCACTGACCCCGAAGTGAATAATGAGGAGAGCATGATGATCAAGGGACTGCGGACGGTGGTGTACCCGGTGGACGACCTGGCGGCGGCGCGCGACTGGTATGCCAGGACATTCGAGACGGCGCCGTATTTCGATGAGCCGTTTTACGTGGGTTTCGCCATCGGCGGCTTCGAGCTGGGAATGATCCCCGCCGATAAGTTCAAGGCGGCCAAGGCGGGCAGCATGGTGTACTGGGGCGTCGATGATATCGAGGCCGAAACCGACCGCCTGGTGGGCCTCGGCGCCACCGTGCACGCCGCCATCGAGGATGTCGGCGAAGGTATCCAGACCGTGGAACTGGCCGACCCGTTCGGCAATTTGCTGTGCCTGATCCTCAACCCGCACTTCGACCCGGCGGCGGTTCGCTGAGACCGATACCCGTGGTTTGTGGCAAACTACGCCCCTTTGCCATAAGAATGAGGTAGTCATGTCCCGCCGTAACGCCAATCTGATCAAGTCGCCCGAGCAAATCGTCCTGGCGCGGGTGGCCGCCCAACTGGCGGCCGACGTGCTGACCATGATCGGCCCGCACATCAAAGCCGGCGTGACCACGGCCTACCTCGACCAGCTGTGCAACGACTACATCGTCAATGTGCAGAAGGTCACGCCTGCCAACGTCGGCTACGGTGGCTTCCCGGCCACCGTGTGCAGCTCGGTCAACCAGGTGGTGTGCCACGGCATTCCGTCAGACACCGAAATTTTGAAGGATGGCGACATCATCAACATCGACGTCGCCGTCATCAAGGACGGCTGGCACGGCGACACCAGCCGCATGTATTACGTGGGCGAACCGTCGAAGGCCGCGCGCAAGCTGGTGGAAACCACGTATGCGGCCATGTGGGCCGGCATACGCGCGGTCAAGCCGCGCGCAACGCTCGGCGACGTCGGTTTTGCGATCCAGACCGTGGCGGAAAAAGCCGGTTACAGCGTGGTGCTCGATTACTGCGGCCACGGCATCGGCATGACCTACCACGAAGACCCGCAGGTGACCCACTACGGCCGTCCCGGCCAGGGGCTGGTCCTGAAACCCGGCATGTTGTTTACCATCGAGCCGATGATCAACGCCGGCCGCGCCGCGACAAAGGAACTTGACGACGGCTGGACCGTGGAAACGCGCGACCAGTCGCTGTCGGCGCAGTGGGAACACATGGTGACGGTCACCGAGACCGGCTTCGAGGTGCTGACCCTGGCGCCCGGCGAAACCGGCGCCAAGGGCGATATTCCGATCGTCGGCTGAGTTTATAACCCGCACGGCCAGGACGCGACATGCAGGCGTCAACTCTTGGGGGCGGACCCGACCGGGTCCGACCCCAGCCTGGCCGTGCGGGTTTATTTAAGCGTGAGCTTCAACGCCGGCTTCTCGCCGTAATCGTCATAGCGGTCGTTGATGCCGGCCACGCAGTAGCTGACCTCTTCCAGCAACTCCGGCGCGGCCACCTTCACAGCGGCCGAGTCGGTGATGACGATTTCCAGCACTTCGTTCGGCTTGAGCTTGAACTTGCTCATGTTGTCGTCGTCGCGCAGGTAGCTCAGGCAGTCGATCCAGGCATCCATGGTGTTGCCGTAGCTGTCGGGAAAACCCAGTGCCGCCTTGCAGGCCGCATGGAAGCTCGCGGCGTCGGTGATTGCTGCGCCGTTCAGTTGTGCGGTTGCCATGATTTACTCTCTGTTTTTCCCGGATCGGTCACGAAACCCAGTTTGGTTAAGCCATGCGTTTGCGCAGCGGCCATCACCTGCGCCACCACTTCGTAGCGGGTGTCCTTGTCGGCGCGCAGTTGCAACTCGGGCTGCACGTCCAGTTTGGCCGCCTCCACCAGGCGCTGTTCGAGCGCCTTGGGCGCCACTGGCTCGTTATTCCAGTACACCTGGCCCTTGGCGTCGATGGCCACCGTGACCGTGGTGGCCGGCGCCGACGGGGCAGATGGCGCCTGCGCCTTGGGCAACTCCAGCTGAACCGAACTGGTCCACACCGGCGCGCCGAGGATGAAAATTACCAACAGCACCAGCATCACGTCCACCATCGGCGTGACATTGATGTCGGCCATGGGGCCGGGCTGGCGATGGTGGTTGAAGGCGCCGAAGCTCATTTTTTGACCAGGTACGCGTGCAGGTCATAGGCGAAAGCGTCGAGCTCGGCCAAGGTCAGCCGGTTGACGCGGTTGAAGCCGTTATACGCCAGCACGGCGGGAATGGCCACGGTCAGGCCCACGGCGGTCATCACCAGCGCCTCGCCCACCGGGCCGGCCACCTTGTCGAGCTGCATGGCGCCGCTGGTGGAGATATTGGCCAGCGCATGGTAAATCCCCCACACCGTGCCCAGCAGCCCGACAAACGGCGCGGTGGCGCCGATCGAGGCCAGCACGGTCAGGCCGCCTTCGAGGCGGTTGGTGGAATGCTGGATCGCCGCGCGCAGCACGCGCGTGATCTGCGCCGAGCGGTCCATCTCGCCACCCAGGGTGGGATGGTCGGGCACGACCAGTTGCGCCGCGCCCTGCTGCGCCAGCGGCACGAAGATTTTTTCCGGATCGGCCAGGCTTAGCGTGGCCACGCCGTCGGCCATGGTGGGCGCATTCCAGAACGCCTGCACGGCCGGCGCACTGCGGCGGATGCGCACCGCGCCATACAGCTTGGCCAGGATGAAGAACCAGCTCACCAGCGACATCGCCAGCAGCGCCAGCGCGACCGCGTGGCTGACCGCATCGGCCTGCGCCCAGAAGTGCGATACCGAGAAGTTGGACACTTGGCCGTTCACGCGAGCTTAGCCGTTCAGGGACAGCACGTCATACATGTCGAACAGGCCGGTCGGCTTGTCGGCCAGGAAGCGGCAGGCGCGCAGCGCGCCGTGGGCGTAGGTGACACGGCTGCTCGATTTATGGCTGATTTCGATGCGTTCGCCGATGCCGGCAAACAGCACCGTATGGTCGCCGACGATGTCGCCGCCACGGATGGTGGCAAAGCCGATCGACGACGGGTCGCGCTCGGCGGTCACGCCTTCGCGCGCGAACACGCCGCATTCCTTCAGGTCGCGGCCGAGCGCGTCGGCAATGACTTCGCCCATTTTCAGGGCAGTGCCCGACGGGGCGTCCACCTTGAAGCGGTGATGGGCTTCGACCACTTCGATGTCGTAACCGGTGGACAGCGCCTTGGCCGCCTGTTCGAGCAGCTTCATGGTGACGTTGACGCCCACGCTGAAGTTGGGCGAGAACACGATCGCGGTTTTCTTGGCCGCTGCGGCAATCGCCGCCTTGCCGGCTTCGTCGAAACCGGTGGTGCCGATCACCAGCTTGATGCCGTGCTCGGCGCAATAGGCCAGGTGTTCGAGCGTGCCTTCGGGGCGGGTGAAGTCGATCAGGTACTGGGCACCGGCCAGGCCGCGCGCCAGGTCCGATTCCACGATCACGCCGGCCGGCTGGCCGAGGAAGGCGGCGGCATCTTCGCCGATGCCGGGCGCGCCGGCGTGGTTGACGGCGCCGGCCAGGCGGGCGTCGTCGGCCTGCTGGACGGCTTCGATCAGGATGCGGCCCATGCGGCCACCGGCGCCGGCAATGGCGATATTCATCTCGGTCATGCGGTTTCCTTGCTGGTTACGCTTATTTTGTCACGCCCACGCCCACCGGCGCGGCATTGGCCTTGTCGCTGCCCGCTGGCAGCGGCGCGGTGGCCGGGGCCGGCTTGTTCTCGGGCGCGTCCGGATCTTTCTTGATTTTGGGGGCCGGACCGGCAATGCGGGCAATGTATTCTTTTTCGGTCGGCAGGTTGCCGCCTTCCCAGCGCTCGACCTTGCCGTCCTTGTCGAAGAACACGATTACGCGGCTGGTGGTGATTTCGCCGCTGCCCTTGGCCATGCGGAACGCGTAGTCCCAGCGGTTGGCGTGGAACGGGTCGGCCAGCAGCGCAGTGCCGAAGATGAAGCGGACCTGGTCGCGCGTCATGCCGACCTTGAGCTGGTTGAGCATTTCTTCGGAGACGAAGTTACCTTGCTGGATGTCGGGACGATACGGCGAGAAGAACCACATGAAGCGTTGCAGCTTGGTGATGGTGGTGGTCTGTGCGCCCTTGCTGGCGTCCAGCGTCGGCTCGGTGTCCTTGACCTGGTTCGATCTCTCGCCCAGCGTGGTCTTGGAGGCGCAGCCACCCAGCGCTGCGGCCAGCACCACACATGCGACCACCTTGGAAGTAGAACCGTGCAACAACGACTGCGATAAAGCCTGGGTGACGCGCATAAATGTCCTCAATCTGGTCAAGCGGAATGCCAAAAAACGCCATATCATAAAGCACAATCCCTGATATGTCCTTGTTTTGCAAGGCGCGAGTGTAAAAGTTTGCAAATGCCAAAAAACCTCCGGCGCCGCAAGATGGCGGCGGATTGTATGCGGCGCGGCGCGGAGTGCGTTAAACTACGGGCTAGCTAATCGCCAACCAGAATAGAGTGTCCACTATGGGAAATAATCCAACCGATCTGAAGGCCAGCGGCCTGAAAGCCACGCTGCCTCGCCTCAAAATCCTGGACATCTTCCAGACCAGCGACGTGCGCCACCTGACCGCCGAGGATGTCTACAAGATCCTGCTGGCCGACAATATGGACGTGGGCCTGGCCACCGTCTACCGCGTGCTGACCCAGTTCGAACAGGCTGGCTTGCTTAACCGCAATCATTTCGAAACCGGCAAGGCGATCTTCGAGCTCAACGCCGGCTCGCACCACGACCACCTGGTGTGCCTCGATTGCGGCCGCGTCGAAGAGTTTTACGACGAAGCCATCGAAGAGCGCCAGAACGCGATTGCCAAGGAACGCGGCTTCAGCATTGCCGAGCATGCTCTCGCCATCTATGGTAACTGCACCAAGGTCGCCTGCCCCCACAAGCCCTCATAAAACCTACTGCGCGTCCCGCTATCGCCTCTGCGTTGCTCAGCGTACCTCCGTACGCCTCCGCTACTCGAGACGATATCAGACCGCTCGCTACGGTTTTCAAAACCTTAACTATGGCTCAGCGCGTTCGATAACAGCTTGGCCGTAATATCCACGATCGGTATCACCCGCTCGTACGCCATGCGGGTGGGGCCGATCACTCCCAGCGTACCGACGATCTTGCCATTGGCCGTGTACGGCGCGGTCACCACGCTCATTTCGTCCATCGGTACCAGGCTCGATTCGCCGCCGATATAAATCTGCACGCCGCTGGCCTTGCTCGACATGTCGAGCAGCTGCAGCAAGCCGGTCTTTTGCTCGAACATGTCGAACATCTGCCGCAGCGACGACATATTGCTCGACAGGTCGCTGACCGAGAGCAGGTTGCGCTCGCCCGAAATCACCATGTCGTCCTTGTCGTCGGCCATCGCTTCGCTGCCCGCTTCCACCGCCACCTGCATCAGCCGGCTCATATCGTCGCGCAACTGGCGTACTTCGCCCGCCAGGCGACGGTGCACTTCGTCGAGCGACAGGCCGCCGTAGTTCTGGTTGATGTAATTGGCCGACTGCACCAGCTGCGACGGACTGTAATCGACATCGGTGAGCAGCATGCGGTTCTGGACGTCGCCGGTCGGGCCGACGATGACCAGCAAGATGCGTTTTTCGCCCAGGCGCAAGAATTCGATCTGCTGGAACACCGATTCGCGGCGCGGGCTGAGCACCACGCCGGCAAACTGCGACAGCGACGACAACATCTGCGCGGCATTGGAAATCATTTTTTGCGGCTGCGGCGCCTGCAGGCGCATGCGCGACTCCACCGACTGCTCGTCGAACGGTTGCACGGTGAGCAAGGTATCGACAAAGATGCGGTAGCCGCGCGGCGTGGGCACGCGCCCGGCCGACGTGTGCGGACTGGCCACGTAGCCGAGGTCTTCCAGGTCGGCCATGATGTTGCGAATGGTGGCCGGCGACAGGTCGAGGCCGGAGATCTTGGACAGGGCGCGCGAGCCCACCGGCTGGCCGTCCGCAATATAGCGTTCGACCAGGGCTTTGAGCAGGGTTTGGGCGCGGGTGTCGAGTTGCATGGTGATTATCTTCAGTGTCCCTTGGGTTCTTGATCTTCATTATGCCGCATCTGCGCCTTCACCCACACCAGCAGTTCGTCGAAACTGGCGCAGATGGCGTCCGGCACGATGCCGGCCTCGAGATGGGCGCTGCTGCCGCTGCGGTTGATCCACACCGCGCGCATGCCCACTGCCTGCGCCCCCTGCACGTCGAGCCGCAAGTCGTCGCCCACGTAGATAGCGTGCTCGGGCGCCACGCCCAGCGCCGTGCAGGCAGCCAGGAAAATCTCGGGGGCCGGCTTGGCGCGGCCGAAGCTGTGCGAGGCCAGCGCCACTTCAAAGTGGTGGTGCAGGCCGATGACTTCAAGGTCGGCGTTGCCGTTGGTGATCACGCCCAGGCGCAGCATGGTGCGCAGCTCTTCCAGCACGGGCAGCACGTCGTCGAACATGGTGACGGCGTTGCGCAGGGTATGGAAGTGGGCCATGGCGCCGTCGATATGGGTACTATCGGCGCCGGTTTCGAGAAACACGGCTTCGAGCGCGGCGCGGCGCAATTTGTACAGGTCAGCCACCATGTCGGGCTGGCGTTCGAGCAGCGCCATGCGCAGCGCGCGCAATTGCTCTACCGTATATTTGTCGGTCACCACCGGCGCGCGCTCGGCCAGCCAGGCATGCCAGCCCAGTTCGGCCGCAGCGATCACCGGGCCGATCGGCCACAGGGTGTCGTCGAGGTCGAACAGCAGGGCTTGCGGGGGACGGTGGTTCATCATGGCAGCGTTATGTATAGGGGGGAAGCCGCTATTGTCGCACTGATCGCACCGATCGCACCGAGAGCCGCAAGCGGCACTAACACGCTGTTACATCCGTGGCGGCGACCGCTGTTACCAAATGCACTAAAATACCGTCCAAACCCGTGTAAGATGCTGCACCCGTGCGGCCCGCGTGCCACCGTTGTGCAAGCTGCCGGCCCCTATTCGTTTTGGAGAAAGATCTGATGAAAAATACGACTCTGCGCTCGAGCCTGGCGCTGCTGTGCGGCGCCATCCTGAGCGCCTGCGGCGGCAGCGATGGCAGCCTGCAAATTGCCGGCAGCATCAACGGTTATACCAAGACCGGCTTACAACTGATTAACAACGGCAACGGCGAAACCTTGGACGTGGCGACCGGCGCCGTCAACTTCAACTTCACACGCCAGGTATCGGTTGACGACAACTTCGACGTACAGATCAAAAACCAGCCGGCCAATGCCAATTGCGTCGCGACCAACAACCAGGGCAAGGCCAATGTCTACAATGCCTATTCTGTCGTGATCACCTGCACCAACACCCCCCGCACGCTGGGCGGCAAGGTCGCTGGCCTGACAGCCGATGGTTTGGTGGTAGCCAACGGCTCGGACACGATAGCCGTACCCCGCGGTGCAACCTCCTTCGTCTTCCCACGCACGGTGGGGGATGGCTCCAACTACGGCATCAGCGTGCTGAGCCAGCCAACCGGACAGACCTGCACGATCCCGGCCGCTACCAGCACCGGCAACATCACTGGTGGCGATCGCCTTGATGCAGTGACGGTCTCGTGCGGCAACACGTCCAGCGGCCAATAGTCGGCACGCAACCATTTAAAATCCGGAGAACTACATGAAATTTTCGTACGTGGGCGCGCTGGTCGCGCTGACCCTGGCCAGCCTGCTCACCGCCTGTGGCGGCAAAGCCCAATACACGGTGCAAGGTTCGGTGTCAGGCCTGACCGTGGATGGCCTGGTCATCTCGAACGGCGGCAATACGCTGACCGTGCCCAAGGGCGCCACCTCGTTCGCCTTCCCCCAGCAGATCGACTACGGCTCGGAGTACAACATCACGATCACCCAACAGCCCGAATTCTTCACCTGCGAGGTGCTGGGCCCCAAGGGCACCGCCGGTTACACGGTCACGATCGCCGCAGGGATCAGCTGCACGCCAACGGCGTTCACGGTGGGCGGCAAGTACTCGGGACTGGTGTCGGTCGAGAATACCGTGGCAACGCCGACGGCCCCCTCGGCGCCGGTCCCTAACACCGTCACACTGATCAACGGCAGCGGCACTCAGGTACAGCTGAGCAGCGCCACCGCCACCAGCGGTGACTTCGCCGCTGCGAGCCTCACCAACGGACAGGTGTACAGCATCAGTATCCTGACACAGCCTAAAAACCTGGTGTGCACCTTGACGAACCCGAGTGGCGTGATCCGTGGCGCATCGGTCACCAACCTGGTGCTTACCTGCGCCCCACCGGCCTGAGTAACAATGCATTGAACGGCACAGCCAAACCGGCTGTGCCGGCATGGAAGAGGTGACATTCACATTGATGATGTTGGATATGTGAAAAATAAAGTAGCATGATATGCCGCGACGCAGCATACTGCACTTGTCTCCTCCACTTCTTGCAAAGGAATTGGATTTAGCCCGCTCCCTGAGCGGGCTTTTTTTTTGCCTGTGGTGTTAAACCGGCTTGAGGATATTGGCCAGCGCCACGTACTGCGCCAGGCCCACCACTTCCGGGCGGTGGGTAGGATCGATGCCGGCGGCGATGATCTGTTCTTCGGTAAACATGCCAGCCAGGCAGTTGCGGATCACCTTGCGGCGTTGCGAGAACGCTTTTTGCACCACCGCTTCCAGGGTCTCACCGTCGCACCGCAGTTGCTCGGCGACCGGGATCATGCGCACGATGGCCGACTCCACCTTCGGCGGCGGATCGAACGCTTCCGGCGGCACCACGAACAGCAGCTTCATGTCGTAACGCCATTGCAGCATCACCGACAAACGGCCGAAGGTCTTGCAGCCCGGCTCGGCCACCATGCGCTCTACCACCTCTTTTTGCAGCATGAAGTGCTGGTCTTCGACCACGCTGGCAAACTCCGCCAGGTGGAACAGCAGCGGGCTCGAGATGTTGTACGGCAGGTTGCCGACGATGCGCAGCTTTTTGCCGGCCGGTACGGGAATCGCGCCGAAATCGAATTTCAGGGCGTCGCCGGCGTGGATGGTCAGCTGTTCGCGCGGAAAATCCTTCTCCAGCCGGGCGACCAGGTCGCGGTCCAGTTCCACCACGTGCATGTGCTTGAGCGTGCGCAGCAGTCCCTTGGTCATGGCCGCCAGGCCGGGGCCGATCTCGACCATGGTATCGTCCGGCGCCGGGCCGATGGCCGAGGTGATGTCTTCCAAGACGTATTTGTCGTGCAGGAAATTCTGGCCAAAGCGTTTGCGGGCTACGTGTTTCATATTGTTCTATCTTTAAGTCGAAGTGTGGGGGCGGGCATGGCGCACCGCATCGGCCATGCCGAGCGCAGCGGTGATGGCGGCGTCCATGCTGCCGCAGTCGGCGTGGCCGAGGCCGCGCGCGGCCAGGTCGAGCGCGGTGCCGTGATCGACGGAGGTGCGGATCAACGGCAGGCCCAGCGTGATGTTGATGCCATGGCCGAAGGTGGCGAACTTGAGCACCGGCAGGCCCTGGTCGTGGTACATGGCCAGCACGCAGTCGGCGTCCTGCAGGTACTTGGGCTGGAACAGGGTGTCGGCCGGGTACGGGCCCAGGGCGTCGATGCCGCGTGCGCGCGCCGCGTCCAGCGCCGGGGTGATGGTATCGATTTCCTCGCGGCCCAGGTAGCCACCCTCGCCCGCGTGCGGATTCAGGCCGCACACCAGGATGCGCGGCGCGGCGATGCCGAACTTGGTCTTCAAGTCACGGTCGATGATGTCGAGGATGCGGCCCAGGCCGTCCTGGTTCAGCGCGGCCGGCACATCCTTCAAGGCCAGGTGGGTAGTGGCCAGCGCCACCCGGAACTGCTGCCCGGCTTGCCCAGGTTGACTGAAGGCGGCCGGCATCGGCCCGGCCAGCATCATTACCACTTGGTCGGTGCCGGTGCGCTCGGCAAAGTATTCGGTATGGCCGGAAAACGCCACGCCGGCGTCGTTGATCGTGCTTTTTTGCAGCGGCGCGGTGACCACGGCCTCGAACCAGCCGGCCTTGACGCCCTCGATGGCGGCGTCCAGTGTGGCCAGCACGGCGCGGCCGTTATCGCGGTTCAGGGTGCCTGGCACCACGTGGGCGCCCAGTGGCACGTCGATCACGCTGATGCGCTCGGGGCCGAAGTGCGGCAGACCGCCGTTGCGCACTGCCATCAGGGATAGCGCAGAAACGCGGATCTCCGGGTCGATGGCGGCGGCCGTCATGGCCAGGAAGGCGGCGTCGCCGAGCAGCACGCAGTTGACTTCGTGCCGCCGCGCCCAGGCGGCGCGCAGCGCGATCTCGGGGCCGATGCCGGCCGGTTCGCCCACCGTCACGGCAAGCGCCGGACGGCTGCGCCGTGGCAAGGTGGAAGGCGGCAGGCCGGTGTGCGCAGTATGCGCGGTGTTCGCATGTGCGCTCACGGATGCTCCTGGTTGAATGATTACTTTGGCGCGGTGGCGACGGTGCCGTCTTCGTTGCGGAACTCGACGAAGGCGCGGTCGCGCACTTCGCGCTGCCAGCTCTCGGTCGCTTCTTCCAGCTTCTGGTCGCGCAGGGCCTGGCGGGCCATGTTGCGCTCGCGTTCCTTGGAGGCGTCGTCCGATTTACGTTCGAGCACTTCGATCAGGTGCACACCGAAGCTGGTTTCCACCGGGTCGCTGATTTCGCCGATTTTCAGGCCGTTCATGGCCGACTCGAATTCCGGCGTCAGGTCGCCCGGGTAGAGCCAGCCGATGTCGCCGCCCTTGGCGGCCGAGCTGTCGTTGGAGAACAGGCGCGCCAGTTCCTCGAAGGTGGCACCCTTGTTGACCAGGCGCTCCTTGAGTTCGGCCAGCTTGCGCTTGGCGTCGGCCGCGCTCATGGTGGGCGTGACCTTGATCAGGATGTGGCGCGCATGGGTTTGCTGCACGACGGCGGCCGCTTGCGCTTCGGCCACGCTGCGGCGATCGACGGCTTTGAGGATGTGGAACGCGCCCACGCTCTTGATGATCGGCGTGACCTGGCCCGGGGTGAGCTTGGACAGCGCTTCAGCAAACACCGGCGGCAGCCGCTCGGGCTGGCGCCAGCCCACCGCGCCGCCCTGCAATGCATCGCTGGCGTCGGAATAGGTGGCGGCGGTCTTGGCGAAGTCGGCGCCGGTGCGCAGCTGGCGCATCACTTCTTCGGCGCGCGCGCGGCGCTGGGCGATCACCTCGGCGGTGGCGTTGTCCGGGATGCGCACCATGATTTGCGAGATGTTGATCTCGTACTGCTGGGCGGCAGCAGCCTTCTGGGCGGCCAGGTAGCTGTCCACTTCGGCATCGGAAATCTGGATCTTGGCATCGACCTCGTGCTCGCGCAGGCGCTGCATGATGATTTCTTCGCGGATCTCTTCGCGGAACGCGGCGAACGGCGTACCGTCCTTCTCCATCTGGTTGCGCAGGTCTTGCACCGTGGCTTTTTGCGCCTCGGCGATCCGGGCGATGGCGCGGTCGAGCTGGTTGTCGTCCACGCGCACGCCCATTTCCCTGGCCAGTTGCATTTGCGCGCGTTCGACGATCATGCGCTCGAGCAGCTGGCGCTCGAGATCGACGGCCGGCGGCATCTGCACGTTCTGCTGCTTCATGCGGGCGGTCACGGTCTTGATGCGGTTGTTCAGTTCACGGCGGGTGATGACGTCGTCGTTGACCACCACCACGATCGAATCGATGGCCACGTTGCTCGACGAACCAGGCGGCACGAAGCCGGAACCGTCGGCCTTGGCCACCGGCTTGGCGGCCGGCTTGGCGACGGGCGCGGCAGCGGCTGCCGATGCGGCCGGGACGGCTGGCGCCGGTTGGGGCTTTTTCGAGAACAGGCTGCAACCGCTCAGGGCTACGCTGCACAGCAAGACGGCGAGGACTTTCATTTGGTACGCATTACGCATGGGGGAACGCTCATGAGTCAGGTAGTAAAAATCACGCGGCGCAAACAAGCTACGCCGCGTGCCTTGCTGGAAAATATCGCAAAGCGCATCATACCGTGCGCTTTGTTACATCTGCTTAAGTTGAACTTTATCTGCCCTCGTTCAGGCGCTGGTAACCGGGAATGCTGTTCTTCATGGCATCGAGCGGACTGCCCACGCCCAGGTGCGACAGGCCGTTGAGTTCGAGCTGGAAGAAGATCGGCGTGGACGCCTTGGTCGAGGTGGTCACGAAGCGCTGCGCGCCCATGCGGAACACCCAGCAGTCATGGCTGTACTCGAGGCCGATCAGGCTTTCGAGGATCTTCTTGTCCTGGGCCGAATAGCTGACGCGGCCCACGCCGTACCAGCGCTTGAACAGCGGCCACTGGCTCGACAGCTCGATATTCTTGAAGCTGTTGCGCAGGTAGCGGTAGCCGAGGTTGAGCACTTTCTTTTGCGCCGGCGTCCACTGGAACGTATAGCTTTGCGACGACACCTGGCTCAGGCTCGGATTGTATTGCACCGCGCTGTCGAAGGTCCAGTGCTCGGAAATGCGGCCGCTGGCGGCGAGCAGGATATCGGAGTGGGCATCGACCACCGGCGTGGACGAATCGAGCTGCACGCGCTGGTCTTCGAAGTAGAAGCGCTGGCCGAACGACAGGCGCAGCTGCTCGGCGCCCGAGCTGTCGAGGAAGCGCGACACCAGCGCGGCGGTCAGCTGGTTGGCGTCGCCGATACGGTCGGAGCCGACGAAGCGGTTTTCGCTGAAAATCTGGCTGAAGTTGAACGTGGCCGCGTCGGTGTCGAAGGTGGGGAACCGGGTCTGGTCGCGGTACGGCGTGCGCACGTAGAACAGGCGCGGCTCCAGGGTCTGGGTCATTTCCTTGCCGAGGAACTTGGCGTCGCGCTCGAACACCAGGCCCGAATCGATCGACACCGTGGGAATCGCACGCGACAGGTTTTGCGAACCGCCGCCGGCCTGGTTGTCGAGCTGGTAGCTGGCCGCGTTGAGCATCACTTTGGGGGTGATGAAATAGCTGGGTCCGATGATCGGGTAGCTGATCTGCGGTATGCCCACCAGGCGCGTGCCATTGAGCAGGGTCGGATGGTGGAAGCGCGTGAGTTCGCTGTCGAAGGCCCAGTCGAAGCCGCCCATCACGTCGTACTGCGCGGCGTGGAAGTTGATCGCCGGCAGGCGGTCGTACGGCCGCGAGACGAACAGCGACGGATCGATGCCCGCTTCCGGATCTTGCAGCACCTGGTACTTCTGCACGCGCGCAGTCAGGGTCCAGAAGTCGCCGTGGTAGTCGGTGCGCAGCTCGCGCAACAGTTGCCGCTCGGTCGAGCTCGATACCGACTTGGAGAAATCGTTGGGATAATTGTTATCCGACGAAGCGCGGACATTCCAGCCATACGACCAGTCTTCCGACAAGGCCTGCTTGTGCACCGACTTGATGGTCCAGCGGTCGGTGGAGTCGCCCGGGTCGACCGGCACGTATTTTTTATCGTGCGGCAGGTATTCGAGGTAGGTTTCCCCGGCGTACAGGCCGCCATCGGTTTCGCCCATGTAGCGGCCCTTGGCGCCCATTTGCAGGCCGCGGCGCAGGATCACTTTCGGGTACAGGGTCAGGTCGCGGTTCGGTGCGATATTGACATAGTACGGCACCAGCAACTCGGCCTCACCCTTGGAGCCGAAGCCCGGCGTGGGCGACAGCCAGCCCGAACGGCGCGCGCCCGACAGCGAGAACGACAGTGCCGGCGTGCCCAGGATCGGTATGTCCTTGAAGTAAATCACGGTATGGCCGGCGGTGCCGACGTCGCGCCCGTTGTCCAGGTTGAGCGTGCTCGAACGCAAATACCAGTCGGGATCGTCCCCCTGGCAGGTGCTGTAGGTGCCGTTGACAACTTGTGCTTCGTCGGCGTTGATGAAGTTGATGCGCTCGGCCTTGCCCTGCGCATTGTTGGCCTCCATCTTGTAGGTCGGGTTGAGCATATAGCCCTTGCCGCTGTCCATGTTCAGCTTGAGCTGGTCGCCGGTGAAATAGTCGCCGAAACGCCAGATCTTGACGTTGCCATCGGCTTCCACTTCATTCTCCACCTGGCGGAAGCAGGCCGAGTCCGATTGCACCTTGGTCTGGTCCTTGACGATTTCGGCGTCGCGCACGAGGTTCAGTTCACGCTCAGGGCGGCCATTGATTTCCTCGGCCTTGACGATGGTGGGGGCGTTGACATCCTCCACCCGCGGCACGCGCTGCTTGCCCGGCACGGCAGGCTGAACCTGGGCTTGAGCCTGGGCGTAAGTAGGCACTGCGGAAACAGTGACGATGGCAGTCAGGGCAGAGGCCCAGCGGTGCGAGGGTGTGGGGGGCAGAAGCCAGCGCATGCAACTCATGAAAAGAAGGGTGGAAACACCGGGCGATTTGAAATTAATCCCTTATTATATGGGAATCTATCCTCAACGCCGGTTTCAACCGCTCGCTTCATGTCTTTATTACAGAATTTAACTCCCGACCTTCGTCTCGAGGCACTTACCGCCTGGCTGGCCACCCTCAACGTCGTCGATGCCGCCTCCGCGCGCCCGGCATCAAGCGATGCCAGCTTCCGCCGTTATTTCCGTGTCAACGTTTTACCCGAGCACCAGGCCAGCCTGGGCGCCACCCTGATCGTGATGGACGCCCCGCCCGAGCGCGAAAACGTGCTGGGCTTCGTTAAAGTTGACGAAATGCTCACCCATGCCGGCGTCTCCGTGCCGCGCATCGTCGCCACCGACTACGAACGCGGCTTCATGCTGATGTCCGACCTCGGCAACACCACGTACCTGCAGGTGCTCGACCACGACAACGCCTCGGCCATGTACGCCGATGCACTCGAAGCGCTGGTCAAGTTCCAGCTCACCAGCGAGCCGGACGTGCTGCCCGAGTACGACCGCGCCTTCATGGAGCGCGAGCTGGGCATCTTCACCGAGTGGTACCTGGGCCGCCACCTGAAGGCCACGCTCAACGACAAGCAGCAGGCCGAACTGAAGTCCGTGTTCGACGCCATCCTGGCCAACGTCACGGCTCAGCAGCAGGTGTATGTGCACCGCGATTTCCATTCGCGCAACCTGATGCAGATCGACGCCGGCAACCCCGGCGTGCTGGACTTCCAGGATGCGCTGTACGGCCCGATCACCTACGATGTCGTCTCGCTGCTGCGCGACGCCTACGTGCAGTGGGACGAAGAGCTGGTGCTGGACTGGGCCATCCGCTACTGGCAGCACGCCAAGTCGGCCGGTCTGCCGGTCAACAAGGACATCGACAGCTTCTACCAGGACTTCGAGTACATGGGCCTGCAGCGTCACCTGAAGATCCTCGGCATCTTCTGCCGCCTGCACTACCGCGACGGCAAGGACCAGTACCTGGCCGACCTGCCCACCGTGATGGACTACGTGCGCAAGACCGCCGGCCGCTACCGCGACCTGAAACCGCTGGTGCGCCTGCTCGACCTGCTGGAAGACGTGCAGCCGCAAGTCGGCTACACTTTCTGAGGCCGGGCTGATGAAAGCCATGATCTTTGCCGCCGGACGCGGCGAGCGCATGCGTCCGTTGACGGACACCTGCCCCAAGCCGCTGCTCAAGGTGCGCGGCCGCCCGCTGATCGTCTGGCACATCCTCGCTCTGGTGCGCGCCGGCATCACGGAAATCGTGATCAACCACGCTCACCTGGGCGACCAGATCGAGCAAACGCTGGGCGACGGCAGCAGGTACGGCGCAAAACTGCTGTACTCGCGCGAAGAGACCGCGCTGGAGACGGCCGGCGGCATCGCCAACGCCCGCCACCTGCTCGGCGATGCACCGTTCGTGGCGATTTCGGGCGACATCTATTGTCCGCACTTCGACTTCGAACAGGTCAAGGACGTGCTGCACGACGAGGACATGTGGGGCAACCCCTATCCGGCCGACCAGCGCGACATCTGCTGGTTGTACCTGGTGCCGAACCCCGACTTCCACCCGGAAGGCGACTTCGGCCTGTCGATGTACACGCTCAATAACGACGGCGCGCCGAAATTCACCTTCGGCAATATCGGCGTGTACCGGCCCGAGATGTTCGACACCATCACGCCCGGCACGCGCGCCAAGCTGGGCCCCTTGCTGCGTGAATTCATCGACAAAAAACTCGTCGGCGGCGAGGTGTACGAGGGTGAGTGGCACAACCTGGGCACGGTGCAGCAGCTCGAGTTGCTCAATGCGCCGAGGGCCGCACTTGCCCACCCGTTGGCACCCGGCCCCAAGGCTGCGCAGTGACGATGGTGGCTGCTTGCGCAAACCGGCGGACACGCCTGCTGGCGCAGCTGCCGCCCGGCGCGGTGGCGGTGCTGCACACGGCGCCCGAGGTGGCGCGCAACGGCGACAGCCACTACCCTTATCGCTACGACAGCGCGTTTTACTACCTGACCGGTTTCACCGAGCCGGAAAGCGCGCTGGTGCTGGTTGCCGCGCGCGGTGACAAACCGGCACGCAGCATCCTGTTCTGCCGCGCCAAAAATCCTGACCGTGAAATCTGGGATGGCTTGCGCCATGGGCCGCAGGCTGCGCGTGCCGCCTTTGGCTTCGATGAGGCCTACCCGATCGAAGACCTCGATAGTTCCCTGGTGCGGTTACGCGACCACGCACCGTCCGGGATTGACCTGCTGCCGCTGCTGGCCGAGATGCGCCTGGTGAAGGACGATGTCGAGCAAGCCACCATGCAGCGCGCCGCCACCATCTCGGCGCTGGCCCACGTCCGGGCGATGCAGCACGCGCGCGCCGGCCTGCACGAGTACGAAATCGAGGCGGAACTGCTGTACGAATTCCGCCGCCACGGCGCCCAGGGCCAGGCGTATCCGCCGATTGTGGCTGCGGGCGCCAACGCCTGCGTGCTGCACTACAGCGCCAACAACGCCCTCGCCCGCGACGGCGACCTGGTACTGATCGACGCCGGCTGCGAGCTCGATGGCTACGCCTCCGACATCACCCGCACCTGGCCCGTCAGCGGCCGCTTTACCGCGCCGCAGCGCCAGCTGTACCAACTGGTGCTGGCTGCGCAAGGTGCCGCGCTGGACGCCGTGGTGCCGGGCCGGCCGTATGCCGGCATCCACGCCGCAGCGCTGGACGTGCTGGCGCAGGGCATGCTGGACCTGGGCCTGCTCGATCAAAATACCTGTGGCAGCGCCGCCGACGTCATCGCCGACAAGCGTCACCTGCAGTTCTACATGCACGGCACCGGCCACTGGCTGGGCCTCGATGTGCACGACGTGGGCGCGTATCGTCACACGGGAAACGCGCAGGCCGCCGACCAGCCCCAGCCCTCACGCGCGCTGCAGGCGGGCATGGTGCTGACGGTGGAGCCGGGCATCTACGTACGCCCCGCGCCCGGCGTGCCCGAACAATACTGGAACACCGGCATACGCATCGAAGACGATGTGCTGGTCACCGCCACCGGCCATACGATATTGAGCGCAGCCGCGCCCAAGTCCGTGGCTGACATCGAAAAGCTGATGCAATGACCGACCAAGACACCCCGCCCCCACCAGTTACCCTGTCCTGCGATGTGGCCATCTGCGGCGCCGGCCCGGCCGGCATGGCGCTCGCCGCCCTGCTGGCCAAGCGCGGCATTCCCGCCCACCGCATCGCCCTGATCGATGCCAAGACGCTGGCCCAGTCCAGCGCCGACCCGCGCTCGCTGGCGCTGTCGTGGGGCAGCCGGCAAATCCTCGAAGACATCGGCGCCTGGCCGGTGGCCGGCACGGCGATCAACGAAATTCACGTCTCGCGCCGTGGCCAGTTCGGCCGCAGCATGATCACCAGCGCCGAGCAGGGCGTGCCGGCGCTGGGCTACGTCACGCGCTACGGCGACATCGTCAAGGCGCTCGGCAACGTGGTGAATGCGGCCGGCATTGCCACCCAGCGCCCGGCGCGGGTGGCTGCGCTCGACGAACTCGATAACCAAGTAGTGCTCACCATTACCGACCTGGCCACCGGCGCGGCGCGCGCGCTGCACGCAGGCGTGGTGGTGCAGGCCGAAGGTGGCCTGTTCAACGAACAGCAGGACCGCGCCCGGCGCCGCGACTACGGCCAGACCGCGATCATCGCGCAGGTGCGCAGCAACCGCCCGCAGCCACACCGCGCCTACGAGCGCTTCACCGACGAAGGCCCGCTGGCGCTGCTGCCGCAGGGCGAAGCCCAGCTTGGCGAATACTCGATGGTGTGGTGCGTGCGCCCGGCGCGCGCCGAGCAGTTGCTGGCGCTGGACGATCAGGCATTTTTGGCGCAACTGGGCGAGGCGTTCGGCGACCGCGTAGGCCGGTTTACCTATGCCTCACCGCGCCTCGGTTTCCCGCTGGGCCTGAACGCCGATGCGCGTGCCACCGCGCGCACCGTCGCCATCGGCAACGCCGCGCAGACACTGCACCCGGTGGCTGGCCAGGGCTTGAACCTGGGCCTGCGCGACGTGACGGTGCTGGCGCGCCTGCTGGCACAAGGCGCCACGCCGCAGATGCTGGCGCAATTTACCGCCGCGCGCCAGCAGGACCGCAGCACCACGGTGCGCCTGACCGACACCATGGCCCGCGTGTTCGCCAACAACTCGCCGGCGCAGGCGCTGCTGGGATTGTCGCTGGCGGCGATCGACGTGGTCGGACCGGCGCGCAGCGTGCTGGCCGAGTTGATGATGTACGGCCGGCGCTAGTTATCCCACCGCTTTACTCGACCGCCTTCACCATGTCCTCGATCACCTTCTTGGCGTCGCCAAACACCATCATGGTATTGGCCTGGTAAAACAGCTCATTGTCGAGCCCCGCATATCCGGACGCCATCGACCGCTTGTTGACGATGATGCTCTTGGCTTTATACGCCTCCAAAATCGGCATGCCGGCAATCGGCGACCCCGGATCCTTGGCGGCCGGATTGACCACGTCATTGGCGCCCAGGATCAGCGCCACGTCGGCCTGGCCGAATTCGCCGTTGATGTCCTCCATCTCGAACACCTGGTCGTACGGCACCTCGGCTTCGGCCAGCAGCACGTTCATGTGGCCCGGCATGCGCCCGGCCACCGGGTGGATCGCGTATTTCACCGTCACGCCCTTGTGGGTCAGTTTCTCCACCAGTTCCTTGAGCGAGTGCTGGGCGCGCGCCACGGCCAGGCCGTAGCCGGGCACGATGATCACGCTCTCGGCGTTGGCCATGATGAACGCGGCATCGTCGGCCGAACCGGATTTGACCGGCCGCTGCTCCTTGGCGCCGCCGGCGGTGGCGTCGGCCGGGGCGCCGCCAAAGCCGCCCAGGATCACGTTGAAGAACGAACGGTTCATGGCCTTGCACATGATGTACGACAGGATCGCGCCGGACGATCCGACCAGCGAGCCGGCGATGATCAGCATGGCGTTATTGAGCGAGAAGCCGATGCCGGCCGCCGCCCAGCCGGAGTAGGAGTTCAGCATCGATACCACCACCGGCATGTCGGCGCCGCCGATCGGAATGATGATCAGCACCCCGAGCACAAAGGCGATCGCGGTCATGATCAAAAACGGCGTCCAGGCAGGCGCCACGCCGTCGGCCAGGCAGAACGCCAGCCCCAGGCCCACCATCAAGATCGCCAGCGCCAAGTTGAGCATGTGCTGGCCGGGAAAGCTGACCGGCGCCCCCTGGAACAGCCGGAACTTGTATTTGCCCGACAGCTTGCCGAACGCGATCACCGAGCCCGAGAACGTGATGGCTCCCACGAAGGTACCGATGAACAGCTCGATGCGGTTACCGAACGGCAGCGGCTCGCCGGTGGCGGCAATGCCGAACGCGTGCGGCTCGGACACGGCTGCCACCGCGATGCACACGGCAGCCAGGCCTATCAGCGAGTGCATGGCCGCAACCAGTTCCGGCATCTTGGTCATCTCGACCTTTTTGGCCAGGATGGCGCCAATCGCGCCGCCCACCACCACGCCCACCGCGACCAGCGCCAGTCCCATGCCACCGTTGAGGCCCGCCTGCAACGCCTCCTCGCGCAGCTTGAGGATCAGCGCCACGGTGGTAATGAAGGCGATGGCCATGCCGGCCATGCCGAAGGCGTTACCCGAGCGTGCAGTGGCCGGCGACGACAACCCTTTGAGTGCCTGGATGAAGCACACCGAGGCGACCAGGTACATCATCGTCACCAGGTTCATGGTGATGAAGCTCATGGCTGGTCTCCCTTCTTGGCCTTGGGTTCCTTTTTACGGAACATCTCGAGCATGCGCTGGGTGACCAGGAAACCGCCGAACACGTTGACCGCTGCCAGCGCCACGGCCACCGTGCCGGCGATTTGCCCAACCAGTCCTTCGGTGAGCGCGGCGGCCAGCATGGCGCCGACGATGATGATCGCCGAGACGGCGTTGGTAACGGCCATGAGCGGCGTATGCAGCGCCGGCGTCACGGTCCAGACCACGTGGTAGCCGACATAGATGGCCAGCACGAAGATGATCAGGTTGATGATGGTGTGGCTCACTTCCATGGCGGGTCCCCTCTTATTGTCGTAACAGTTGGCCGTCCGCGCACAGCAGCGTGGCCTTGATGATGTCGTCCTCGCGGTCGATGACCAGTTGCTCGTCCTTGTCGATGATCAGCTTGAGGAAGTCGAGCACATTGCGCGCGTACAGCGCCGAGGCGTCCGCCGCCACCAGCGTGGCGAGGTCGGGCTCGCCGACGATGTGCACGCCGTGCTTGATCACCGTTTTGTTGAGTTCCGACAGCGGGCAGTTGCCGCCTTGCGACACCGCCAGGTCGACGATGACCGAGCCGGGTTTCATCGCCTTGACCGTCTCCTCGGAGATCAGCACCGGCGCCGGGCGGCCGGGAATGAGCGCGGTGGTGATGATGATGTCGGCCAGCTTGGCCCGTTCGTGGACCAGCGCCGACTGGCGCGCCATCCAGTCCGGCGGCATCGGGCGGGCATAACCGCCCACGCCCTTGGCGATTTCGCGCTCCTCGTCGGTGAGGAACGGCACGTCGATGAACTTGGCGCCCAGCGACTCCACCTGCTCCTTGACCGGCGGTCGCACGTCGGACGCCTCGATCACCGCGCCCAGGCGCTTGGCGGTGGCAATCGCCTGCAAACCGGCCACGCCCACGCCCATGATCAGCACGCGCGCCGCCTTGACCGTGCCGGCCGCCGTCATCAGCATCGGCATGAAGCGCTGGTAGGTATTGGCGGCAATCATGACGGCCTTGTAGCCGGCGATATTGGCTTGCGAGGACAGCACGTCCATCGACTGCGCACGGGTGATGCGCGGCACGGCCTCCAGCGCCAGCGCACGCAGGCCGGCGGTGGCCATGGCGACGTTGTTGGCGGAGTCAAAAGGATTGAGCATGCCGATGACGACCGTGCCGGGCTTGATCAGCGCGCGCTCGTCGTCGGACGGCGCGCGTACCTTGAGCACCACGTCGGCACCAAAGGCCTCGGCCGCGTTGCCGATGGTGGCGCCGGCCGCCGCGTAGGCGTCGTCGGTGATCGAGGCGGCCAGTCCGGCGCCGGCCTGCATGATCAATTGATGTTTCGCAGATAACTTCTTGATGGTTTCGGGCGTCGCCGCTACCCGGGTCTCCCCCGGCCTTGTCTCGGCCGGTATGCCTATTCTCATGGTGCCCCCTTGGCGGATGTCGAAAACCTACTGCGCCACCCGCAATGATTAATAAACTGACTACCCAATCTAACATGGTTTTTTGAGCAAAAGTGGCTATCTGGCGTTGTTTATCCCATGAAATGTTGCGTAAGTTCAAAGCAAACGCTGGTTTTAAGCACAGGGGTTTCAAACCAACGCTGCCAGAACAGGCTAAAATGTCGGCTCTTTTCAAGGATGACTCATGCCGCGTATCTGGAAACCCTCTGTGACTGTTGCCGCCATCGTCGAAAAAGACGGCAAGTTCCTGCTGATCGAAGAAGAGACCAGCGACGGCATCCGCATCAACCAGCCTGCCGGCCATCTGGACCCCTACGAATCGCTGGAACAGGCCGTGATCCGCGAGACGCTGGAGGAAACCGCGTACGACTTCACGCCCACCGCGCTGGTGGGCATGTATATGTCGCGCTACACCTCCAACCGCACCGGCGAGGAAGTGACGTACCTGCGCTTTACCTTCTGCGGTGTACCGGGCGTCCAGCACGACCGCCCGCTCGACGAAGGCATCCTGCGCACCATGTGGCTCACGCGCGACGAACTGGCCGCCTGCGCCGACCGTCACCGCAGCCCCACCGTGCTGCAATGCGTGGACGAATACCTGGCCGGCATCCGCGCCCCGCTGGCATTGATACAGACCCACGCTTCGGTCTATAAAGAGGCAATCAGCACTGCAGTCGGTTAAACCAAGGATAGACGCAATGAGCAAGAAAAAAGTCGTGATCGGTATGTCGGGCGGGGTCGATTCCTCGGTCGCGGCGTGGATGCTCAAGGAGCAGGGCTACGACGTGGTGGGCCTGTTCATGAAGAACTGGGAAGACGACGACGATTCCGAATACTGCTCCACGCGCCAGGACTGGATCGACGCGGCCAGCGTGGCCGACGTGATCGGCGTGGACATCGAGGCGGTCAACTTCGCCGCCGAATACAAGGACCGCGTGTTCGCCGACTTCCTGCGCGAATACCAGGCCGGCCGCACGCCCAATCCCGACGTGCTGTGCAACGCCGAGATCAAGTTCAAGGCGTTTCTCGACCACGCCATGCACCTGGGCGCGGACCTGATCGCCACCGGCCACTACGCGCGCGTGCGCCAGAACGGCGAAAAATTCGAACTGCTCAAGGCCGTCGACCACACCAAGGACCAGAGCTACTTCCTGCACCGGCTGAACCAGTCGCAGTTGTCGCGCACCCTGTTCCCGCTCGGCGAAATCCCGAAAACCGAAGTGCGCCAGATCGCCGAAAAACTGGCGCTGCCCAACGCCGCCAAGAAGGATTCGACCGGCATCTGCTTTATCGGCGAACGCCCGTTCCGAGAATTCTTGAACCGCTACCTGTCATACAAGCCGGGCCCGATGAAAACCCCGGACGGCAAGGTCGTGGGCGAGCACGTCGGCCTGTCGTTCTACACGCTGGGCCAGCGCAAGGGCATCGGCGTCGGCGGCATGAAGGCGTACAAGAACCCCGACGGCAGCAGCGACGCCTGGTACGTGGCGCGCAAGGACGTGGCTGAAAACACGCTGTACATCGTGCAGGGCCACGACCATCCGTGGCTGCTGTCGTCCACGCTGCGCGCCGACCAGGCCAGCTGGATCGCCAGCGAAGCGCCCTCCCCGCGCGCGCTGTCGGCCAAGACCCGCTATCGCCAGGCCGACGTGGCGTGCACGTTGGACTACGATGCGGCGCCCGAAGGCGACTCGGACTTTGCGTTGCGCTTCATGGAAGCCCAGTGGGCGGTGACGCCGGGACAGTCGGTCGTGCTCTATGACGGCGACGTGTGCCTGGGCGGCGGCATCATCGACAGCTCCACCACGTCGTAGTTATGGGGCAGCGTCGCTGCCGTCTTCCGGTTTCGGCGCATCGGCTGCCGGCGCGCTGGCAGCCATCGCCGCGCGCTGGCGCTTGACCATCGCGATCACCACGTTGCGTATCGTATTGAGTACCGTGTCGGCTTTGAAAGGCTTGACGATGAAGCCGTTGACGCCCATCGCGTGCGCGGACTGGATGGTGGCCGCGTCGAGCTGGCTGGAGACCATGAAGATCAGCGCCTTGGGCCACTTGCTCTTGATCTCGCGCATGCCGTCGAGGTCGCTTTCAACCTGTTCCAGCGCGATGCACACGATGTGCGGATTGTGCTTGATCATCAGGGCCACGCCGGCCGCACAGGTATGGCCCTGGCCCGCCACGTCGTAACCGCCGTCCAGCAACACCGTATTGAGCAGGCCACGCGCGACCGCGCTCGAATCGATAATTATCGCTTTTAACATCTTAAAACTGCTCCCAGGCCAGCATATTCCAGGTGACGCCTACCTTTACGTCGGTTTTCAGCGCCACCAACTGTCGAGAAAGATACAGCATTTCACGTTCTTTTCGTAAAGTTTCACCCAGAGAATCTTTAAGAATGCCGGCGCCGGCCATGATGGCGTCGAGAGTGCCGTAAGTACGCAACAGCCGGGCTGCAGTTTTCACGCCGACCTTCGACACGCCCGGTATCGAGTCGGTGACATCGCCCATCAGCGCCAGCAGGTCGGGCAGTTGCTCGGGGGGCACGCCCCACTTGCGTTCGACCCAGGCATGGTCGTGCCATTCGCCCTTGAAGTGGTCCCACACGCGGGCGCCGTGGGCGATCAGGCCGTGCAAGTCCTTGTCGGTACTGGCGACGGTGGCGTCGCCGCGGCTGTCCGCCAGCCAGCGCAGCACCACGGTGCCGATCACGTCGTCGGCCTCCACTTCGGGCACGCACACCACGTGCATGCCGATGCCGCGCAGCTTGTCGTAAAACGCCGGCAGCGCAGCGCGCAGCGGCTCGGGCATTGGCGCCCTGCCCTCGCGGTAGCCGCCAAACAGGTCGTGGCGCCAGGTCCGGCCGCCAAAGTCGAATGCAGGCAGCACGTGGGAGGGCTGGTGATCGTTGATCAGGTTACGCAATGAAGAAAAGGCGTGGCGCAGCGCGATCTCGGCCTTCTCGGGGCTGTCGGGTTCGGGGCTGGCTTCATAGACACGGCGCACGATATTGAGGCCGTCGATGGCAAGGAGTCTACCCATGTTAAAAATCGTCCGGGCTACTTGGTCAAGCCGCCATTCTACCCGAGCGGGGTGCGGTGGCGCTTGCTTGAACTCCTCTACATTTGGCGTAAGATCAATGTAATCAATGACCGGAGTTGATCATGAACGCAGCTGACGACAATGCGCCGCTATGGAAGGCCTCCAGCTACGAAACAATGTCGATCGAGGAATTCGACCGGCTTGCCCCGGAGCTTCATCGCCGCGTCATGGAAAACGGCGGCACCTTGCTGATCATCGAGGGACGGCGCGTCCGGATGGAACTCAAATATCACGACCTGGGTCCCGTACAACGGAGCGATGCGCTCAAGGGCTCAGTTGTGTATGAAGGAGATATCGTCTCTCCGATCGAAGCTGATGGCTATGCACCGTTCAAATGATTTTGCTCGATACGCATGCCTTGATCTGGTGGCGCGAGGCCAGTGCCAGGTTATCGCCGCGCGCGCAAGCAGCCATAGCGAATGAGGAAAAGGTTGGCATGATTGCCGTCTCCTCATTTTCATTCTGGGAAATTGCGCTGCTGGTCAAGCGTAACCGCCTGAAATTGTCATGCGCGGCGGCAAAGTGGATCGGCGTGATCGAAGCGCTCGACTGCACTTTTTCCGTCCCGGTCGATACCAACATCGCCGTCGCATCAGTTGAGCTCCCTGCCGGCTTTCATCAGGATCCCGCCGATCGCATCATCGTGGCCACGGCAATCACGATGAATATTCCGCTCGTTACCGTCGATCAAAAAATCCGCGCCTACCCTCACGTGCAAACCATCTGGTAGCGCCACCCAGGTTACTTCAGCAACGCATACTCGCCACCACGCTCGATCGCCCGTTTGTATGCCGGCCGCGCATGGATGCGTTCGAGGAAACTCATCAAGCGGGGGCGGCTGCTGTCGAGGCCGGCTCGGGCGGCGGCCGCTTCCAGGGGGAAGCTCATCTGGATGTCGGTGGCGGTGAATTCGGGGCCGGCGAACCATGGCGACCTGGCCAGCTCGGCTTCGAGGTAGTCGAGGTGGGTGGCGATTTGCGGTTCCAGGTAGCTGCCTTTGACCTTGCGGGCGATGCCGCGCATGATCGGCTTGACGAAAAATGGCGCCGGGCTGGTTTCCACCCGGTCGAACACCAGCTTCATCAACAGCGGCGCCATGGCCGAGCCTTCGGCATAGTGCAGGAAATAGGTCCAGCGGCGGCGGTCTTCGGTGCCGGCCGGCGGGATCAGGCGGCCGTTGCCGTAGGTGTCGATCAGGTATTCGACGATGGCGCCCGATTCGGCCACCACGATGCCGTTATCGACGATCACTGGCGACTTGCCCAGCGGGTGGATGGCGCGCAGCTCTGGCGGCGCCAGCATGGTCTTGGCGTCGCGCTGGTAGCGCACGATCTCGTAATCGAGGCCCAGCTCTTCGAGCAGCCAGAGCACGCGCTGCGAGCGCGAGTTGTTAAGGTGGTGAACGACGATCATCTGGAATCCTGGGAAAGAACGGCGGTGCCGCGATTTCCCAGCTTAGCATTGTTGGCTGCCAGGCGCCGCTACCCGATGGAGGGAATCAGCGCTGCACGTGCAGCGGAATCACCCGCTTGAGCGGTTGCGAGGCATCGGCGCGAGAAGCACCGGCGGCACCGGCGGCACCGGCAGCCGGCGCCTTGGCATCGGTGCCGCACGAACCGCACGAACCGCAGCCGCTGCCGCAGTCCGGCGTGGTCTTGAAAAACCTGGCGGCCTTGTCCTGGTTCACGCCATGGCGCGCCAGCAGGTACACGATCTGGCGGCGCCAGGCGGCCGGCAAATACTTGGTACTGAAGTGCAGCAAGGCTGCAGCCACGATCACTGCCACGATAAGGTTCTGCCACATATCAGCCTCCGATGATTGCCGTCGAAATGCGGAACGTGAGGAATGCCGCCACGTACGCCAGCGCAAACAGATATCCGGCCATGAACCAGGCGGCTTTCACGCTGTTGGTTTCACGGCGCACCGTACTCAGGGTGGCCAGGCACTGCGGCGCAAACACGAACCACGCCAGCAGCGACAAGGCTGTTGGCAGGCCCCAGCTGGCCGCCAGCACGGGTGCCAGCGAATTGGCCAGCTCGTCGCCGGTTTGCGACATCGCATACACGGTGCCCAGTGCGCCAACCGCCACTTCGCGCGCAGCCATGCCCGGCACCAGGGCAATGCAGATCTGCCAGTTGAAGCCGATCGGCGCGAAGATGTATTCGAGCCCGCGGCCGATGATGCCGGCCACGCTGTAGTAGATGGCCGGCTGGGTGGCGCCTTCCGGCGCGTCCGGGAACGAACTCAGTGCCCACAGGATGATGGTGAGACTGAGGATGATGGTACCGACGCGGGTGACGAAAATCTTGGCGCGCTCCCACAGGCCCAGCGCCAGGTTGCGCAGGTGCGGCCAGTGGTAGGCCGGCAGTTCCATCATCAGCGCGTGCTTGCCCTTGCCGCCCATGGTGCGCTTCATTACGTACGCCACCAGCATGGCCGAGACGATGCCGGCCACGTAGAGGATGAACAGGACCAGCCCTTGCAGGTTCATGATGCCGAACACTTCGCGGCTCGGGATGAAGGCGGCAATCACCAGCGCGTACACCGGCAGGCGCGCGGAGCACGTCATCAACGGCGCGATCATGATGGTGACAAAGCGGTCGCGCCGGTTTTGAATGGTGCGCGCGGCCATCACGCCGGGAATCGCACAGGCAAAGCTCGAGAGCAGCGGGATGAAGGCGCGGCCCGACAGGCCCACGCCGCCCATCAGGCGGTCGAGCAGGAAGGCGGCGCGCGGCAGGTAGCCGCAGTCCTCGAGGATCAGGATGAAGAAGAACAGGATCAGGATCTGCGGCAGGAACACCAGCACGCCGCCCACGCCGCCGATGATGCCGTCGACCAGCAGGCTGCGCAGGTGGCCCTCGGGCACGTAGGCGCCCAGCAGGCCGCCCAAGTGCTCGAACGCGCCGGTGATCATGTCCATCGGCGTGGCGGCCCAGCTGAACACGGCCTGGAACACGAAAAACATCAACACGGCCAGGATGATCGGGCCAGCGACCGGGTGCAGCACCACGCTGTCGATTTTCTCCGACGTGGACGATGCCTCGTCGTCGCCGCTGACGGCGGCAGCGATGATGCGGCGCACTTCGCGCTGGGTCTCTTCCACCGACACGGCGTCGATCGCGGACAGTGGCTTGGTGACGACCTGCGGCAGCGGCAGCATGGCGTCGAGCGCGGCGACCAGGGCTTTTTCGCCGCCCGGCTGCACGGCCACGGTTTCCACCACCGGCATGCCCAGTTCCTGCGCCAGGCGCGCGGTGTCGATCACCACGCCGCGCTTCCTGGCCACGTCCACCATGTTCAGCGCCAGCAGCATGGGCAGGCCGAGGCGCTGCACTTCGAGCACCAGGCGCAGGTTCAGGCGCAGGTTGGTGGCATTGACCACGCAGACCAGCACGTCGGGTGCGGCGTCGCTGCGGCGCAGGCCGGCCACCACGTCGCGCGTGATCGCCTCGTCCGGGGTGTGGGCGGTGAGGCTGTAGGCGCCAGGCAGGTCGAGCACGCGAAAGGTGTGGCCGGCCTGCGAGTTGAAGGCGCCTTCCTTGCGTTCGATGGTGACGCCCGCGTAGTTGGCCACTTTCTGGCGCGCGCCGGTCAGGCGGTTGAACAGCGCGGTCTTGCCGCAGTTGGGATTACCCAGCAGGGCCACGACTGGCGGCAAGGAGTTTGCGGGAGAGTTGTGCACCGCTTTTTCTACGACAGCCATTGGTAATTATTCCGGTTGGATCGAAATCAGCGCAGCTTCGAAGCGGCGCAAGGCAAAGGTGGAGTTGCCCACCTTGATGGCCAGCGGTTCACCGCCGGGCATGCCGCGCTTGAGCAGGCGGACTTTTTCGCCGGGCACAAAACCCAGCTCCATCAGCCGGCGCGACAGCGACACGCCGTCTTCGGCAACATCGCCAGGGGCGACCTGGGTGACGATAGCGGAGGCGCCTACAGCGAGCGCATCGAGAGTGAGGAAGGGAACAGCTTGCGTCATGGGATAAATCCAGGCTGGTGAGTCGGCACCTTGTCGGCTGCGCGCAACAAACTTTTAGTGCGGCAAAGAACAGGATACTAGCATTATATTCGTTAATGCGAATGACTACTATTTAGGCTTGCATCTCCAACAGAACTGAGGCAGTATACGGCTAATGATAATGATTCGCATTAAGTTAGTAGCAAGCTTGTTCTCAGCCAACTAACCGTCTGCCGTCATCAACCCGCTTAGTGTCGTAGCCTAGCCAGAAGGTGTGTCAATGATTGTATGTGTCTGCAACAACATATCTGATCGTGAAATCCGTCAAGCCATGGAGTTTGGGATCACGTCGATGGAAGAACTGCGCCGCGATCTGGGCGTGGCCACCTGCTGCGGCCAGTGCTTCAGCTGCGCCGAAGACATCCTGAACGAGCACCTGGCCAGCACGCAGGCTGTCGCCATCGAAGAAACTGTGCTCAAGCGCCCAGTATTTACCAACTGATATGAATACTATGTTCTATGAACGGACCGCGAATGCGATGTCCGTGGATGGCTCCGGGCTGATGTGGCGGGCCAGGCGATTCTGGCGCGTGCGCGGACGCAAGGCAGCCCCACTGGCCGCAATTGTGGCAGTCCATGGAGTGCTGTTCTGGATGATGAGCAACGGTATGCTCAACAAGGTGGCGCAGGCCGTCATGCCCAAGGTGGTCACGGTCAGTTTCGTGGCTTCGCCCGAGCCATTGAAGCCGCCGCCGGAACCGAAGACCGTGCCGTTGGTGGTGCAGGTGCCGAAGTTTATTCCGCCGATGCCGATCCTGCCCACGCCGCAAACGCAGCCGACCATCACGGTCGCGCCGCCGTCGCCGCGCAACGTCGAACCCACGCCCCCCACCGCGCAAGCACCGGTCGCCGCGCCGACGCCAGCGCCGCCAGCACCGGCGCCTGCGGCACCGAAAACCATCAACGGCGCCGACTACATCCGTGCACCGCAACCGGTCTATCCCAACATCGCCCGCCGCATGGGCGAGAGCGGCGTCGTGCTGCTGCGCGTGCTGATCGGCGAAAAAGGCTTGCCCGAGCAGGTCGTGATCCAGAAATCGTCAGGATCGACCAATCTGGACGAAGCCGGCCGCCAGGCCGTTCTGAAGGCGTTGTTCAAGCCGTATGTCGAGGATGGCAAGGCCATCCCCGTGTATGCGCTGGTACCGATCAACTTCCAGCTCGGCTAATTACAAATCCAAACGGCCCTCGATCGAGTCATCGAGGGTCTTGCCGGTAATGGCGCCCACCAGCATTTTCACACCTGCCACCGCACGTCCGTGCTTGGTATCCCAGTAGTAGCCGTAGGTTGGCGCGAACTTGATCAGCGTGATGCGCGGGTCGTCTTCGCCTTCGGTGAACCACGTCTTGAGCGTGAAGTTCCACAATTCCTTTTGCTTGACCGGGTCGCGCAGCACGGTGGCGATGCCTTCGAGGTGCAGGAACTCGTGCGATGCGCCCTGGAAGTACAGCGTGGCCGACGGATCGGCTGCCAGTTCGCGGTTTTTCAGACTGTCGCTGGCGCTGAAGAACCAGACATTGCCCAGGTCATCGACCTGCATTGCGTGCATCGGGCGCGAGTCGCCGGGACCGCCGCTGGCGTCGCTGGTGACGAAGAAGCATTCGGGCGTGCTGTCGACCAGGTCGCGGATTTTCTTGATGGCGTCCTGGCCCATCAGGTCTTCGTGGTTATGTTCTGGCTGGTTGGCGTTGATCGAGTCCATGGCATGCTCCTGTTGGGTGAAAAGTTGGAACACCCATACTAGCGCCGACCGCTGCCACACTAGGTTGGTTGCTTCACACCCGGACAATTGACTTGGTTGCGTTGACTTCAGATGCGCATGCTAATTGTTCTCATTATTTTCACTGGTCTCGTTACGCGCAATTAAATATGTTATTTCGGCTTTTACGCGAAATTAACTACACATAGCATCCGACTTCGTGGCAGAATGCGGGCATCCGTAACTATTTGAGAGAGCTCCATCATGAAGGGCGACGCCGAAGTCATCCGCTTGCTGAACGCACAGCTGACCAACGAACTGACCGCAATCAACCAGTACTTCCTGCACGCGCGCATGTACCGCCACTGGGGCCTGGAAAAAATCGCGAAGAAGGAATACGAAGAATCGATCGGCGAAATGAAGCACGCCGACAAACTGATCGACCGCATCCTGATGCTCGACGGCCTGCCGAACCTGCAAGCGATGCACAAGATCATGATCGGCGAGAACACCGAAGAAATGATCGGCTGCGACCTGAAGCTGGAAAAAGCCGCTCACATCACGGTCAAGGAAGGCATTTCCACCGCCGAGAAAGCCGGCGACTACGTCTCGCGCGACCTGCTGTTGATGATCCTGGAAGACACCGAAGAGCACATCGAGTGGCTGGAAACCCAGCAAGACCTGATCGCCAAGGTCGGCATCCAGAACTACCTGCAAAGCCAGATGCACAGCGAATAAAAAAACTGCCCGAAGCATCGGGCAGTTTCATCAAGCCGCAGCCGGAGCCAGCTCCGCTTGCGGCTTTTTTATTTTCACGAACAGCACCGCCACCGCGCCGCACAGCATCAGCACCCCGGCCAGGCGGATGACGTTTTCCGGATTGCCACCCAACAGGCTGCGGTAGTACAGCGGCAGCGTGAAGATCTGGATAATCATCGGCAGCACGATGAACATATTGAAGATGCCCATGTACACGCCGGTGCGCTCCGGCGGTATGCAGCCGGCCAGCATCACGTAAGGATTGCCCATGATGCTGGCCCACGCCAGGCCGATGCCGATCATCGGCACGAACAGCAGCGCCTCCGAGTGGATCGACGGGATGCTCATCATGGCAAAGCCGGCCAGCGTCAGGCAAATACTGTGCGTGATCTTGGGACCGTAGCGGCGCGTAAAGGGCACCAGCGCCAGCGCGCCGACGAACGCGATGAAGTTGTAGAACGCCCCCACCTGCCCGGACAGCAGGCCGGCATCGCGGAAGCCTTGCGAGGCCTGGTCGGTGGTGCCGTACAAGGTGGTCGACAGCGACAGCATGATGTACTGCCAATAGCAGAACATCGCGTACCACTGGAACAGCTTGACCCAGGCCAGCTGGCGCATGGTGGGTGGCATCTCGCGCACTGCCGTGACGATGTCGCCCAGCGTGTGGCGCCAGCCTGCCGGGCGGGCGCGGATCTCGGCCAGCTCGACCGGCGTCAACGGATGCTCGGGCGTGGTTTTGAGGGTCCACAGCACCGACGTGATCGAGAACACGGCGCCGATCATGAAGGCGGCAATCACGATGTGCGGAATATGGCTGCCGTTGACGGCATCCTTGTTCATGCCCATCCAGACCAGCAGCGACGGCGTCAGGTAGGCGAGCGTTTGTCCCAGTCCCGTAAACGCGCTTTGGGTGAGAAAACCGAGCGAATGCTGCTTGGGCGCCAGCTTGTCGGAGACGAACGCGCGGTACGGCTCCATGGTGACGTTGTTGGCGGCGTCGAGGATCCACAGCAGGCTGGCGGCCATCCACAAGGTGGGGCTGAACGGCATGGCCAAGAGGCCCAGGCTGCACAAAATCGCGCCGATCAGGAAGTACGGCGTACGCCGGCCCCACCGCGTGACGGTGCGGTCGCTCATGGCGCCGATCAGCGGCTGCACCAGCAGGCCGGTCATCGGGCCGGCCAGCCACAGGTAAGGCAGGCTCGCTTCGTCCGCGCCCAGGTACTTGTAGATCGGACTCATGCTGCTTTGCTGCAGGCCAAAGCTGAACTGGATCCCGAAGAACCCGATGTTCATGTTGACGATCTGCCAGAACGACAGGTGCGGCTTCATGCGGCCACTCCTGGCACCTGGGCCAATTCGATGTTTGGCAACACCGCACCGGCATGCCACGCGGCCAGCCACGGTGCATAGAAGCCGATATCGGCTGGCACCGCGCCGGCTACGCCGCAAATGGCGCCGGCAAACGCATTGGCGCGCGCCAGGGTCAACGGCAGCGGCCAGCCCTGCGCCTGGCCATACAGGAACACGGCGGAAAACGCGTCGCCTGCGCCCACGGTATCGACGATGTGCGCCGGTGCGTGGCATTCCTGGTTGATGGTAACGCTGCCGTCGGCCCCGAACACCATGGCGCCGCGCTCGCCGAGCGTGACGATCAGGGTTTGCAGGGTGAAGGTGCGCATCAGCGCCTGGCAGGCGTCGGCCATTGCGCGGCTCTCGACCGACCGGGTGCCGGGCTGGGTGTGGGTGTACCACTTGAACAGGTCTTTCAACTCGTCCTCGTTGACCTTGACGATGTCGGCCAGGTGCAGCGACTCGAAGGCACAGCGCTCGGTGACCTGGCCGTCGCGCACATTGAGGTCCAGGTAGCGCCTGGCCGGTGACGCCTCGAGCATGGCGCGCACGGTGGCGCGCGAGCACTCGTGGCGCTGGGCCATGGTGCCGAAGTACAGCACCGAGGGCGTGGCTGCGGCCAGGGCTGCCAGCGCCGGTGCGGCCTGCACGTAATCGTAGGCCTGGTCGGGCAGTATGACAAAACGATGCTCGACCCCTCGATGGCCGGCGTCATTGCGCTCGACCACCACGCGGCCGGTGGCATCAAGTGCGTCGATCTGCAGGCCGGCCTCGCTCATGCCGAAGCGCGCGAACTCGCGCCGTACCAGCGCGCCGTTCTTGTCTTCGCCGATGCGGGTGACCATCAGGGTGGCCACGCCGAACGCCGCCAGGTTGCGCGCCACGTTGAACGGCGCGCCGCCCACCACCTGCTCGGTGATGAAATCGTCCACCAGCGATTCGCCGAATACGGCGATGGTTTGTTGGTTCATGCTTGTCTCCGCGCCCTTGCAGGCGAGTTTATCCCAACCCTTAAGGCCAGATTCTAATTATTCGCGTACCAGCCAGTGCATCGCGTACGGCGCCAGCGTCAACGTCCCGCTCAACAGCCCCGGTTTGGCGCAATCGCTCCACGCACCATCGAGCGCGTACTGCTGCGGCGCGGCCGAGAAATTGAACAGCGTGAGAAACCGTTCGCCGCGCGCCAGCGCCAGCACGCCGGCCGGCGCCTCGGCCAGCAAGGTACGCGGCGCGCCGGCGGCCAGCGCATCGTGGGCGCGGCGGACGCGCAGCAGCTGCGCCAGTCCTTCGTACATCGCGCCTTCGGTGGTGCCGGCATCGTGACGGTGTTCCCAGCGCTGCTGATCGAACACGGGGCGGTGCAGCCAGCGGCTGTCCATCGCGTGCTCGGGGCGGGCCAGGTAGCTCTCGTCGTTCTGCATCGCCAGCTCGTCGCCCATGTACAGCACCGGCAGCGCGCCAAAGCTCAGCGCCAGGCCGTGCAGCAGCAACATGCGGCGCAGCGCCAGTGCGTGCTCCACCACGGTATCGGCGGTCTGCAGCCCGGTCAGCGAAGCGGCCATGCCGTTGCTGCCGTGCGCCGCGTCGGGATCGGTGCTCTGGAAGATGGCGCCGCGCGCATAGCTGCCCGGCGTGACGCCGGCAAAGAAGCGCGAGGCAGCGGCCAGCCGTGCAGCGCTGTTCTCACCGGCCTCGGCGCGCAGGACGTTCCAGCCGATGTCGTCATGGCAGCGCACATAACTGAGCCAGGTCGCCGCGCGCGGCAGGTCCGGCGTGTTGTTGACCACCGCGCGCAGCACCTCGGTATTTTGTTCGGCCAGCGCCACCCAGCCGGCTGCCATCAGGCTGCTGTGATACGCGATGTGGCACTCGGGCGCTTCGGCGCTGCCCAGGTAGGCGGGCAGTTCGCGCGTGGGCACGATCGCTTCGGCTTTGAGCAAAACGCCTGGCGCGACGATATCGACGATGGCCCGCAACGCCTGCAGCAGCTGGTGCGCCTCGGGCTGGTTCATGCTGTTGGTGCCTTCGCGCTTCCACAGGAAGGCGGTGGAGTCGAGGCGGAACGCTTCGATGCCACGATTGGCCAGGCGCAGCATCACCGCCGCCATCTCGGCAAACACCTCCGGGTTCGACCAGTTCAAATCCCACTGGTACGGGTAGAACGTGGTCCACACCCAGCCCTGCACTGCTTCCACGTAAGTGAAGTTCCCCGGCGCCACCTGCGGGAACACCTGGCCCAGCGTACGCTCGTGGCGGTCCGGCAGGTCGCGGTCCGGAAACACGTGGAACCTGGCGCGGGCCTGCGCATCGCCGGCCTTGGCGGCCAGCGCCCAGGCATGGTCGTCGGCCACGTGGTTGAGGATCAGGTCCGAACACAGGCTCACACCGGCGCCGCGCAGTTGACCGGTCAGCGCTTCCAGGTCGGCATTGCTGCCGAGGCCAGGGTCGACTTCGTCGAAACTGGTGACGGCAAAGCCGCCATCGTTTTCGCCAGCGCGCGGCCGCAGGAACGGCAGCAGGTGCAAATACGTCACGCCCAGCTCTGCCAGGTATGGAATGCGCTGCGCCACGCCATTCAGGTCACCGCCGAACTTTTGCACGTAGGTGCAGTAGCCGAGCATGCGCTGGTCGAGGAACCAGTCCGGCTCGGCCGCGCGCGCGGCGTCCTGCGCGTGCAGCTCCGGCGAGCGCTGGGCGTGCAGCCGGCCCAGCGCTTCCATCAGGTCGCCGAACCAGTCGTCGAAGCCTGTCGCGTCGGCAAAGGCGTCGCCGTACAACCATGCCAGCAAGCTGCGCAGCACCGGGCCACTGGTGGCCAGCCGCTGCGCCGCCGGTGCACGCAGTTCGTCGGGAAGGACCGCCAGCAGGCGGTCGGCAAAAACATCAGAAGCCATGGTCGGGTGCTTGGTTGATTAGAACGCGTAAGAGACAGTGGCTTTCACGGCGCGGCCGGTGACCGAGCGTGCGGCATGGCCGTCGCCTTCGATCTCGGTGTAGCCGATCTTGTTGAACAGGTTATTCGCGCTCAGGGCGATGGTGGCTTTTTCGGTCACGCGGTAGTTGACGAAGGCATTGACGATCGCATACGACGGCATGATGATGGTGTGCGCATCGTCGCCCCACGATTTACCGGTGCCGACCACGCTGGCGCCCACGGTCGCGTCGCCGAAGGTGTAGGTCGGTGCGACCTGGTAAATCCACTTGGCCTGGCGGCGCGGGGTGTTGCCGATATTGGCCACGTCGGCCGCGGCGGTGCCCACGATCTTGGCGTGGGTGTAGGTGGCGCCGCCGGTGATGCGGAAGTCGCCGAGGCTGTAGGCTCCTTCCAGTTCCACGCCCTTGGCGTCGTAGCGGTTCGAGGTGCTGCGCTGGGTGGTCGCTTCGTAGTTGCTCTCGTCGGTCTTGGCCTGGAACAGGGTGACGAAGGTGCTCACGCCGCCGCTGCGCCATTTAACGCCGCCCTCGTACTGCTTGACGGTGTTGATATTGATCGGCGCGCTGCCGTCGAGCGGGGTGCCGAACAGGATGCGGTCGGCATTGAAGGCCACGCCGTCGCTGACGCGGGCAAACGCCGCCAGGTTGTTGGTGATGCGATAGTTACCGCCGACCGAGTACGAGGTGTGATCCACCTTGTAATTGACCATCTGCTCGGTGGCCGGGTTGTACAGCAGTCCGTTGACAGCGTTCGGCGACGTGCTGGCCGCAGCCTGGTTGGCGGTGCCGGTGGCTTTCTGGTTGTCGCGGCGTACGCTCGCGTCCAGGTTGACCGGACCCATTTCGTAACCCACGTTCAGGTATGGCGACGTGGTCTTGTATTCCATGTCCACGGCGCGCGAGCAGCAGCCGCTAAAGGCCGGGCCGACCAGGCCAGGGGTGGCGCTGGCCGTGGTGGCGTTGGAGAGCAGCGCCGGCTTGTCGCCGGTAGCCTGCATCAGGTATTCGTTGAAGTTCCAGGTCAGCGCCAGCTTCTGGTTCGACAGGTACAGGCCGGCCGTGGTGGTCAGCTTGGCGCCGCCAGCGAGGGCAAAGGTCTTCGACAGCTTGGTGTCGTTGAGGGTGTTGCCGGCGTCGTCGATCGAGGTATTGAACACCACGGCAGAGAAGGCGCGGCCATTGTAGGCCTGGCCGCGATTCGGGCCGGTGGCCACCGTGTAGTTGCCCACCACGCCGTTGTTGCCGGCGAAGATGCCGGTAAAGCGGCCGCTGTTGTCGGCGGTGCGGAAGTTGTTCGACAAGGTCCAGCCATCGCCGAGCTTGAACGAGCCTTCGAGGCCGAAGGTGTTGCTCTTGACGTGCAGGCCGTCGTTGACGTCGGTGGAGACCGGCGTGTTGTTCTTGCCCAGGGTGACGTCGCGGACCCAGTACGGCGAGTAGAAGCTCACGGTGCGCGGGTCGATGCCCGGAACTTCGCTGATGTGCTGGTTGTTCACGCTGACCGGTACCGGCAGCGCGGTCGGGGTCTTGTCGTCGAGATGCTTGAACGACAGGCGGATGAAGCCGTTGTCGAGTTCATGGGTGATGTTGCCGCGCACTTGGCCGCCGCTGGCGGTGCTCATGCCGGTGTCGCGTACGCCTTCGCCGGTGCGGTAGTTACCGCCGATGAAGAAGCGGGTCTTTTCCGAGATTGGCGCGCCGTAGCTGAAGTCGTAGCGGGTTTCGTCGTAGCCGAGGCCACGGCTAATCGCAATCTTGCCGCCCTGCTCTTCGCCGGTCTTGGTGATGAAGTTGATGATGCCGCCCGGGGCGTTGGTGGCCAGGGTGGAGGCCGAGCCGCCGCGCACCACTTCCAGGTGGTCGAGCGTGCTGTCGATTTTCACGAAACTGTCGGGCGTGGTGAAGTTGAAGTCGCCAAATTGCAGCACCGGCAGGCCGTCTTCCTGGATTTGCACGTAGCGCGCGCCGCCGGCCGAGACCGGCACGCCGCGCACGGTGATGTTGGCATTGCCTTCGCCACCCGACGATTCGGCGCGCACGCCAGGAACCGAGCGCAGCACTTCAGCGGCGCTCAACGGCGCGGCGTTCTGGATGGCGTCGCCTTCGATGGTACTGAGCGAGACGCTCGATTTCATTTTCGACGAACCGAGCGTGGTGCCGGTGACGACCACGCGCTCCATGTTCAGGCCGTCGGGTTGGGCGGCCGGTGCGGCAGCGGTCGTGGTGTCTTGTGCGTGGGCGCCCAGGTGCAACATGGCGATGGCGACAGCGGCAGCGATGCCGCCCAGTTTGGGGGTGCGTTGAATCATGGTGATCTCCAGTGTTGTTGTCGTTTTGCTCTGCTGCATTATTGAGCAGAGCCGCCATTATTCACCGGAATGACATTTAATGCAATCGATTGCATATCGTGCTGCAGCAATGCTAGCAGGCGCGTGATTCGTCATCCTCGCGTACGCGGGGATCCATGCTGAGTAACAGATCAGGCGGTCTATGGATCCCCGCTTGCGCGAGGATGACGGAATTAATGTTGACAACTAAAGGGAGCACGATGGCGTAGCACGTTACGCTGCACCGCAGCAAAAATAATTATGCAATCGGTTGCATAAACCCGACAGTCTTCAGACTGCCCGGCTGCTGCTGCGCACGACCAGGGTGGTCGGGAGTTGTTGGGACGGCGCTTCGCGGCCTTCGATCAACTCCAGCAGCGAGGTCACCAGCGCCCGGCCCGCTTCGCGGATCGGCTGGCGGATCGTGGTCAGCGGCGGGTGGAAGTAGCTGGCCAGTTCGATATCGTCGTAACCGACCACCGCCACCTGGCCCGGCACGAACAGGCCGTGCTCGCGCATGGCGTTGATCGACATCATGGCCAGCAAGTCGGAGCCGGCAAAGATGGCGTCGAACGCCACGCCCCGGCGCAGCAGCTCCTCGATCGCCAGCTGCCCGCCCGACGGCAGAAACGATGCCGGTACCATCAGTTCGGGATCGATGCCGATCCCGGCGCGTTGCAGGGCGCGGCAGTAGCCGGCGTAGCGCAGCCCCACTTCGGGCAGGTTGATGTCGCCGAAGAAGGCGATCCGACGGCGGCCTTCTTCCAGTAAATGGTCCACCGCCAGTTCGCCGCCGGTGACGTTGTCGCCGCCCACGGTGCAGTACAGCTGCTGCGGCAGTTGCGCGCCCCACACCACGATCGGCACGTGGCGCGCGGCCAGCTGGTTCAACTGGTCGTGGTGGCGCCACTGGCCTATCAGCACGATGCCGATCACGCGGCCGGTGTCGAACGGCGCGGCGGCCGCGTCGAGCTCGTCGGCATCCACGCGCGAGACCAGCATGTCGAAGCCAAGTTCGGTCAGCGCATCGGCCAGGCTGCCGAGCATGCCGAGGAAGAACGGATCGGACAGGTGCTGGCGCGTGTTGTGGTCGTACGGGATCACCACGCCGATGGTGCGGTTCTGCTTCATGCGCAGGTTTTGCGCACCGATATTGATGGTGTACTTGAGCGAGCGGGCCAGCTCCATGATGCGCACCCGCGTCTCTTCACTGACGAGCTTGCTGCCGGCGAGCGCACGCGACACGGTGGACGTGGACACCCCGGCCAGGCGCGCAATGTCGGCCATCTGCAGGCGCCGCTGCTGGGCGGCGGAGGGGTTGCTGTCGCTCGCGGATGTGGGGTCGGCCAGCAGTTTGGGGTCGGCCATCACTCAGGCGGACGGGAACGTGTCCTTGAACGACTGGCGCTCGGACAGCTTGTCGAACAGGCGCGCCAGGTTGGCGTGGTCGTCGCGCCAGCCGATGTCGGGGAAGCGAAACGCCAGCCAGCCCAGGGTGCAGCCGACGGCGACGTCGGCCAGCGAGTAGTTTTTGCCCATGCAGTAAGGCAGGTCGCCGAGCTTGTCGGACAGCGCGGCCAGGCCCAGCCGCACCTTGCCCAGCTGGCGCGCCACCCAGTCCTCGCTTTGCAGCTCGATCGGCCGCAGGCGCTCGAGGCGCACGATGACAGCCGCGTCGATGATGCCGTCGGCCAGCGCTTCCCAGCACTTGACGTCGGCGCGATCGCGGCTGTTGGTGGGCAGCAGCTTGCACACGGGCGTGAGGGTGTCGAGGTACTCGACCATCACGCGCGAGTCGATCATCACCGAGCCGTCGTCCATGATCAGGCTGGGCACTTTGCCCAGCGGGTTCCATTTGCTGATGGCGGTATCGGAGGCCCAGACATTTTCCAGTTCGAACTGGTAGTCGAGTTTTTTCTCGGCCAGCACGACGCGTACTTTGCGGACATAAGGACTGCCAAGGGAACCGATGAGTTTCATAGCGCGCTAAAGTAAGGGCCGAGTAAGAGCGAAGGCCGGGGTTGAAGATCGGTGGTGAGTATAACATCGGGAGCCACGGGTCGGACTGCCTGAGCGGCCAATGGTAAAATCTGTCTTTGCGCATTTTCCACCCTACCCTGCCATCATGACCACTACTCCTTACTCCACGCTGTCGGCGCTGTCCCCGCTGGACGGCCGCTACGCCGGTAAAACCGATCTGCTGCGTCCCATCCTGTCCGAGTCCGGCTTTATGCACCACCGCGTCAAGGTGGAAATCTCGTGGCTGCAAGCGCTGTCGCTGGCAGGTTTCGACGAGATCAAGCCGTTCTCGGCCGAAGGCTCGGCCCTGCTCGACAAGATCGCCTCCGGCTTTACCGAACAGGACGCCGCCCGCATCAAGGAAATCGAAGCCGTCACCAACCACGACGTGAAAGCCGTGGAGTACTGGCTCAAGGAACAGGTGAAAGATGTGCCGGAACTGGTGGCCGCGTCCGAATTCATCCACTTCGCCTGCACCTCGGAAGACATCAACAACACCTCGCACGGCATGATGCTCAAAGCTGCGCGCGACACCGTGATGCTGCCATCGCTGCGCAACGTCGTCGCCCGCCTGACCGAAATCGCCCACGCCAACGCCGAGCTGCCGATGCTCTCGCGCACCCACGGCCAGACCGCCAGCCCGACCACCCTGGGCAAGGAAATGGCCAACGTCGTGGCGCGCCTGCAGCGCGCCATCAAGCGTATCGAACAGGTTGAAATCCTCGGCAAGATGAATGGCGCCGTGGGCAACTACAATGCCCACCTGTCGGCATACCCGTCGTTCGACTGGGCGGCGTTCTCGAAAGACGTGATCGAAACGCGCCTGGGCCTGGAATTCAATCCGTACACGATCCAGATCGAGCCGCACGACTACATGGCCGAACTGTTCGACGCGTTTGCCCGCGCCAACACCATCTTGCTGGACCTGAACCGCGATATCTGGAGCTATGTGTCGCTCGGCTACTTCAAGCAGAAGCTCAAAGCCGGCGAAATCGGTTCGTCGACCATGCCGCACAAGGTTAACCCGATCGACTTCGAAAACTCCGAAGGCAACCTGGGCCTGGCCAACGCGGTGCTGAAACACCTGTCGGAAAAGCTGCCGGTCTCGCGCCTGCAACGCGACCTGACCGACTCGACCGTGCTGCGCAATATCGGCGTGGGCTTCGGCTACACGCTGCTGGCCTACGACAGCTGCCTGCGCGGCCTGAACAAGCTGGAAGTCAATCCGGCCCGCCTGGCAGCCGACCTCGACGCCAACTGGGAAGTGCTGGCCGAGCCGGTACAAACCGTGATGCGCCGCTACGGCATCGAGAACCCGTACGAGCAGTTGAAGGAACTCACGCGCGGCAAGGGCATCTCGAAAGACGCGCTGCGCGACTTCATCACCGGCCTGGCGATTCCGCAGCAAGCCAAGGACGGCCTGCTGGCGATGACCCCCGCCAATTACATCGGTATCGCCGCATCTCTGGCAAAAGCCATCTGATGTTGTAAGCGCATGTCGCTGACACTGGCCCCCGCAACTGAAAAAGTTCCGGGGGCTTTTTTATTCTGGTTTAATGCGTTGTTAAGCAAAAGAATTATTTGTTTGCTATAGTCCGATTTAGTCCTAACACGTACTAATTTTTGGAGCATCTATGCAACGCTATACCAAGACAGCCATGCTGCTGCACTGGCTGATCGCCCTCCTGATCATCTCGGCCTTTTTCCTCGGGCTGACCATGGTCGCCATTCCGGGCTTCTCGCCCACCAAGCTCAAGTATTTTTCGTGGCATAAATGGCTCGGTGTGACCGTGCTGGCGCTGGTGGCGATACGCCTGTTGTGGCGCCTGGCAAACAAGCCGCCGGCGCCGCTGGCCAGCATTCCGCCGGTCCAGCACAAGCTGGCCGAAGGCATGCACTACCTGCTGTACTTCCTGATGTTTGCCGCGCCGATCTCGGGTTACCTGTTCAGCAGCGCGGCCGGCGTGCCGGTCGTGTACCTGAAACTGATCCCGCTGCCAGTGATCATCGGCCCCGATCCCGAACTGAAGGCACTGCTGTCCACGGTGCACTACGTGCTGGTCATGACCATGGCCGCCGCAGTCGTGGCCCATGCTCTCGCTGCCCTCAAGCATCACTTTTTCGACCGCGACGTCACGCTCAAACGCATGCTGCCGTTCTAATTTTTTTTTACTTATTGGAGTTCCTATGAAAACCGTCAAAAAAATCGCCTTCCTGTCCCTGCTTGGTGTGAGCCTGATCGCCGGCGCCGCCGTCCTGAAAACCGATCCGGCCAAGTCGACCGTCTCGGCCACGTTCAAGCAAATGAATGTGCCGATCGAGTCGAAATTCAAGAAGTTCACCGCCACCATCGACTACGATGCCGCCAAGCCGGATGCCTCGAAAGCGACCGTGGAAGTGGACACGGCCAGCCTCGACATGGGCGACCCGGACTACAACAAGGAAGTGGCCAAGAAGGAATGGTTCAACGCCGCCCAGTTCCCGAAAGCGACGTTCGTCTCGAGCTCGATCAAGGCGGCCGGCGCCGGCAAGCTGACCGTGGCGGGCAAGCTGACCGTCAAGGGCAAGACCACCGACGTCACCTTCCCGCTGACCGTGAAAACCGAAGGCGGCAAGCAAGTGTTTGACGGCGTCCTGCCGATCAAGCGCCTGACCTACAACATCGGCGAAGGCGAATGGAAAGACACCAGCATGGTTGCCGATGAAGTGGTGCTCAAGTTCCACGTCGTCGCTGGCTAAATACAACTAAACCACCACCACAGGAGATACATCGCATGAAGCTGAAGTTACTGATCGCCACGCTGTTGACCGCCGCTACCGCCTCGTCCATGGCGGCAAGCACGACCTACAATCTCGATCCGACCCACACGTTCCCGAGCTTCGAGGCCGACCACATGGGCCTGTCGGTCTGGCGCGGCAAGTTCAACAAGACCAGCGGCACGGTCACGCTCGACCCGGTCGCCAAGACCGGCTCGCTGAACGTGAAGATCGAGGCCGATTCGGTCGACTTCGGCCTCGATGCGATGAACAAGCACGCCAAGGACGACACCATGTTCAACGTCGCCAAGTATCCGACCATGACCTACACCAGCAAATCGTTCAAGTTCGACGGCGACAAGCTGGTGGGCGTGGAAGGCGAGCTGACCATGATGGGCGTGACCAAGCCGGTGGCGCTCAAGGTCGACAAGTTCAAGTGCATCATGCACCCGCGCTACAAGAAGGAAGCGTGCGGCGCCGACGCCACCGCCGAATTCAAGCGCAGCGACTTCGGCCTCAATATCGGCCTGCCGAACTTCTCGCCCGAAGTCAAGCTGGCGATCCAGATCGAGGCGATCAAGGCCGACTGATTTCCTGGCATTTGCAACAAAGCCCCGCCATCCACTGTCCGTGGATGCGCGGGGCTTTTTTTTGTTGATATACTCGCTGCGCTGTTCCCAATCACCATTTTGGAAAACGAACTAAAACAATGCATAAGACACTGATCGCGCTCGCCATCCTGAGCACCACCGCCGCAGCCCACGCCGACGAAGGCATGTGGATGCCACAACAGCTGCCACAAGTAGCCAACCAACTGAAAGCGGCCGGCCTGGCGCTCGATCCCGCCGCGCTGACCAAGCTGACCGAGTTCCCGATGGGCGCCATCGTCAGCCTGGGCGGCTGCTCGGCGTCGTTCGTCTCGCCGCAAGGCCTGGTCGCCACCAATCACCACTGCGTCTATGGCAGCGTGGCCCACAACTCCACGCCCGAGCGCGACCTGCTGGCCAACGGTTTCCTGGCCAAGACCCTGGGCGAGGAACTGCCGGCCGCGCCCGGCAGCCGCATCTTCGTCACCAAGGCCGTGACCGACGTCAGCCAGCAGGTGATCACGCCAGCCGTCGCCAGGTTGAACGGCAAAGCCCGCCTCGATGCGATCGAGAAAAACACCAAGACCATCCAGGCCGAGTGCGAAAAAGACGCCGGCCACCGCTGCACCGTGTCGTCGTTCTACGGCGGCCTCGAGTTCTACCTGATCAAGCAACTGGAAATCCGCGACGTGCGCCTGGTGCACGCGCCGCCTGCAGGCGTGGGCAAGTTCGGTGGCGACACCGACAACTGGATGTGGCCGCGCCACACCGGCGACTACGGTTTCTACCGCGCCTACGTCAGCAAGGATGGCAAGGCCGCCGACTTCAGCAAGGACAACGTGCCGTACGTGCCGCAGCACTTCCTGAAACTGGCCAAGGAAGGCAGCAAGGAAGGCGACTTCGTCATGGTACTGGGCTACCCGGGCCGCACCAACCGCCACCGCCTGCCATCGGAAGTGGCCTACACCTTCGACTGGAGCTACCCGGCGTTCGTCAAATCGTCGGCCGAGAGCCTGGCGATCATTGCCGAGACCACCAAGGACAACAAGGACACCGCGCTCAAGTACGCGTCGCAAGTGGCCGGCATCAACAACTACTACAAGAACCGCCAGGGCATGCTGGACTCGTACGCCGGCAGCGACATGCTGGCGCGCAAGACCGCCGAGCATGAAGCGCTGAAGCAGTGGATCAGCGCCGACGCCGCCCGCAAGAAGGCATACGGCGCCGACATCGCTACCGTGGAAAAGCTGATCGCCGAGCGCGACGCCGAGACCAAGCGCGACTACTTCCTGTCGTCGTCGAAACCGCGCCTGCTCAACACCGCGCGCATGTTGTACCGCCTGGCTAACGAAAACGCCAAGCCGGACACCGAGCGCAAGTCCGGCTACCAGGTTCGCGACGTGCCACGCATCAAGGCTAGCGTGGCCGCGCTGGTGCGCAACTACGATGAAAAAGTCGACAAGGCCCTGGTACTGAACAGCCTGGCCAAGTACGCCGCGCAACCGGTCGCCCAGCGCAACGCCGCTTTCGACAAGGTGATGGGCATCAAGGACGGCATGGACAAGGCCGGCCTGCAGGCGGCACTGGACAAGATCTACGCCGGCAGCAAGCTTGGCGACGCTGCCACCCGCACCGCCTGGATCGACAAGAAACCGGCCGACTTCAAGGCCAGCGACGACAGCTTCATCCAGGCTGCCGTGGCGCTGTACGGCCCGGACCTGAGGGAGGAAGCGAAGGAAGAAGAACTGGCCGGCAAGCTGCAAGAGTCCTACGCCAACTACATGAAGGCAAAAATCGCCTACATGAACAGCAAGGGCCAGGCCGTGTATCCGGACGCCAACAGCACCCTGCGCGTGACGTTCGGCCAGATCGCCGGCCGCCAGCCGGGTTCTGACGGCACCGACTGGAAAGCGTTCACCACCGTTGCCGGCGTCGCCGCCAAGGCCACCGGCACCGGCGAGTTCAATGCGCCGAAAGCGCAGCTCGATGCGATCAAGGCCAAGGACTTCGGCAAGTATGTCGACCCGGCGTTGAAATCGGTACCGGTCGCCTACCTGGCCACGCTCGACATCACCGGCGGCAACTCCGGTTCGGCTGCGCTCAACAGCAAGGGTGAATGGATCGGCCTGGCGTTCGACGGCACGCTCGACTCGATCATTTCGGACTGGGATTTCAACAAGGCGATGACGCGTTCGATCCAGGTCGACCTGCGCTACATCCTGTGGAACATGAAGCACGTGGACCACGCCGATAACCTGCTCAAGGAAATGAACGCCGAATAAGCGCTTCTGCTCTCTCGAAAACCACGCTGCGGCGTGGTTTTTTTATGACTGTTTTATCGCTGCTGCCTGATTTCACGGCAGGCGATGCCACCGAGCTCACGCAGCGCACGCGCCTGCTGGCCAGTCAGGCGGCGCGGCTCGGTATCGATCACGCACAGCGAACCGAGCTTGAAGCCATCCGCATCAATCAGCGGCACGCCGGCATAAAAGCGGATATGCGGCGCGCCGGTGACCAGCGGGTTGTCGCGAAAACGCGGATCGTCGAGCGTGTCGGTCACGAAGAACAAATCGTCCTGGGCAATCGTGTAATTGCAAAACGCCCAGTCGCGCGGGGTGCCCGTCAACGCCACGCCCTGGCGCGATAAAAACAGCTGCTGCGACTGCGTGAGCAAGGTCAGCAGAGCGATCGGCGCTGTCGTGACCGTGGCCGCCAGCCAGGTCAGCGGGTCGAAGATCGGGCCGATCGCGCGCTCCCGCAATCCAGACCGGTCCACCGCTGCCAGCCGCTGCGCCTCGGCAGGCGTCAGCGCGGCGCCACTGAGCGGGACCACCTCTGGTTCGCCGGCGTCATGCGCCAGGCGTTGTTGCAAGCGCCGCACCGACGACAGCTGCACACGGCGATGACCGCCAGGCGTCTTCCAGGACGGCAAATTGCCGTTTTCCATCCACAGTTGTGCAGTCGAGATGGAAATGCCCAATAGCGCAGCCACGCCTTTGCTGGTCAGGATCGAGTCTTGGTCGGTATCGGCTGGGGTGCCGGGAGCGGAAAGTGTGATGGCCATTCCGGACTGTAGCGCAATCACTGTGGTGTAACAAGAACTCAATCTCGCAAAAATTAATGAATTCAATAGAAAAATGTGACGAATTCATTTTATGATGCTATAGTGCAACCCTAATTAACCTTGTATCATCAATTTTCGTAAGGCAATCATGCTGTCCAATATCAAAATCAAGCACCTGGTGATTGCCGCGTTGGCAGCACTGATGACCGTCATCGTGCTCATCGGAAGCTATGGCATCTATGCAGCCGACCGCTCTGTCGCGCTGATCAACGACGTCACGCTGGCCGACCAGGCCCGCGCCGGCGAGCGCAACGCCATCCGGCTCGACATGGAAACCAACCGCAGCCAGATCCTGCAGGCGCTGCAACACAACACCGAATTCGAATGGGCCAAGCTGCACGACCACGAGCTGAGCGTGCACTGGGGCGTGATCGATGCGGCCAGCGCGCGCATCACCGAGCGCTGGACGCGGTATCTCGACAGCATCGACAACGCCGAACAGAAAGCCCTGGCGCAAGAGTGGTACCGCACGAGCGATGGCCTGGGCGTGGCGCATATTGCCGCTGCCGTCGCTGCCATCAAGAACGGCGACTGGGACGATGCCGAGCTGGTGCTCATCAAGAAAATCAACCCCACCTACCGCGTCGGTGACGTGGCCCTGGCAGCGCTGAAAAAATTCAGCGACGAGCGCGCCGAAGCCAACCACGACATCGTGCAGGACAGCCTGTCCACCATGCGTTACAGCACGATTGCGGCACTGCTGCTGGGCGCCGCGCTGGCGCTGGCCGTCGGCTACCTGCTGATCAGGGCGATTGCCCAGCCGCTGCAACAGGCCATGGCAATTGCCGAGCGGGTGGCGGCAGGCGACCTGCGTGGCGACGCCACCATTCATAGCACCAACGAAATCGGCACCTTGCTGACCGCGCTCGACACGATGAAGGACAACCTGGCCGGCATCGTCGCCGAAGTGCGCGGCAGTACCAGCCACATGGCCAGCGCCTCGGCGCAGATTGCCGCCGGCAACCACGACCTGTCGCAGCGCTCGGCAGAACAGGCCGCCTCGCTCGAGGAAACCTCGTCGTCGATGGAGGAAATGACCGCTACCGTCAAGCAGAATGCCGACAGTGCGCGCCAGGCCAACACGCTGGCGCTGTCGGCCTCCGAAGTGGCGGTCAAGGGCGGTGTGCTGGTGGCGCAGGTGGTCGATACCATGGGCTCGATCAGCGCCTCGTCGAACAAGATTGCCGACATCATCGGCGTGATCAACAGCATTGCGTTCCAGACCAATATCCTGGCGCTCAACGCCGCCGTGGAAGCGGCGCGCGCTGGCGAACAGGGGCGCGGATTTGCCGTGGTGGCGTCGGAAGTGCGCAACCTGGCGCAACGCTCGGCGGCGGCGGCACAGGAAATCAAAGTGCTGATCGAAGACTCGGTGCAAAAAGTGGGCAGCGGCGCCAAGCTGGTGAACCAGACCGGCGCGACCATGCAGGAAATCGTCGGCAGCGTGCAGCGCGTGACCGGCATCATGGGCGAGATCACCGGCGCCAGCCAGGAGCAGGCTACCGGCCTCGACCAGATTCGCGCCGCCATCGTGCAAATGGACGGATTGACCCAGCAGAACATGGCGCTGGTGGAAGAAGCCAGTGCTGCAGCCGATTCCCTGCACGAACAGGCGCAAGGCCTGGAGACGGTCGTCAGCGTGTTTCAACTCGACGGCGTGAAGCAGGCGCCGACGCCAGTGGCGGCGACGCTGAGGCCCCGCACGCAGCGCCGGTCCGGTCTGCAGTTGCAACTGGGTTGACTGGACTGACTGGCCCGGGTGTATGGCCTGCGGCGTGCCTGCATGCACCTTGCCGGTCTGCCCGCAGCAGTTCAGGTTGCCGTGCGTACCCTGCCGTATGTGGTCGCCGGTAACGGCGTATCGGCCACGCCGATTTGCTCCTTATGTTCGCGCAACCAGGCCTCGGCTGCGGACACGCCCGCTTCATGCAAGTGCAGCAGGAAACCGAGCTCGCCATTGAGCTTGCTCGAGATACTGTAGTCGGCCAGCATGTCGATGCCGCTGATCAGGTGCAGGCGCGGGCGATCGAACGCCATCGTGTCGCCCCGCTCTTCCAGCGGCACACCCTGGCCGTGCTGCAGGGCGGCGATCTCGCGCAAAAAGCTCATGTTGAAGGCGATTTCATTGGTGCGATTGGCGATGTCGGCCACGCTGCGCGGCGCCCGGCTGCGCGAGACGGGGTTGTTCTGGACCACCAGGATATCGCGCGCGCCGTGCTCGAGAAACGGCGCCAGCGGCGGGTTGGCCACGAAGCTGCCATCCCAGTAGCTCTCGCCGTCCACCTCGACAGCGGCAAACACCGTGGGCAGGCAGGCCGAGGCCAGTACCCGTTGCGGGTCGAGCTCCTCCCTGGTAAACATGCGGCCGGCACCGGTGCGCACATTGGTAGCCGCTATAAATAATTGCAGCTCGGTGCAGGCGCGCACGCGCTCGAAGTCCACCATGGCGGTGAGGAAGTTGCGCAGCGGATTTTGCGTGAGCGGCGCCTCCCATACCGGGCCGTGGAACGCTGCGCCCATTTCCAGCAGGTGATAGATGGGTGAATGTTCGAGCGTCCAGCTGCCGGTCAGGCGATCGAACGGCGTGCGCTGCAGCGGGCTGAACGTCATGGTCTGCCCCAGCGTGGTCCAGTAGCGGCGCAAGGCGGCCTGCGCGCCGCGCCGGCCGCCGCCATGGGCATAACCATCGGCCAGCACCACGGCGTTGATGGCGCCCGAGCTGCTGCCGCTGATCTTGTCGAACACCAGGTCGTCTTCATCGAGCAGGCGGTCGAGTACACCCCAGGTGAAGGCCCCGTACGTGCCCGCGCCTTGCAGGCCGAGGCTGACGGTCTTGCGGAGCGGCGTCGTCATGCGCGGCCCTTACGACAAACCGGCGCCATCGTCATGGCGATGGTTGAGCCAGGCGCCAGCAGCCAGGCCAACGCCGAACGCCACGTACACCCACGCCAGCGAGCTGCGCGAGACGCGCTGCTCGAAGCCGGGCTGGAATCTTTTAGGCGTGAGCTTGTAGTCGACAACGCAGGCCACGGCAGTGGCTGCCGCCGACGCCGCCACCGTGGCGGCCGGCGATTTCTTCCCCAGCACGCGGCCGGCCAGTTGCTCGAAGATGCTGCCCCAGAAATGTGAGCTGGCGTGGTGGATGCCGTAGCCGACCAGCGTATATTTCAAGGTGGGCCGGTCCTGCTCGAAGGCGCGGTCGCCCCACAGCCAATGGCTGATGGCGTTGGCGCCCGCGAACGGGCTGCCAGCCTCCTTCTTCGAGAACAGCGCCAGTACCGCCGTGGACGCCAAACTGGCCAACAAGCCCGGCGCCATGCCCTTGCCAACAATAACTTTCCAGTTATCCATAACGTCTCCCGAGTGCGTTAATCGATACGCCAGCCTATCCAAAAATTCGGCATCACGGCGCACCCCTCCCAAAAGGCTGGCGCGCGCCCTGTGGCGGTGGGGATCGGTTACAGTAAGCGGTCTGTTTTTCCCCTATCGACCCACCTACTGGAGTTCACATGCCCGCCAAGAAAATCGCTGTCATCATCGGCAGCCTGCGCAAAGATTCGATCAACCGCAAATTTGCCCACGAAGTCATTGCCCTGGCGCCCGAATCGCTGAACCTGGAAATCGTCGAGATCGGCGAACTCGCCATCTATAACCAGGACCTGGAAGAAAACGGCGCGGTGCCGCCGCAGGCCTGGACCCAGTTCCGCGAGCGCATGCAGGAGTTCGAAGGCGTGCTGTTCTTCACCCCGGAATACAACCGCTCCACCACCGCCGCCCTGAAGAACGCGCTCGACGTCGGCTCGCGTCCTTACGGCAGCAGCGTGTGGACCGGCAAGCCGGCCGGCGTGGTCAGCATCACCCCTGGTGCGACCGGTGCCTTTGGCGCCAACCACCACCTGCGCCAGTCGCTGGTGTTCCTCGACATGCCGGTGCTGCAACAGCCGGAAATGTACATCGGCAGCGCCGCCAAGCTGCTCGGCGATGACGGCAAGGTCAACAACGAAGACACCAAAAAATTCCTGAAGAAATTCATCGATACCTACGCCGTGTGGGTCGAGACCAACGCCAAAAAATAATCAGCGCCTGATGGCGGTAAACGCGTAGCCGGCACGGGTGAGTACCGTCGGCGCCAGTTGGCGCTGCTGGTGCCCCGGTTGCAGGGGCAGCAGGCGCGGCGCCGGTTCTGCCGGCACCGGCAGCAACGCCAGGTCCGCCCCCGGCAGCCGCGCCGGCAGCGCCTCGAGTTCCGCGTCTTCAAGCGGCGTGCAGCTGATATACACCCGGTACGACGTCCGCCCCGCCCCCAGCTCCAGCACGAAACCCGCAATTTGCGCCATCCCAGGGGGCCCCGGCATGGCCGTCACGCGCAGCAATGCCTTGCCCTTGCGCAGGTGTAGCACATCCCAGGTGTGCATCGGATAGAAGCGCGGTCCCGGCGGCACGGGAGTGCCATCGACTGGCGCGGGCAACAGCACGTTCAGGCCATGGAGCGCTGCCAGCGGCGCCAGGCCGCTGTAGCGCCCCGTCAACGCCGGGCTCATGACCAGCAGGTCGGCCTGCGGCCAGTCACCGACGGCTGCGGCGCTGTAAGCTTCCGCGTCCGCACCCACGGTAAGGATGCGCAGGCCATCGTAGCGGATCAGCGTCAGCCCCTTGCCGACCAGTTCCAGCCGGCCCTGCTGCGCCTTGCCCGAGCCGCCCTGCCAACCTTTGCCGGTCATGATGTCCACCGTGTAGCGCGGCCCGATCTGCGCCAGCCCCAGCCGGCATCCCAGCGCCAGCACCAGCGCTACCGCGATACCCGCGGCCATCCCGGTCTTGTTTCGCATCATCGCCTCCTCCCTGTGTACAGGGTCCCAGTACACCATCGATGACGATTATTTTCCTTAATGCAACTCAAGCGAGGCCCGGCAAGCGCTCAAAAAACGGGCAGCAATGATACAATTGTCGCCCTTGAAACGTGCCGGCAAGCTCACAAGGCACACCGCACGCACCGCCAACATGCCTCCTGAGAACCAGACCGCCATGCACCCAGAAATGCCGACACCCTACGAACAGGGCAATCAAAACCAGACCACCTTGCACAGCGAATGCATCGCCTTCTACGAGCAACTGGCGCAGCGCTTCCCGCAAGTGCTGCGTTTTGAGCAGATCGGCACGTCCGATGGCGGCGTGCCGATCCACGCCGGCGTGGTCAGCGCCGACGGCGTATTCGACCGCCACCTGATCAAGGCGCAGGGCCGCCCGGTGTTCTTCAACAACAATGGCATCCACCCCGGCGAACCCGAGGGCGTCGATGCCTGCATGGCCATCGTGCGCGACCTGTGCTTCGATGCCGACAAGCTGGCCGCGCTGGGCACCACCGTGCTGCTGTTCGTGCCGCTGTATAACGTCGATGGCGCCCTCAACCGCGCCAACACCTCGCGCGTGAACCAGGATGGCCCCGAACAGTTCGGCTTCCGTGGCAACAGCCGCCACCTGGACCTGAACCGCGACTTCATCAAGTGCGACACCCTCAACGCCCAGCTGTTCAACCAGCTGGTGAGCACCTGGGACCCGGACGTGATGGTCGATACCCACACTTCCAACGGCGCCGACTACCCGTACACGATGACCCTGATCCACACCCAGGCCGACAAGCTCGGCTATGGCCTGGGCCCATTCCTGCGCGACACCATGCTGCCGCACATCTACGCACAGATGGCAGCCAAGGGCTGGCCTACCTGCCCGTACGTCAACCCGGTGCACGACACGCCCGACGACGGCATTGCCGAATTTCTGGAAGTGCCGCGCTTTTCCACCGGCTTCGCCGCCCTGCACCACGTGATCGGCTTCATGCCGGAGACCCATATGCTCAAGCCGTTCAAGGACCGCTACGAGTCGATGCGCGCGCTGCTGGACGTGACCATGGCCTTCACCACCGCGCACGGTGAGCGGATCATCAAGCTGCGCGCCGATGCCCGCGAGCAGGCCGCCAACGCCAGCGAATGGACCGTCAACTGGAAGATGGACGAAGCCAACCCCTCGACCTTCCGCTTCAACGGTTACGCGGCCAAGCGCAGTCCCAGCCTGCTGGGCAACTACCAGCGCCTGTCGTACGACCGCACCCAGCCGTGGGAAAAGGACATCGCCTACTACAACAGCTTCGTGCCAGCGGCCACCGTGCGCGCCCCCAAAGGCTATATCGTGCCGCAAGCGTGGCGCGAAGCGATCGAGCGCCTGAAGTGGAACGGCGTGGAAATGGCGCCATTCGACGAGGCCGCCACCATCGAGGCGCAGTACTATCACATCGTCTCGGTCACCTCGCGCCCCAACGCCTACGAAGGCCATCTGTACCACGACGCGGTCGAGCTCGAAGCGCGCACCGGCAGCTTCACGGTACAGGCCGGCGACTGGTTCATTCCGCTCAAGCAGCACAACGCCCGCTACGCGGTAGAAACGCTCGAACCGCTGGGCCACGACTCGTTCTTCCGCTGGGGCTTCTTCAACAGCGTGCTGGAAAAGAAGGAAGCGTACTCGGACTACGTGTTCGAAGACCTGGCGCTGGACATGCTCGAGACCGAGCCTGAATTGAAAGCCAAGTTCGACGCATGGAAGGCGGCCAACCCGGCGCTGCTGTCGCAACAGGATGCGGTACTGGGCTTTATCTTCGAACACGGCCAACGCCACGCGGAGCCGGAGTGGCGCCGCTACCCGGTGTTGTCGGTCTTCTAAAGCCGCATAAAGTTTGCGTTTTTCCGATGCACGCAGCGGCGATCCCGCCGCGTGCATCTTGTCGCTTGTTTCGCCGCCCACAAGGTCACCGCATGCATTACGCACTCAACCTGCGCACGTTTTTCTATAGCCACTATTTTTACCTGGGGCTGCGTTTTGCCGCCGGCCTGGTCGGCGTCACCCTGATCTCGCTGCAGTTCACCAACCTGCACACCGCGATGACGGTGTGTATCGGCGCGCTGTGCACGGCGCTGATGGATATGCCCAGCCCGCTGCGCCACAAGTTCAACGAGATGAGCGCGTCGGTACTGCTGTGCAGCTTCGTCACGCTGTTGATCAGCCTGTGCGCGCCGCTGCACTGGCTGTTAATGGTCATGCTGGTGCTGATCAGCTTTTTCGCCTGCATGATGGTGGTGTACGGCAAAAAGTCGATGCCGCTGCAACTGGCCACGCTATTCATCATGACCATGTCGATGGAACACTCGATGACGGCCAGCCAGTCCTTCATCCATACCGCCTGGTTCACCTCGGGCGCGGTGGCCTACCTGGCCTATGCGATGGGGGTATCCTGGATCTTGCGCCACCGTATCAAGCAGCAGGTGCTGGCCGAGGCGCTGTTCGAGCTGGCCCATTACATCGACATCAAGGCCGATTTCTACGACACCCGTTTCAATCTTAACGAGCAGTTCAACAAGCTGGTGCGCCAGCAAAGCGTGCTGGCCGACCGCCAGCAGGCCTCGCGCGACCTGATCCTGCGCGCCCACTTGAATGCCAAGGACGCCATCGTGGTGCAAACCCACGTGTGCATGCTCGACCTGTACGAACTGGTGCTGTCCACCCACACCGACTACGCCCAGCTGCGCCTGCACCTGGCCGACTCGCCGGTGATGACCACGCTGCACGACCTGGCCTGGAAGTGCGCGCGCGATATCGAATCGGTGGCCTACGATGTCACCCGCAAGAAAGCCTCGTACCCCGAGATTAGCTACGGCCCGGAGCTCGACGCCGTCGAAGCCGAACTGGCCGCGCTGCAGGCGCGCATTGCCGCCGGCAAACCCCAGCAGGAGGCGCTGGCCGTGCTGCGCGCGCAGCGCAACAAAATCCGCGCCATCATCAGGATGATCGGCGAGCTGCACCAGGCCAGCCAGAAGGCCTACGCGACCACGCCGTTCTGGGTCGATGCCGACATGGGTCCGTTCCTGTCGCAGCAGAAATATGAACTACGCATGATCCTGTCGCACCTGCGGCTCGACTCGCCGATCTTCCGCTTCTCGCTGCGGGTGGCGATGGCGATCTCCGTGGGCCTGGCGGTGGCGGCGCTGCTGCCCTACGCGGCGCACAGTTACTGGATCGTGCTCACCATCGTCATCATCCTCAAACCGAGCTTCAGCATGACCAAGCAGCGCCGCACCGACCGCATCATCGGCACCATCATCGGTTGCGTGATCACGGCGGTGGTGCTGCACGTGATCAGCAACATGGCGGTAATCCTGGCCATGCTGGTGCTGGCCACGGTGGCCACGCCCACCTTTATTTACCTGCGCTACCGGTACGCGGCAGTGGCGGTGTCGATCATGATCCTGTTGCAGATGCACCTGATCGCGCCCGGCAACAACGACCTGATCATGGAGCGGCTGGTCGATACCTTCATCGGTGCAGCCGTGGCCACCGCCTTCAGCTTCGTGCTGGCCAACTGGGAATACCAGAGCGTGCCGCGGCTGGTGCGCGGTGTGCTGGAAGTAAACCTGCGCTATATGCAGGCCAGCTTCGACCTGCTGCAAGGCAAGGGCAAGGACGACTTCGCCTACCGCATCGAGCGCAAGCGTTTGATGGACAGCCTGGCGGGGCTCAGCTCGGCGCTGGTGCGCATGCTGGACGAGCCGGCCAGCAAGCGGCGCGCGGTGGAAGATATCAATTTGTTCATCGTGCAAAACTACCTGCTGGTGGCGCACGTGGCGGCCCTGCGCGCCATCCTGCGCCGCCACGTGGTCGAATTGCCCACCGAACCGGTCAACGCCATGCTCGGCATCAGCCACGACCAGGTGGTGCGCACCTTGAGCCAGGCGCTCGATCCGCAAGCCGCGTACATCCACGTCGAAGCCTTGCCCGATGCGCCTGCCGCGGACGCGGTGCCGTGGTCGGGCTGGCCGCTGGTGCAGCGCCGCATCCGCCTGTTGCAGGCCGATGCCGTAAAAATCATCGGCTACAGCCAGGCTGTACTGCGCAATATTGCCTGATGAATAAATGAAAGCGAAAGTAGCAGCACCATCGCGCCAGTTATCACGATAGCGAATATCATACCGTGCGGCAACACGATAGTGTTATACGGTTTTTCTATCGCATGCATCACAAAATGAAAGTATATTTATTTCTCCGAGAGGCGCATACTGCACTGCATCAAACAGACATTCTCAAGGAGCTCCACATGACCACTACCGTTTTCAACTACCACACCAACGTTACCGACTTCGCCAGCGACGTTACCAACGCAGTGCGCAAGTTGTTCATCGCGGTATTCGTCAAGAAGCCCGTTGCCGTGGCCGAGCAGATCGCCGCTGAAGAGAGCGCCGAAGAAACCATCTGGTGGCTGAGCAGCACCGCCAACGAAGTGGCGTCGCACTCGCCGAGCCTGGCATCGGAACTGCGTTACGCCGCAGCCCGCGCTTAAGCCTGAACCCTGTTTGACTGACCGAATTCAAGGAGAAACACCATGCTGACCATCATCGAAAACCTGCCAGTTGCCGTTGCCCTGACCGCTGTTGCTCTGCGTCTTTACCTCGGCGCCAAGCCAGGCAGCGCAAAGTAAGAGCGCGTAACATAACCTCCAGGGCTTCGTTGCAGCTCCTCGCCGTACATTCGTACTGTCTTCGTCGCTGCGCCTTGCCCTGCAGGTTGTGTTAAGCGCTCTGGCGTCTTGATCAAATGGGCAAAAGCCCCGGTCCGCTTACGCGGCCGGGGCTTTTTAACGTCTGGCCGGCTTACTGCCTATTCAAACGGGAGTTGCGCATTCCATACAGAAAATAAGTGATGACGGCTGCCGACATCCAGATCGCAAAGATCGTGTAAGTCGTCAGTGACAGGCCGAACATCAAGTACAGGCAGGCGCTGATGCTCAGCCCCGGCACCAGGTAAGGACCGAACGGCACGCGGAAGCCGGCGGTCGGGTTGGCGCGCTGCTTGTAGCGCAACACCGGCACCGCCAGCGACACCACGATGAACGCCGTCAAGGTGCCCATGCTGACCATGTCCCACAGGAAGGTCGCATCGACAAAGCCGGCCACCAGGCCAACGACCAGGCTGACGATCAGGGTGTTTTGCACCGGCGAAGCCGTACGTGGATTAACCTTCTGGAAGGTCTTGGAAATCAGGCCGTCCTTGGAAATTGCGTACAGGATGCGGGTCTGGCCGTAAATCGTCACCAAGGTCACGCTGAACACTGAAATGACCGCGCCGGCCGCCAGCACCAGCGCCGGCCACTTGTGGCCGGTCACATTCTGCAAAATCACGGCCAGCCCGGCTTCCTGGCCGGCAAACATCGACGCCGGCTGCGCCCCCATGGCAGCGAACGCCACCAGCATATAAAACACGGTCACAATCGCCAGCGCCGACAAGATGCCGATCGGCACGTTGCGGGTGGGATTGCGCACTTCCTCGCCGGCGGTGGCTACGGTGTCGAGGCCAATGAACGAGAAGAACACGGTGGCCGCAGCAGCAGTCACGCCGGCCATGCCGGTGGTATGCACACCGCCGTCAGGGCTGAAGAACGGGTGGAAGTTGTTGATATCGAAACCCGAGAACGCGATCACGATGAAGAACACCAGGATCGCCAGCTTGATCAGCACCATGATGGCGTTGGTGGTGGCCGATTCCTTGGTGCCGCGTATGAGCAAGGTGCAGCACAAAATCACCAGCAGGATCGGCGGCAGGTTGACGTGGCCGGGACGCAGCTCGATGCCGTGGCTGGCCGTGGCCACGATCATGGGTGAGCGCAACATTTCCGGGATATGCCAGCCGAATGCGTTGTTGAGGAAGTTGTTCAGGTAGTCGGACCAGCCGATCGCCGTGGCACTGGCCGCCAGGCCATACTCGAGCAATAAACAGGCGGCCATGATGAAGGCCAGGAATTCCCCCACCGTGGCATACGCGAACGAATACGACGAGCCCGATGCCGGGATGCGGAACGACAGCTCGGCATAGCACAGCGCGGTCAGACCGGCGGTAATGGCCGCGATCAGGAACGACAGCACTACCGACGGGCCGGCCTTGGGCACAGCCTCGACCATGGTAAAGAAAATACCGGTGCCGATGGTGGCGCCAACGCCGATCATCGTCAGCGGAAACAATCCCATCGAGCGGTGCAGGCGGTTGCCGGAAGGCGCTTGATCGGCGCTGACCTGCTCAACGTGTGGAGCGACCGGCTTGGTACGGGTCAGCTTCTGGACCAGCGTTTGATTCACAGTGATTCCTTGTGGGAGATATGTTCGGGCAAAAAAAAACTAAGCGATTATAGGCCTTTACGCCTTCCACCAAGAAAGTTCTTGTGTGTGATCTATACAACTTAAATAAAGTGCTAACAATGCTATTGTCGTTACAGTTACTTACTTTTGATACAGCGAGAATGTAGATCGTGATCCATGTGCGCGCTACTCTCGGGTACAAGATTGATACTTGGCTTGATACTTGGTTTGATACTCAGTTTGACATTTACATAAGACCTCAGGGAGATTCGTGTTATGCCGGTTAAAAAAATCCAGTCCTATATTCCTACCGTTTCCCGCCGTGTCCATCCGGCCGTTACTGTTGCCGCCGCCCTGCTGGGCTTTGCCGCCACACTTGCCGCCGTCCTCATCGTACGCGGCCAGAACTCCAACTAGCATTTACTGCTGACCTCCTCCCTGCCAGCCTGTAAAATTGGCGCGGTCGGGATAAGAAGGGGTATCCCTGACACCCAGGGTCAGCCAGTGCAGTCCAAGCCAGCCTGTGACGGGAGCCGTCGTCCCCTTGGCTTTGGACCTATGTGGTAACACGCTACTACCGAGAACTGCTCAACTTCCTGTCGCGCGCGGTGAACAACCGCGAGGCTGCCGCCGACCTGGCGCAGGAAAGCTACGCGCGCGTGCTGGCCATGCAGCAGGACGGCGTGACCATCGCCGAACCGCGCGCTCTGCTCTACCGCACTGCGCGCAACCTGGTCATCGACCAGCACCGGCGCGACACGGTGCGCGGCGTCGGTGCTGACCACGATTACTATGACGTGCACGCCAGCGACGGCGACGCCAACTTCTCTGCGCTCGATACACTGGCCGCGCCGGCCGGCCTCGAACCCGAAACCGCCGCCATGTCCGCCCAGGGCGTGGCGGCGATGCTGGCCGTGATCGGCGAGCTGCCGCTGCGCTGCCGCGAAGCCTTCATCCTGCATAAATTCGACGGCCTGTCGCAGGCGGCGGTGGCGCAGCAGATGGGTATTTCGGTAACCATGGTCGAGCGCCATATCAAGCATGCCATGCAGGCGTGCCGCCGCTGCGCCGAAAGTCCACCGCATGAATGAATTATTCGCCGCCCGGGGTTGGGCTGGCGCCAGCTCGCGCGTCTACATCGATATCCCCATGACTTTGCCATGAGCCCAAGCCCGTCATCCCCTAATCCTTTGAGCGACGTCGATCAGCAGGCGCTGGACTGGTTCGCCCGTCGCCAGCGCGCCTTGACGGCTGCCGAAGAAGCCGCGTTCCACGCTTGGCTGCAAGCGGATCCGGCCCACCGCGCGGCGTTGGCGCGCTGGCACGGCGACTGGCGCCAGCTCGACGACCTGCCGGTCGATGGCATCGCGCAGCTGCGGCGCCAGTTGGCGGCGGACCTGGCAGCGGCGAAGGGCGCCAGTACCCCGGCATCGCGCGGCAGGCGTGACTGGCTGGCGGGTGTGGCCGCCATTGCCCCACGGGCGGCGCTGGCCACGGTCGCGCTATCGGCAGCCGGCGGCGGCTACCTGGCCTGGAACCGCTGGCAACAGCAACCGCTGTACGCGGGCGACTTTCGCACCCTGCGCGGCCAGCAGCAGGACATCACCCTGCCCGACGGCAGCACGCTGCGCCTCGATACCGACACCCGCGTCGCCGTGGCCCTGTACCGCGAGCGGCGCGAGGTGCGCCTGCTCGGTGGCCAGGCGGTGTTCCATGTCCAGGGCGACCAGGCGCGCCCGTTCGCGGTGCTGGCCGGCGCCGTGCGCGTGACGGTGGTGGGTACCCGCTTTTCGGTGCGCCACACGCCGGAGATTCCGGGCGCCGAAGAAATCCGGGTGCAGGTCGAGGAAGGCCGCGTGCGCGTGGCCGGCGGCGCCGGTTCGCCGGTGATGGAACTGCGCGGGGGCCAGCGCATCGCGGCAGACGCCAACGGCCGGTTGGGATTGATCGGCCAGGTGGCCGAAGCCGGCATCGCGCCTTGGCGCGACGGCCGCATCACCTTCGACAACACGCCGCTGGCCCAAGTGCTGGCGGAGTTCGGCCGTTACGGCAGCACCGGCCTGCTGGTGCGCGATGCCGATGTTGCGGCCCTGCGCGTGACCGGCACGTTCGACCCGCACCGGCTGGAGAACTTCCGCCGCGTGCTGCCGCGCGTGCTGCCGGTGGCGTTGCGGCGCGACGGTGCGGTCACCGAGATCGTTTCTACGCGCGCCCAATAATTTTTTCAATATTTTTGCAAACGGGGTTGGGGTTCTGCGTCACCATGCGTCTACATGAGAAGGATTCTTATTCAACCTCTGGAGAACGCATGTCCCGTTTCACTTTTCAGCCCGCGCCACTGGCGTTGGCCATCGCCCTCGCCTTTAGCACCTCCGGCGCCCACGCCCAGTCCGCGCCATCGCCATCGGCGGCGGTCGCCGTCGAGATTCGCATCGGCGCCCAGCCGCTGGCCCCTGCGCTCGACGCGCTGGCGCGCCAGACCCGCCTGGAACTGATGGTGCAGCCGGCGCTGGTGGCCGGTAAAACTGCGCCGGCGGTCAACGGCCGCATGACCGCGCGCGATGCGCTGCACATGCTGCTGACCGGCAGCGGCCTGGCCGCCGATATTGACGGCACCGTGATCACCATTCGTCCCCAGCGCCGCGAAGACGCCGCCGTGCAAACCCTGGCGACGGTCGCCGTCACGGCCCAGGCCAGCCCCACCACCGAAGGCACCGGTTCGTACACTACGCGCGCGGTCAGCATCGGCAAGGGCGAGCAGGCACTGAAGGACATCCCGCAATCGATCAGCGTGGTCACGCGCCAGCTGCTCGACGAGCAGGCCCTCACTACCGTGTACGACACCCTGGCCAGCACCACCGGCGTGACCATCCAGCAAAGCCCGCAGGGCGGCAAGTACATCTACTCGCGCGGGTTCGACCTGACCACGGTGCAGTACGACGGCGTGCCGCTCAATCGCGGCATGTACGGGCGCGCCAGCAATCTCAATGCCGGCACCGCCGTGTACGACCGGGTGGAAGTGCTGCGTGGCGCCGCCGGCCTGCTGCAGGGCGCGGGCAATCCGGGCGGCGCGGTGAACCTGGTGCGCAAGCGCCCATTGTCCACCGACGCCACCACCGTGGTGGCCAAGGCCGGCTCGTGGGACAATTACGGCCTGCAGCTCGACGCCAGCCGGGTGCTCAGCGACGACGGCAAGGTACGCGCCCGCGTGGTGGCCGACTACGAGGACAAGAAATCGTTCATCGACTACGCCGACCGCCGCAGCCCCACCTTGTTCGCCACGCTAGAAGCCGACCTCTCGCCGCAAACCACGGTGAACCTGGCGCTCAGTTCCGAAGAAGTGAAAGGCCGCCCGTTTCTCAACGGCCTGCCGCGCTACACCAATGGCCGCGACCTGGAACTGCCACGCTCGACGTTTCTGGGCGCGACCTGGAACCGCCAGGACAACAGCAACCGCGGCGCCTTTGCCGACCTGACCCATTACTTCAACGACGACTGGACCCTGAAGGTGAGCACCGCCTACATCGAGGAAAAGAACGACATGAAGTACGCCGGCTCCGGCGTGGCGATCAACCCGACCACCAATCGCGGCGCGCTGCGCGCCTCCAACACCATCGCCAAGAACAAGCTCTCGGGCGTGGACGCCAACATCACCGGCAAGTTCGACGCGCTGGGCCGCCGCCACGAAGTGGTGGCCGGCGTGACCTACTCCTACGCCGAGGCGAGCACCATCTACGGCGTGAGCAGCAACTACTACACCTACGACATCAACAGCTTCAACCCCGACTTTGCCGAACCTTCCGACGATTTCATCTACCAGACCACGCGCGAAGCGCGGCTGGGCAAGTCGCGTGAAATCGGCGCCTACACCGCCGTGCGGCTGCAACTGGCCGATCCGCTCAAGCTGGTCATCGGCGGCCGCGTGGGCTGGTCGCGCACCGTGTGGGACACCACCACCACCGGCCGCGCGCCGTCGGTATCGACCACCAACCAGGGCGAGCACGCCAAGCTGGCGCCTTACGCTGGCTTGATTTACGCGATCAGCCCGACCTGGAACGCCTACGCCAGCTATGCCGACATCTTCTCGCCGCAGTACGAGCAAAAGGAATCGGGCGAAGCCCTGAAACCGCTGGTGGGCGCCAACTACGAGGCCGGCGTGAAGGGTGAGCTGCTGGACGGGCGCCTGAATACGTCGCTGGCGCTGTTCCGCGTGGTGCAGAAAAACCGCGCGCAGGAAGACTTCAGCACCAGTCCCACCTGCCGCAGCGACTACTACTGCTACATCGACACCGGCAAGGTCCGCAGCCAGGGCGTGGATGCGGAAGTGAGCGGTGAACTGGCCAAGCGCTGGAACATCTTCGCCGGCTATACCTTCAACCGCACCAAGTACGTGGAAGACATCAACAGCGGCGGCCTGGCCTTCAACAGCTTCACGCCCAAGCACATGCTGCGCCTGTGGACCACGTACCAGCCTGACGGCGCACTGCGCGACTTCACCGTGGGCGGTGGCGTCAACACCCAAAGCATGAGCTACCGCACCATCGGCGCGCAGTCGGCGGTGGTCAGTGGCCGCGCGGTGTGGAATTCGATGATCAAGTACCAGATCAATCCGCGCTGGTCGGCCACGCTCAACTTCAACAATATGTTCGACAAGCGCTATTACAGCACCCTGTCGAGCTTTGTGAACGCCAATTACTACGGCGACCCGGCCAACGTGATGCTGACCCTGCGCGGCAGCTTCTGATCGTCCGGGAGTCCGGGTCGTGATGAAAGACGGTTTTCGTCAGCAGATGTCATGGCTGCACACCTGGTGCGGCCTGACAGCCGGCTGGGTGCTGTGCGCGATTTTCCTCACCGGGACGCTGGCGGTCTTCCGCCAGCCGATCACGCAGTGGATGGAAGCGCGGCCGGTTGTGCAGCAGGCCGCATCGGGCGACCGCGCAGCCGTGCTGCGCGCAGCCACCGCCCACCTGGCAGCCAACGCCGGCAAGGCGCGCTTCTGGCGCATCGAACTGCCGGGCGAGAACGGCGGCCCGGTGCTGCTGGTCTGGCAAGGCGGCGGCCCGGTCGCACTCGACCCGGCCAACGGCGCGCTGCTCACCGGTGAGCAGGCATCGAGCCGCAAGACCGAGGGCGGGCGCCACTTCATGTCGTTCCACTACATGCTGCAGGCCGACACGCCAGGTTACTGGCTGGTGGGCTGGGCGTCGATGTGCATGCTGGTGGCGCTGGTGACCGGCGTGGTGGTCCACAAGCGCATCTTCAAGGACTTCTTCACTTTCCGGCCCGGCAAGGGCCAGAGATCATGGCTCGACGCCCACAACGCCACGGCGGTGCTGGCGCTGCCGTTCCTGTTCATGATCGTCTATACCGGGCTGGCGTTCTTCTACACCAGCTACATGCCCTGGCCGCTGCAAGCGGTGTACGGGGACGACGGTTACCAGCGCTACCAGTCCGAGCTCGATGGCAAGGAACCTGCACGACGACCACGCGGCGGCGCACCGGCGACCATGCACGACCTGGCGCTGCTGGTGCCGCAGGCGGAAAACCTGATGGCCCGCCCCGCACGCCGCGTTCTGATCGAGCAGCCGGGTCGCACCGGCATGGTCGTGCGCGTGTTCGGCGCCGCCGACGACCACCGAGCAGAGACCATCGCCAGCACCCTGTCGAGCGTGGCGTTCGACGGCGTGACCGGCGCCGTCATCGACGTCAAGACACCACGCGTGGACCAGCCGACCACCAGCGCCGACGTCCACGAGGTATTAAAAGCGCTGCACCTGGTGCGCTTTGGCGGCTGGAGCATGAAGTGGTTGTACTTTGTCAGTGGCCTGCTCGGCACGGCCATGATGGCGACCGGCACCATCCTGTTTTGCGTCAAGCGCCGCAAGAAAAGTGAGCAGGAATTCGGCCGCGCCACAGCCGGCGTCTATCGCGTGATCGAAGCGCTCAACGTGGCGGCGATTGCCGGCATCGCGGTCGCGTGTATCGGCTACTTCTATGCCAACCGGCTGCTGCCCGCGCAGTGGCCAGCAGAGTGGCCGGACCGCGCGGTGTGGGAGATCCGCGCCTTCCTGTGGCTGTGGCTTGCCACCCTGCTGCATGCGCTGGCACGTCCCTTCATGCGCGCCTGGATCGAGCAACTGGCCGCCGGCGCGGTGCTGTGCTTCGCGCTGCCGCTGTTGAACTACGTGACGACTGGCCAGCACCTGTTGGGGTATGCAGCGGCCGGCGACTGGCAGCGGGCCGGCGTCGAACTGGTGGCGCTGGCGTTTGGCGTCATGCTGGCGGTGATGGCGCGGCATGTGCAACAGGCGCGGCGGAAGGAAAAGCGATGAGTACGAAAACGACGAGCGTGAGCGCCCGCTATCGCTGGGAAGTGGCCGGCAGGTTCGTGCTGGCCGGATTCGGTGGCTACGTGTTGACGGCGCTGCTGTCGACCGTGCTGGCTTTGGCGTTGCCGTGGCTTCCGGGCGTGTCGCGCGCGGAAGGCGTGCTGGCCGGCAGCCTGCTCAGCTTTACGTTCTACACGCTGTACGTAATGTGGGTATTTGCCACCCGCAGTGCATGGCGGGTGTGGCTGACGACAGTGCTTGCCTGCGCGCTGCTGTATGGCGCGCAGGCACTGCTCGATTAAACCTCGGGATCAGGCTACTCGCACCACCATCAAACCAGCGCGCAAACCCACCCGCACATCGGGATTGGGAAACACCACCAGTTCTTCCGGGTGCTGCACCGTGTACACGGTGTCGCCGTCGCGGGCGATTTCCTGACCCTGCTGCATGGCCGTGAAATTGTGGGTCTCCTTGCCGAACGCCATGCGGAACTGGTCACTCAGCTTGATGATCTGGCGCGCCGTGTTGAAGATGTGCGGCTGGCGGCCGGCGCCCGAGTTGGTCGCGCCGCGCAGCAGGTCGTCGAGCGCTTGCGACGCGTCGGCGAATTGCGCCAGGTCGTTCTGTCCCAGGGTGCCGATGCGGCCCAGCTCCACCGTGGTGCCGGCCGCACCGTGGTGCTCGGCCGAGTAGTAACTGTAGGTGCCCACCGACGCCGGATTCATGATCACGGCGCCGATGCCGGCCGCACCGAGCCAGGCTATCAGGGTGCGGCGCGGCTGCTCGGCGATGAGCTCCGGGACGATGGCAAAAGTCGGATAGACCGATGGCCGGATCGCCGTGTGCAGGTCCAGGTGCCAGCGCTCCGGCCCCGCGTCACCGAAGAAATCGGTGGTGGCGGCGATCAGCTGGTCGGCGCGGGTGGCTTCCGCCGTACCGGCCAGCGTGCCCCGCTCGGTGCGGAACATGCGATTCAAATCCGCGTCGATGAAACGCTTGCCGGCGCGGATGGCGCCGATATTACCGACGCATAGCATCAGGTTCACCGCCAGCTTGCCCGCCTCGCGCGACAGCGCGTCGAGCAGGTACGCGACCATTTCGATCGGTCCGGTCTCGTCGCCGTGCACGCCCACCGAAATCAGGAGCGCGGGCCGCTCGCCTGATCCCTTGATGGTCAGGACACCGTCGGCCGGCTGCGCGACTGCGAAGCCGGCCGCACTGAAGCGCTGCGCGACCGCGCCGAAGTCCGCTTGCGCCAGCGCGCGCACAGGCTCTGGCAACAGGGCAGGCAGCGCAGCCGACGCTGGAGTGCGGTCGCCAGCCATGCGCTTACGCCGCCAGCAGGGTGGCGCCTGCCGTATTGGCGGCGTTGACCGCCTCCGACAACGCCCACACATCGAGCATCGCCTGTTCCAGGTCGGCCGGCTGCGCGTAGCCCGACAGGCCCAGCGTGTTGGCGACCAGCTCCACCGCTTCGGTGGCCGAATGGCCGCCGGTCGCGTGTTGCAGCACCTTGGACAGCAGGCGTTGCTGGGTGCGGCGCAGGGCGTTTTGCGCGTAGTTGCGCAGCTGCTCCTGCGAGCGGTTCGCCGCCGGCAGTTTAAGGCCGCGTTCGAGCACGTCGATGCCCACTTGCGTGCGCAGCGCCAGGCCGATTTGCAGGAAGGCCGGCAAGTCCATGCCCGCCGGACGCTGCACCGACAGCGCGGCAAACACGAAGGCCGCCACCGCTTCGATGGCATCGACCGCGTTCCACGCCTGGACGAATTCAGGGTGCAGGCCGGTGGTCAGTTCGGCGTCGGACTGGCCGTCGGCCGGCGTCAGTTGCGTCAGCTGGGTCAGCGAATCGGGCTGGTCGAACAGGCGCGTGAGTTCTTCCACGCCGCCGCGCAGCTGATCGGCTGGCACGGTCAATGCACCTTCGATCACGGCGCGTTGCAGCACGCGGGTGCGGCCATCGACCTTGATCGAGACGGCGCGCGGGATCTTGAGCGCGTCGGCGTCGAGCACAGCAAAGACCGGGGCCAGGTTCAGCGCCGACCAGGCCTGGCCCCAGGCTTGAATCACGTCGGTTTCGTCAACCCCATGTTCGCCAGCCAGCTCGCGCAGCATCAGCGGACCGCAGCGGTTGACCGACTCGTTGGCCAGCACGGTGGCCAGGATGGCGTTGGCCAGCGGGTGCGCCAGCGCAGGACGGGTGGCGACCATCAGCTCGGGGAAGTACGGCTTGAGCATGGACTCGGCCCAGCTGTGTTCCGTCAGCGGCAGCGCCGACAGGATGCGCTTGTAGCGGTTTTTCACGTTGGCGATCACCACTGCCAGTTCCGGCGTGGTCAAGCCACGGCCATCGGCTTTGCGGCGCGCCAGTTCGGCCACCGTCGGCAGCTGCTCGAGGTCGCGCGACAGCGCGCCCTCTTCTTCCAGGAACGCGATCAGGTGGGCGTAGCCGTCCTGCACTGCCGGTTCGGTTTGCGCCTGCGCTTCGCGCACCAGCAAATGGGTTTGCAGCGTGTTGTCGCGCAGGACCAGGCGTTCGATATCGGCAGTCATCAGGTTGAGCGTGTGGTTGCGGTCCGCTTCGCTCAGCTGGCCGGCGTTCATTTCCACGTCCAGCCACATCTTGACGTTCACTTCATGGTCGGAGCAATCCACGCCGGCCGAGTTGTCGATCGCATCGGTGAAGATGCGGCCGCCGGCCAGCGCAAACTCGATCCGGCCCGCCTGCGTGGCGCCCAGGTTGCCGCCCTCGGTGACGACCTTGCAGCGCAGCTGGTTGCCATCGACGCGGATGTTGTCGTTGGCGCGGTCCTTGACTTGCGCGTGGGTTTCGGTCGATGCCTTGATGTAGGTGCCGATACCGCCGTTGTAGAACAGGTCCACCGGCGCTTTCAGGATGCGGTGCATCAGCTCTTCCGGTGGCAGCGAGGTCTCTTCGATGTCGAGCACTTCACGGATTTGCGGCGACAGTGCGATGGTGCGCGCGGTGCGTGGATACACGCCGCCGCCGGCCGAGATCAGTTCCTTGTTGTAGTCGTCCCACGAGGAACGCGGCAGCGCGAACATGCGCTCACGCTCGACGAACGACTGCTCCAGGTCCGGGTTAGGATCGAGGAAGATATGGCGATGGTCGAACGCTGCGACGATTTTCAGCTTGCGCGACAGCAGCGCGCCGTTGCCGAATACGTCGCCCGACATGTCGCCCACGCCGACCATGGAGGTTGGCGTGGTGTGGATGTCGTGGTCCATTTCGTAGAAGTGGCGCTGCACGGCTTCGAACGCGCCCTTGGCGGTGATGCCCATTTTCTTGTGGTCGTAACCGTTGGAGCCGCCCGAGGCAAAGGCGTCGCCGAGCCAGAAGCCGCGCTGCACGGCGATGCTGTTGGCGATGTCGGAGAAGGTTGCGGTGCCCTTGTCGGCAGCGACCACCAGGTACGGGTCGGCGCTGTCGTAGCAGACCGTGTCCGCTGGCGGCACGATGTTGCCCAGCACGCGGTTGTCGGTCACTTCCAGCAGGCTGGAAATGAACAGGCGGTAGACTGCTTCGCCTTCGGCAGCGATGGTTTCACGCACGGCGTCTTTCGGCATCTGCTTGCACACGAATCCGCCCTTGGCGCCGGCCGGCACGATCACGGCGTTCTTCACCATCTGGGCCTTGACCAGGCCGAGCACTTCGGTGCGGTAGTCTTCCATGCGGTCGGACCAGCGCAAGCCGCCGCGCGCGACCGGACCGCCGCGCAGGTGCAGGCCCTCGAAACGGCGCGAGAACACGTAGATCTCGCGGTATGGACGCGGTTCCGGCACCAGCGTGAGATTGCTGGTGTCGAACTTGAAGATGATCTTGTCGCCCTTCTGGTCGTTCTGGAAGTAGTTGGTGCGCAGGGTGGCGGCGATCAGGTTGGCCAGCGCGCCCAGTACCTCTTCGCTATCGGCGTGGTTGATCGATGGCAGGCGGGTCTTGATGTCGGCCAGCTTGTCCATCGCTTCGGTACGGGTGGCAACGGCCAGCGACGGATCGAACCGGCGCAGGAATACGTCCACCAGTTCTTTCACGAACGCCGGCTGCTTGCGCAGGGTTTCGGCGATGTAGCGCACCGAGAACTGGGTGCCGGTCTGGCGCCAGTAGCTCATGTAGGCGCGCACCAGCTGCACTTCGCGCACGCTCAAGCCGCCTTCGATGACCAGGCCATTCAGGCGGCCATCTTCGGCTTCGTTGTTGAACAGGGCCGAGAACAGGTCTTCGGCCACCACCACCACGCCCGGCTTGGACAGGCTGGCTGCGCTGGCCGAATCGACCGACAGGCTGGTGACGTAGCGGCGCTGGCCGTCGATGCGCAGCGAGTGCGATTGTTCGCGGTCGATGGTCACGCCGGCGTTATGCAGCGCCGGCAGGATGATCGACAGCGACGGCACCTGGTCCACCGAGTACAGGCGGATCGAGGTGCCGCCGTTGGAATTCTCCACGCGCACATCGACGCGCGACGGATCGGTGTTGTGCAGGATGGTTTGCAGATCCTGGAAGGCGGCCACCGGCGTGGTGGACGCCACGTAATCGACCGGCAGCGTGGCGCACATCTTGCGCAAGTGGGCGCGTACCGGCTCGTTCGGCACGGTGTCGGCCAGTTGCGAGAAGCTGTCGTGCCAGCCGTCGAGCACACCTGCCAGCGGCTGCTGGATGTCGGTTTCCAGGTCGAGCGGGTAGCGGGCGCCGTGGGCGATCAGGTACACGCGCGCCAGCGGGCCGTCGGCCACCAGCGTTTGCAGGCTGACGTGGTTGGCGCCGGACGTGGATTGCAGCGTGCGGGCCAGCGACGAGGCGACGCTGTTGCTGTAACGCTCGCGCGGCAGGTACACCAGCACGTTCAGGTGGCGCGCATACACGTCGCGGCGCGCAAACACCTTGGTGCGCGGCTGCTTGTACAGCGAGACCACGGCGCCGCATACCTCGGCCAGCCATTGCGGATCGGCTTCCAGCGCTTCGGTGCGCGGCAGCGATTCGAGGATCTCGATGAATTTCTCGGCGCGGAAACCTTCCTGGCGCACGCCGGCAATCGACAGCACCTTGGCCACGCGGCCACGCGCGAACGGCAGACGGTTCAGCGGCGTGGACGTGGCGGCGCGGGTGAACAAACCCACGAAGCAGTATTCGCCGAGGATCGCGCCCTGCGCGTCGGTGTGGCGGATGCCGATGAAGTCGAGCTGGGCGTCGCGGTGCAGCGTGCCTTCCACGTCGGCCTTGACGATGGACAGCGTATGGGCGCGCTTGGACAGCGTGTCGAAGTCGCCGGGGATGTTGGCCAGGCAGGTGCCATAGACCGGGTGCGCGGTATCTTGCAGCACGCCGATGCGGCTCGGGATGTCGCGTTCGAGTTCGCGCACGCCCGGCTTGACCTGGTAGTAGGCGTAGCCGAACGGCTCGAAGCCTTCGGTGCGCGCCCAGTCGAGGAAGGCGGCAACTTCCTTGCCTTCTTCGCCGATGGCGGCAGCTTCGGCGCCAATGCGGGCCAGGTGCGCCAGCATGGCGGCCTTGTCGCGGCGGACCACGGCGGCGTCGCGCGAGACCATCTGGATGCGTTCGACCAGCGCGCCCAGTTCGGCGGCAGGCAGGTCTTCGGCCAGCAGGCAAAGCACGTACGATTCGAGCTTGTCGCCGGCCTGGCCGACGCTGGTGACCACGCCGTCGGCGTTGCGCGCCACCGGCAGCACGGCGTTCATCACGCCGTTGGCGACGATGTGCAGCTTGCGCATGGCCATGACGATGGAGTCCACCAGGTATGGCATGTCGTCGTTGAGGACCAGCAGCGCGGTGGCTTTGCCGCCACGGCCGTCATCGTAAGGGAGCGTGACCACTTGCGCGCCGGCGCCGGTGCGGGTGGCCGCTTTGCTGAAACCTTCCATCAAGACCGGCGCCAGGCTGGCGGGCAGCGTGCCGGCCAGGTCTTCGTCGTCGAGGGCTGCAAGCCAGGCGCCGATCAGGGCCGGAACCTGGGCATTGGTGCTCGCAGATTGGCTGGCGTTGATCGATGCGAGCGTCTCGGCGCGCAGGTCTTGTGGTGTTTGTTTCATTGTTTGTTCTCCAATACGTAACGGGTATTTTAGGTATTTTGGGTAGTTCTCGCAGGCCCACGCCGAACCGCTTATGGCGGCGCGGCAGGTGCTCATGCCGGTGGTGATGCGGTATTAGACCAGCTTTTAAAACTTCGCGCCTGTACCAGAAGGATCGGGCGCTAACTGAGGTCGTACAGGTCCGGCAAATTCAGGATACGGCTCAAATCCTCCAGCGCCGTGCGCACCTCGATCGCCAGCTGCGGGTCGGCCAGGTCGTCGGGTGACAGGCTGTCGCGGTAGTGTTTTTCCACCCACGCCACCAGCGTGTGATACAGCGCTTCGGTCATCACCACGCCCTGGTGCATGGCTTGGCTTTCGGCCTCGGTGAGCGCCACGCGCAGGCGCAGGCACGCGGGGCCGCCGCCGTTACGCATCGACTGGCGCAGGTCGAACGTGATCAATTCGTCGATGGCGCCATTCTGCGCCAGCAGGCCTTCCAGGTAGCGCGCGACCGCGGCGTTTTCCTGGCATTCATGCGGCACCACCAGCGCCATCTTGCCACTGGCCTTGGTCAGCAACTGGCTGTTGAACAGGTAGCTGGCCACGGTATCGGCCACCGCCACCTGCGACGTCGCCACGCGGATCGGATTGAATTCTGCTCCTACCTCGCCCAGCGCGCGGCGTAGCCGTTCGATGGCGTCCGCTTCGTCGGCAAACGCCTGCTCGTGGTAGAACAGCACATTGCCGTTGCCGACCGCGATCACGTCGTTGTGGAACACGCCCTGGTCGATCACGTCGGGATTCTGCTGCACATACACGGTGCGCTCATGCGACAAGCCATGCAGGCGCGCGACCGCCTGCGAAGCCTCCAGGGTTTGCCGCGCCGGAAAGCGTTTCGGTGCCGGCGCCGAGGCGTCGAACTCGGTGCGGCCATACACGAACAGCTCCACGCCAGCGCTGCCATGATCTTTGGCAAAGCGCGTGTGGTTGGCCGCGCCCTCGTCGCCGAACGCCGGGGTGCCGGGCAGCGCGTCGTGTACGGCAAAGTGTTTCGGATCGGCGAAGATGGCGCGCAGGCTGCGTGCCGACTGCGTGTGCTCGAAGGCGCGGTGCAGCTTGTTATTCAGGTTGGCGGCGGTGAAGTGCGCGCGGCCGTCAAGACTGTCGGCCGACGGGCTCACCGTCGCGGCATTCGCGGTCCACATCGGCGAGGCCGAATAGGCGCTGGCCAGGATGACTGGCGCTTCCTTCGCGGCCTTGGCCAGCACTTCGGCCTCGGTGCCGATAAAACCCACGCTGCGCAGCAGGCGGAAGTTGGGACGCACCTGCGGCGGCATCACGGCCTGGCCGAAGCCGCGCGCAGCCAGTGCGCGCATCTTGGCCAGGCCCTGCAAGGCGGCCAGCTTGGGATTGGACGCGCTCTTGACGTTGTTGAACGAGGCGACGTTACCGAACGACAGGCCGGCGTAGTTGTGCGACGGCCCGACCAGGCCATCGAAGTTGAATTCGCGTGCGGGCATGATGGCGCTTCCTTAGAAGTGCATGCCGGGCGAGAGCTTGGCCGGCAGTTCCAGTGCAGGGTTTTCGATCGAGGCGACCGGGTACGCGCAGTAATCGGCCGCGTAGTAGGCGCTCGGACGATGGTTACCCGACTTGCCCACGCCGCCGAACGGCGCGGTGCTGGCCGCACCGGTGGTTGGGCGGTTCCAGTTGACGATGCCGGCACGCGCGCGCACCTGGAAAATCTTCCACAGGTTTTCGTCATTCGAGATCAGCGCCGAGGCCAGGCCGAATTCGGTGGCGTTGGCGGTGCGGATCGCGGTGTCGAAATCGGCCACGCGGATCACCTGCAACAGGGGACCGAACCACTCTTCGTCGGGGATATTCTCGGCATCGGTCACATCGACGATACCTGCCGTGACAAAGCCGGTGTTCTCGTCGAGGTGGCGCATGTTGAGCAGGCTGACGCCGCCTTTGGCCACCATGTCCTCCTGCGCCTGCACCAGCCGCCTGGCGATCGCCGCCGAGACCACGGGCCCCATGAACGGCGCCGGTTCCGCGTTCGAGGCGCCCACCGTCAGGCGGCTGGCCACATCGACCAGGCGCGCAAGCAGCGCATCGCCCGCAGGGCCTTGCTGGACAATCAGGCGGCGCGCGCAGGTGCAGCGCTGGCCGGCCGAAATGAACGCCGACGACACGGCCATGAACACGGCCGCATCGATATCTTTCGCATCCCAGATCACCAGCGGGTTGTTGCCGCCCATTTCCAGCGCCAGCATCTTGCCCGGCTGGCCGCCGAACTGCTTGTGCAGTGCGGTGCCGGTGGGGCAGCTGCCGGTAAACAGCACGCCGTCGAGCCTCGGATTCTGGCCCAGCGCGATGCCGGTTTCGCGGCCGCCGTTGACCAGGTTGATCACGCCGGCCGGCAAGCCGGCCTGCTCCCACAACTGCACGGTCTTGATGGCCGTGCGCGGCGCGTATTCGCTCGGTTTGAACACCACCGTGTTACCGGCGATGAGCGCGGGCACGATATGACCGTTGGGCAGGTGGCCGGGGAAGTTATATGGTCCGAACACGCCGAACACGCCGTGCGGACGGTGGCGCAGCACCGCTTCGCCATCGGCGACTTTGTTCTGCGTGTGGCCGGTGCGGGCGTGATAGGCCTGCACCGAGATGTCGATCTTGTTGGCCATGGTGGTCACTTCGGTGCGCGCTTCCCACAATGGTTTACCCACTTCTTCGGCGATCAGCGCCGCCAGTTCTTCCGCATCCTGCTTCAACAGGTCGCGGAAGCGCAGGCAGACGGCAATGCGCTCTTCCAGCGGCGTCAACGCCCAGGCTTCAAACGCGGCCTGGGCGGCGCTGCAGGCGGCATCGACATCCTGCGGCGTCGATTCGCGGCTGGCCCAGGTTTGCTGGCCGTTCGACGGATCGACGGTCACCAGTTCGGCGCCAGCGCCGACCGACCATCGTCCGCCAACGAAATTGCTCAGTACATTGCTCAGGGGGTTGTTCAGCGTATTAAACATGGGGATATTTCCTCGAGTTGAGCGACAGGGTGCGCACGGCGTCGCCGTCGGCGCAGCGCAGCGCATCCTGCTCCGCTGCCGACAGCGCCACGGCGCCATTCACTGGCGCGGTCTGCGACAGGATCATGCGGAAATCGTGGAGCGCGGTATTCGACACCAGCACCGGCTCCGGTCCCGGTTCCGGTTCAGGCAACGTGGCGCACGCGGCGTCCGGCACGGCAGCGGCGCCAACCTGCGCCAGCACGCTGTCGCGCATGGCGCGCAGCTCGGACACCCGCGCCTGCAGCACCGGGCCAGCATCGAAGATGTCGACGTAGCCCTCGAAATACAAGCCCTCCTGTTCGAGCAGGCGGCGCGCCGGCGCGGTGGACGTGTGGACCTTGCCGATCACCTCTTGTGCGTCGTCGGGCAGATAGGCCACGTACAACGGCTGGCGCGGCATCAGCTCGGCGATGAACGATTTTTTGCCGACCGCGGTCAGCGCATCGACGTGATCGAAATCCATCTTGAAGAAGTGGCGGCCCAGGCCCTCGTAGAACGGCGAGCGGCCGTTTTCTTCCTGGTAGCCGCGCATCTCGGCGATCAGTTTTTCGGTAAACAGGTGCGGGAACTGGGCGATGAACAGGAAGCGGCTTTTCGACAGCAGCTTGCCGTTGTTGCCGGTGCGGTAGTCGGGATGCAGGAACAGCGAACACAGTTCGGTGCTGCCGGTCAGATCGTTCGACAGGTACAGCGTTTCCATGCGGGTAAATACGTCGATCTCGCGGCTCGAGTGCACCAGGGTGCCGATGCGGTAGTTATAAAACGGTTCGTTCAGGCCCACCGCGCCCTTGATCGCGCACACGCCGGCCAGGCGGCCGGTGTCGGTGTCTTCCATCACGAACATGTAGTCGCGCTTTTCGGGAGCGATGGTTTCGGCAAACGAAGCGACCGCGATATCGAGCCGGTCGCCCATCATCTTCATGTCGGGCTTTAAGGTGGTCATGCCGCTGCCGACCTGCGTGGCCATCACGTACAGGGCGTCGAGGTCGTCGGCTTGGATGGCGCGTACTACTAGCATAGGTGGTCCAGTCTCAGAGTCGGACGCAGATGACGGTGTCGCCGTCCGCGATGTTCAGCGTGCCCAGCACCTCTGCCGGCAAGGCCACGGTCACTTGCGCTTCGAGCGCGGCGCAGTCGGCGATCACGGCGCGGAAATTGTGTTCGGTGCCGGACGAGATGGCGTAACGCACCGGCGGTTCGCGGCCGCGGTCGCGCGCGTCAAGCGCCACGGTGGCGCGGCGTTGCAGCGCGCCGGTAAAGGTGCGCAGCGAATTTTTATGGGCCTGCAAAATCGGGCCGCCATCGAAGATGTCGATGTAGTCATCCGCTTCGAAGCCTTCGGCGGTGAGCAAATTAAACGCCAGTTCGCCCGACGGATGGATCTGGCCCATGGCCGCCTGGGCGTCGCCCGGCAGCAGCGGCACGTACACCGGGTAGTGCGGCATCAGCTCCACGATCAGGGTGCGGTTGCGGGCGCCGCCGATCACGCGTTCGGCATCGAGAAAATCCATCTGGAAGAACTTGCGGCCCAGCGCATCCCAGAACGGCGAGCCGCTGTTGGTGTCGGTAACGCCGGCCAGCGGCACGAAGAAACGGTCGGAAAAGCGGTGCGGCGCCAGCACGGCAAACATCAGCCGTGCGCGCGAGAGCAGCGCCGCTTCGGCCGAACCCTGTTCGCGCTCGCCCACGTAAAAGCTCGACAGCTGCGAGTAGCCGGTCAGCTCCGAACACAGCGTGAGCGCGTGCACGCTGTGGCTGATATTGAGATCGCGCGAGACTTGCTGGATGACGTCGTTACGGAACGAAAAATAAGTGCCGTTGGAGCCGGCTGCAGCGAAGATGGCGGCGGTGCCGGCGATGCTGTGGTCGGTGAGGTTTTCAAGCACCAGCAAATACGATTCCTCGCTGGCGATATCGACCTGGGCGGCAAAGGAAGCGATCGAACCCTCGATCATGGCGAGGATTTTCTCGCGCGTCTTGGGCAGGGTATGCACTCCCGGCATGGGCACTGCGGCCAGCGCCTCGAGGGCGTCGATATCCGCTAGTTCGACCGGACGGACTACATACATATTTACTCCTTGGGTGATGCACATGATGCACAGCACAGGCCAGGGTAGAAACCCGGGACCGAAAAGCCGTCATCCCCGCGAAAGCGGGGATCCATGGAACGTTTGCACCACTCACGCGCTCTATGGATCCCCGCGTGCGCGAGGATGACGGATCTGAGGGTGACGATTATTCCCGCTTACGCCTTCAGCAAACCATCAATCGACACGCGCAGAATGCGGTCCGCTTCGGCGATCTGTTCGTCGCTGACGATCAGGGCCGGCGCCAGGCGCAGCACGTCCATGCCGGCGATCAGCACCATCAGGCCATTGACTTCGGCAGCCTTCTGGATATCTTTCGAGCGGCCTTTCCAGGCGTCGGTCACGACCATGCCCAGCAGCAGGCCGGCGCCGCGTACCAGCGTGAACACCTGCGGGTAGTCGGCGATCAGCTTTTCCATGGTGCCGCGCAGCTTGTCGCCGGCCTGCTTGACGCGCGCCAGGAACTCGGGCTGGTTGATGGTTTCCAGCACGGTCAGGGCCACGGTGGCGGCCAGCGGGTTGCCGCCGTAGGTGGTGCCGTGGCTGCCCACGCCCAGGGTGGCGGCCAGCTCGTGGGTGGTCAGCATGGCGGCGACCGGATAGCCGTTGCCCAGCGCCTTGGCGGAAGTGAGCACGTCAGGCGTGATGCCGTAGGTCATGTAGTGGAACAGGTCGCCGGTACGGCCCATGCCGCACTGCACCTCGTCGAAAATCAACACCGCGCCGGTCTGGTCGCACAGGTCGCGCAGCGCTTGCAGGTAGGCTTTGTCGCCCGGTACCACGCCACCCTCGCCTTGCAGCGGCTCGACGATCACGGCGCAGACGTCATCGGTAATCGATGCGCGCGCCGCTTCGATGTCGTTGTAGGCAATGTGGTCGATCGACGGTGGCAGCGGCTCGAAGCCTTCGGTGTACTTCGACTGGCCGCCGACCGAAACGGTAAACAGCGTGCGGCCGTGGAACGACTGCAGGCACGAGACAATGCGCGACTTGTGCGGACCGAACTTGGCGTGCGCGTATTTACGGGCCAGTTTGAGCGCCGCTTCGTTGGCTTCGGCGCCGGAGTTGCAGAAGAAGGCGCGGTCGGCGAAAGTGGCTTCGGTCAGGGCCAGGCCCAGGCGCAGCACCGGCTCGTTGGTGTAGCCGTTACCGAGGTGCCACAGGGTGTTGGCCTGGCGCGTCAGTGCCTCGACCACGATCGGATTGCAGTGGCCGAGCGAGTTGACGGCGATGCCGGACGTGAAGTCCAGGTAGTGCTTGCCATTCTGGTCCCACAGGTCCAGGCCAGATCCTCGGACCGGAACCATCGCTGCCGGTGCATAGGTCGGCACCAGGACTTCGTCAAAAGTCTGACGAGTCACAGGACGGGTCGTTACGGTCGTATCTTTGGCGTTCATGGCATTCCCTATCAAAATAGTGTTGCGGGTGGGTGCGCGCGGCAACGTGCCGCAGGGCCCATTATAAAAAACGGCATGCTAAAACTCTTTTCTAATGGCGACAAGGTTTTTCACTTTTGGCCATAGGGAAAGCTTAGCAAGAAATTATGGTCAATTAGCCAGCTTGCGCTGGCGTTCTTCGCGCGGTGTATTGCCAAACAAAGCCCCGAACGCCGTGGAAAAATGCGACCCCGACGAGAAGCCGCACATCAGCCCCACCTGCACGATCGAGTGGTTGGTCTCGAGCAGCAGCTGGCGCGCGCGTTGCAGGCGCAGTTCCAGGTAGTAGCGCGACGGCAGGCTGTCGAGGTATTGCTTGAACAGGCGCTCCAGTTGGCGCCGCGACAGGCCCACCAGGTTGGCGATGTCGTCCGTCGACAGCGGTTCCTCGATATTGGTCTCCATCAGCGTCACCGCCTCGGACAAGCGCGGCTGCAACGCGCCGAAACGCGCTTGCAGGGCGATGCGCTGGCGCTCGTCGTGGCTGCGCACGCGCTCGATGCACAGGTTTTCCTTGATCGACGCCTGCACGGTGGCGCCGCACAGGTGCTCGACCAGCGTCAGCGCAAAATCGATGCTGGCGGCGCCGCCGCAACAGCTCAGGTGGCGGCCGTCGAGCTCGAACAGGTGCTGGGTCAGGATGGCGCGGTCGGTGATGCTCTCGGTGTCGCCGTACAGCGCCCACGGCAGCGCCACCCGCACCCCGGCCATTACGCCGGCCAGCGCCAGCCACAGCACGCCGGCGCCCACGCCGCCCCAGTATTCGGCGCTGCGGATGCGCTCGATCACGGCGCGGGCCAGCTCCGGCGCCATGGTGCGGTCGGCATCGTCGGCGACCAATAAGGCGATCTGCCAGCCGGGCTGGGCCAGCACCACTTGCGCCGGGGTCATGGTTTCAAGCTGGAAGGCATCACGGCCCAGCATGGCGGCGGCCATGCGCAGCGGCTGCACCAGGCCGGCCCAGGTGAGCGCATCGGCCTCGCCCGCGTTGACCAGCAGCACGCGCAGCGGCCGTTGGCGGGCCAGGCCGGACAGGTTAGCAAAGGACATCGGCGCGCAGGGGCATGAATGAAAGTCCCGTATAGTACCCGCCCCGGCTGCAAATTGCGAACCAGCTATAATCACGGCCCATGGGCGAACGATATTTGAAAAGTGTCCGGCTGCTGGCCGAGTGCATGCAGAGCTTCGAGCGCAGGTCGGCGGAACACGCGCGCGCCTGCGGCCTCACCCATGCGCAGTTCGACATCATCGCCACGCTGGGCAATACGCCGGGCATGTCGTACAAGGAGCTGGGCGAGAAAACCCTGATCACCAAGGGCACCATGACCGGCGTGATCGAGCGGCTGGAACAAAAAGGCCTGGTCGAGCGTACCCGCAGCGACTGCGACAAGCGCTCGTTTTTCGTGCGGCTGACCGACGCCGGCGAGGCTGCGTTTCACACCGCGTTTCCGGCGATGGTGTCGATGGGGCGGCAAATGTTTGCCGATTACAGCGACGACGATTACGCGGCCCTTGAAAAAAATCTCGCCAGGCTTAAGAATGCCGTCATGGCCGGCGCCGACACTTGCGCGCCCAACACCGACCCAACCAAGGAAATCATTTGAAAACTGCTCTGATCGACGGCGTCACGCCGGCAAAATTCGACAAACACATCATCGGCAACCTGTTGCTCAATGTCGCCCACGAGGACGAAGTGCGCCTGGAAAAGCTGCTGATCGGCGTGCGCAATGAAGAAGGCGAAATCTTCCGCCTGATCGGCGCGACCAAGCCCAACAGCTACATGAACGCGGTGGAAGAGCTGGAAGACCTGGGGCTGGTGGACGAGCTCAAAGGCATGGACAATACCGATGGCTACGACGCGATTTTCAGCGAAGAATAAAATTCTGACACAAAAGTTCTACGTAGCAATATTGCGCGTATAATTTTTGCGATGGACAGACTCGACGCATTCAAGGCCATCGCTGAACAAGCTGGCCGCGGGGAATTGACTTTCCCCGCCAATGTCAACGCCACACTGCGGTTGCAGCAGGCGTTGAACGACCCCGACTGCCACGCCGACGCGGCAGCCAGGCTCATCCAGGCAAACCCGTTGCTGGCCGCCCGCAGCGTGGCGATTGCCAACTCGGCTGCTTACAACCGCTCGGGTACCGAGATCACCAGCGTCAAAAACGCCGTGCAGCGCCTCGGCGTGCGCACGCTGCAATCGCTGGTGGCAGCCCTGATCGTGCGCCAGATCGGCAGCGAAGTCACCAACCCCGCCCTCAAGCAGCAAATCAACCAGTTGTGGGAACACACGGCGCACGTGGCCGCGCTCTCGCAGGTGATTGCGCGCCGCGTCACCCGCCTCGATCCTGAAACCGCGCTGTTCGCCGGCATCATGCACGAGGTGGCAGGCTTCTACATGCTCTCGTGCGCCGGCGATTACCCGGAGATCATGGACGGCGAACCGGAAGACTGGGTAGACCATGGCGAGATCGAGATCGGCCGTGGCGTGCTGACGCGCCTGGGCGTGCCCGACGGCGTGCTGCAGGGCATCGAGGCGATGTGGACGGGATTGCGCGCGATTCCGCCGGAAACACTGGGCGACACGCTGCTGCTGGCCAACGACCTGGCGCCGGTACCGTCGCCGCTGTACCAGCCGCGCGCCAACATCAGCGAACAGGGCGCGCGCACCATCGATTTCCTGATCGGCGACGGTTCGCTGCACACCATCATGCTCGAATCGGCCGAGGAGGTACGCTCGCTGTATTCGGTGCTGATGATGTAGGCAAAAAAAAGCCCGCTGGGTAGCGGGCGAAGTCCAAAACTAGGGATCTCCTCCAGAGGAGATGACTGAACTATAGCAGCGCTGGGTGGCGCGTTCCGTGCGCCACTTCACACAAGCGCACCACTCGTTTCCATTTCCCAATCTTTTTCGGTCTGGCGCCATGCCGGCAATTGGCGGATGCGCGCGTGCCAGGCCGCGAGATGGATGTAGCCGTCCAGCGGCAGGCGGGCCGGCCCGGTGTACATGAGCGGCGCGGCCAGCGCGAAATCGGCCAGGCTCAGCGCATCGCCGGCAACCCAGGCATGGGCCCGAAGGTGCCGGTCCAGCACGGCCGCATGACGGGTCAGGTCGACGGTGCCGCGCGCCACTTCGAGCGGATCGCGGGCGCCACCACCGGTCATGCCCTTCCAGATATTTTCCCAGGCCAGCACGCTGACGGCCGGCGCGAAGTGCTGGCACGCCCACAACATCCAGCGGTTGACGTCGGCGCGCTGCGCCGCGTCGCGCGGGTACAAGGCCTCGCCGCCCGCCGTGGTGTCGGCCAGGTATTGCATGATGGCGCACGATTCCCACAGGATGAATTCGCCGTCATGCAGCACCGGCAGCATGCCGTTCGGATTGAGCGCGGCCAGGCGGTGGCGGTCGCCCGCGTCCATCAGGTTGATTTCGGTCAGATCGAGCTGCACGTCCAGGTGGATGGCGGCCATCATCACGCGGCGGGCATTGGACGAGATCGGGTGGTGGTACAAGCGCATGCGGGGCTCCGGTGGGTGTCAAGAAGAGCCACGATGGTAGCGGCGCGGCGCGCCAGTTTCTGTCAGGATTCGGGGGCTATATTGTGCTCGCGGCGCCAGGTGGTCAGCAGCTCGTAGCGCCGGGTCGGATAGCGCTCACGCGTGGTCTCGACCGTGGCAATGCGGTCGATGCGGAAATGGCGGAAACCGGCGCGCAGCTCGCACCACGCAGCCAGCAGGCGCTTGCCCTCGAAAAACGCCAGCGCGAACGGCCAGACCATGCGCTCCGACGGCTGGCCGTGCTCGTCGCAATACCCGATCCGCAGCCGGTGCTGGTAGCGGATCGCCTCGCGCACCGGCCCGACGTGGCGGTCGTCGACCTGTGGCCGCTCCATGCCCAGTGGTACCCATAAACTGGTTTCTGCCATGTCATCGCGCAAGTCCCTGGGCGTGGCGGCGGCGATCCTGGCCAGCGCGGTGTGAGCGGCGGCTGCCAGCGCGGCGTCGCCCTGGCCGCGCACCCAGCGTGCGCCCAGCACCAGCGCTTCGAGCTCGTCGATGCTGAACATCAGTGGTGGCAGAAAGAAGCCGGGCTTGAGGCAATAGCCCACCCCGGCCGCGCCTTCGAGCGGCGCGCCCAGGCTGCACAAGGTCTGGATGTCGCGGTAGATGGTGCGCTCGGATACGCCCAGCTGTTCGGCCAGGCGGGCGGCGGTGACGGCACGGCGATAGCCGCGCAGCGCGTCCATCAGCTGGAAAAGTCGGGTGGTGCGACTCATTGAAGTTGGCTATTCGAGCAGGAAGTTGCGGGGCGATGCGGACAGCGCTGAGTCGCTGCCTGCGGTTTCATCCTTGAGCGCCACCCCGGACAACTGGCGCCGGCGCGCTTCGGACAGCAGGTAGTGTAACTTGAACGCGGCCGCCTCGTAACCGAGGCCCGCCGGGCGCACGTTCGAGATGCAGTTGCGGCTGGCGTCGGTCAGGCCCACGCGCGGCGCCCAGGTCAGGTACAAGCCCATGCTGTCGGGCGAACTGAGGCCCGGGCGTTCGCCCACCAGCACCAGCACCGCCCGCGCGCCGAGCAACTGCCCCACCTCGTCGCCCACCGCCACCCGGCCCTGCAAGACCACCGCCGGCGGCGCCAGGGTCCACGACTCGGGCGCCAGGCGCGCCGCCAGGCAGGCCAGGAACGGCAGCACATTTTGTTCGATCGCCAGCGCCGACAGGCCGTCGGCCACCACCACCGCCAGGTCGAACCCGTCGTCCGCCCTGGCTTGCTGCTGTAATGTCTCGCGCGAGGCATCGTCGAGCCGCCGCCCCAGGTCGGGCCGTTGCAAATAGATGTCGCGGCTCGCTGCCGCGCTGTGCAGCGACAGCGCCGGTTGGCCACACAGCTTGGCGAGGCCGGCCAGCAGCGGCGCCACGTCCAGCGCCTGGTGCACGGCGTCGCGCGCCTGCGCATGGGCCAGCTGGAACGCCAGCTGCGGTGCGGTAGGCTGGCTCACGCCGGTGCGCCCGAGCGCAATGCGCGCAGCCGTGAAGCGGCGCAGCGCGGCCCAGGGATTGTCCACCACCAGGCCCTGCTCCTGGACCTGGTCGGCGCCATCGTGGGGTTCGAGCTCGCTCATGTCGCCCTCAGGTCAGTTGCGCCAGCGCGCGCTGGAACGATGGCGGCATGGCCCGGCCCAGCGTGGTGCGCTCGTCATCGGTGAAAATTTGCATGTGCTTCAGCCAGGCGTCGAACTCCGGCGCTGGTTTGAGACCCAGCGCTCGGCGCGCATACAGCGCATCGTGGAACGAGGTGGTCTGATAGTTGAGCATGATGTCGTCGGAACCGGGAATGCCCATCACGAAGGTGCAGCCGGCCGCGCCCAGCATGGTGAGCAGGATGTCCATGTCGTCCTGGTCGGCCTCGGCGTGGTTGGTGTAGCAGACGTCGCAGCCCATGGGCAGGCCGAGCAGCTTGGCGCAGAAATGGTCTTCCAGCCCGGCGCGCACGATCTGCTTGCCGTCGTACAGGTACTCGGGACCGATAAAGCCGACCACCGAGTTGACCAGCAGCGGCTTGAACTTGCGCGCCACCGCGTAGGCACGCGCCTCGCAGGTCTGCTGGTCGACGCCGTGGTGGGCATTGGCCGACAATGCGCTGCCCTGCCCCGTCTCGAAGTACATGACGTTGTCGCCGACAGTGCCGCGCCCCAGCGACAACGCTGCCTGGCGCGCTTCGTCGAGCAAGGCCAGGTTGAGGCCGAAGCTGGTGTTGGCCGCCTCGGTGCCGGCGATCGACTGGAACACCAGGTCCACCGGCGCGCCGCGCTCAATGGCGGCAATGGTGTTGGTGACGTGGGTAAGCACGCACGACTGGGTGGGAATGGCATAGCGGTCGATGATTTCGTCGAGCATGGTGACGATCTTGATCACCTGCGGCACGTTGTCGGTGGCCGGGTTGATGCCGATGACGGCGTCGCCGCTGCCGTACAGCAGGCCGTCGAGCAGGCTGGCGGCGATGCCGGTGGCGTCGTCGGTGGGGTGGTTCGGCTGCAGCCGGGTGGCCATGCGGCCTTCGAGCCCGATAGTGTTGCGAAAGCGCGTGACCACGCGGCATTTGCGCGCCACCAGCACCAGGTCCTGGATGCGCATGATTTTTGAAACGGCCGCCGCCATCTCGGGCGTGATGCCGGCGGCGACGGCGGTCAGCGCGGCGGTATCGGCAGCGTCGCCGAGCAGCCAGTTGCGAAAGTCGCCCACTGTCAGGTGGGCAATGCGCGCAAAGGCGGCGGCGTCGTGGTCGTCGATGATCAGGCGCGTGACTTCGTCGTCCTCGTACGGCACCACCAGGTCGTTGAGGAACAGCCGCAGCGGCAGGTCGGCCAGCGCCATTTGCGCAGCCACCCGCTCTTCGGCGCTGGCGGCGGCCAGGCCGGCCAGCGCGTCGCCGGAACGCAGGGGCGTGGCCTTGGCCATCAAGTCCTTCAGGTCGCGGAACTGGTAGGTTCTGCTGCCTGCCGTGTGCGAAAAACTGCCCATTGCCCCTCCGGATGACGTTACTGAAATGCCTGTTTAAAAACTGCGGGTGGCAGTCACCAGCAAGCGCTTTTGCACCACGTTCTTGCTGCTGCCGTCGGCGTTGAAGAAGGTCCACAGCGGCGCGCCGTTCTTGCTGGCGTCGCCACTGTTATACACCCCTGCCGCCGCGAACGCCCAGTTGCCGACGGTCTTGGTCACACCGACCTTGGCGTCGTAGAAGTTGAAGTCGTCCATGTGCCGCACCTGCTGACGGCCTGCGTGCAAATTCAATACCAGCCCCGGCGCCAGTTCCGGATTCCAGTTCAGTTCGCCGTACACGGTGCCGCGCGTATCGACCAGGTCACCACTGCCCGGTTGCACCGTGAAGCCGAACCAGTAACGGCTCAGCGACACCCAGGCGTAAGCGTTGAAGCTGCCGATGTTGACGCCGAGCTTGGCCTCCTGCGTATGGTACTTGATGTCCTTGCCGCCTGTCGCATAGTGCGCGCCGGGGAACCAGTAGGTGACCAGGCCGGCATCGATGGTGGTGTCGGCATTGACGGCGTGGCGGTAACCGCCATAGACGTCGAGCTCGGAACCGGCGCCGTTGTTATAGGCCGCGTGCGAGACGCCCGAGCCGAACAGGCCCAGGTACACGCCGCTGCTGTGGGTAAAGTCGAGCGTGGCCTGGGCAGTGGGCTTGGCCTGGGTTTGCGAAATGCCGCGGAACAGGTAGTCCGATACCGCCGTGACGTTGCCGGTCTCGGTCCAGGCCGAAGGTACGGGGGCCGGCTCTGCGGCAAAGGCGGTCGTGGCCAGTGTGAGCAGGCCGCCGGCCACCGCCAGGCGCTGCATCATGCGGGAAAAGATCAACATTCAAACTCCTTCGATGGGGGTGGTGGTCGGGGCGGCGTGCAGTGCGCGGCTGTCCTTGGTCGCCAGGAAGTACACATAACCGGCAGCAAGGAAGGCGGCGAACAGGCAGAACACCAGCGGGTTGTAGTAAATCATCGTCACCAGGCAGACCACGGCGCCGGCCAGGGCAATCGCCGGGAACACCGGGTAGAACGGCGCGCGGAACGGCCGCACCATGTCGGGCTCGGCGCGGCGCAGCTTGAACAGGCTCAGCATGCTGAGGATGTACATGGTGATGGCGCCGAACACCGACATGGTGACGATATTGGCGGTCAGGGTCTGGCCGCCGATCTTGATCAGCTCGTCGCTGAAGATGGCGGCGATACCGACCGCGCCGCCGGCCAGGATGGCGCGGTGCGGGGTCTTGAAGCGCGGGTGGATCTTGGCCAGCGCTGGCGGCAGATACGCTTCGCGGGCCAGCGCATAGATCTGGCGCGAGTAGCCGAGGATGATGCCGTGGAACGAGGCGATCAGTCCGAACAGTCCGAGCCACACCAACATGTGCAGCCAGCCGCTGTGCTCGCCGACGATCATTTTCATGGCCTGCGGCAGCGGGTCGTTGATGTTGGCAAGCTTGGTCCAGTCACCGGCGCCGCCGGCAAACGCCATCACGCCGATCGCCAGCAATACCAGGGTGATGATGCCGGTGATGTAGGCAATCGGGATCGAGCGCCTGGGGTCCTTGGCTTCTTCGGCCGCCATGGCCACGCCTTCGATGGCCAGGAAGAACCAGATGGCGAATGGAATCGCGGCAAACATGCCCGGTATCGCAGCGGTAGTGAACACGTCCTGGCCCGACCAGCCGCCCTTGGTAAAGTTGGTGATGGAAAAGCCCGGCGCCACCACGCCCATGAATACCAGCAGCTCGAAGATTGCCAGCAAGGCCATCAACAGCTCGAAGGTGGCCGCCACCTGCACGCCGACGATGTTGAGCGTCATGAACACCGCGTAAGCGCCCACTGCCGCCAGCTTGGGGTTGATCTCGGGGAACTGTACATTCAGGTAGGCGCCGATTGCCAGCGCAATGGCCGGCGGCGCGAACACGAACTCGATCAGGGTGGCGGCGCCGGCCAGGTAGCCGCCGGTGGGGCCGAACGCGCGCTTGCTGTAGGCAAACGGACCGCCCGCGTGCGGGATCGACGTGGTCAGCTCGGTAAAGCTGAAAATAAAGGTGGTGTACATGGCCGCGATGAACAACGCGGTAATGGTGAAGCCCAAGGTGCCTGCCGAGGCCCAGCCGTAACTCCAGCCGAAATACTCCCCGGATATCACCAGGCCGACGGCGATGCCCCAGAGCTGGAACGTGCTCAGCGTCTGTTGCAGGGCCGGCTGACCGGCCGCCTGTTTTGCGTTCATGTGGTTCTCCTTAGGTAATACGTTACCGGCGCCCCTGCCCGTGTGGGGCGGGTATGAAAGTTGCTCGATGTGTTGAGGCGGATTTCAGTATAGGAGCGCTGTTGGCACTGGCGTTATCGCAAATTGGCAAACCTGCGGCGGGCCCGCCGCGTGACTGCAACACCACGACAGAGACAACCTCAGCGGAGCAAATATGCACCAGACTGCGACACCATCATCGCCCCATGCACCGTTATTACGCACGGTGATGGCGCACGACGCCGACGAACTGGCCAGCAAGCTGACCAACTGGCAGCAGCGCTACGACCAGGTCAGCGCCGGCCGTTTTTCCGGCGCGCTGACCGAGCGGCAGTTGCCGCAGCTTCAAGTATTCCGGGAAAGCCTGAGCCAGGCGGTGCGGCAATCGTGCCGGGTGTGGCCGGACGCAATCTGGTTCGGCCTGCCCGACCACGATGCAACCACGCGCATCAACGGCCGCCAGGCGGGCGACAACACGCTGATGGTGCGTCCGGGCGACGTCGAGTTCGAACTGGTGACGCCGAGCGCCTACAGCATCTACGGCATCGTTGCCAGCCGGCAGTTGCTGGAGGATGCCGCCGAGCGCCAAGGCTGCCAGATCGACTGGCAGCGGGTGCAGGCGGCCGAGGTGTTACAGGTCGATGGCGCGGCGCGCGCGGCGTGCTTGGGTATCCTGTCGGCGGCGCTGCCGTGCGAGGCGGTGGGCAATGGCACCGAAGCCTGGCAGGACACGGTGCTGGCGTCGCTGCTGGAGCTGCTCGACCATCGCTGCGGCGAACCGGTCGCCAGCCCCAGCCTGCAACGCCGGCGCCGCGTGGTCGAACACGTGCGCGCCTACATCGACGCGCACCTGGCCGACCAGGCCGCGCTGACGGTGCCGCAGCTGTGCGAGCAGGTGCACGTCAGCCGCCGCACCTTGCAGTATTGTTTCGAGGATGTCTTGGGGATGAGTCCGCTGCTGTACATGCGGATGATGCGCCTGAACGGCGCACGCCGCGCATTGCTCGACCAGGGCGCTGGCCCGGTGCGCGCCGCCATCGGCGACGTCGCCGACGCCTGGGGCATGAGCAACTTCAGCCAGTTTTCCAGCGATTACCGCAAGCTGTTCGGCGAGTGTCCGTCGGCCGCGATGCGGGCGCGACGGACACAATAGACTTACTTGGCGTCGAGTTTGTCCACGCTGCTCGGCCTGGAGACAGGCTGCGGCACCGTCCCTTCACGCCCGGCGGCAAACGCAGCAGCCGTCAACGGCTTGACCGGCACCGAGACCTTGCGCACCTTGGCCACGTCCCTGGCCACCACCGTACCGCCCTGGTTGCCCCAGCTGGTCTGGATGAAGTTGACCACGTCGGCCACCTGCTGGTCGTTGAGCTCTTTCGCATACGGCGCCATGGTCAGCGCCGACGGCGCCGTGTGGGTCGATGGCACCGCGCCGCCGGACAGGATGATGTTGATCGCCGAGGTCGCATCCTTGCCCTGCAACACGGCGTTGCCAGCCAGCGCCGGGAACGCGGTACCGTAACCCTTGCCATCCGAGCGGTGGCAGCCGGCGCACTTGTTCAGGTAGGTCAGCGCACCGGCCGTGGCGGGCTGGCCGTTGAACAGTTGCGTGGCCACCTTGGCGTCGGCCACGAATGGCGCGGACTTGTTATTGGCCGGCAAGGACTTGAGATACACGGCCATGCTGGTCAGGTCGTCGTTGCTCAGGTATTGGGTCGAATGCGCCACCACGTCATTCATGGCGCCGAACGAGGCGGTGTGGCCGTTGCGGCCGGTCTTGAGGAAGTCGACGATGTCGGCCGTGCTCCAGCGCGCCAGTCCGCCGCCATGCTCGTTGCGCAGCGACGGCACGGTCCAGCCATCGATGACCTGGCCGCCGGCCAGGAAGTCGGTGTTGCCGTTGCTGGTGTACGCCTTTTCCTGCATGGTCACGCTGCGCGCCGTGTGGCAGGCGCCGCAGTGGCCCAGGCCTTCGACCAGGTAGGCGCCGCGCAAAATTTGCGCATTGGCGGTATTGGTCATATTGGTCGCTGGCGGCTGGTATGGCTCGGGCTTGGGTGCGAACACCCAGCGCCAGATCGCCAGCGGGAAGCGCATCGACAGTGGCCAGACGATGTCGGAATCGCGGCTCGGGGTCGGGTCGGGTTTGACGCCGTGCATGAAGTACGCGTACAACGCCTGCATGTCGGCCTGGCTCAGGCGCGAGTACGACGGGTACGGCATGGCCGGATACACGGTGTAGCCGGCCTTGGTCACGCCGGTACGCATCAGCTTGTCGAAGTCCTCGAAACTCCAGGTGCCGATGCCGGCCTTTTTGTCAGGCGTGATGTTGGACGAATAGATCTTGCCGATCGGCGTTTCCATGCCGAGACCGCCAGCGAACGGCTTGCCGCCGGTTACGCTGTGGCAGGCAAAGCAGTCGCCGGCACGGGCCAGGTATTCGCCCTGCTTGATCAGCCTGGCGTCGGGTGCGGCCCAGCTGGCCGACATCGCCAGCGACAGGCCCAGCAGGGCCAGTGATTTGGTGAGGTAATGGGTCATGGGCAGTCTCATACGGCAACAAGGGGACGGGGATCTTTGAGGTACTGCTCGCGGATCGCCTTGGCCGACCAGTACGTCAGTGCGGCAGCCAGGCCGGTCGGGTTGTAGCCGATCCCGATCGGGAACACGCTTGAACCCACCGCGAACACGTTGTACACGTCCCAGCTTTGCAGATAGCGGTTCAGTACGCTGATCCTGGGATCGGTGCCCATCGCAGTGCCGCCGGCCCAGTGCGTGGTCTGGTAATTGCGCAGGTCCAGGTGGTCGCCGAAGTTTTTTACCGACACGTGGATCGACTTCGGATTCATCGCCTTGGCGACATCGAGCATCTTGTCGGTCACGTAGCGGCTCATCCTGATGTCGTTGTCGTGCCAGTCGAAGGTGAAGCGCAGCAGCTTCTGGCCGAACTGGTCGGTGTAGGTCGGATCGAGATCGACGTAGCAGTCGCGGTACACCATGTTGGCGCCGTGCACGTCGAACGACACGGTGTTGGTGTAGTTGTCCTTGACCGCCCGTTTCCAGTCCGCGCCCCAGGCCGGGGTGCCGTCCGGCACCGGGATGCCGGCAATCGGCTTGACGCCGGCCGGGTTACACCAGGCCGGCGAACCGCCGACAAAGCCGAGCGGGCCGTGGTCGAAATGGTCGCCGTTGTAATCATCGACCGCCACGCCGTTGCCGCCGGAGCCGATGAACGGGTTGGTGTTCTTGTTCGGATCGAAAAACATCTGCACGGTGGACATGGTTTGATAGGCGATATTGCGCCCGACCACGCCTTCATTTTTCACCGGGTCGTACGGCTGGCCCACGCCCGACACCAGGAACAGGTGGGCATTGTTGTAGGCAAAGGTGCTGGCGATCACCAGGTCGGCCGGTTGTTCGACGGTCTTGCCGTCCTTGTTGACGTAGGTGACGCCGGTGGCCTTTTTCTTGCTGCTGTCGAGGTTGATGCGCAGCACATTGCAGTGCGGGCGCAGCTCGAAATTGGCGGCCTTGCGCAGCGCCGGCATGATGTTGACCTGCGGCGATGCCTTGGAGTAGTTGTAGCAGGCAAAGCCCGAGCAGAAGCCGCAGAAGTTACATGGCCCCATCTGGCATCCGTAAGGATTCACATACTGCTGCGACGCATTCGACGATGGTGCGACAAACGGGTGCAGGCCCACTTCGGCCGCAGCCTTGTGGAACAGGTGCGCCGTGTACGGCACTTTTTGCGGCGGCAGCGCGTAGTGGTTGGACCGGCTCGGTTCGAAGAAGTTACCCTCGCCCACCACCTTGCCATCGACGCGGTAGGCCACGCCCGAGGTGCCAAAGACTTTTTCAACGAAATCGAAATGTGGCTCCAGCTCCTCGAAGGTGACGCCGAAGTCCTGGGTGGTCATGCCTTCCGGGATGAATTTCTTGCCGTAGCGCTCGTTGTAGTGCGAGCGCAGTCTGAGCTCCTCCGGCAATACGCGCCAGTGCTGGCCCGACCAGTGCAAACCGGCGCCACCGACGCCGGTGCCCGGCTTGAAGGCGCCGATCTGGCGGTACGGCACGGCGGTGCCAGCGACGTCGTGGCGGAACGTAAACGAGCCTTTCGACAAATCCTGGAACAGCTTGGAGCGCTGGATGTAGGTGAGCTCGTCGAGGGTTTTCGGGTACGCGCCGTCCGGGTACGTGTCCTGGAACGCGCCGCGCTCGAGCGCCAGCACTTCCATGCCCGCTTCGGTCAGTTCCTTGGCCATGATGGCGCCGGTCCAGCCGAAGCCGACGATGACGACTTCGACTTTTTTGAGTGTAATATCTGCCATCTTGATTCCTTAAGCGATCGAGGCGGGCGGCAGCGGATAGTGCTTGCCGTACTGCTCGACCCAGTCCATGTAGTCGCCACGGGCGCCGGGGAAGTTGATCATCTTCCAGGCCGCCATGTCCTTGTTGCCGCCGTGGGCAGGGTCGCTGAAATAACCCTCGCGCGTGTTTTGCAGCAGTTGGCCGAAGAAGGTTTTCGGCGGCACCGCGCCGATGGCCAGCGTGCCCTTTTCCAGTTCGCCGATCACGGCGTCTTTCTGGGATGCGTCCAGCGCAGTAAAGGCCTTGCCCAGCTTGGCCTGGACCGCATGTTCGAGACCGGCCAGGGCGCTGCGGTACAGGTCACGCGGCGCCATGTGGAACTGGTAGCCGAACTCGGGCGGTGACTCGGGCACGAACGGCGCCTGCATGAACCACAGCTTGCCGTACGCATACGGCGTATTCATCTGCAGGTCGATGAATTCATGCACGCCGGCTTCCAGCGCACCGGGGCCGTCGCTGTTGGCGGGGATCAGGCGATCGACCAGCGCTTGCAGCGTGGCCCACTCGGCCGGGTTGAAATAGACGGGACGATAGCTGCCTTGCGCAGCGGTGCCAGCAGTGGTGGTGGCCACTGCGCCCACGCCGGCAGCGGCCACCAGCGCCACGGCCGGCGCAGCGGTAACCGCCTTGCGCAGGAAGCTGCGGCGGTGCGGAGAGATACCAATGGTTTTCATGAGAACCCTTTTATTCGACTTGTAGTGGCAAAATTTCACAAATAAACTAAATAGCGAATTGGCATCCTACGCCTACATCAGTCCGGCTTGCGCACGATACGGTTTTTTCTACGCGTTGTTACTTACACCGGCTATGGATGAAAAAAAAGCCGCCTCCCGAGGGAAGCGGCTTTTCGCCAACAGGACAGCGGGATTTACACCACCGCGCCGTCGGTCTCGTCTTTTTCCTTGACCGGCTTAATCAGGTCTTCACGCTTGACGCCGAGCCACATGGCAATCGCCGCCGCCACGAACACCGACGAATAGATACCGAAGCAGATGCCGATGGTCAGCGCCATGGCAAAGTAATGCAGGGTCGGACCGCCGAAGAACAGCATCGCCAGCACCATCATCTGGGTGCTGCCGTGGGTGATGATGGTGCGCGAGATGGTGGACGTGATGGCGTTGTCGATCACTTCGTGCACGGTGGCCTTGCGGTACTTGCGGAAGTTTTCGCGGATCCGGTCGAAAATCACGACCGATTCGTTGACCGAGTAACCGAGCACGGCGAGGATACCGGCCAGCACCGTCAGCGAGAATTCCCACTGGAAGAAAGCGAAGAAGCCGAGGATGATCACCACGTCGTGCAGGTTGGCGATAATTGCCGACACCGCGTATTTCCATTCGAAGCGGATGGCCAGGTACAGCATCACGCCCACAACCACCATCACCAGTGCGTTCAGGCCGTTCTGGGTCAGTTCTTCACCCACCTGCGGACCGACGAACTCCACCTTGCGCAGTTCGACCGCTTCGGCGCCGGCAGCGGTCATGCAAGCCTGCTTGACCACGTGCTCGCCCTTGGCGTTGACGTTGTCGATCTGGGTCAGCGCACCTTTTTCAGCCTTGCACAGGGTATCGAAGACCAGTTGCGAGGCATCCTTGCCGCTGATGCTTCTGATCACCGGCAGGCGCAGCATCACGTCGTGCGCGGTGCCGAAGCCGGCCGCTTCCGGGTAGTCGTAGCCGATGCCGCGCAGCGACGCCCGGATGCCCTCGAGATTGGCTGGTTGCTGGTACTTCAGCTCCATCACGGTGCCGCCGGTGAATTCCACCGACAGGTGCAGGCCACGGTGGAACAGGAAGAACACGGCTGCCACGAAGGTCAACGCCGAGATGACGTTGAACACCAGTGCATGCCGCATGAACGGTATGTCTTTCTTGATGCGGAAAAATTCCATGTGCTATACCTCGAATTATTTGGTGTCCGGACGCCAGATGGTGCCGATGGCGATCGATTGCAGCTTCTTCTTGCGGCCGTACCAGAGGTTGACCACGCCGCGCATGATGAACACTGCGGAGAACATCGACGTCAGGATGCCCAGCGTGTGCACCACGGCAAAGCCGCGGATCGGACCGGAACCGAAGACCAGCAGCGCCAGGCCGACGATCAGGGTGGTGACGTTGGAGTCGATAATCGTGGCCCAGGCGCGATCGAAGCCGGCCGTGATGGCCGCCTGCGGCGACGCCCCACCGCGCAGTTCCTCGCGCACCCGTTCGTTGATCAGCACGTTGGAGTCGATCGCCATACCGAGCGCCAGCGCAATGGCGGCCATGCCCGGCAGGGTCAGGGTAATTCCCAGCAGCGACAGCAAGGCCACCAGCAACAGCAGGTTGCACGCCAGCGCAAACACGCTGAACAGGCCAAACATCATGTAATAGGCAACCATGAAGATGGCCACGGCAGCGAAGCCGTACATGGTCGAGTGCATACCCTTGGCGACGTTTTCGGCGCCCAGCTGCGGGCCGATGGTGCGTTCTTCGATCACTTCCATTGGGGCAGCCAGTGCGCCAGAGCGCAGCAGCAGCGCCAGTTCGGCCGAGTTCTCGGCGTTGCCCATGCCGGTGATCTGGAATTTGCTGCCCAGTTCACTCTGGATGGTGGCGACCGACAAGACTTCCGGCTTGCCCTTTTCGAACAGCACGATGGCCATTTTCTTGCCCACGCGGGTGCTGGTGGCGTCGCGCATGCGGCGGCCGCCATCGCCGTTCAAGTCGATGCCGACGGCCGGTTGCTGGTTCTGGTCGAAGCTGGCGGTGGCGCTGGAGATGTAGTCACCGGTCAGCACCACGTCCTTGGTCAACACGACCGGTACGCCTTTACCGACGGTAAACAGTTCCGAGTTCAGCGGAACGGCGGAAGTGAGTTCGGTGCCCGGGGTGATCGATTCGTCGACCATGCGGATTTCCAGGGTGGCGGTGCGGCCGATCACGGAACGGGCACGGGCCACGTCCTGCACGCCTGGCAGTTGCACGATGATGCGGTCCGGACCTTGCTGCTGGATGATCGGTTCGGCCACGCCCAGTTCGTTGACGCGCTTGGACAGCGTGGAGATGTTCTGCTTGACCGCCTCGTCCGTGGTTTGCTTGACTGCGGCAGGCTTCAGGCTGATCACGGTTTTCAGGTCGGTGTCGCTGCCGGAATCGGCAAACGTCACGTCCGGCATCTGGTCAGCCAGCACGGCCTTGGCTTTCTGGCGCGTGTCGTTGTCGCGGAAGTTGATGACGATGGTGTCGCCCGAGCGCTCGATGCCGGCGTGGCGCACGTTCTTGTCGCGCAGCTGGCTGCGGGCGGCGGCCTGCATGCCTTGCAGGCGCTTGGCCAGTACGGCCTTGGTATCGACTTGCATCAGGAAGTGGACGCCGCCGCGCAGGTCGAGACCGAGGTACATCGGCGCCGCGTGCAGCTTTTGCATCCATTTCGGGGTGTCCGGTTGCAGGTTGAGCGCCACCAGGTACGATGGATCTTCCGGATCGGCGTTCAGGCCTTTTTCCAGCACGGCCTTGGCGCGGAACTGGGTATCGGGATCGGGGAAGCGCACGCGTACCGAGGCGTAGGTGCCGGTGCCATCGAAGGTCAGTTCGCTGTGCGGGACTTTCTCGCGCGTGAGCACTTCATCGACCTTGGCGACCATGTCGGACGTCAGCTTCAGGGTTGATTTGCCGCTCGTGACCTGCACTGCCGGCGATTCGCCGAAGTAGTTGGGTGCCGAGTACAGCGCGCCCAGCAGGATGGCGACAGCAATCAGTATGTATTTCCAGACGGGATAGCGATTCATAGTGTTCAGCGTTCAGGGTTAGGCGTCGGATGCAAGACGGCCCGCCCGTCGTGCGACAGGGCGGGCCGGGGGCCTGGGCCGGTTACAGCGCCTTGAGCGTGCCTTTCGGCAGGACCATGGTCACCGCGCTTTTTTGCACGGTCATTTCCACGCCGTTCGATACCTCGATGGTCAGGTACAGGTCCGATATTTTCGAGATACGGCCCAGAACGCCACCAGCGGTCACGACTTCATCGCCCTTGGCCAGCGCTTCCATCATGTTCTTTTGTTCCTTGGCGCGCTTCATCTGGGGACGAATCATCAGGAAGTACATTGCCACGAACATCAGGATCAGGAAGCCATACTGGCCCAGGAAGCCGCCGGCGCCGCCGAGCGACTCGAGGGGGTTGGATTGGGCGTAAGCGTTGGATATAAACACAGTGACTCCGATAATAGTTTGAAAAAACAGCGCTGTATTCTAGCACTGGCCGGAACGTGCAACGACTTCCCGGCAAATGGGGGGTGTTATTTCTTTTTAAAGCCGATTTTTAAACGCCCCGCGCACGGTCGGCGTGGAATTGCAGGGTCCACGCGTGGAAGCGGTCCTCGTCCAGCGCCTCGCGCATCTGGCGCATGATGTCGAGGTAGTAGTGCAGGTTGTGGATGGTATTGAGGCGCGCGCCGAGGATTTCCTGGGTGCGGTTCAGGTGGTGCAGGTAGGCGCGCGAGAAATTGCGGCAGGCGTAGCACGAGCAGGTCGAGTCGAGCGGCTCCTTGTCTTCCTTGTAGCGCGCATTCTTGATCTTGATGTCGCCGAAACGGGTAAACAGCCAGCCGTTGCGGGCATTACGGGTAGGCATCACGCAATCGAACATGTCGACGCCGTGCGACACGCCGGCCACCAGGTCTTCCGGCGTGCCGACGCCCATCAGGTAGTGCGGCTTGTTGGCTGGCAGCTTGGGACCGACGTGCTTGAGGATGCGCATCATGTCCTCTTTCGGCTCGCCCACCGACAGGCCGCCAATGGCCAGGCCCGGGAAGTCGATCGCTTCCAGGCCGGCCAGCGACTCGTCGCGCAAATGTTCGAACATGCCGCCCTGGACGATGCCAAACAGCGCATTCGGGTTTTCGCCACGGTGGAATTCGTCGTTGGAGCGCTGGGCCCAGCGCAGCGACATGCGCATTGACTTGGCCGCTTCCTCGATGGTGGCCGGGCGGTTGTCGATCTCGTACGGCGTGCATTCGTCGAACTGCATGACGATGTCGGAGTTCAGCACGCGCTGGATCTGCATCGACACTTCCGGCGAGAGGAACAGCTTGTCGCCGTTGATCGGCGAATTGAAGTGCACGCCCTCTTCCGTGATCTTGCGCATGGCGCCCAGCGAAAACACCTGGAAGC
>NZ_LROM01000091.1 GCF_001758785.1 Duganella phyllosphaerae
GCCGGCGCGGGCGGCACGGTGGCAGTGATCGGCACCGGCGCCGACCGCATTTATCCGGCCAGCAACGAGGCGCTGGCGCGGCGGATTGCCGAACAGGGCTGCATTGTCAGCGAATATGCGCTGGGCACGCCGCCGCTGCGTGACAACTTTCCAAGGCGTAACCGCGTCATCAGCGGCCTGGCGCGCGCGGTGCTGGTGGTGGAGGCGGCGGCCCGGTCCGGTTCGCTGATCACGGCGCGCCTGGCGGCGGCCCAGGACCGCGACGTGTACGCCATGCCCGGCTCGGTGCACGCCACCTTGTCGAAAGGCTGCCACCGGCTGATACGCGACGGCGCCAAGCTGGTGGAGACCGCCGAAGACGTGTTGTCTGAACTGAAAATGGGCGTTGATGCAGTGGCAACAGGGTCGCATTTTGACGACAGTTTTGTCGATCGCGTGCTGCTTGCCATGGGCGACGAGCCGATCCGCGCCGAGACGCTGGCTGCGCACTTGCAGCAACCGGCGGCCGAACTGCAAGGGCAGTTGCTGGCGCTCGAGCTCGCCGGGTTGCTGGAACGGCTGCCGGGCGGCTGGATGCAACGCTTGCGTCGGTGAAATGTGTTGCGTATCGTAAATAGGGCGCTACTTGTGCCCAATCTGTTTTAACTGATAGAGTAGAGCCATGTTCGACATCCTAGTTTATCTCTACGAGACGTATTACCGTCCCGATGCCTGCCCGGAACCGGAGGCATTGGCCAAGAAGCTGTCGGCGGTCGGTTTTGACGACGTTGAAATCTCCGAGGCACTGGTCTGGTTGAACGATCTCACGGCCATGGCCGGCGTCGAGCACTCGCTCACTGCCGCTTCCACCGGCATGCGGATTTATGTCGAGGAAGAGCGCGATGTGCTGGGCACCGATGCCATCGGTTTCATCCAGTTCCTCGAATCTGCCAAGGTCCTCACGCCGCTGCAGCGTGAAATCGTTATCGAGCGCGCCTTGTCGCTGGAAGAAGCGCCGGTGTCGCTGGGCCAGCTCAAGGTGATCGTGCTGATGCTGCTGTGGAGCCAGGGCAAGGAACCCGATGCACTCATGTTCGACGACCTCTTCGGCGCCGACGACGACGCGCCTCCCCGCCTGCTTCATTAAGCAAAACCGCCGCGCCGCCAGCAGTTGATCCGTCATACCCGCGCAGGCGGGTTTCCAATCTCGCGTGCTATCATTTTCGACAACACTGTCACGCCACCCCCTTGCCATCAGCGCCGCAAAAGTGCAGACTGCGGCGCGATCCATGTATGATGCGCATGCTAAACCACCCCAAGTGTTAAAAAACGAGATACCAAATATTATGAGCAAAACCCTCATCATCGCCGAGAAGCCATCTGTCGCGAACGACATCGCGAAGACGCTTGGCGGCTTTACCAAGCACGATGAGTACTTTGAATCCGACGAGTACGTGCTGTCCTCCGCCGTCGGTCACCTGCTGGAAATTGCCGTGCCGGAAGAGTACGACGTCAAGCGCGGCAAGTGGAGCTTCGCCCCCCTGCCGATGATACCGCCGTTCTTCGCACTCAATCCGATCGCCAAGACCGAGTCGCGCCTCAAGGTACTGAACAAGCTGATCAAGCGTAAAGACGTCTCCGCCCTGATCAACGCCTGCGATGCCGGGCGCGAAGGGGAGCTGATTTTCCGCCTGATCGCGCAAAACGCCAAGGCCAAGCAACCGGTCAAGCGCCTGTGGCTGCAATCGATGACGCCGGGCGCGATCCGCGACGGCTTCACCCAGCTGCGCAGCGACGAAGAAATGATGCCGCTGGCCGACGCCGCCCGTTGCCGCTCCGAAGCCGACTGGCTGATCGGTATCAACGGCACCCGCGCCATGACCGCGTTCAACTCGAAAGAGGGCGGTTTCTACCTGACCACCGTGGGCCGGGTGCAAACGCCGACCCTGTCGATCGTGGTCGAGCGCGAAGAAAAGATCAAGAAGTTCGTCGCCCGCGACTACTGGGAAGTGCGCGCCGAGTTCGTGTGCGCCGCCGGTGTGTATGAAGGCCGCTGGCTCGACACCAGGTTCAAGAAGGACGACACCGATCCTGAAAAACGCGCCGAGCGGCTGTGGAGCAAGGCGGCTGCCGATTCGATCGCACTCGCTTGCCGTGGCAAGCAGGGCGTGGTCACCGAAGAAGCCAAGCCGACCACGTCGATGGCGCCGGCGCTGTTCGACCTGACCAGCCTGCAGCGCGAAGCGAACTCGCGTTTCGGCTTCTCGGCCAAGAACACCCTGGGCCTGGCCCAGGCGCTGTACGAAAAGCACAAGGTGCTGACCTACCCGCGTACCGATTCGCGCCACCTGCCCGAAGACTACATGGACACGGTCAAGCAGGCGCTGGAGACGGTGAAGGAAAATTCGAACTACCACCAGTTCGCCAAGCAGATCCTCGACAAGGGCTGGGTCAAGCCGAACAAGCGTATTTTCGACAACACCAAGATCTCGGATCACTTTGCGATCATCCCGACCACGATCGCGCCCAAGAACCTGTCCGAGCCGGAACAGAAGCTCTACGACCTGGTGACGCGCCGCTTCATGGCCGTGTTCTTCCCGGCCGCCGAGTTCCAGGTCACCACCCGTTACACCGAAGTGTCGGGCCACCAGTTCAAGACCGAAGGCAAGGTCATGACCAACCCCGGCTGGCTGGCCGTGTATGGCAAGGAGACCTCGGACGACGAAAAAGGCGACAAGAGCAACGGCAACAAGAACATCGTGCCGGTCGCCAAGGGCGAAAAAGTGTTGACCGACAAGGTCGATGCCAACGGCCTGGTGACCAAGCCGCCAGCGCGCTACACCGAGGCGACCCTGCTGTCGGCCATGGAAGGCGCAGGCAAGCTGGTGGAAGACGACGAGTTGCGCGATGCCATGGCTGGCAAGGGCCTCGGCACGCCAGCGACGCGCGCGGCCACCATCGAAGGTTTGATCAGCGAGAAATACCTGCTGCGCGAAGGCCGCGAACTGATGCCGACCGCCAAGGCGTTCCAGCTGATGACCTTGCTGCGCGGCCTCGGCGTGAACGAGCTGACCGCGCCGGAACTGACCGGCGAGTGGGAATACAAGCTGTCGCAGATGGAAAAGGGCAAGATCTCGCGTGAAGAATTCATGCGCGAAATCGCCCAGATGACGCAAATCATCGTCAAACGGGCCAAGGAATACGACAACGACACCATCCCGGGCGAGTACGCCACCCTGGTGACGCCGTGCCCGAACTGCAACCACGTGGTCAAGGAAAACTACCGCCGCTTTGCCTGCACCAAGTGCGAGTTCTCGATGAGCAAAACGCCGGGCAGCCGCCAGTTCGAGATCCCGGAAGTGGAACAATTGCTGCGCGACCGCACCATCGGCCCGCTGCAAGGCTTCCGCTCGAAGATGGGCCGGCCGTTTGCCGCCATCCTGCGCATCGTCCGTGACGAAGAGATCAAGAACTTCAAGCTCGAGTTCGACTTTGGCCAGAACGACGATTCGGAAGATGCGGAACCGGTCGATTTCACCGGCCAACCGGTGCTCGGACCTTGCCCGAAGTGCAATGGCGGCGTGTACGAAATGGGCCTGGCCTATGTGTGCGAGCAGACCGTTGCCAAGCCCAAGGGTTGCGATTTCCGTAGCGGGCGCATCATCCTGCAACAGGAAATCCTGCCCGAGCAAATGGCCAAGCTGCTCAACGACGGCAAGACCGATTTGCTGCCAGGTTTTGTATCGCAGCGCACGCGGCGTCCGTTCAAGGCTTTCCTGGTCAAAGGCAAGGATGGCAAGATCAGCTTCGAGTTCGAGGAACGCAAAGCCAAGGCGCCCGCCAAAGGTAAAGCGGCTGCCAAGGCCGAGCCGGAAACCGAGGGCGGCGCCGATGCAGCAGCGGTAGCGCCGAAAAAGGCGGCGGCCAAGAAGGCGCCAGCCAAGAAAGCCGCCGCTACCAAGGCCACGGCAGCTAAAAAGCCGGCGGCCAAAAAAGCTCCGGCCAAGAAGGCTGCTGCTGCGGCCGAGTAATTGGCTCACTGATTGGTAAGGTAAAAGGGACGCTGCGGCGTCCCTTTTTTCTTGAATAGTGGAAACTGATGGTCTATATTGGCAAGACCATGGCCATTTCTTCGATTTCCCCTGTCACCGCTGCGCCGCCGTCGTATGCGCAGCCTTCTGTTGCGCGCGATGCGGCAGGGGCGGCGCTGTCGGTGGAAGCGGTCGACCTTTCTGCGGAGTCGGCCGTGGTGGCCACGCTCGGCGGGGGCAGCGGTGGTGGCGCGGCCATATATTCCGCCGCCGGGCTGCTGGGCGCCCTGGAGCAGGCCGGTGTCAGCCAGGAAACCATCGCGGTGCCCAAGCCCGGCAGCAATGCCGCTACCGCGCAGACCCCGCAACAGGCGCTGGACCAGGGCATATTGTCCGCTTATTCTGCTGCCAGCAGCACCTCGGGCGTGTACACCGCGGGAGGCGGCAACGGCCTGTCCGACCAGGCGTCTAGCAACTGGGCCGACATCCTGAAATCCGATCCTTCCTATGCCAGCACCGTCGTCGGCAGCTCGTTCGACTCGGGCATTATCAGCACCATCAGCGTTACCGCCTGAGCGCATTGCTTGTCCCACCTCGTGTCCCACTTCGGGGTCAGTGCCGACATTTAGACACGAGCCCAACATTTATAAGGCTGAGCTCGTGTCCGAATGTCGGCACTGACCCTAATGCCGCTGACCCTAATGCCGTTAAGTTAAGCTCAGCGTACCCGTCGTACCCGTCGTACCCGTCGTACCCGCGAAGGCGGGTACCCAGGTTCTACGAAATTCGTCGAAATGCACGCCAAATTGGGTCCCCGCCTGCGCGGGGACGACGTTTCGATGCTAAAAAAATTAAAACTTCAGCTTAACTTAACGGCATTAGGCACTGACCCCGAAGTTATTCGATGTTGATCATGTTGTCGTCGGGTTTGCGGTCGATCAGTTTGTTGTCGGGATCGATGCCGGCTTTGGCAGGGCGGGCGTTGACGATCACCGTGTAGCGGTTCTCTTTTTGAGAGATCAGCTTGCGCTCGCGCAGCAGCGCCGCGCCATTGTCGTCGTCCACGCCGATGTCGATGTAGTCTTTTAACGGCACGTCGCGTTCCACGCCCTGGTCGTTCGAGCGCGACTTGGCGGCGCTGACGACCAGGTTCACTTCGTAGCGGCCGTCGGCCAGCTTGCGGGCGGTGCTCGAGACGGCGCGGTTTTCGTACAGGACGATGTGGTTGAACAGGTCGTCGATCAGGTAGGCCTGGTCGGGCGAGACGATCTTGCGCAGCGCGTCGATCAGTACCGTCACGCCCGGGTACGGGCCGCTGCCGCCTGTCGTTGCGTGTTCGGCCAGCAGCTGCTTGAGCGTGGCGTTGATCTTGTCTTCGCCCACGATATCCTGCAACTGGTACATCGCCAGGCTGCCCTTGCGGTAGTGGATGTAGTCCTGGTTTTCATTGTCGGCCAGCGGCATTTCTTTTTTGCGCTCCAACGCGCGGCCCAGCAGGTACTGCTCCAAATCGAAATGCAGGAAACGCCGCATCTTCGCTTCGCCGTAGGCGTGCTTCATCACCATCAGCGCCGAATACTCGGCCAGGGTTTCGGACAGCACGCTGGCGCCGCGCACGTTGCCACCCACCAGCTGGTGACCCCACCACTGGTGCGCTACTTCGTGCGCGGTGACATAGAACGGGTAGTCGATATCCTTCGGATTGCTGTCGTTGACGCGGGCGATGAAGCCCAGCGATTCCGAATAGGCAATCGTGTTCGGATACGCCTGCGCATACGTGGCATAGCGCGGGAATTCGACGATGCGCACCACCTTGTGCTGGTAGGGACCGAAGTGATGCGTGTAGTAGTCGAGCGACTGCTTGATGCCGCGGTTCATGCGCTCGAGGTTGTATTCGTGTCCCGGGTGATAGTAAATCTCGATGCCGACGTCCTGCCACCAGTCGCGCTTGACCAGGTAACGCGCCGACTGGAAGGCGTAGAAGTTTAGCATCGGCTGCGCCACCCGGTAGTGGTAATAGCGGCGCCCCTGCGCGCTCCATTCTTTCAGCAGCGTGCCCGGCGCCACGGCCACCTGGCTGTCGCTGGTGCTGACCACGGCGTCAAACGTGATGGCGTCGGCGTCGTTGGCGGCGAAGTTGTTGGCCAGGCCAGCGGTGTCGTCGCGCGCCAGCATCCGTTCGCGCGGCCCCAGGCCGTGCTTGCGGCGGTCGCGCGCGTCGGCCAGTTCGTTCGCTGGCTGGTAGCCGATGTGCGGCAGCACGCCGTTGTTGAAGAAGGTGCCGTTGCCCACCACCGGCGTGTCCTGGCCCATGCCGAGGATGCCGCGCGGGATGAACTCGACGTCGAACTCGAGCGCCAGGCGCGCGCCCGGCGCCAGCGGCGTGGCCAGCTTGTAGCTGTAAAAGCCCAGGCCCGCATCCTGCACGCCGGGCCGCACCGCCTGGCTGAAACGCGCACGCCAGCCGGTGGCGGTGGGATCCTGGTGGATGATGATGTCGGCCACCGGCTGCGCGGTCTTGTTCTGCAGGATGTAGCGGCCATGCACGACCAGGCTGCGGGTTTCCGGCGTGATGGCGACGCCCAGCTTGACGTCGGTGATGCGCGGCTGCGGCACCACCGCGTATTGCTGATAGCGGCGCTCGTAGTCGGCGCGATCGACATCTTTTTGCCAGGCCGACTGGTAACGATTGAGTACGTGGGTGTTATAGAACAGCACTGCGCCAGCGCCGGCGAACACCAGCGTGCCCACTGCCAGTGTACCGAGCACCGGCAGGCTCAGGCGGCGGCGCGCCAGTTGCAGGCGCTGGCGCCAGCCGTCGTTGGTGCCGCGCGCCCAGAACAGCACCGCCAGCACCATCAGCACGATGGCCGCGCCGGCCCAGTAAGCCTCGAACCAGCGCTCGCGCGGCAGGTAGTGGCCATAGCCGTTCATGGCCGAATAGATGAAGTGCGGCATTTCGCCGTACAGCAGCAGCGGGTCGCCGATGCCCAGCGACGACATGGTCACCACTGCGACGTAGTACGCGATCATGGCGAAGTACGCCAGGTAGCGCTGGTTGATCAGCACTTGCAGCGCAATCGCCAGCACGGCGCCCAGCGCGTAGCCGGGCAGCTGCAGCAGGAACAGGTGGTACAGGTACAGGCCCGGCTCCAGCACGAAGTATCCCTTGCCGATCTGGATCGCCATGCCGGTCAACATCACCACGACCATCAGCAGCGCCTGCAGGCCCACCAGCGCGAACAGCTTGGAGAGCAGCGGCAGCCAGCCTGGCACCGGCAGCGCGTCGAGCATTTGCCCCATGTGCGCTTCGCGTTCGCGCCAGACCAGTTCGCCCGCGTAGAACGTGGTGATCACCATCATGAACAGCGCAAAGGTTTCCGACACCGACTCGAGCACCAGGTAAGTCGCGGGGTAGGTGCTGGTGCCGTACAGCGGCGCCATTTCCAGTGCGCTGGCCAGCATCATCAGCACGCCGGCGAGCACCAGCACCAGGAAATAGATGTTCTTGACGGTTTCGCGCAGGTTCAGCCAGCTCATGCGCACCAGCAGCAGGCCCAGGCTGCGCGAGGCGAAGTCGGGCGGCTCGGCGGTATTGGTGGCGGCAGCGGTGAGCACGCGTGGTGCTTCCGCGCTGCCCTGGCGGCCGCTGTCGCTGGTGGCGATGAAGTGGAAGCGCCAGTAACCGAGCAGCAGACCTGCCAGCGCAAACGACGACCACAGCGCGCGGTTGACCAGGTACACGCCCTCGGGCCAGAACATGCGCGTGTTGCGCTCGACGATGGGCCAGTATTCGGTCAGGCGGATCACTGCCGTGGTGCCGAACGGATCGATCAGCGCGGCCAGGGTTTTGAAGTCGAGGTCGCGCGCCAGGCTGGGGGCGATGATGTAGCCGATTAGCATGACCACGCTGCTGATGTACACCGGCAGCATGCGCCGGGTCAGTGCGGCCAGCATGAAGAAGACGGCGCCGAAGATAAAGATGTTTGGCAGGATCACGACCAGGTACGGGACCAGGTAGCCGAGCGCGCCGGGCTGGCCGAGCCGCTCGGGGTCGATGCCGGGCAGCAGGCTGCCGAGCCAGGTGCCGAGGATGATGCTGGTGAAAATCACGGCCAGGGTGAGGTAGGCGCCGAGAAAGCGGCCGAACATGTACTGGTATTTCTTGATGGGCGCGCTGAAGAAAAAGTGCTGCATGTCGTGCTCGAAGTCCTGCTGCACCGAGCGCCCCATCATGGCCGCGATCACGATCACCCCCAGCGAGCCGAGCGCGCTGACGGTAAACATCAGCGAGCGCGGCGAGTTGATCGCGCTGGCGCCGAAGGCAATGCTCGAGCCCTTGAAGTAGCCGCCGGCAGTGGCCATCCACAGCAGGGTGAGCGCCAGGAAGCCGCCGAAGTACACCCAGGTGGAGAGCAGCTTGAGGCGCTGACGCGCTTCGAACCGGGCAATGGCAAACATGGTCGGCATGGTGGACATGGTAAAGCTCAGGCGTCGCAGCTGGCGTCGGCGCGGTGGCGCCCGGCGATGGTGGCGAAGTACACGTCTTCCAGGTCGCCCAGCGCTTCCTCGAAGCCGTCGCCGGGATCGGTCTCGCTGTACACGTGGATCAGCGTGCGGCCCGACAGCAGGCGCGAGGAAATCACCGGGTGGCGGATCTGGAACGACGGCAGGTCGCGTTTGTCGATGAAGCGGGCCCAGATCTTGTCGCTGACATCGTGGATCAGTTCCTGGGTGGGGCCGCACAGCAGCAGGTGGCCCTGGTTGATGATGGCCATGTTGGCGCACAGGTCCGCCACGTCGCTGACGATGTGGGTGGACAGGATGACGGTCTTGTCGTCGCCGATGTCGGACAGCAGGTTGTGGAAGCGTACCCGCTCCTGCGGATCGAGTCCGGCCGTCGGTTCATCGACGATGATCAGCTTGGGGTCGCCCAGCAGCGCCTGGGCGATGCCGAAGCGCTGGCGCATGCCGCCCGAAAAACCGCCGAGGCGCTGGTGCCGCACCTCGAACAGGTTGGTTTGCTGCAGCAGGCCGTCGACCACCTCGCGCCGGCGGTTGCGGTTGGACAGGCCTTTGAGCAGGGCGAAATGGTCGAGCATTTCGTACGCAGTCACTTTCGGATACAGGCCGAAGTCCTGCGGCAGGTAGCCGAGCACGCGGCGCACCGCGTCTTTTTCGTCGAGCACGTCGATGTCGTCGAGGAAGACCGAACCGGCATCGCATTCCTGCAAGGTGGCCAGGGTGCGCATCAGCGTCGATTTGCCGGCGCCGTTGGGGCCGAGCAAGCCGAACATCCCGGCCGGGATGGTGAGCGAAATATTGTCCAGTGCCACCACGCCATTGGCGTAGGTCTTGGACAAGTTGCTGATGCGTAATTCCATATTGATTCCCCGATTCTGCCGGCGCAGGCCCTGTTTCTGCAAGGCCATACACTTTTCACATGATGGCATTGTATTGAATTTGTTCCATACTTGGGGGCCGCTTGCGACAGGCAGCCGAAACCGCCAGCCAGATTGCGCAAACGACGCCCCGGAACGGGGCTTCTCGAGGTTTAACTTCTGAACAGCACCTGCTCGCGGTTGAACCACCAGCGGCACAGGGCCAGCAGCAGCCCGGCAGTAATGGTGGACGACAGCATGATGGCCGACAACATGCGATATTCCATGGTGCCCTTGACCAGCTCCTTCATGGCCAGCGCCACGTTGGTCAGCGGCACCATGGCCCAGCCCCAGTTCATTTCCACGCCGGGCAGCAGCGCCACCATGGTGGGCAGGATGATGACGATGATCAGCGGCGAAATCATGCCGGCCGCCTCCTTGTAGCTCTTGGCGTAGATCGAAATGGCCAGCAGGATCGAGGCGAAGATGGCTGCCGTGGGCACCAGCATCAGCGCCAGCAGCGCCAGGTCGAGCAGGTTGATCGAGCGCACCACCTGGGCCAGGTCACCGCTGAACAGGTGGCCGCCAAAGGCCAGCACCGCGCCCAGGCTGGCGATCATCAAGAGCGCCGAGGTCAGTCCCACGGTAAACAGCATCAGGAACTTGGCCAGCACGATGGCCGTGCGCGACACTGGCGCAAGCAGCAATGTTTCCAGCGTGCCCCGTTCCTTCTCGCCGGCGCCGGTGTCGATCGCCGGGTACATCGCCGCCAGCAGGCACACCATCAGCAGCAGGTACGGCACCATGCCGCCCACCACCGCGCCCATTTGCTCGCGCTTGTTGGCGGTGGAGCGGTCGAGCAGGGCGACCGGATCGAGCACGTAGCGCTGCTGCGGCGCCGAGAGCCCCATGTCGGCCAGCGCCTGCTGGCGCAAGGCGTTGTTTTCCAGTGCCAGTACCGCCATCACGCGCTTGCGCGTGACGTCCACGGTGGCGGCACTGTTGTAATGAAGTTCGATCAGGGTTTGCTCGCGGCGCGCCAGCGTATCCTGCGCCGCTGGCGGTATCACCAGCGCGAACTTGATGCGGTCGTCCGCGATGGCGGCGCGGATGTCGGCCGGATTGGCCAGCGCCACGCGCTTGAAGCTCGGCTCGGCGGCGAAGCGCTGCGCCAGCGCCGGCGCGTGCTCCTGGCCGAACAGCGCGTACGCCATCTCGGCCTCGCGCGCCTGTTTGAACATCGACGACGACAGCATGCCGAAGGCGGCAAAGATCAGCGGCATGGCAAACACCGGGATGACGATGGTAAAAATAAAAGTTTTGCGGTCGCGGATCAGCTCCAGCAGTTCTTTCAGGTAGATGGTCCACATAGTTAAGCTCCGCGATGAATGACGCCCACGAAGGCGTCGTACAGGTCGGCGCTGCCGCCCAGGTGGCGCAACTGGTCCACGGTGCCGTGGAAGGCGGTGGCGCCGTGGTTGACGATGCACACGCGGTCGCACACTTTTTCCACCTCGTGCAGGTGGTGGGTGGAAAAGATCAGCGGCACCCTCAGCGCCTTGTAGCTGGCGATAAAGTCGAGCAGGATCTTGGCCGACATCACGTCGAGGCCCGTGGTGGGTTCGTCGAGGATGACGATTTGCGGCTCGTGCACCACGGTGCGGGCAATCGCGCATTTCTGCTTCATACCGGTGGAGAGCTGGTCGGCGCGCTTGTTGCCGTACTCGTTCATGCCCAGCAGCGCGAACAATTCGTCGCAGCGGCGTTTCAGGTGGTCGGGCCGCATGCCGTGCAGCTTGCCGAAGTATTCGACATTTTCGCGCGCGGTCAGGCGGCCGTACAGGCCGGTGCTGCCGGACAGGAAGCCGATGCGCTGGCGCGCCACCAGCGGGTCGCGCAGCAGATCGACGCCATGGGCGTGGATGCTGCCGGCGTCGGGTGTCAAGGCGGTGGACAGCAGGCGCAAGGTGGTGGTCTTGCCGGCGCCGTTGGGACCGAGCAGGCCCAGCACTTCGCCGGGCGCACAGCTGAAACTGACATCGCGCACCGCGTGGAACCAGCCGTCCTGTTCGCGCACGTCGCGCGCTGTGGTGTCGCTGGTGGATGCAGCGCGCTTGGGCAAGCGGAAACGCTTCGCCAGGCCTTTCACCTCGATCATCAACTTGTCCTTTTTTTAAAATGTTCTCAAGAGTAACATGCGTGACATGCAAAAAACCTCGGAATTAGCCACACCTTGTTGGCTGCGAGGCCACAAATCGAATCCGACGCTTGCTATAGTGATTGCAAAAGCGAGGCGCTCATGTTGACTCCCGAAATAAAAGACAAAATGTTGGCGGTAATGCAGGCCGGCGTGGACCGCAGCGAAGCGACGGGCTTTTTCCGTACCGCGCTGGGATTGTTCTACCTGTCGAGCCTGATGACCAAGGACACCCTGGATTTCAAGCAGATCGACCGCGACTACAACCGCTTTATTTACCACGCGCTCGGCAAGGGCCACACCATCACCAGCATCCTGCAATACATGAGCGGGGCCAAGGTGGTGCCGGTGGTGGAATCGAAACGCTTTCTCAAGTCATTCGGCCAGCTGTGCACCGAGGTGCCGGTCGAGAGCATTCCGTTTTTGCTGGGACTGAACCTGGGCGTGGCCAAGGACATCTCGAAAATCGACGTGCGCGGCCCGGTGGCCGACTACATCGAGCGCCAGCGGCAACTGCGCGAAGAAGAGGATTTAAATTGACTTTTGTCAACTATTTGTTAATATAGGAAATCGAAATCACCAAGACTTAGAATGACGCTAATAGTAAAACTCGACTATTATGACAATAGTCAAAAGAAATTGTTATTGAATTCCCAGCCATATGTGGATGCAGGCACGTCTTCTAAGGTTGCAGCTTATCAAGCTGTTCAACGGATCAGGATGGCAGACTTTTACTCCTACTTTCTCATACACCGACAAGACCTCCCAGATTTTCAGACATATTCAGACCGATTACAGCGTAAAGTTGCCGCAATAGAGTGGCTTAGAGGCGCTGTTTCGACGACGAGTGGCAATGTCAGACTGGTAAAGGCTGGATACTCTGACCGACGTCTGTCAGAGACAATCGGTGAGGCTATAGGCTTGAGTGTCGTGAGTAGGTTGCATGATCTGACCGATGCCGATTGGACAAAGCTTGATGAGCTTTCAGGGGAAGATAAGGCAGATAGTTTTGATTTTGAAGTGGCAAGCGATGGTGTTCGAATTATTCAAGTTGAAGCAAAAGGATCATTTGTAGTTGATTCTAATAAAAAGCCTTCAAAAGTCAGTAATCTGAAAAAAAATATAGTTGATAAGAAAATTAGCATCAGTGCTATTGTAAATTACCCATACCCAGCATCAGTTCGGTACGGGACCATAGCAGCAGTTGATGCTGTTAATGGTGCCAAATGCTGGATTTTGGATCCTGATGCGGTTAATCTTGATATAAGTCCCCAAACCTTGCGTATTGCCAAAAGACTTGGTTTTATAGCGAAATTAATTTCACTTATTGCTCCAAACGCCACTTTGCCAAAAGTTATTTATTCTCGCATTGGAGAGATTTTGGAGCGGGGTTCATCTTCTTTCGACGGGAAAATACTAGAGCAAAAAAATGGATATCACTTCTCTACTTCGAATTATGTTGAGCGCTATCTTTCAAATAAAAAGATTTATTTGAAAGATATAGATGTCATTGGGAAGGTATACTCTTCATCTGAGGGAATTTATTCTTTCATTGGGATGCGAGGCGACTTGGCACGGAGGGCTATATCGCAGAATTTCGACGATATTTTATCAATGAATTTTTCTAATTATGAAAATTCCATGTCTCATGAATTTCAGTTTGAGGAAAAAATATCTGGCTCTGTCGCGGGCGCTACCAAAAAGATAAATTTAAATTTTTCTGTAAGTTCTGGTGGGTTTGCATTCGGAACAAGCGAGTAAGCCTTCTGCTGTATAACACCTATTTTGCAAAGGTTGCACTATGACTAACTGTTTCCACACCCCCCTCGACAGATTGATTACCGGCGCCGACAAGGCCCTGCGCGTGATTGCCGGCGTGGCCACGGCGTCGCGCCCGACCCCGGGCCAGTTCGCGCCCGACGCCGACCTCAGCGAGCAGGAACGCCGCCATGCGGCCGGCCTGATGCGCGTCAACCACGTGGGCGAAGTGTGCGCGCAGGCGCTCTACAATTCGCAGGCGCGGTTTGCCCGCACCGCGCAGATTCGCCAGCAATTCGAACATTCGAGCCGCGAAGAAGAAGACCACCTGGCCTGGACCGCGCAGCGCCTGGGCGAACTCGGCTCGCACACCAGCGTGCTCAATCCGCTGTTCTACGCCGGTTCGTACGCGCTGGGCACGGTGGCGGCCTTGCTGGGCGATGCGAAAAGCCTGGGATTCGTGGTGGAAACCGAGCGCCAGGTGGAAGCCCACCTGCAAAGCCACCTGGAAAAACTGCCGCCGCAAGACGTCAAGTCGCGCGCCATCGTAGACCAGATGCGGCTCGACGAAATCGCGCACGGCGCGGCAGCGCAGGCGCTGGGCGCGGCAGAGATGCCGGCGCCGGTGAAAGCGGTGATGACCGTGATGGGTAGCGTCATGACCAATACCGCGTATTACGTCTGAAGCCTGAAGGCCGCTGCAAACCGCCCAGGGCAAGCCGCTGCAACGAAGCCATGGGTGGTTTACAGTGGCCTTATACCTCGACGATTTCGAACGAGTGGGTGATCTCGGCAGTCTTGCCGATCATGATGGACGCCGAGCAGTACTTGTCATGCGATAGCGCGATCGCCCGTTCCACCGCCTCCGGCTTCAGGCCCTTGCCAGTCACCGTGAAGTGGAAATTGATCTTGGTGAACACCTTCGGATCGGTCTCGGCACGGTCAGCCTTGAGCGTGCATTCGCAACCACGGATGTCGGCGCGGCCTTTTTTCAGGATCAGCACCACGTCATAAGCGGTGCAGCCACCGGTACCGAGCAATACCATTTCCATCGGCCGTGGCGCCAGGTTGTTGCCGCCGCCCTCGGGTGCGCCGTCCATGATGACCAGGTGGCCAGAACCGGTCTGGGCCAGGAAACTCATGCCCGACGGGCCATTCCAGCTGACTTTGCATTCCATCGCATTCTCCAAGTGTGTTTTCCATATTGTAATGGGCTGCGCAACGCCTGTGTTTTCAGGGCTTGAAGGCCACATGGTGCTTGACGCGGCCGGTCATCGCCGCTTATACTAGCCGGCTTTCCGTTCGCTCAGGAAAGACAATAAGAAGGCCGAGTCCGCTGAAACCATGGCGGAACCACCATTTGAGCGTGTTTTAATATTTAGGAAGTCAACATGAAAACTTTTTCCGCTAAGGGCCACGAAGTCCAGCGCGATTGGTTCGTGATTGACGCGACGGACAAAGTCCTCGGACGTGTTGCCAGCGAAGTGGCACTCCGACTGCGCGGCAAACACAAGCCAGAATTTACTCCTCACGTCGATACCGGCGATTACATCGTCATCATCAACGCAGGCAAACTGCGCGTGACCGGCACCAAGGCAACCGAGAAGACGTACTACCGTCACTCCGGTTACCCAGGTGGCATCTACGAGACCAACTTCCTGAAAATGCAACAGCGTTTCCCAGGCCGTGCTCTGGAAAAAGCCGTCAAAGGCATGCTGCCAAAAGGCCCACTGGGCTACGCCATGATCAAGAAGCTGAAAGTGTACGCCGAAGGTTCGCACCCGCACGCTGCCCAGCAACCTAAAGCACTCGAAATCTAAGGAACTGACATGATCGGTAACTACAATTACGGCACCGGCCGTCGCAAGAGTGCAGTAGCTCGTGTGTTCATCAAAGTTGGCACTGGCCAAATCATCGTTAACGGCAAGCCAGCTGCTGAGTACTTCTCGCGCGAAACCGGCCTGATGGTTATTCGTCAACCACTGGAACTGACCGGCAACGTCGAGCGTTTTGACATCAAAGTCAACGTGCACGGCGGCGGCGAGTCCGGCCAGGCAGGTGCTGTGCGTCACGGCATCACCCGCGCCCTGATCGACTACGATGCAGCGCTGAAACCGGATCTGGCCAAAGCCGGCTTCGTGACCCGCGATGCACGTGAAGTTGAACGTAAAAAAGTTGGTCTGCGCAAAGCACGTCGCGCAAAGCAATTCTCGAAGCGTTAATTTTCGCTTCCGGCATGCGGGCTTGCCTGCATGCTGTACAAAAAGCCGCCGGCCTTGTGTCGGGCGGCTTTTTTGCTATCTGGCAGGCGTAATACGCCTGTCGTACATGCCTGATAAAATGGCACTCGAATATTTCTTCACGCATCTTCACGCATCATTACTCAAGGATTAGAACATGATCAAAGTTGGCATCGTCGGCGGCACCGGATACACCGGCGTGGAATTGCTGCGACTGTTGGCAGTCCACCCTGACGTGCAGTTGACGGCCATTACGTCGCGCAAGGAAGATGGTTTGCCGGTTGCCGATATGTTCCCTTCGCTGCGCGGCAGCGTCGATATCGCCTTCTCGTCGCCGGACAAGGCCGACCTGACCCAGTGCGACGTGGTGTTTTTCGCCACCCCGCACGGCGTGGCCATGGCCCAGGCGCCGGCGCTGCTCGCTGCCGGCGTCAAGGTGATCGACTTGGCGGCCGACTTCCGGATCAAGGACAAGGCCGTCTTCGAGAAGTGGTACAAGATCGAGCACACCTGCCCGGAACTGCTCGACGAAGCCGCCTACGGCCTGGCCGAACTGAACCGCGAAGCGATTCAGGGCGCGCGCCTGGTCGCCAACCCCGGCTGCTACCCGACCACCATGCAACTGGGCTACTACCCGCTGCTCAAGGCCGGCCTGATCGACGCTGGCGGCCTGATCGCCGACTGCAAGTCGGGCGTGTCCGGCGCCGGCCGCAAGGCCGAAATCGGCACCCTGTTCTCTGAGTCGAGCGACAACTTCAAGGCCTACGGCGTGGCCGGCCACCGCCACACGCCGGAAACCTCGGCCCAGCTGCAAAAGTTCACTGAAGACAAGGTCAGCCTGGTCTTCACGCCGCACCTGGTGCCGATGATCCGTGGCATGCACTCCACGCTGTACGGTCGCCTCACCAGAGATGTCACCAACGAGGAACTGCAAGCATTGTTCGAAGAGCAGTACAAGGACAGCCCGTTCGTCGACGTGATGCCATTCGGCTCGCACCCGGAAACCCGTTCCACCCGTGGCTCGAACATGCTGCGCCTGGCGCTGCATCGCCCGGACAACGGCAACACGGTGATCGTGCTGGTGGTGCAGGACAACCTGGTCAAGGGCGCATCGGGCCAGGCCGTGCAGTGCATGAACCTGATGTTTGGCTTTGAAGAAACGACCGGCCTGAAACAAATCGCGCTGTTGCCTTGATATGTTGGGTTCCGTCACCAAATCTGAGGGTGTCGGAGCAGGAAACCCGGTAGGGGTCTATAATGGCCGCTAATGTTTAACTCGTAGGAGTCCCAAATGAATGCTGTTGCTGAAAGCCTGGACGTGATGCCAGCTCCTATCGTGTTTACCGATAGCGCTGCCGAAAAAGTCGCCCAACTGATCGAGGAAGAGGGCAATCCCGACCTGAAATTGCGCGTATTCGTGCAGGGTGGCGGTTGCTCCGGCTTCCAGTACGGTTTCACGTTCGATGAAATCGTCAACGAAGACGACACCACCATGGTCAAGAACGGCGTCGAGCTGTTGATCGATTCGATGAGCTACCAGTACCTGGTCGGCGCGGAAATCGATTACAAGGACGACCTCGAAGGCGCCCAGTTCGTGATCAAGAACCCGTCGGCCACCTCGACCTGCGGTTGCGGTTCGTCGTTCTCGGTATAAAGCACGCGGCGCCTCGCGCCATGTAAAAAAAAGGCGGTACAACCTCGGTTGTGCCGCCTTTTTTCATGCCTGAACCTAAAACCGTCAGCGCGGGTACAACGCCCCCAGCACCCGCTCTCCCAGTGCGCCCGTCACCGCTGGCAAATTCCCAGCCAGCCGCTCCGTGAACCGATACCCGAGCCAGGCAAACGCCAGCGCCTCCACCCGGTTCGGCGCCACGCCCAGCGCCTGGGTGGACGCCACGACCACCTGCTTGCCCAGCGCCGCGCCCAGTTCGCTCATCAGTACGCTGTTGTAGGCGCCGCCACCGCACACGTAGACGGCCTCGGCGCCTTCGCCGTGGGCGGCGATGGCCTGCGCCAGCGATAAGGCCGTAAAGCGCGTCAGCGTGCACTGCACGTCCTCGGGCGCGGCCTCGCGGTACACGGCCAGGCGCGCATCGAGCCAGTCGAGGTGGAACAGGTCGCGGCCCGTGCTTTTCGGCGGCGGCAGCGCCAGGTACGGCGTGCGCATCAGCTCATCGAGCAGCTCCGGCAGCACCGCGCCGCTGGCGGCCCAGGCGCCGTCGGCGTCGTATTCCCTGTCCTGGTGGCGGCCGATCCAGGCATCCATCAACACGTTGCCGGGGCCGGTATCGAAACCGGTCACGGCGCCATCGCCGCCCAGCACGCTGATATTGGCAATGCCGCCGATATTGGCCACCACGCGGGTGCTGCCGGCTTTGCCGAACAGCGCCTGGTGAAACGCCGGCACCAGCGGTGCACCCTGGCCGCCAGCAGCCACGTCGCGGCTGCGGAAGTCCGCGATCACGTCGATGCCGCACAATTCCGCCAGCAGGGCAGGGTGGTTGACCTGGCGCGTAAAGCCCAGTTCGGGGCGGTGGCGGATGGTCTGGCCGTGCACGGCAACGGCTGCGATATCCTCGGCAGAGAGGTCTGCATCGACCAGCAGGGCTGCCACGCAGTCGGCATAGTGCTGCGCCAGTTGGATGGCGGCAGCGGCCTCGCGTTCGATCTCGTTGTCGCCTGGCGCTTGCAGCGCCATCAGTTCGGCGCGCAGCGCGGGCGGAAAAGCGATATAGGCGGCGCCGCGCGTGGTGATGTCGTCGCCCGAAAAGTCGGCCAGCGCACCGTCAACACCGTCGAGGCTGGTGCCCGACATCAAACCGATATACAGAGCCATGTGGCGTCCTCGTCGTTGTTTTTTGGGAAAAATGTATTTTGCCTGACCTTGCGTGTGGTGTCGCACGGAAGCGAACGCTGTCGAAGCGCATGATAATAAAAAAAACAGGCCGATGCGGCGGCCTGTTTTTAGAGTGGAGATTTGAAGCGGGAAGTTGTTACTTGGCAGCCATGCGGGTGGTGCCACCGTTGAAGCCGGACTGGCCCGATTGCAGCAGGGCGATGCGGTGCGTCATGTCCGAAGCGTAGACCTTGAAACGCGACATTTCTGCAGCGGTCAACGGTGCCTGGGCTTGCACGTTCATCTTGTTCGGATCGCGGGCTTCGCCGCCCACACGGAATTCATAGTGCAGGTGGGCGCCGGTGGACCAGCCAGTGTTGCCCACGTAGCCGATGATGTCGCCCTGGCTTACTTTGCCACCCTTTTTGATGCCCGAACCGAAACGGCTCATGTGGGCATAGGCGGTGCTGTAGTTGTTCCAGTGCTTGATGGTGACCAGGTTGCCGTAACCGTTCTGGGTGCCGGCAAATTCGATGGTGCCATCGCCAGCAGCGCGGATCGGCGTGCCGATCGGCGCCGGGAAATCGATGCCCTTGTGGGCTTTCCACTGGCCCGATACCGGGTGCACGCGCATCGAGAAGCCCGACGAAATGCGGGTGAACTCCACCGGCGACTTCAGGAACGCCTTTTTCAGCGACTTGCCGTCGAAGCTGTAGTAACCGCCGCCTTGCTTGCTTTGCGGATCTTCGTACCACACCGACTGGTAGGTCGTGCCACGGTTGGTGAATTCGCCAGCCAGGATGCGGCCTGCCTTGACGAATTCGCCGTCTTGCCAGAAGGTCTCGTACACAACATTAAAACGGTCGCCACGTTTCACATCGCCGCGGAAGTCGATGTTGGTGGAGAACATTTCAATGATCTGCTTGACGATCGCGTCGGGCAGCTTGGCGCCATCCTTGTCCGAATCGGTGGCCGCGTACAGGTTGCTCGAGATGGTGCGCGCGTGCATTTCCACGCGGCGTTCCAGTTTCGCAGCTTCTTCCTGTGCAACAAAACTGTCGCCCTTGCGGGTAACCGTGATGTTTTTCACTGGCATGTCCTTGCCGTCAACCACCGTCGCCCGCAGCCATTGCAGATTGCCGATTTCATCAGTTTGCGCTTGTACGCGCTTGCCGGTTTTCAGCTGCATGACGCCTTTGGCGATCTTGTCCTTCTTGATGAAGGACTCGGCATCGTTGTCGTCCACGCCAAGGCGGGTCAACAGCGTGGCCAGCGTATCGCCGGAGCGTACGCGTTCTTCATGGACGAACTGTTCGGTGGAGGATTGCTGCTCGAGTGCGGAAATCTGCTTGCCGAGATCCGGCATCGCAACGGTTTCCTGAATCGAGGTCACTGGCAAATCAGACGCGTCGGGAGCAAGCGGCGCCACTGCGGCAGCGCCAAAAGCACAGACTGTGAGGGCGAAAGCCGAAGCGGAAATGATGCGCTTCTTTGGCGTGGAACCGACCAGTTTATATAAGCGTGAGCTCGTGAATTTATGTATTTGGTTCATGCAATCAGTTAGAATTTACCGCTTGAACTATTCAGGAACGTTTATTTTCTTCTAATTCTAATCGTTGTTCGTTTTCGTAGAGCAAGATTGATGGGATCACGGATTATAACAAAGTCCTGGCAACTGCTACCTTTTTCTGAAAAAAAACCTCTCAAAAGTTATGACTACCTCTTCTTCGACGCCGCCGGTTCCCTCAAAAGCTCTGCCATTGAGCGACAATGTACAGGAGGCACTCGCGATCACCAAGCGCGGTGTCGACGAGTTGCTGATCGAAACCGAATTCGCCCAAAAACTGGCCCGCTCCGAGCAATCGGGCGTGCCGCTGCGCATCAAGCTGGGCCTCGATCCCACCGCGCCCGACCTGCACCTGGGCCATACCGTGGTGCTCAACAAGATGCGCCAGCTGCAAGACCTGGGCCACCAGGTGATCTTCCTGATCGGCGACTTCACCTCGATGATCGGCGACCCGTCCGGCCGCAACGCCACCCGTCCACCGCTGACCAAGGAGCAGGTCGAGCAAAACGCCATGACCTACTTCAAGCAGGCTTCGCTGGTACTGGACGCCGCCAAGACCGAAATCCGCTACAACTCCGAGTGGTGCGACCCGCTGGGCGCGCGCGGCCTGATCCAGCTGGCCTCGCGCTACACGGTGGCGCGCATGATGGAGCGCGACGACTTTACCAAGCGTTTCAAGAGTGGGACACCGATTGCGGTCCACGAGTTCCTGTATCCCCTGATGCAAGGTTACGATTCGGTCGCGCTCAAGGCCGACCTGGAACTGGGCGGCACCGACCAGAAATTCAACCTGCTGGTGGGCCGCGAACTGCAAAAAGACTACGCGCAAGAGCCGCAATGTATTTTGACCATGCCGCTGCTCGAAGGTTTGGACGGCGTGGAAAAAATGTCTAAGTCGAAGAACAACTACATCGGCATCACCGAGCCGGGCAACACCATGTTCGCCAAGATCATGAGCGTTTCCGACGAGATGATGTGGAAATACTATGATTTGCTGTCGTTCCGCTCGATCGCCGACATCGCCGCCCTGAAAGCCACCGTGGCCGGCGGCGCCAACCCGCGCGACGCCAAGGTGGCGATTGCTCAGGAAATCGTGGCCCGGTTCCACTCGCAGGCCGCTGCCGAAGAAGCGCTGAACGACTTCGTCAACCGCTCCAAGGGTGGCATTCCCGACGACGTGCCCGACGTGGCGCTCACCGGCGCACCGCTGGGCCTGCCGCAACTGCTCAAGCAGGCCGGCCTGTGCCCGTCGACGTCGGAAGCGATGCGCATGGTCGACCAGGGCGGCGTGCGCCTCGACGGCACCGTGCTCAGCGACAAAGCGCTGAAGGTCGAAGCCGGCACCTTCGTGCTGCAAGTGGGCAAGCGCAAGTTCGCCCGCGTCACGCTGACAGCATGATCGCGCTGCTGCAACGGGTCAGTAGCGCCAGCGTGGTGGTCGATGGCGCCACCATCGGCGCCATCGAGGCCGGCCTGATGGTGCTGGTGTGCGCCGAGCGCGGCGACACAGAAAAGGAAGCCGACATCTTGCTGGCCAAGCTGCTCGGCTACCGCGTGTTCGGCGACGATGCCGGCAAAATGAACCGCAGCGTCGCCGATGTCGCCGGCGGCTTGCTGCTGGTGCCGCAATTTACGCTGGCAGCGGACACCCGCTCCGGTACCCGGCCGTCGTTGACGCCGGCTGCCGCACCAGCGGACGGCTTGCGGCTGTTTTCGCATTTCGTGGCCCAGGCCAAGCTGAAACACCCGGTCGTGCAAACCGGCCAGTTCGGCGCCGACATGAAGGTGACGCTCACCAACGATGGACCGGTGACGTTCTGGTTGCAAGTCAATCCAAAGTAAAGGACGTGGCAATGAAGCTGGTGAGTGACAATGTGCGTAACGGCCGTCCCTTGCCGGCCGAGTTCGCGCTGGGCGTGCTGGACCAGGACGGCAAGGTGGTGCTATCAAGCAACCGCAACCCGCACCTGGCGTGGACCGACGTGCCGGCCGGGACCGAATCATTGGTGCTGCTGTGCATCGATGGCGATGCGCCGGTCGATGCTGCCAATGCCAACCGCGCCGATGTGCCGGTAGCGGCCGTCGAGGCGCGCGGCGATTTTTTCCACTGGAGCCTGGTCGATCTTCCGCCGTCGCGCCGCGAACTGCCGGCTGGCGCGCTAGCGAACGGCGTAACGCCCCACGGCAAGCCGGGACCGGAAGTGATGCTGGACGACCTGGCGCTGCGCCAGGGGCTCAACGATTACACGGGCTGGTTCGCGCATGACCCGGCCATGGCTGGCGACTACCACGGTTACGACGGCCCGTGTCCGCCCTGGAACGACGAGCGCGTGCACCATTACATCTTTCGCCTGTACGCGCTCGACGTGCCGCGCCTGGACTTGCCTGCGCGCTTCACCTGTGCCGACGTGTTAAATGCCATCCATGGCCACATCATCGACGAAGCCCAGCTGATCGCCACCTATACCCTCAATCCCGCCCTGGCGCCCAAGGCCGCCAAGGGCAAACCGAAGACTGCATGAACACTACCAAGATAGTACTGATCCGCCATGGCGAGACGGCGTGGAACGCCGTGCGCCGCCTGCAAGGCCACATCGACATTCCACTCAACGCCGAAGGAGAGCGCCAGGCCCGCGCCCTGGCCGACGCGCTGGCAGGGGAGGGGCTGGACCTGGTCGTCTCGAGCGACTTGCAACGGGCGCTGCAAACCGCCCAGGCCGTGGCCGTGCACTACGACCACGCCACCGTGCACACCGACGCCGCCCTGCGCGAACGCGGCTACGGCGTTTTCGAAGGCATGTTGTACAGCGAGATCGAGCAGCAATACCCGCACGATTTCGTGCTGTGGCAGGCGCGCGATATCGACGCCGTGATGCCGGCCGGCGACCGCGTGGCCGAAAGTTTCCGCCAGTTCTACGAGCGCGCCATCGGCGCCATCGGCCGCTGGGCGGTTGAGCATCCAGGCAAGACGATTGCCATCGTGGCCCACGGCGGCGTGCTCGAATGCGCGTACCGCGAGGCGGTGGGCATGCAACTGGACAGTCCGCGCGACTTCCAGGTCAAGAACGCCAGCATCAACCGTTTTCACTATGCCGATGGCAAGCTGGCGCTCGACAGCTGGGGTGAGGTTGCCCACTTGGCAATAGCACTCGACGACATAGTCTAAATAGTGCTTATTATTTGAGCAGACCTTGGGGTAAAATAGAAGGTTCCTCCTTTCCAACCAGGTAACTTCTGTGCAAATCGGCCCCCACCTGCTGCGTAACAACGTGTTTGTCGCCCCCATGGCGGGAGTGACCGATCGGCCGTTCCGCCAACTGTGCAAGCAGCTGGGGGCGGGCTACGCGGTGTCCGAGATGGCGGCGTCCAATCCGCGCCTGTGGGCCACCGAAAAAAGCTCGCGCCGTACCGACCACGCCGGGGAAATGGAACCGAAAGCGGTGCAAATTGCCGGCGCCGATCCGCAAGACCTGGCCGACTGCGCGCGCTTCAACGTCGAGCGCGGCGCCCAGATCATCGACATCAACATGGGTTGCCCGGTCAAGAAGGTGTGCAACAACTGGTGCGGTTCGGCCTTGCTGCAAAACGTGCCGCTGGTGCGCGAGATCCTCGCTGCCGTGGTCGGCGCGGTGGACGTGCCGGTCACGCTGAAATTTCGCACCGGCTGGAACCGCGAAAACAAGAACGCCCTGCAAATCGCCCGCATTGCGGAAGACGCCGGCATCGCCATGCTGACCCTGCACGGCCGCACCCGCACCGACGGTTACACCGGCGACGCCGAGTACGACACCATTGCCGCCGTCAAGCAGTCGGTATTGATCCCGGTGGTGGCCAACGGCGACATCACCACGCCCGAAAAAGCCAAGTTCGTGCTCGACTACACCGGTGCGGATGCGGTGATGGTGGGGCGTGCAGCGCAGGGGCGACCGTGGATCTTCCGCGAGATCGACCATTTCCTGCAAACCGGCACGCACTTGCCGGCGCCTTACATTGCCGAGGTGCGCGCGCTGATGGACGAACACCTGCGCGCCCACTACGGTTTTTACGGTGACTACCTGGGCGTGCGCACCGCGCGCAAGCACATCGGCTGGTACGTGCGCGACCTGCCTGGCGGCGAGGAATTCCGGCAACGGATGAACTTGCTGGAATCGACCGAGACGCAGCTCGACGCGGTGGACCAGTTCTTCGAATCGCAGCGACAGTGGGGCGAGCGGTTACAATACCGCCTCTCCGAAGATTTGCAGGCCGCTTAGCCCATCGCAAACAGCCAGCGCAGCATCAAAAAAGTCATATCAAAAGGGTAAGCGTCCGGGCCACAAGCCTGGTGGCGATTTACCAGCTTCAACAGATTATTGAGAACGTACAAAATGAGCAAAGAAAGTATCCAGGAAGTAGTGCAGAAAAGCCTTGAAGACTACTTCAACGACCTGGGCGAGCAGCAGGCGTCGAATATCTACGACATGGTCGTGCTGACCGTCGAGAAGCCGATACTGGAAGTGGTCATGACGCGCGCTGACGGCAACCAGTCGCACGCGGCGCAGATGCTGGGCATCAACCGCAATACTTTGCGCAAGAAATTGCAAGAGCACGGCCTGCTGTAACGGCCTGCGTTTTCCGGCGTGGACGGCTGGGAATCGGCCGTTGTGCCGACTGTTCCCACCTTTATTACCCACCTAGCCTTCACAGCCATGATTAAATCAGCTCTCATCTCCGTTTCCGACAAAACCGGTGTGCTGGACTTCGCCCGTGCGTTGTCCGCCATGGGCGTTCAGCTCCTGTCCACCGGCGGCACTGCCAAAATGTTGGCCGACAACGGCCTGGCCGTGACCGAAGTGGCCGACTACACCGGTTTCCCGGAAATGCTCGATGGCCGCGTCAAGACCCTGCACCCGAAAGTACACGGCGGCATCCTGGCCCGTCGCGATTTTCCGGAGCACATGGCCAAGCTGGCCGAACACGGCATTCCGACCATCGACATGGTGGTGGTCAACCTGTACCCGTTCCAGGCCACGGTCGCCAAGGATGAGTGTTCGCTCGACGACGCCATCGAAAACATCGACATCGGCGGTCCGGCCATGCTGCGCTCGTCGGCCAAGAACCACAAGGACGTGGTCGTGATCTGCGATCCGGCCGACTACGGCGTGGTGCTGGCGGAAATGAAAACCACCGACAACACTCCCGGTTTCGTCAGCTACGAAACCCGCTTCCGCCTGGCCACCAAGGTCTATGCCCACACTGCCCAGTACGACGGCGCCATCGCCAACTACCTGACCAGCCTGGGCCCGGACCGCGCCCACGCCACCCGTGGCGCATATCCGAAGAACCTGAACGTGGCGTTTGAAAAAGTGCAGGACATGCGTTACGGCGAAAATCCGCACCAGTCGGCCGCGTTCTACCGCGACGTGGTGGCAACGCCAGGCGCGCTGGCCAATTACCGCCAGCTGCAAGGCAAGGAACTGTCGTTCAACAATATCGCGGACGCCGATGCGGCGTGGGAATGCGTGAAGAGCATGGGTGGCTTCGACCAGAGCGCTGCCTGCGTGATCGTCAAGCACGCCAACCCGTGCGGCGTGGCGCTCGGTAGCGATGCTGCCGACGCTTACAAGCGCGCGCTGCAAACCGACCCGACCTCGGCGTTTGGCGGCATCATCGCCTTCAACGTGGAAGTCGATGCGGCCGCTGCCGTGGAACTGGCCAAGCTGTTCGTCGAAGTGCTGATCGCGCCGACCTTCTCGGCCGAAGCCAAGCAAATCCTGTCGGCCAAGCAGAACGTGCGGCTGCTGGAAATTCCTTTGGATGCAGCCAATGCGGGCGTCAACGCGATGGACTTCAAGCGCGTGGGTGGCGGCTTGCTGGTGCAGTCGGCCGATGCGAAAAATGTGCTGGTCGCCGACCTGAAAGTGGTCTCGAAGCTGCAGCCAACCCCGCAGCAATTGCAGGACATGATGTTTGCCTGGCGCGTGGCCAAGTACGTCAAATCGAACGCCATCGTCTTCTGCGGCAACAACATGACGCTGGGCGTGGGCGCCGGCCAGATGAGCCGCATCGACTCGGCCCGCATCGCCTCGATCAAGGCGCAAAACGCCGGCCTGTCGCTCGCCGGTTCGGTGGTGGCGTCGGACGCGTTCTTCCCGTTCCGCGATGGTCTCGACGTGGTGGTCGATGCCGGCGCGACCTGCGTGATTCACCCGGGCGGTTCGATGCGTGACCAGGAGGTGATTGATGCTGCTGACGAACGCGGCGTGGTGATGGTCTACACCGGCACCCGTCATTTCCGCCACTGATCGGCTGTCGTAAACCGCGCGCAGCGTCGTTGCGCCGGTTCGCCGTGCTCACGCGGTGTCTTCAACGGCGCGCCTCGCTGCACACGGTTTGCGACAGCCTCTGATGCCGCTACTGCTTTTTCGTCATTCCTGCATTCGCAGGAATGACTCACCATCGCGCTTTTCGCCGTTTGCCATAGTACAATCCCCGCATGATCATTCTCGGCATCGACCCCGGCCTGCGCACCACCGGCTTTGGCGTCATCCACAAGCAGGGCGCCAAGTTGCGCTACATCGCTTCCGGCACCATCAAGAGCGGCGAGGGCAACTTGCCCACGCGTCTCAAGGTGATCCTGGACGGCGTGGCTGAAGTCGCGCGCATTTACCAGCCCGAGTGCTCGGCCATCGAGCAGGTGTTCGTCAACGTCAATCCGCAATCGACCCTGCTGCTGGGCCAGGCGCGGGGGGCGGCGATTTGCGCGCTGGTGTCGGCCAACCTGGCGGTGGCCGAATATTCGCCCACCCAGATCAAGCAGGCAGTCGTGGGCACCGGCCGCGCCGTCAAGTCGCAGGTGCAGGACATGGTGGCGCGCCTGCTGTCGCTGCCCGGCCTGCCCGGCACCGATGCTGCCGATGCGCTCGGCATCGCCATTTGCCACGCCCACAGCCGTGAAACGCTGACCCTGATCGCCAGCGCCGGCATCAAGACCACCACGGCAGGTGCTACCGCGCCTGGTGGCCCGCTGGCCGGCATGCGCATGAAGCGCGGCCGCCTGGTCGGTTAATCCACACAAACTCACAAGGTCTCCACACGATGATCGGTCGTCTCTCCGGTATTTTGCTCGAAAAAAATCCGCCGCAATTGCTGGTCGATTGCGGCGGCGTCGGCTACGAAGTCGATGTCTCGATGAGCACGTTTTATAACCTGCCCAACGTCGGCGAAAAGGTGGTGCTGTTTACCCACCAAGCCATCCGCGAAGACGCCCATCTCCTGTTCGGCTTCGGCCATGCCGACGAGCGCGCCGTGTTTCGCCTGCTTATCAAGATCAGCGGCGTCGGTGCGCGCACCGCGCTGTCGATCCTGTCCGGCATGTCGATCGCCGACCTGGCCCAGGCGGTGACCTTGCAGGAATCGGGCCGCCTGATCAAGGTGCCCGGCATCGGCAAGAAAACCGCCGAACGCCTGCTGCTCGAACTCAAGGGCAAGCTCGGCCCGGACCTGGGCAGCGCTGGCGGCGCGCCCTCGGTGCCCGACGCGCAATCGGACATCCTCAACGCGCTGCTGGCGCTGGGCTACTCCGACAAGGAAGCGCTGCTGGCGCTCAAGACCGTCCCGGCCGGCGCCGGTGTGTCGGATGGTATCAAGCAGGCGTTGAAAGCGCTGTCGAAGGGGTGACATAGCTCAAATGTGCATGCTTGTCGGTGCTGGAGCCGCAGCCTACGCTCGAAGGTTGTTAGTGAGCCTGGGTGGAGGGCTGCATGGACAAGCCGACACGTTATCCCTGGGGCGGTTTTCCCGATGTGCTGATGCACGCGCCCGAATTGTTCGTCAAAAAGCATCGCGCTTATGCGGCAGCCAAGGCAGGCAATTTGGCCGCAGCGGTGGAACTGGTGCTGGAGGCGCTATCGTTACAAGTGCTGGAACAGCTATGGCGCTTGTTTGACCACCATCATCCAGCACTCGCCAGCGTTCATGCGGAAGAAGCGCAAGGCACGAATGCCATCGGCGAAGCGATGGCCACCGTCATCGCCACCAAGCTCAATTGGCGTTATGAGCGCGAGGTCATCCAGATCAACAAGGTCAGCCATACCGGCGCGAGCGGATTCGCCCGGCTGCGCGGGCAGGCACTTTTCGGTGGCAGCGCTCGATCTGGCCTACACTACGTGTTGGTGGACGACTTTATCGGTCAGGGCGGCACGTTGGCCAACTTGCGCGGCCACATGATGGCGCAGGGCGCGCATGTGATAGGCGCGACCGTTCTGACAGGTAAGGACTATTCTGCGCGTCTGACGCCTGCCCGGGGGCAGATTGATGAGTTAAGGAGAAAACATGGCCACATCGAAAACTGGTGGTATCGACGTTTTGGATTCGGTTTCGACTGCCTTACCGCCTCCGAAGCCCGATATCTCTGCCGAACTCCAACGAGCGAAAGAATCATTACGAACCTGGAAGCGGCTGATAGCTGAAGGCAAGGTAGAATCGCTGGTTGTGCAGCTGCCTGCTTCGCCCGATACGGATCAACCGAATCAACCGGTACGCATGCTGTCACCGCTAGAGCAGGAGCAATTACGTGCCACCAAGAAAGCGGCAGGCGCGTACGTCGAGCGCATATTAAATACCACCCCAACCAAGTAACGAATGAGCATCCAGACCGACAGCTTCACCGAACAGCGCATTATCGACGCGGCGCCCACGTCGCCCAACGAAGAGGCCATCGAACGGGCGTTGCGTCCCAAGCTCCTCGATGAATATGTCGGGCAGTCCAAGATCCGCGACCAGCTCGAGATCTTTATCGCCGCTGCGCGCAACCGCAAGGAGGCGCTCGACCACACGTTGCTGTTCGGCCCGCCCGGTCTCGGTAAAACCACGCTGGCCAACATCATTGCGCGCGAGATGGGCGTGAACCTGCGCCAGACCTCGGGCCCGGTGCTCGAGCGTCCCGGCGACCTGGCGGCCATACTCACCAACCTCGAAGCCAACGACGTGCTGTTCATCGACGAGATCCACCGCCTGTCGCCGGTGGTCGAAGAAATTCTGTACCCGGCGCTCGAGGACTACCAGATCGACATCATGATCGGCGAGGGCCCGGCCGCGCGCTCGGTCAAGCTCGACCTGCAGCCGTTCACGCTGGTCGGCGCCACCACCCGCGCCGGCATGTTGACCAACCCGCTGCGCGACCGTTTCGGCATCGTGGCCCGCCTCGAGTTCTACAATACCGAGGAACTGACCAAGATCGTCACCCGCAGTGCGGCACTGCTCAAGGCCAATATCCACCCCGACGGCGCGGTGGAAATCGCCCGCCGCGCCCGTGGCACGCCGCGTATCGCCAACCGCCTGCTGCGCCGCGTGCGCGATTACGCTGAAGTCAAAAGCAATGGCGACATCACCAAGGCCACGGCCGACGCCGCACTGGTCATGCTCGACGTCGATACCGTCGGCTTCGACGTCATGGACCGCAAGCTGCTCGAAGCGGTGCTGTTCAAGTTCGGCGGCGGCCCGGTGGGCGTCGGCAACCTGGCTGCGGCCATCGGCGAAGCGGCCGACACCATCGAGGACGTACTTGAACCGTATTTGATCCAGCAGGGCTTTTTGCAGCGCACGCCGCGCGGGCGGGTGGCCACGCCTGCCGCGTACCGCCACTTTGGCGTGACGCCCCCGCGCACCAGCCCCAACGGCGAACTGTGGACGGACCTGTGATGCAGATCTGGGTCGATGCCGATGCCTGCCCGGCCGTGGTCAAGGACATCCTGTACCGCGTGGCAGACCGCATGCAGTTGCAGGTCACGCTGGTGGCCAACCAGTTACTGCGGGTGCCACCGTCGCGGTTCATCCGCTCGGTGCAAGTGCCGTCCGGCGCCGACGTGGCCGACCAGGAAATCGTGCGCCTCCTGGCGCCCGGCGACCTGGTGGTGACCGGCGACATTCCACTGGCGTCAGACGTGTTGAAGAAGGGCGGTTATGCGCTGAATCCGCGCGGCGAGTTCTACACCAACGACAATATCGCCCAGATGCTGACCATGCGCGCCTTCATGGACGAGCTGCGCGGCAGCGGCGTCGATACCGGCGGCCCGGCCGCGTTCAGCCAGAGCGACCGCCAGAGCTTTGCCAACAGCCTGGATCGGCACTTGCGCAAGCACGCCACGCCGTCGGCTTAGCCAGGCTTTTTGGGCACCATGGTCGGCACGAAGCGCGTCAGATAAATCGTCACACCGGCGCCGATCACCACCAGCAGCACTTGCAGTGCCGGCAGGTGCTGCAGGCGCCACAGCGAATACCCCATCGAGCACCACATGAAGATCAGCACCCAGACCTTGGCGCGCAGCGGCATGCCGTGGCCGTTTTCGTAGTCGCGCAGGTATTTGCCGAACACGCGGTTGGTTTGCAGCCAATTGTGCATGCGCGAGGAACCGCGTGCGAAGCAGGCGGACGCGAGCAGCAGGAACGGCGTGGTGGGCAGCAATGGTAGGAAGATGCCCAGCACGCCCAGCGCCACGGCGATCCATCCCACCAGGATCAGAAATATTTTCATCGTCGCGAATCGTAACACCTGTATCACTTGCGCAGAGAAAACGGGTATATTGGACGGTCCGATGTTAGCGCTAACTAAGTAAAAAATTCACGGAGACAACCATGCGAAAAATCCTGCAGGCCCTCATGTCCATTTTGGCCATCGCCGCCTTGCTGCTGGCCGCGCCCAGCCGCGCCGACAACCAGTACAAGATCCTGGTGTTCGCCATGCCCGGCAAATACCATTACGAATACATCCCGATTGCCCGCGACAGCCTGGAAAAACTGGGCAAGCTGCACTCGTTCGAGGTGGTGTACACGCATCGTCCCGAGATGTTCGATGGCGACTTGAAGCAATACGCCACCATCGTGTTCCTCAACACGCCCGGGGAAGAGCTCAGCGAAGCGCGCCGTAAAAAATTCGAGGACTATATGCGCAGCGGCGGCAACGCCATGCTGGTGCACCGCTCGTTGATCATTGCGCCCAACACCTGGCCATGGTTCGAGAAGCTGATCGGTCGCCGGGTGGGCAACCACCCGATGCTGCAAACCGGCGTGGCCTACGTGGTCGATAAAAAGTTTCCGGCCACGTTCGGCATACCCGAGCGCTGGATCTGGAGCGACGAGTGGTACATCTTCGACAATCCGCACGATATCGCGATCCACCCGGTACTGAACGTCGATGAAAGCACCTACGACCCGACCAAAATCTGGCCCGGCCAGACCACCCAGGGCATGGGCCGCGACCACCCGGTAGCGTGGTATCACACGCTGGAAGGTTCCCAACAAGGCGGCCGGGTATTCGTCACCGCGCTGGGCCACAACGGCGAGATGTACCGCGACCCGCAATACCTGGCGCACCTGCTGGGCGGCATTTACTGGACCGCCACCGGCAAGGGCATCGCGCCATAACTATTGCGCCACCAGCTCCACCTGCCGGTTGAGCGCGCGGCCCGGTTCGGCGTGGTTGCTGGCCACCGGCGCGTAGTTGGCGCTGCCGTGCGCCAGCAGGCGCATCGAAGGTCCGCCTGCAGCCTGCGTTAGTCCTGCCGCACCCAGGTCTGCGAGCGGCCCAGCATCGGCGTGCCGATGTAGCCGCGCACGCTCAGTTTCTTGCCGCCGTCGGTCAGGTGCATCTTGCTCTTGTAGGTTTTGCCCTTGGCCGGGTCGAGAATTTCGCCGCCCGTGTATTCGTCGCCGTCTTTCTTCAGTCCGGTGAGGATCACCATGCCGGTGATCGGCTGGTCCTTCTTGGCGCCTTCGCATTTTACGCACAGCGGATTCTGGTCTTCGCCGGCGTCGCGGTACAGTTTTTCGATCTGGCCTTGCAGCACGCCGTTGGTGTCGGTGATGCGGATCAGCGCCTTGGGCTTGTTGGTTTCGTCGTCGATGTTTTGCCACAGTCCCACCGGCGAGGCCAGGTCGGCGGCGTGGGCAAGCGGGGCTGCAAAAGCGAACAGGGCGGTAGCGGCGGCAGCGGTGGCGGCAAGCAGTTTCATGATCGGTCTCCAATGGTTGTTGTGCAACCATTATACGAACTGTGCTGCGCAACAGGGCTGCGGCGCGCTGGATTAGAGGATGACATCGAAACGCTGCACCACGGGCCTCGACACGGGAAGGGTATTGTACAAAAAGTCCAAAACAAGATAAAATGTTTTGATGAAAAAGACTTCCGAACACCACAACCTGCTGGCCCAGTTGCAGCAGGTGGCCGATGGCCTGGGCAAGACCCTGGCGCCTTTTTGCGAAGTGGTGCTGCACGACCTGACCGAGCCGGACCACGCCATCCTGGCGATCCATAACAACCTGTCCGGGCGTAGCGTGGGCGAACCCGCCACCGAGCTGGGCCTGGCGCGCGCCGCCGACCCAGGCGTCGACCAGGTGATCGCCAACTACCCGAACACCTTTCCCGACGGCCGCCTGGCCAAGAGCACGTCGGTCGGCATCAAGGACAGCGACGGGCGCTACGTGGCCGCGCTGTGCCTGAACGTCGATCTCACCGTGTTCCGCAGCCTCAACACCATGCTCACGCAATTCGGCAGCGTCGATAGGGCCGCTGCCGTCAACGACACGCTGCAACCCACCGGGGCCGAAGCCATCCGCCTGCGCATCGACGACTTCGCCGCCCGCCACGGCACCACCCCGCGCGCGCTCAAGACCGACGAGCGCCGCGCGCTGATGGGTGAGCTCAAGGACAGTGGGCTGTCCGACGTGAGGCGGGCGATGGATATCGTTGCCGCGTATCTTAACGTCTCCCGCGCCACCGTCTACAACGATGCCCGCTAAAAGCGCGGCCAGGGCGTCGTTGCAGCCCCTTGCCGTGCGTTCGCACTGTCTGCGGCGCTGCGCCTCGCCCTGACCAGGGCGTCGTTGCAGCGCCTTGCCTTGCGTTCGCACTGTCTGCGGCGCTGCGCCTTGCCCTGACCACGCTTTACAACTAAAGGAAGAATCATGAACGAACAGGTTTTGCCCACTTATGCCGACGTAGTGGCGGCGTCGGAGCGGATTGCCGGGGTGGCGCACCGCACGCCGGTGATGACGTCGCGCACTGCCGATAGCGAGCTCGGTGCGCAGGTGTTTTTCAAGTGTGAAAACTTGCAGCGCATGGGGGCGTTCAAGTTCCGTGGCGCCTACAATGCGCTGGCCAAATTCGATGAGGCGCAGCGGCGTGCCGGTGTTGTCGCTTTTTCGTCCGGCAACCATGCGCAGGGCATCGCCCTGTCGGCGCAGTTGGCTGGCATTCCGGCCACCATCATCATGCCGCACGACGCGCCGCCGTCGAAAATCGCCGCCACCCGCGGCTATGGCGCCGACGTGGTGCTGTACGACCGCTACACCCAGGACCGCGAACAGATCGGCCGCGACCTGGCCCAGCAGCGCGGCATGACCCTGATCCCGCCGTACGACCATGCCGACGTGATCGCTGGCCAGGGCACGGCCGCCAAGGAATTGTTCGAGGAGGTCGGCCAGCTCGATGCGCTGTTCGTGTGCCTGGGCGGCGGCGGTCTGCTCAGCGGCTCGGCGCTGTCCACGCGCGCGCTGTCGCCTGCGACCAAACTCTACGGGGTGGAGCCGGAGGCCGGCAACGACGGTCAGCAATCGTTCCGCAGCGGCAGCATCGTCCACATCGACACCCCGAAGACGATTGCGGACGGCGCCCAGACCCAGCACCTGGGCAACCTGACGTTCCCCATCATCTGCCGCGATGTCGACGATATTCTGACGGTGAGCGACGCCCAGCTGCGCGCCGAAATGCGTTTTTTTGCCGCGCGCATGAAGCTGGTGGTCGAACCGACCGGCTGCCTGGGCCTGGCCGCCGCGCGCGCCATGAAGGCGCAACTGCAAGGCCAGCGCGTGGGCATCATCATCAGCGGCGGTAATGTCGACGTGGCGCGCTACGCCGAGCTGCTGGCCGGGTGAGCCATGCCCCCTAGCGGTGGCGTCAGATGCTCGTGAGCTTCAAGCGGAAGTTAGCGACCAGCCGGCCCGGCGCCCTGGGCATCTCCACCACCGAGGTGACACACCATGTCCGCCGCTGGTGGGGCCAGACCTGCGCTGGCGAACGCCAGGGCAATGCGCAGCGCGCTGGAACGGCCTGGTGCGGCGCTGCCGCTGATCCAGTGGTTCATGGTGTGTCGGTGTCGGTGTCGGTGTCGATAATGCCCAGCGCCTGGTACATCGGTAAATAATGGCGTTCGAAAATGCCGGCCTTGCGCAGCACTTCGGCCTGGTATTCGCCGGCCGTGGCCAGCGGCTTGCCTTCCTTGTGCAGCGGCACGTTCTGCGCCGCCAGCAGCGGACCGGCGAAGTCGCTCCAGGCGCTGGCGCCATGCAGGCCATGCGCCTGCGCCAGCAGGAACAACTGCGGGATGCGCGGCATCGCCAGGCCGCCGCCCACCAGCGCCGACGCCATGTGCTGGATCTCGCCGCAGCTGCGTGCGCGCTCGAACAACGCCAGGTTCAGGCGCCGGCTGGCGGCGCTGGCACTGGCTGCCGCGTCCGGCGCCTGGGCTGGCGCCAGCACGCCCATGCCGCACAGGATGAACACCGCTTCGAACAGCTGGCGCAGGCCGCCGCGCATCGGCACCAGCCGTTCCAGCTCGGCCACGGTGCGCGCCTGGTGGTCTTGCAGGGCGTCGAGCAGGGGCGCATACATGTCCTGCTTGAGGGCGATCTCGAACGCGCCGGTGCGTACGGTGAGGTCGACGTCGGCGCGCGGCATCACCAGCACCACGCGCTGGCTGCGCATCACCGCTTCGTGTTGCGCCGGGCTCAGCTGGCACTCGCCGGCTGCGGTGTTGATCCAGTAGTCGCGCCGAAAACTCTGGTTGAGCATCACGTCGCGCACGCCCTGGCGCTGCACCGGGTCCGGCAACTGCGCCAGCAGCGCGCGTTGCGGTGCGGTGAGGTTCAACGGGTCGAGCTGGTCCAGGTGGTGGGCCGGGCAGGCATACGCCAGGCCGGCTGCGGCCAGGGTGGCGGCTTGTTCGGCGAAGTCGACCGGCTGCCAGTCGGCGTTGAAAAATTCGTGGGCCAGGTAGCGGTGGTCGTGGTTGCGCAGGCCTGCCAGCATGTCTGCCACGTGTGGATACGCCGCCAGGTAGGCGGGACGAGTGGCCAGCAGCTTGTCGGCAAAGTCGAGCGCGGCGTCGATACGGCGCTCGAGGCCGGTGCCGGGCGCGGTCGTGCGGTCGATGTAGCCGCTCAGCAGGTTGCGCAGCGGCACCATCGGCGCCCAACCCGGCTGGCAGTTGTAGCTCATGTACAACACGCCGCCCGGTTTGAGCTTGCGGTGCACGAAGTCGAGCAGCAGGGCGCGGTTGGCAGGCGAGACCCAGCTCCACACGCCATGCACGGCGATGAAGTCGAAGTCGGGCAGGTCGGTGCGGACGCAATACTCGGCAAACGACTGGTCCGCCAACTGGGCGTTGCTGCCGGCGGCCTGCGCCAGTTGCGCGGCATAGCCGGCCTGGGCGGGATTGAAATCGGTGCCGTGCCAGGCCACAGCGCTGGCGGCCGCATGAATATTGGTGGAGAGCCCCTGGCCGAAGCCCAGCTCGCAGGCGGTGGCCACGGACGGCATGGGCACGCCGGCATGGGCCAGCGCCATCGCCGCATGCAGCGGGCCGAGCTCGCGATAGTAGCCGTGGGTGTAGTCGATGCCCGCCACGTAGCCACCAGTACCCTGCGTCATTGCGAGCCTTGTCAAAGAGATATCGGCTCATTCTAGCAGGGAAGCCTGATCGCGTGGGCGAAAAAAAGGCCGCCCGGAGGCGGCCCTGCAGGGCTAGGAGATAAGCTATCAGGCCGGCAGCTTGGCCAGCTGCTCGCGCACCTTGTCCAGCGTGGCCGAGAAGTTGGCGACCCGTTCCTTCTCTTGCGCCACCACTTCCACCGGCGCGCGGGCGACGAAACTCTGGTTCGACAGCTTGCCGTTGGCCTTGGCGATCTCGCCTTCGACACGGGTGATTTCCTTGGACAGGCGCTCGCGCTCGGCCTTCACGTCGATCTCGACCTTGAGCATCAGCTTGGTCGTGCCGACAATCGCCACCGCTGCCGGCGAATCGGGCAGGGCGTCGACGATCTGCACTTCGGCCAGCTTGCCCAGCGCCTGGATGTACGGCGCGCACAGGGCCAGCGCCGCCTTGTCGGCAGCACTGGCCGGCTCGACGATCAGCGGCACGCGCAGCGATGGCGCCAGCTGCATTTCGCCGCGCAGGTTGCGGGTAGCGTCGATCAGCGATTTCAGTTGCAGCATCCACGCTTCGGCCGCTTCGTCGATATTGGCGGTGTCGGCGATCGGGTACGGCTGCATCATGATGGAGTCGCCCGACTTGCCGGCCAGCGGCGCGACCGCCTGCCACAGCGCTTCGGTGACGAACGGAATCACCGGATGGGCCAGGCGCAGCACCACTTCCAGCACGCGCAACAGCGTGTGGCGGGTGGCGCGCTGCTGGCCTTCGGTGCCGTGCTGTACCTGCACCTTGGCCACCTCCAGGTACCAGTCGCAGTACTCGTCCCAGACGAACTTGTAGATGGTGGAAGCGATGTTGTCGAAGCGGTAGTCTTCGAAGCCCTTGGCCACGTCCAGCTCGGCCTTTTGCAGCATCGAGATGATCCACTTGTCGGCGTTCGACAGGTCGGCATCGCTGGCGCTGCAATCCTTTTCTTCCGTGTTCATCAGCACGAAGCGGGTGGCGTTCCACAGCTTGTTGCAGAAGTTGCGGTAGCCTTCGGCACGGCCCAGGTCGAAGTTGATGTTGCGGCCCAGCGAGGCGTACGACGCCATGGTGAAGCGCACGGCGTCGGTGCCGTAGGCGGCGATGCCTTCCGGGAATTCCTTGCGCGTGGCTTTCTCGATTTTTGGCGCGGTGCGCGGATCCATCAGGCCGGTGGTGCGCTTGGCCACCAGCGCGTCGATGCCGATGCCGTCGATCAGGTCGATCGGGTCGAGCGTATTGCCCTTGGACTTGGACATTTTCTGGCCGGTCGAATCGCGCACCAGGCCATGCACGTACACGGTTTCGAACGGCACTTTGCCGGTGAAGTGGAGGGTGAACATCACCATGCGCGCCACCCAGAAGAAGATGATGTCGAAACCGGTGACCAGCACCGACGACGGCAGGAACGCTTTCAGGTCCGGCGTTTCGTCGGGCCAGCCCAGGGTGGAGAACGGCACCAGTGCCGACGAGAACCAGGTGTCGAGCACGTCGGCGTCGCGGCGCAGCGGGCCGGTGCTGCCAGCGGCCTGCTGCTTGGCCTGCGCTTCGGCCTCGGTCTTGGCGACAAAGATGTTGCCGGCTTCGTCGTACCAGGCCGGGATTTGATGGCCCCACCACAGCTGGCGCGAGATGCACCAGTCCTGGATGTTGTTGAGCCACTGGTTGTAGGTGTTGCTCCAGTTCTCGGGCACGAACTTGATGTCGCCGCTGGCCACTTTTTCCAAGGCTATTTCAGCGATCGACTTGCCGGGGAAGAAGGTGCCTTCCGGCGCCGGCTTGCTCATGGCGACGAACCACTGGTCGGTGAGCATCGGCTCGATCACCACGCCGGTACGGTCACCGCGCGGCACCATCAGCGTGTGTTTCTTGACGTCTTCGAGCAGGCCGGCCGCTTCGAGGTCGGCGACGATCTGCTTGCGCGCGACGAAACGGTCCATGCCGCGATATTGTTCCGGTGCCTCGTCGTTGATCTTCGCTTCGAGCGTGAAGATCGACAGCATCGGCAGGTTGTGGCGCTGGCCGACCGCGTAATCGTTCTGGTCGTGGGCAGGCGTGATTTTCACGCAGCCGGTGCCAAAAGCTTTATCGACGTATTCGTCGGCGATGATCGGGATCGCGCGGCCCACCAGCGGCAGGGTCAGCATCTTGCCCACCAGCGCAGCGTAGCGCTCGTCGGTGGGATCGACCGCCACGGCGACGTCGCCGAGCATGGTTTCAGGACGGGTGGTGGCCACCGTGATGGTGCCCGAACCGTCGGCCAGCGGGTACTTGATGTACCACATCGAGCCTTCTTCTTCCTTGGATTCCACCTCGAGATCGGAGACGGCCGTGCCCAGCACCGGGTCCCAGTTGACCAGGCGCTTGCCACGGTAGATCAGGCCCTGTTCGTGCAGGCGCACGAAGACGTCGGTGACGACCTTCGAACGGGTTTCGTCCATGGTGAAGTATTCGCGCTGCCAGTCGGGCGAGGCGCCCAGGCGGCGCATCTGGCCGGTGATGGTGGAGCCCGATTTTTCCTTCCACTCCCACACGCGCTTGATGAATTCGTCGCGGCCGAGGTCGTGGCGCGAAATCTTCTGCGCGTCGAGCTGGCGCTCCACCACGATCTGGGTGGCGATGCCGGCGTGGTCGGTGCCCGGGATCCAGGCCGTGTTATGGCCGAGCATGCGGTGGTAGCGCGTCAGGCCATCCATGATGGTCTGGTTGAACGCGTGGCCCATGTGCAGGGTGCCGGTGACGTTCGGCGGCGGCAGCTGGATGCTGAAAGAAGGTTTGCCGGCGTCGAGGGTGGCGGTGTAATAACCGCGCGATTCCCACTCGGTGCGCCAGAATTGTTCAATGTCGGCAGGCTCGAAAGACTTGGCTAATTCCATGATTGGGCAGAGTAATTTGCGAAAACAGCCATTATAGATGACGCGGCGCGGCATGGGCTGGCCGCGCCGCCCTGCGCCTGCTATTTCGCCGCTGCCGGCTCGGCCTGCGCCGCGTGCTGTTCGGCCACCTTGGCCAGGTCGGGCAAGGCCAGGCCGTCCTCGCGGGTTTTCTCCAGGCCGGCAAAGATGCCGTCGGTGGTCCACGGCTGGCTGAAGTGTTTGCCCACCGCGTCGAGCACGGCGTCACGCTGGCAAGCTTCATCGTCGCCGGGCGCGGCGACGAACATGGTGTCGGTGCTGTAGGCCGGCAGGCGCGACTGGCGGCCCTGCGGCGCGCGCGCGGTCAGGCCCACGCGGGCGTAGCAGGCGCTGTCGCCGTTGTCCAGTTCGAAGATTTCCGTATCGACGTAGGTGGTGATCTGGCGGTAGTCGAACAGCTTGCCGATCTGGTAAGCGGACAGCGCGTCGGACAGCGCGGCCCTGGCCTTGGCCCCCACGCCCGATCCCGATATTTCGATTACCTTGGGATCGGCTGCTTCCACCGCGCGGGTGCCGCCGCCGGGCAGCGTTTGATCGAGGTTGTCGACCAGTTGCGCCAGCTCGGTTTCGCCCATGGCCTCGACAGCGGCGCGCATGGCAGTGGCCCGGCATACCGTCTCCTGCCACTGGTCATCGGCCACTTCCTGGACGAAGCGGGTGATGTGTTCCAACGGCGCGCGCGGCTGGCGGCCGTCGGTGGTGGCGGTGGTGATGCCCACGCTGCCGATGCAATAGCCATGGCCGCCCAGTTCGTACGCTTCGGTACGCCCCCATACCGCCAGGCCGCGCTGAACCAGGGCCGCCTGCAGCGGCGCCGGCAGGGTTTCTTCGAGGTAGAGGGCAAAGTCACTCGAGTACGATTCGTCCACCACCTGCAGTTTGCCGGCGTGGGCGGTCAGGCAGGCGGTCGAGAGCAAGGCAGCAAGCAGGTTGGCAGACAGGTAAGCGCGGGAGCGTTGCATGGTATATACCCAAACGCAACATTATATTAAAGATATTCCATTTGACCAACACCGGCTTTGTCACGATTCGGCCAGGTGCCAGGTATTGCGACCCGCGCCCTTGGCGCGGTACAGCGCCACGTCGGCCTGCTTGTAGAGCTGTTCGTGGCTGTGGCCGCTCTGGTGCAGCGCTGCCCCCACGCTGACGCTGATCTCGATGGTGTCCCCCTGCGGCAGCAATAGCGGCTCGGCCAGGTTGTGGAGGATGCGCGCGCAGACCGGTTCGAGCGTGGCGCGGTCGGTGGTCCGGCCCTGCAGCACGGCAAATTCGTCGCCGCCCAGGCGGAATACCCGGTCCTCTTCGCGCACCGCCGCCAGCAGGCGCCCGGCGGTGGCCACCAGCAGGGCATCGCCGGCGTCGTGGCCGTAGGTGTCGTTGATCGGCTTGAAGTGGTCGAGGTCGATCAGCAGCAGCGTGAACCCCGGTCCGCCGCGCTCGGCCTGCGCCACCAGGTGACGCAGCTCGTCGCTGAACAGGCGCCGGTTGGCAAGGCCGGTGAGCGGATCGCTGTAGGCCAGGGTTTCCAGCTGGGCCTGGGTAGCGCGCAGTTCGGCGGTGCGCGCTTCCACCATGGCCTCCAGTTCGTGCTGGCGCCGCCGCAGGTAGCGGGTGCGGGCGTGCATCAGGCCGGCCAGCAGCAGCGCCGCCAGCAGCACCGCTGCCAGCCGCGCCCACGGCTGCTGGTGCCAGGCGGTCAGCACGCGCACCGGCACTTCCAGCGGCGCCGACCATTCGCCGTTGCGGTTGGAGCCGCGCAGCAGCAACACGTAGTCGCCCGGCGGCAGGTTGGTGTAGCTGGCGCGGCGGCTGATGGTGTCGGTGGCGATCCAGTCGCGATCGAACCCCTTGAGCTGGTAGGCATAGCGGTTGCGCTCGGGCGCGGAATAGTCGAGCGCGGCGAACTCGAGCGAGAAGCCGCGCTCGCGGCCTTCCGGCGTGATGGTGATCGGCGCGGCACGGCGGCCGGCGATGTTGTAGCTGCCGCCGGGGATTTCCTGGTCGCCCAGCACGATGCGCGTGACGGCGACCGGCGCCGCGTAGCGCCATGGCGCCAGGGCGCGGGTGCGCAGCACGGTCAGGCCGGACAGGCCGCCGAACACCAGTTCGTCGGCCGCGGTGCGCGCGCCGGAATTGGTCCAGTACAACGGCACTTGCACGCCGTCGCCGGGACCGAACGACTGTATCGCCAGCGTGCCCGGCGCTATCCGCGCCATACCGGTGTCCGTACTGGCCCAGATCGCGCCATCGACATCCTCCAGCACCATGTTGGCGCCGTTGTCGGGCATGCCCTGCAGCTTGCTGAAGCGGCGGAAGTGCCGCTGACCGTCGGCGTCGGTACGTTCGAGCATGATCACGCCGATGCCGAAGTTCGACAGCCACAGCCGTCCCTGGCGGTCGAGCAGCAGCGACGAGACATAACCGGGCGCCAGGCGGTCGGCGGCGGCCAGCTCGGTCGGCACCAGTTCCACGCTGGCGCTGGCGGGATCCAGGCGGCCCAGGCGCGCCAGCCCGGTGCGGGTGCCGATCCACAGATCGTTGCCGGCGATGAGCAGCGCGGTCACGCGCGGGTCGCCCAGGCGGTCGGTTTCGTGGCGCAGCAGGCGCGCCGTGTCGCGACTGCCTGCAGGCGGTAGTTGCAATGCGCGCACGCCTTCCAGGTCGCCCAGCCACAGTACCCGGTCGCGCACCGCCAGCGCCCATACCTCTTCCTCGAGCGCGCGCCCGGGCACCGGCACCAGGCGCGCGCGGCGGCCCTGGGCATCGGCGCGGTACAGGCCTTTCTGGGTGCCCAGGTAGATCTCGCCATCGGGTCCCGGCACGATCGCCAGCACCCGGCCCTTGGGCAGGTCGGGCACGCTGGAAACCTGGCCGGTGGCCGGGTCGACGATCTTGATGCCGCCGCCGGCAATCGACAGCCACAGCCTGCCATCGGGCGCCTGCATCATGGACGGCACGCTGAGCACGCCAGCAGCGTCGGGGTCCAGGTAGCGCACGGTGGTGACCGCATCCGACACGGGACCGTGCTGGCTGAGGCCGCCCATGCCGGCCACGAAGACAATGCCGCCGCGTTCGCGGAACATGGTCATGATGTTGTTGTCGAGCAGGCTGTCGGGGGTGTCGGCACGGTGGCGGATACGGCGCGTCTCGCCGCTGAGCACGTCCAGCACCACGATGCCACCTGCGCTGCCGTCGGTGCCGATCCAGACCTGATCGGGCGCCGCTTCGATAATCGACACCACGCGCTCCTGCTGCAAGGTCGATACCGGCCCGCTTTCGCGTACCGCCGTGGCCTTCAGGGTGGCCGCATCGACCAGGAAGGCGCCGTTGGCGCGGGTGCCCACCCAGATGCGGCCGGTGCTGTCCTGGAACAATGCGCCGATGGGCAGGGCGGCGCCATCGACCAGGGCGACCGGCCGTACCCGGCGGTCCTGGTCCATCAGGAACAGGCCGCGCTCGGTGCCGATCCACAGCCGGCCATCGGTGGCGCGCAGCAGGAAGCTGACGCCGCCGGCCGGCAGCGCCGCCCCGGCGGCATAGACCATGCGGCTGACCGCGCCGGCGGCATCGATGCGGTCGATGCCGGCGCCGTGGCCTACCAGTATGCCGTCGGCGCCGTCGTCGGTAATGGCACCCACATCACCGCTGGCCAAGCCACCGGGTACCGCGCGATAGCGCACGAAGTTGTCGTGGGCGGCGTCGTAGCGCGCCACGCCGCCGGAATTCATGCCGACCCACAGGTGGCCGCGCCAGTCGATGTGTACGCTGAGAATGTAGCTGTCGGGCAGGGCGTCGGTGCGGGTGGTGTCGCCCATGTAGCGCAGGTAGCGGCTGCCATCCCAGCGCACCAGCCCGGTCTGGGTGCCGATCCAGACGAACCCTTGCCGGTCCTGGGCAAAAGAATTTCCGCCGGTCATGTCGGGTTGCTGGTGGTGCTTGAACGCGGTGTGGGCCAGGCGGCTCCAGCGTTCGGTGGCGTGCGAGGGCGCAACGCATGCCAGCAGCAGCGCCAGCAAAAACAGACAGCGATGAATATTGCATCTTGGCATGAGATCACTATACCGCAGCGGCCGCCACCAGATGTGGCATTTACGCTACGGGCAGGGCGCACCAACATGCGGGTCGCGCAATCGGCAAGGCGCGGTTATAATCGTCGCGCTGCCCGGGTGAACACCACCGGGCAGCATACGCTAGGGGTCCTGCACACGGCATACAGCTGTGACGCGGGTGAGAAATACCCTCCGAACCTGATCTGGATAATGCCAGCGAAGGGAAGCTCAGGACAACGCCGCCACTGTATTTGTGGAACTGGTGTCGTCCTACCTCCTTAGCTGGCTCCTGTCGCCAACCAAGGAGCCACATGAACGCCAACCAGAAATTCCTCTCCGCCACCGCCACGGTGGACCAGGCAGCAATCCACCCGCTGCCCAATTCCAGCAAAGTCTATATCCAGGGCAGCCGCCCCGACCTGCGCGTGCCGATGCGCCGCATCACCCAGGCCGACACGCCCGCCTCGTTCGGCTTCGAAACCAACCCGCCGGTGTACGTGTACGACACTTCCGGTCCGTACACCGACCCCGAGGCCGTGATCGATATTCGCTCGGGCCTGGCCGCCACCCCGCGCCTGCCGTGGATACGCGAGCGCGACGACACCGAGGAGCTGAGCGGCCCCACCTCCGAGTATGGCCAGGCGCGCCTGGCCGACCCGGCGCTGGCCGAGCTGCGCTTCAATTTGCACCGGCTGCCGCGCCGCGCCAGGGAAGGGCGCAACGTCACCCAAATGCACTACGCGCGCCAGGGCATCATCACGCCCGAGATGGAGTACGTGGCGATCCGGGAAAACCTGCGCCGCCGCGAATACCTGGCCGAGCTCAAGGATTCCGGCCCGATGGGCCAGCGCCTGGCCGACCTGATGGGCCGCCAGCACCGGGGCGAGTCGTTCGGCGCCAGCATCCCGCAAGAGATCACGCCCGAATTCGTGCGCGACGAGATTGCCCGCGGCCGTGCCATCATTCCCGCCAACATCAATCACCCGGAAGTGGAGCCGATGATCATCGGCCGCAATTTCCTGGTCAAGATCAACGCCAATATCGGCAACTCGGCGGTCACCTCGTCGATCGGCGAGGAAGTGGAAAAGATGACCTGGGCCATCCGCTGGGGCGGCGACAACGTGATGGACCTGTCCACCGGCAAGCACATCCACGAAACGCGCGAATGGATCATCCGTAACAGCCCGGTGCCGATCGGCACGGTACCGATCTACCAGGCGCTGGAAAAGGTCAACGGCAAGGCCGAAGACCTGACCTGGGAAATCTTCCGCGACACCCTGATCGAGCAGGCCGAGCAGGGCGTCGATTACTTCACCATCCACGCCGGCGTGCTGTTGCGCTATGTGCCGCTGACCGCCAAGCGCCTGACCGGCATCGTCTCGCGCGGCGGCTCGATCATGGCCAAGTGGTGCCTGGCGCACCACCAGGAATCGTTCCTGTACACGCACTTCGAAGAGATCTGCCAGATCATGAAGGCGTACGACGTCTCGTTCTCGCTCGGTGACGGCCTGCGCCCCGGTTCGATCTACGACGCCAATGACGAGGCGCAACTGGGCGAACTGAAAACCCTCGGCGAACTGACGCAAATCGCCTGGAAGCACGATGTGCAAGTGATGATCGAAGGACCTGGCCACGTGCCGATGCAGCTGATCAAGGAGAACATGGACTTGCAACTCGAGCAGTGCCACGAGGCGCCGTTCTACACGCTGGGACCGCTCACCACCGACATCGCGCCCGGCTACGACCACATCACGTCCGGCATCGGCGCCGCGCAAATCGGCTGGTATGGCACCGCCATGCTGTGCTACGTGACGCCGAAGGAGCACCTTGGACTGCCCGATAAAAACGACGTCAAGGACGGCATCATCACGTACAAGATTGCCGCGCACGCGGCCGACCTGGCCAAGGGCCACCCGGGCGCCCAGATCCGCGACAACGCGCTGTCGAAAGCGCGTTTCGAATTCCGCTGGGACGACCAGTTCAACCTGGGACTGGACCCGGACAAGGCGCGCGAATTCCACGACGAGACGCTGCCGAAGGATTCTGCCAAGGTCGCGCATTTCTGCTCGATGTGCGGTCCGCATTTCTGTTCGATGAAGATCACCCAGGAAGTGCGCGAGTACGCGGCTGCCAACGGCATGAGCGACGGTGCGGCTTTGCAGCAGGGCATGCAGATCAAGGCGGTGGAATTCATCAAGAACGGCGCCGAGCTGTATCGCAAGTTGTGAGGGAGCCTCGATGATCGAGATTGAATTGAACGGCGCGCCGCACGCGGTGCCGGCGCGCCAGACGCTGGATCAGCTGGTCGACGGCTTGTCCCTGAGCGGCCAGGCGCTGGCGCTGGCGGTCAACCGCGCGGTGGTGCCGCGCCAGCAGTGGCCGCAGCGCGAGCTGCAGCCGCAGGACAAAGTGGACATCGTGCGCGCCATCGGCGGCGGCTGATTTTTTTGAACCCCGCACACCATGCCGGGGTCGGACCCCAAGGGGTCCGACCCCATGTGGTTAGGGGTGGAACTGAAAGGACAAGCAAATGAACCAGCAAATGAACCAGCAAATGAACCAGCAAATGAACCAGCAAGACACTCTCACCATCGCCGGCAAGACCTACCAATCGCGCCTGCTGGTGGGCAGCGGCAAATACCGGGACCTGCAACAGACCCGCGCAGCGACCGACGCGGCCGGCGCGGAAATCATCACCGTGGCGATTCGCCGCGTCAATATCGGCCAGGACCCGAAGGCGCCCAGCCTGCTCGACGTGCTGCCGCCGTCGCAGTACACGATACTGCCGAACACGGCCGGCTGCTACACGGCCAAGGATGCTGTCTACACGCTGCAAATGGCGCGTGAACTGCTGAACGGCCACAAGCTGGTCAAGCTCGAAGTGCTCGGTGACGAAAAGACGCTGTTCCCGCACATGCCGGAAACCCTGGTTGCTGCCGAAGCGCTGGTCAAGGACGGCTTCGACGTGATGGTCTATTGCAGCGACGATCCGATCCAGGCCAAAATTCTGGAAGACATCGGCTGCGTGGCGGTGATGCCGCTGGCGTCGCTGATCGGCTCGGGCATGGGCATCCTCAACCCGTGGAACTTGTCGCTGATTATCGAGCAGGCCAGGGTGCCGGTGCTGGTCGATGCCGGCGTGGGCACGGCGTCGGATGCGGCGATTGCGATGGAGCTCGGCTGCGATGGCGTGCTGATGAATACGGCGATTGCCGGCGCGCGCGACCCGGTGCGCATGGCGCGCGCCATGAAGCTCGGCGTGCAGGCCGGGCGCGAAGCATTCCTGGCCGGGCGCATCGCGCGCAAGTTCGCGGCCTCGCCGTCGTCGCCGATGGCGGGCCGGCTGGCATGAGCGTCGGCGTCACCGTCGGCATGACTGCGGCCGCAACGCCGCTGCAGCGCCCTTGCGTGCTGGTGTTCGCCGGGCTCGATCCGTCCGGTGGCGCCGGCCTGGTGGCCGATGCGCAGGCGGTGGCGGCGCAGGGTGCGCACGCGCTCACCGTGTGCACCGCGCTCACGGTGCAGGACAACGACCGCGTCTATACGGTCGAACCGGTGGATGCCGACCTGGTGCTGCGCCAGGCGCAGGCGCTCACCGCCAAGATGGCGATCAGTGCAGTGAAGATCGGCATCCCCGGCAGTGCCGCCAACGCGCTGGCGATTGCCGAGGTGATACATGAATTGCGCCGCACGCAACCGCACCTGCCGGTGGTGCTCGATCCGGTACTCGCCAGCGGCCACGGCGACGTGCTCACTGCGGGCGATGCGGTGGCCGCATTGGCGCCGCTGCTACCGCTAACGACGGTGCTCACGCCCAACGGCCCGGAAGCGTATCGGCTGACCCGGGTGGACGATGGCGCCACCCAGGCTGCCATCCTGGGCGCGCAGGGCTGCCGCAACGTGCTGGTCACCGGTGGTCACGACGATGGCGCGTGCCTGCTCAACCGCTGTTACGGCGAAGTGGATCACCATTGGCAGTGGCCGCGCCTGCCGGGCCAGTTTCACGGCAGCGGCTGCACCCTGGCTGCCGCCATTGCCGGCCAACTGGCGCTGGGGCTGCCGGTGATCACCGCGCTTGAACAGGCCCAGCATTATTGCTTTATCGCGCTGCGCGACGCTTACGCGGTGGCCGCCGGCCAGCGCATGCCGCTGCGCTAAACCATGAAAGGAATCACCGCAATGCAAGGACTCTACCTGGTCACCCCCAACTGGGACGACACCGACCGCCTGCTGGTCATCACCGAACAGGCGCTGCAAGCCGGCAGTGACAACATCGCACTTGTGCAATACCGCCACAAGGACGCTGGGCCCGCGCAACGACTGGAGCAGGCCACCGCGCTGCTGGCGCTGTGCCGCCGGTATGGGGTGCCGTTCATCGTCAACGACTTCGTCGACCTGTGCCAGCAGATCGATGCCGACGGCGTGCACGTGGGCGGCACCGATGCCGGCGTGGCTGCCGTGCGGTCGCAACTGGGACCGGACAAGATCGTCGGTGCGTCGTGCTACGGCGACCTGGCGCTGGCCGTGGCGGCGCAGGATGATGGCGCCAGCTACGTGGCGTTCGGCGGCTTTTACCCGTCGCTGGTCAAGCAATACGATTTCGTCACTGCGCCGGCACTGCTGGACCAGGCCCGCGCCGTGATCCGCGTGCCGACCGTGGTGATCGGCGGCATGACGCCGGAAAATGCGGCGCCGCTGGCCGCGCGCGGCGCCGACATGGTGGCCGCGATCACCAGTGTCTATCAAGCTGAAAGCGTGGCGCAGGCGGTGCATGCGTTTGCAGCGTTGTTTTTCGAGCGTACGGCGCAGTAGTTCTTCGCAGTAAAACCTTGAATACAGGAAGCTTTTCGGCCTTATAATGAGATCGTTAGCAATAGCCCAAGGTTGCCGCCACATGCCCCATTCCCTGCCCCCGAAGCGTCCCATCCTGATCGTCGATGACGACCCGTTATTGCTCGATTTCCTGGGCGAAGTGCTCGGCCATGCCGGTTACGACATCCTCAAGGCCTCGTCGGCAGAGCAGGCGCTGCAACTGATCGCCCAGCGCGAGCCCGACATGGCGCTGCTCGACATCCACATGCCGGGCATGACCGGCCTGGAACTGGCCAAGCAACTGCACGCCACCAGTTCGGTGCCGTTCATGTTCCTGTCCGGTCGCGGCGACGCCGACGCCGGCAAGCAGGCCGCGTCGTACGGCGCGGTCGGTTTCCTGGTCAAGCCGGTGGACGAGAAGCAGCTGATGCCGGCGTTTGCTGCCGGCCTGGCACGTGCCGACGAGATCCGCCAGCTGCGCCGCACCGAGTTGAATCTGAACGCGGCGCTGGCAGCCGGCCGCGAAACCAGCCTGGCCGTGGGCCTGCTGATGTGCAAATTCCAGACCGACCGCAACACTGCGTTCGAGGTGCTGCGCGACCATGCACGGTCCAACCGGCGCAAGGTCAACGAGGTGGCCGACCAGTTGCTGGCGGCCGAAGAAACCCTCAATGGCTTGCATGCTGCATTCAGCCAGCGGTTAAAAAAGTAAGCAAAAACAAGCAGGAATGCCGTCGAGTTGCTTGCTCTGCGGCATTTTTGTTGTACACTGTTAACTGTCGACGGCGAACAATACCGTTGCACGATGCAGCAGGCCGCGTGATCGCGCTCCGCCTGCCGCCGTCCGGGCTGCCTTTTCCCTGCGCCCGTCCCCCAGTTTTCGGCCCAACTCCGCCGATCGTTCCCGTCAGTCCTGCTGACGGCTGTGATTTTTTGCGGAGACCGCCATGCCTTTCGATACCACCAGCACGACCCCACGTTCATCCCTCGACCACGACCACAGCACCGCCATCGGCTTTTCGATTTATGTGACCGCGCCGCGCGTGCTGCACATCGACAGCGACGCCGACACCGCGCTGGTGCTCACTGCACTGCTGGTGCCGGAAACCCGCGTCACCCATGTTGGCAGCATGGCTGCCGCCCAGGAATTGCTGCTGCGCGAACAGTTTGCGCTGGTGGTGATCGACCCCGAACTGCGCGACGGCGACGCCAGCCTGCTGCTCGACAACCTGCACCACTTGCAGCCGGACGCCCGCGTGCTGGTGTACTCGGCGCGCCATCCCGAGGCCAGCATTCCCGGCGGCGCCTTCCTGCCCAAGCCGTGGACCTCGCCGCGCCAGCTGTGGCGCACGGTGTCCGATTTGCTGGAACTGGGTAGCACGATGCCGGTCGAGCCGCAGTAAGGCTGAGGCACGGAAAACCACAGATTGGTCCTGGCTTGTTATCATGGCGCATTCAGATAACCGCCAGAGGACCAACAATGAAAACCAAAGCAGCCGTAGCATGGAGCGCGGGCCAGCCGTTGACGATCGAGGAAGTGGACCTGCAAGGCCCGCGCGCCGGCGAGGTGCTGATCGAACTCAAGGCCACCGGCATCTGCCATACCGACTACTACACGCTGTCCGGCGCCGACCCGGAAGGCATCTTCCCGGCGATTCTCGGCCATGAAGGCGCGGGCATCGTGGTCGATATCGGCCCCGGCGTGACCACCCTGAAAAAAGACGACCACGTCATCCCGTTGTACACCCCGGAATGCCGCCAGTGCAAATTCTGCCTGTCGCGCAAGACCAACCTGTGCCAGGCGATCCGCTCGACCCAGGGCCGCGGCCTGATGCCGGACGCGACCAGCCGCTTCTCGCTCGACGGCAAGCCGTTGTTCCACTACATGGGCACGTCCACGTTCTCGAATTACATCGTGGTGCCGGAAATCGCCCTGGCGAAAATCCGCGAAGACGCGCCGTTCGACAAGGTTTGCTACATCGGTTGCGGCGTGACCACCGGCGTGGGCGCCGTGGTGTTCTCGGCCAAGGTGGAAGCGGGCGCCAACGTGGTGGTGTTCGGCCTGGGCGGCATTGGCCTGAACGTGATCCAGGCCGCCAAGATGGTGGGCGCCGACAAGATCATCGGGGTCGACATCAACCCGGCCCGCCAGGACATGGCGCGCAAGTTCGGCATGACCCATTTCATCAACCCGAAAGACACGCCGAACGTGGTCGATCACATCGTTCAACTGACTGACGGCGGCGCCGATTACAGCTTCGAGTGCGTGGGCAACACGCAACTGATGCGCGAAGCGCTCGAGTGCACCCATAAAGGTTGGGGTCAATCGTTCATCATCGGCGTGGCGGCGGCGGGCCAGGAAATTTCCACCCGTCCGTTCCAGCTGGTGACGGGGCGCGAGTGGAAGGGTTCCGCCTTCGGCGGCGCCCGTGGCCGCACCGACGTGCCGAAGATCGTCGACTGGTACATGGACGGCAAACTCAATATCGACGACCTGATCACGCACCGCCTGCCGCTCGAGCGCATCAACGAAGGTTTTGATTTGATGAAGTCGGGAGAGTCGATCCGCTCCGTGGTACTTTATTAATCTTTGCACCCCCGGTGGATGTAGAAAAAAAGTTCTAGACTTCGTGATCTAGATAATTTATTCTACATTCCATCACAAGGGGAGTGCGGCATGGACGTATTGCAAACTCTGGTGCCTGCCGTTGGCTGGGCGCTGTTGCATTTTATCTGGCAGGGCCTGCTGATCGGCTGGGCCGTGGCGTTGGCCATGCACGTGCTGCGCCGCGCCCGGCCGCACACCCGCTACGCGGTGGCCTGCGCCGGCTTGCTGCTGTGCGCGGCATTGCCGGTCGCCAGCGTCATCACCCAGTTGCACGCCGCTGACAGCGGTGTTTCCTCCGGCGCCAGCCTTGGCGCGGTCTCCCTGATTCCTTCCTTTATTTCCGGCGCCGATGCCGGTATTGTTTCAGCGCCTCTGCTGGATCAGCCCGTGCTGGCCGGCTGGGAAGCCGTGTTGCGTGGCCAGTTGCCGTGGGTGGTCGGGCTGTGGCTGGCCGGCGCCGCGCTGATGTCGCTGCGCCTGGCCATCGGCCTCCAGTGGGTGGCCGAGCGCACCCGCAGCGACCGCTACACCGTCAACCATTACTGGCAGCGCCGCCTCTCGACGCTGGCGCGCCGCGCCGGCCTCGACCTGCACGTGCGGCTCGGCGTGGCCGAAGGCCTCGACAGTCCGATCACGGCCGGCTGCTGGCGGCCCATCGTGCTGGTACCGGCGTCGCTGATCACCGGCATGCCGCCAGAGTTGCTCGAAGCGCTGCTGGCGCACGAGCTGGCGCACATCAAGCGCCGCGATTACCTGGTCAACCTCATTCAAAGCGCGGTGGAAATCGTGCTGTTCTATCACCCAAGTGTTTGGGCCTTGTCGCGCCGCATCCGCCTAGAGCGGGAACAAATCGCCGATGACCTTGCAGTGTCCCTGCTCGGTCAACCGCAGATGCTGGCAAAGGCCTTGTCCGAGCTGGATCAATTCCAGTTCGATACCGTACAACTTGCCCACGCGGCGCATGGAGGAAATCTTATGTCTCGTATTAAACGCTTGCTGCGTCCCGATGTCGAACCGGTCAGCTGGAAAATGGTGGTGCCGCTGCTGGGCCTGTGCGCGGCCAGCGCCGTGTTCTATGTGCAGGCCGCGCCCAAGCCAGCGGCCGCGCCACAGGCAGCTGGCGCCGTGGCGCTGGCTGCGTCGGCCATGGCCGCTGTGGCGGATGCCGCCACCGATCTGCCTGAGGCACCGGAAGCTGTCGCCGCTGCTCCAGCTGCTCCGGCAGCACCAGCCGCACCAGCCGCTCCGATGACTGCGGTTGCAGCGGCGGCAGCGCCAGCAGCACCGATGACTGCCGTTGCCGCACCGGCAGCACCCGCAGCGCCGGCTGCCCCGATGGCTGGCGACGCCATCCATTCCCGTATCAACATCGATGGCGTGACCATCCTCAAGGGCAAGCGCGACAGCGCGTATGCGCTGGTGCCGCTCGACCGCAGCCGCATGACGATCATGGGCAACACCGACGACATGCTCAAGGTGGCCGACCTGCGCAAGACCATCAAGGGCGAATTCATCTGGTTCGCCGAACGCGACAAGAGCTACGTGATCGAAGACCCGGTACTGGTGGCGCAAGCGTTTGCCGCCTGGGCGCCGGTGCAGAAAATCGACGCGCAAATGAAGGCGCAGGGCGACAAGATGGAGGCCCAGGGCAAGCTCATGGAAGCGGCAGCCGAGAAAATGCGCGTCAACCTGGAAGCCAATGGCGCACTGCGCGACGTCGAACAGCGCGGCCGCGAGATCGGCCGCGTTGCCGTCCGCCATGAAACTATCGCGCGCCGCCTGGAGCAGGTGGCGCTGGAGAGCGCTGCCCTGCCTGCCTCGGACACCGACAAGCGCGCCGTGCTCGACGCGCGCCGCACCCAGTTGCAGGCGCAGTTGGCGCCACTCACGCGCGAGATGGACGCCCAGCAACTCGGCATCGCGGCGCAGTCGGCCAAGGCAGGGCAGGACATGGGACAGGCGCTGGGCCGCCGCATGGCCGAACTGAGCAAGCCGATGGGCGAGATGGGCCGCACAATGGGCGACCTGGGCCGGCAGCGCGCGCAAGCCCAGCGCCAGGCCGAGCAAGCTACGCAAGCGCTATTCCAGCAGGCGCTCGGCAACGGCAAAGCCGTGGCCGCCACGCCGTCGGCCTGATCGCAGCGTCGCACGGAAGAGCGGTGACCCGCAGCCAACGCGGTCGTCCGCTGGCGCAAATGGCAACCATTCCGGCCGCCTTGGCTGGCGGTGGTTCGCGATGCATCCCGGTATAATCACGGGATGCAAAATCTTCTCCATAACCTGAACGACGAACAACTGGCCGCCGTCACCCTGCCGGCCCAGAGCGCCCTGATCCTGGCCGGCGCCGGCTCCGGCAAAACCCGCGTGCTGACCACCCGCATCGCCTGGCTGATCCAGACCGGGCAAGTGTCGCCGTCGGGCATCCTGGCTGTTACCTTTACCAACAAGGCGGCCAAGGAGATGATGACGCGCTTGTCGGCGATGATGCCGATTAACACGCGTGGCATGTGGATCGGCACTTTCCACGGCCTGTGCAACCGGCTGCTGCGCACGCACTACCGCGACGCCGCGCTGCCGCAGACATTCCAGATTCTCGACTCGCAAGACCAGCTGTCCGCCATCAAGCGCCTGCTCAAGGCCAATAATGTCGATGACGAAAAGTTCCCGCCGAAAGAGGTGATGTACTTCATCAACGGCGCCAAGGACCAGGGCCTGCGCGCCGACAAGATCGAGCCGTACAACGCCGACGAGCGCAAGAAAGTCGAGCTCTACCAAATGTACGACGACCAGTGTCAGCGCGAAGGCGTGGTGGACTTTGCCGAACTGCTGCTGCGCACCTATGAGCTGCTGAGCCGCAACCAGCCGCTGCGCCAGCACTACCAGCAGCGCTTCCAGCATATCCTGGTCGACGAGTTCCAGGATACCAACGATTTGCAGTACAAGTGGCTCAAGCTGCTGGCCGGCCACGGCGAAGGCGGCGGCGGCGCGCTGTTTGCAGTCGGTGACGACGACCAGAGCATTTACGCGTTCCGCGGCGCCAACGTGGGCAATATGATTGCGTTCGAGCGCGAGTTCCACGTCAAGAACCTGATCAAGCTCGAGCAGAATTACCGTTCGCACGGCCACATCCTCGATGCCGCCAACGTGCTCATTGCCAACAACAGCAAGCGCCTGGGCAAGAACCTGCGCACCGACGCCGGCCACGGCGAGCAGGTGCGCGTGTACGAAGCCACGTCCGACCTCGGCGAAGCGCAGTGGATCATCGAGGAAACGAAAAACCTGATTGCCGACGGTGCGTCGCGCAGCGAAATCGCCGTGCTGTACCGGTCCAACGCGCAGTCGCGCGTGATCGAGCATGCCTTGTTCTCGGCCGGCATTCCATACCATGTGTACGGCGGCCTGCGCTACTTCCAGCGCGCCGAGGTCAAGCACCTGATTTCGTATTTGCAGCTGATGGATAATCCCCACAACGACTCGGCCTTCATGCGCGTGGTCAATTTCCCCACGCGCGGCATCGGCGCCCGTACCATCGAGAACCTGCAGGGTGCATCGAGCCAGTACGGCGTGTCGCTGTACGCAGCGGTGCCGTACATGACCGGCAAGGGCGGCACGTCGCTGGCCGGCTTTGTGAAACTGATCGAAAGCGCGCGCTTCGAGAGCCAGCAGATGGCGTTACCCGAACTGGTGCGCCTGGTCCTGGAAGCGAGCGGCCTGCTCACCCACTACCAGACCGAAAAAGAAGGCGCCGACCGCATCGAAAACCTGGAGCAAATGGTCAGCGCCGCCACCCAGTTCGTGGCGGAAGAGGGCTACGGCCACGGCGCCCCGGCGCACCTGGGCCCGCAGTCGCAGGCGCAGGCAGGTGCGGCCATCGTCAACCAGGATGGCGTCGAGATATTGGATGCCGACGCGCCGCTGGCCACCGTGATGTCGCCGTTGTCGGCGTTCCTGTCGCACGCGTCGCTCGAAGCCGGCGACAACCAGGCCACGGCCGGCCAGCAGGCGGTGCAGATGATGACGGTGCACTCGGCCAAGGGGCTCGAATTTAACAACGTCTTCATCACCGGGCTGGAAGAGGGCCTGTTCCCGCACGAGAGCAGCTCGCGCGAGGAGGGCGGCGTGGAAGAAGAACGGCGCCTGATGTACGTGGCCATCACGCGTGCGCGCCAGCGCCTGTACCTGTGCTTTGCGCAAACGCGCATGTTGCACGGCCAGACGCGCTACAACATGAAGTCGCGCTTTTTTGATGAGTTGCCGGAGGATGCACTGAAGTGGCTGTCGGCCAAGTCGCAGCCGCACTGGTTTGCCAACAAGAAAACCGCGTGGGACGAGGCGCCCATGCTCGGCTCGGACAATGCGATCGCCCAGAAGATGCAGCAAAAGTCGTCGGGCTGGCGCATCGGCGAATCGGTCGAACACGCCAAGTTCGGCGAGGGCGTGATCGTCAACATCGAAGGCAGCGGCGCCAATGCGCGCGCGCAGATCAATTTCGGCAGCGCCGGGATGAAGGTGCTGGACCTGAGTATTGCCAAGCTCGAACGGTTGGCGCGATGATGTAAAAAGGGGCGCAGTCTGCGCCCCTTTCTTTTAAGCCATCGGATCCGGGGTATCGTGCTTTTCCAGATCGACCGGCGTCGCTGCTTGCGGCTGGTGGAATATCTCGCGGTAGGCCACGTACAAGGTGCAGTGCGCCAGCACGATCAACAACAGCAGCAGCGTGAAAATTCCCGCCATGGCCATCTGCGATGCGCCGAACACCAGTCCGACGATGTTTGAGCTGACGAAATACAGCACGTGCAGCGCCGCCGTGGCGATGAATATCGGCTTGAACGCCCGCACCACCGATACCACGCTGAAGAACAGCGCCTTGCCCACCGTGATCTTTTGCCAGAATACCAGCGGCGCGGCAAAGCAGGTCAGGATCCAGGTGATGGTGTACATGGCCGAGGCGATCAGCATCGGCACGAACATCGTTTGCAGCAGCGCCGGATCGACTTTTTCAGGACGCTCGGCGATGCGGGCCAGCACGTCGCCCGACATGCTGTAAACCAAGACGGCGGCTAACAGCAGTATCACCAGGTTCAGTGCGCCCAGCGTGAGCAGCGGGCCGCGTGCCGGTTTGCGAAAGCCACTGAACAACAAGTTGGGCAGCGCGCGCTTGCCTTCGTCCACCTGCCGGCAGCCTTCGAGCATGGCCACCGAAAATAGCGGGGTGAGCAGGAACACTGCCAGTTGTCCGACCGGGATGACCATGATGAACATCGACAGGAACATGCAGCAGAAGAACAGCGCCATCAGGCCGCCAGGTTGCTTGCGGAACAGCAGCAGGCCCTGTTTAACCCAGTGCAAGCCGGTGCGGGCGGTGTAAGTAGTCATCAAAAAAGCTTCGGCGCCAGCGTGGCGATTCGTTCGCGCAAGATGCGCTCAAAGTGGGTGGGATCGTGTGGCGTGAGCATTTCTGCTTCGCGCGGCTGGTAGTAATCATACAGGCGCGAGAGCCAGAACCGCAGCGCGCCTGCGCGCAGCATCGGTTGCCAGGCGGTTTGCTCGGCGTCGGTGAACGGCCGTACGCCGTGATAAGCGTCGAGCAGGGAGCGCACGCGCGCCACGTCGAGCACGCCGGTGGCCAGGTCGATACACCAGTCATTGACGGTGACCGCCACGTCGAACAGCCAGGTATCGCAGCCGGCGAAGTAAAAGTCGAAGAAGCCGGTCAGGCGCTCGCCGTCGAACATCACGTTGTTGCGGAACAGGTCGGCATGCACGGGACCGGTCTGCAACTGCTTGTACGTGTCGCAGCCGGCAAATGCTTCCTGGAAATGCATCTCGACCCGCAACAGGTGGGCGTTGCTGTCGGACAGGTGCGGCAACACCTTGGGCGTGGTGGCATTCCACCAGTCCAGGCCGCGCAGGTTCGGCTGTTGCAGCGGGTAGTCGCAGCCAGCCAGGTGCATGCGCGCCAGCATGGCGCCCACTTCGGCGCAATGCACCGGTTGCGGCGCCATTTGCGAGCTGCCTTCGAGCTTGGTGACGATGGCGGCCGGCTTGCCGTGCAGGGCGACGATCAGTTCGCCTTGATTGTTGGCAATCGGCGCCGGCACCAGGACCTGGCGGTCGGCCAGGTGGCGCATCAGTTGCAGGTAGAACGGCAGCTGTTCGAACGACAGGTTTTCGAAGATAGTGAGTACATACTGCTGTACCTGTGCACCCTGTTCGATGTCGAGGAAAAAATTGCTGTTTTCAATACCTGAAGCAATGCCTTTCAGGGCGATTGGCTTGCCTAGGGGGAATTGCGTGATCCACTGCTGGACGTCGTCCAGGGTGACCGGAGTAAATACTGCCATGAGAAGCTTGATCGGTTCGGTGAACGGGCGCACCGCTGCAGGGCGTGCGCACCGGAATCCTGGGCCGCGTTGCGAAACACGGCCCCAGGGACATATCAGGTACTTACTTGACGGCTGGCGCCGCTGGCGGTGGTGGCGCCGCAGCATCGTCCGCGCTGTCGTCTTCGACCGGTTTCTTCTTGGGGCCGCCGAATTCGAGCACATTCCATTGGGCGCCGCGCAGGGTGGGGCCCGGGCCTTCGCCTACCGCTGGCGCACCGGCCGGGTGGGCCGGGCGCACGGTGTAGGTACTGCCACCGGCAGTGACGGTGGTGTTGATCAGGTTGCCGTTGTTGTCGCGGTTGTCCTTGATCTGGGTGCCCGCCGGGGCCTGGTTGGACCGGACGTTGACGCCATCATCGGTGACTTCCTCCAGCTTTTCCATCTTGGGCGGCTTGTCGCTGGGCGGGGTTTGCGCCACGGCGTGGGCGCCGATGGCGAGGAGCAGAACAGGCAGGAGGGAGGATATGCGCTTCATGATGGATCGCCTTGGGTAGTCTGACCGGGTGGGGAATGCGTGATAATTTTAAGTATGATCCATTGTAACAAACGTGCACGATTACCTGCTCTAAAAAGCCCATTTCCACCCCCTCAGTAAGGTTTCCTTAAGAAATGATTTCACATTCGTAAAGTCCGTGCGGCGGTCGAGGCGCTGCCTAAAACCTGCGATAATGCGCCATTCACTCTGCGCTCGCTGCTGCTGTTATTGCTGCAACGACCTGCACGCCCCTCACATAGATCAGTTTCTTATGCAAAATACCCTGCTGTTAGTCGACGGTTCCAGTTACCTTTATCGCGCGTTCCACGCGCTGCCCGACCTGCGCAGCCCGGACGGCTATCCCACCGGCGCCATGCACGGCATGGTCAATATGTTGCGCCGCCTGCGCGCCGACTACCCGGCAGCCTATATCGCCTGCGTGTTCGATGCCAAAGGTAAAACCTTCCGCGACGACATGTATCCCGAATACAAGGCCACCCGTGCGCCGATGCCGGACGACCTGCGCCTGCAGATCGAACCGATCCACGAGGCGGTCAAGGCCATGGGCTGGCCGATCCTGATGGTCGATGGCGTGGAAGCGGACGACGTGATCGGCACGCTGTGCGTGGACGCGGTCAAGGCCGGCATGAAAGTGGTGGTGTCCACCGGCGACAAGGACCTGGCGCAACTGGTCAACCCGAACGTCATGCTGATCAACACCATGAACAACGAGAAGATGGACGAGGCCGGCGTGCTGGCCAAGTTCGGCGTGCCGCCGGACCGCATCATCGACTACCTGACCCTGATTGGCGACACGGTTGACAACGTGCCGGGCGTGTCCAAGTGCGGCCCGAAGACCGCGCTGAAATGGCTTACCGCCTACGACACGCTCGACGGCGTGATGAGCAATGCCGACAAGATCGGCGGCGCGGTTGGCGAAAACCTGCGCACTGCGCTGGCCTGGCTGCCGCGCAGCCGCGAGCTGATCACGGTGAAAACCGACTGCGACCTGGCCGAACACATGATGTCGATCACCGAATCGCTGGTGGCGCGCCCGGAAGAGGGCGCCACGCTGGTGACGTTCTTCACCAAGTACGGCTTCAAGACCCTGCTGCGCGACCTCAGCGCGGTCACCCCGGCTGCATCGGTCACTGCGGCCAAGTCGGTGCCGGCCGGCGGCGCGGTCTCGGCCACGCAGGACATGTTCGGCGAAGCGCCCAAGGTCAACGTCAACTACGAGATGGTGCTGACCGACGCCCAGCTCGACAAGTGGATTGCGCTGATTGACGCGGCGCCATTGACGGCGGTCGATACCGAAACCACGTCGCTCGAACCGATGACCGCGCAACTGGTGGGCATTTCACTGTCCACCGAGCCGGGCGTGGCCTGCTACATCCCGGTCGCGCACGCTTATGCCGGCGTGCCCGAGCAACTGTCGCGCGAGCACGTGCTGGAGAAACTGAAACCCTGGCTGGAAGACGACAGCAAGCTCAAGGTGGGCCAGAATCTCAAGTACGACAGCCACATCTTCGCCAACCACGGCGTAACGCTGCGCGGCATACACCACGACACCCTGCTGCAATCGTACGTATTCGAATCGCACCGCACCCACGGCATGGACGACCTGGCGCTGCGCCACCTGAACCACACCACGATTCCGTTCGTTGACGTGTGCGGCAAGGGCGTCAACATGATCACCTTCGACAAGGTGGAACTGCAACGCGCCACCGACTACGCGGCCGAAGACGCCGACATCACGCTGCGCCTGCACGGCGTGATGCAGGCTGAAGTGGAAGGCGACGAGAAGCTCAACTACATCTACCGCCAGATCGAACTGCCGACCGCCGTGGTGCTGCAAAAGATCGAGCGCAACGGCGTGCATATCGACGCCGCGCTGCTCGACATCCAGTCGGCCGAACTCGGCGCGCGCATCGTCGAACTCGAAGCGCAGGCGCACGAGCTGGCCGGCCAGCCATTCAACCTCGGTTCGCCCAAGCAGATCGGCGAAATCTTCTTCCAGAAGCTGCAATTGCCGGTGGTGAAAAAGACCCCGAGCGGTGCGCCATCGACCGACGAGGAAGTGCTGCAAAAGCTGGCCGAGGACTACCCGCTGCCGAAAGTGCTGCTCGAGTACCGCAGCCTGTCCAAGCTCAAGTCCACGTACACCGACAAGCTGCCCAAGATGATCAACCAGGACACTGGCCGCGTGCACACCAACTACGCGCAGGCGGTGGCGGTGACGGGCCGGCTGGCCTCGAACGACCCGAACCTGCAAAACATCCCGGTGCGTACCAAGGAAGGGCGCCGCATCCGCGAAGCGTTCATCGCGCCGCCGGGCAGCCAGCTGGTGTCGGCCGACTATTCGCAGATCGAGCTGCGCATCATGGCCCATATCTCGGGTGACGAAGCGATGCTGCGTGCCTTTGCCGAAGGCGAAGACATCCACCGCGCCACCGCTGCCGAAATCTTCGGCGTGCCGCCGGCAGAAGTGACCAGCGAGCAGCGCCGCTATGCCAAGGTGATCAACTTTGGCCTGATCTACGGCATGAGCGCGTTCGGCCTGGCCGCCAACCTCAACATCGAGCGCGCCGCCGCACAAAACTATATCGACCGCTACTTCGCGCGCTTCTCGGGCGTCAAGCAGTACATGGACGACACCCGCCTGCAGGCCAAAGCGCGCGGCTACGTGGAAACCGTGTTCGGCCGCCGCCTGTGGCTGCCCGAAATCAACTCCCCGAACGGCCCGCGCCGCCAGGGCGCCGAACGCGCCGCGATCAACGCGCCGATGCAGGGCACGGCTGCCGACCTGATCAAACTGGCGATGGTGGCGGTGCAGAACTGGCTCGAGGCAGACAAGCTGCAAACCCGCATGATCATGCAGGTGCACGACGAACTGGTGCTGGAAGTGCCGGATGCCGAACTGGACCTGGTCAAGCGCAAGCTGCCGGAACTGATGGCCGGCGTGGCGCAACTGAAGGTGCCGCTGCTGGCGGAAGTTGGCGTAGGCAAGAACTGGGAAGAGGCGCACTAAACAGCATCGCCGGCGCCCGCTCCGTCATCCTCGCGTACGCGGGGATGACGACTCTACAGATAGCGCATTTTTAAATGATTTTCAGGTGTTTCACTAATGGAGAAAACGCATGGATGACTTGCAACGCGACGCAGAGAGTTTGTTGACCAAAACCCCGTTATCCGACGGCCTCGACCGGCGTGACTTCATCAAGGTTGCGCTCGGTACCGGCTTTGCCGTGGCCGCCATGCCGGTGGTCGCGCAAAACGTCATCAAGACCGATACCGCCGGACTCACCGCCGGCACCATCATGCTCGACGTGGCCGGCCAGGCGGTGCCGGTCTATCGTGCGCAGCCGGAAGGCAAGACCAACCTGCCGGTAGTGCTGGTGATTTCCGAAATCTTTGGCGTGCACGAACACATTGCCGACGTGGCGCGCCGTTTTGCCAAGCTCGGCTACCTGGCGCTGGCGCCCGACCTGTTCGTGCGCCAGGGCGACCCGCAAAAAGCCGCCTCGATTGCCGACTTGCAGCGCGACATCATCTCCAGAACCCCGGACGCGCAGGTAATGACCGACCTCGACGCGCTGGTGGCCTGGGCCAAGGCCAATAACGGCAACCCCGACAAGATCGCCATCACCGGTTTTTGCTGGGGTGGCCGCGTGACCTGGCTGTACGCTGCCCACAATCCGGCCATCAAGGCGGGCGTGGCGTGGTACGGCCGCCTGGTGGGCACCACCAGCGCCAACACGCCCAGGCATCCGGTCGATATCGCGCCATCTCTGACCGTGCCGGTGCTGGGCCTGTACGGCCTGAAGGATACCGGCATCCCGCAGGAATCGATCGAAGCGATGAAGGCTGCGCTGGCCAAGGGACCGAACAAGTCCACCTTCGTGGTCTATCCGAATTCAGGCCACGCGTTTAACGCCGACTACCGTCCGAGTTACGTGGAAGCGGATGCCAAGGACGGCTGGGGCCGCACGCTGGCGTGGTTCAAGCAGAATGGCGTCGCGTAAAGCCTGACTAAAGAGGGACCGATGGGCCATGAAGGCTGTTTTTAGCCAAAAATGAGCAGAAATGCGTGCCGGGCGGTAAAATAACGCCCCGGCCCCCTCTGTGGATGGGCCAGGCACAAGAGGCTATACCATCGATCCCGTTCTCATTTCCATCATCCTGGCGACCACGCTCGCCGGCGTCGTCAGCATATCGGCCGCTGCCGTGTTCTCGTTTACGCTGCTGTCGAAGGTGGTCGAGCGCATGGTCAGCCTGTCGGTCGGCCTGATGCTGGCCACCTCGCTGTTGCACGCCTTGCCGGAAGCGTTCGATTCCACCGCCAGTCCACGCAGCCTGTTCGCGACCCTGCTGGGCGGTCTGCTGGCATTCTTCGTGCTGGAAAAACTGGCCATCATGCGCCATTCACACCACCACGAGCACGACGGTCACCACCACCACCACGGCCATGACAAGTCCGAAGCAGGCAAGGCCGGCTGGATGATCCTGGTCGGCGACGGCATGCACAATTTTACCGACGGCATCCTGATTGCTGCGGCCTTCCTGGCCGACCCGCAACTGGGCCTGGTGACGGGCCTGGCCATCATCGCCCACGAAATCCCGCAGGAAATCGGCGACTTCATCGTGCTGCTCAACGCCGGCTTTTCACGCACCCGCGCCTACGTGTACAACCTGCTGTGCAGCCTGCTGTCGATCGCCGGCGGCCTGCTCGGCTACTACTTCCTCGACCGCGCCAGCAGCCTGATCCCGTATGTGCTGGTGTTTGCCTCATCCGGCTTCATCTACATCGCGGTGAGCGACCTGATGCCCCAGATGCAACGCCGCGCCACGCTGCGCGAATCGGTGCCGCAAGTGCTGTTGATCGCCACCGGCGTGGCGATCGTGGTGTTCTTCACCGGCCACCGCTAGCCATAAAGCCCAGCTTGCTTGCAGTCTGGGGCGGGAAGGGTAAGATGGCGGAATGGACTTCCCCTCTCTACAACAGGCAGCGGCGCTGGCAATGATGAACATCCAACAGAGAAAGCAGGCAGATGCACTGGCAGCCCTAACGGCTGCGGATCGCGAACGACTTCTACGTCTGGCCCAATTGGAGAACACAACGCCCGAGCAGCTCTGGCCGGACGTTTGGTTATACGGGTTCGATGATGTAGAAGAAGGAATTCGTGCCGATCTCCAGGCGGACAAGGAAATCGCTGAAGGAAAAACAATTCCCAATGAAGATGTGATGGCGGGTCTGCAGCGGATGTTTGATCATGTCGAACCCAAGCGGTACGTCGGCTAAATGCACGATCCGTTGGTCTTCGCCGGCAGAGGCTGCGATGAGAAAAACACTCGATCACATTTTTCTGCAAGACCCATTCGCTGCTGCAATGGTGAAAAAGCGGCTAACGGCGGCCTTGGATGTCATATCTCTGCAGCCAAACATTGGAACGCCTGCCCGAACTAAATCCCCCCGCCGCTTCCCGATCCCCAAGACGGGGCATGTCATCGAATATCGGTTCGCAGGGAACCAAGTTGTCATTACCCGGTGGGCAAGGCACGCGCAAGTTCGCAAGCTTTAACCAGCCCCGGTCGCCACTGGCCGCGCCGCATCGGCACACCACTCGCTCCAAGAGCCCGGATACAGCGCCGCACCGGGCAAGCCCGCCACTTCCAGCGCCAGCAGGTTATGGCAGGCGGTCACCCCGGAGCCACATTGCATGATGGCCTGCGGCGCGCTGGCAAACAGCGGCGTCCATTCTGCTTTCAATTGCGTTGCATCCTTGAAGCGGCCGTCCGCCGCCAGGTTATCCTTGAAGAAGCGGTTGCGCGCGCCGGGAATGTGGCCGCCTACCGGGTCGACGATTTCGTTCTCGCCGCGATAGCGGTCGGCCGCGCGGGCATCGACCACGGTCCTGGCCTGGATCGCCAGGTTGGCCACCACCTCGTTCACCGACACCGCCTGGGTCAGGCTTGGCCGTTCCGTGATCGTACCGCGCGCGCTTGGCGCCACCGGCAACACCAGGGGTTCGCCAACTGCCTGCCAGGCCGCCAGGCCGCCATCGAGCACGGCCACGGCCGGGTGGCCGATCCAGCGCAGCAGCCACCACAGGCGCGCGGCGTACATGCCGCCGTGGGCGTCGTAGCCGACCACTTGCGTGTCGTCGCTGACGCCCCAGCTGCGCAGCGTTTCGATCAGGGCGGCGCGCTCGGGCAGCGGGTGGCGGCCACGGAAAATACCGTCCGGGCCGGTCTTGGCGCCCGAGAGGTCGTTATCGATACTGGCAAACCGGGCGTTCTGGATGTGGCCGGCGGCGAAGGCTTTGCTGCCGGCGTCCGGGTTCAGCAGGTCGTGGCGGCAGTCGAGGATGACCCACTGGCTGTCGGTGACATGGGCGGCCAGGTCGGTGGCGCTGATCAAGGTGGTGTACATGGGAAAACTCCGTTTACTACACTTCGCTGGAAATCGGGTCGGCCTTGTCGATGGCCTTGCCGCGCTCTGTATTGCGGGTATTGTAGAACGTTGCGGCCACGCCGGAGGCCAGAATGATGATGATGCCGGTCCAGCTCATCCAGCTGAATACGTCGCCGAAGACCAGCACGCCCCAGATACTGGAAAACACGATGCCCGTGTATTGCAGGTTGGCCACCACCAGCGTTTGGCCCAGGCGGTAGGCGCGGGTCATGGCCACTTGCGCGCTGGTGGCGCAGATGCCGATCCCGAGCAGCAGCAAGCCGCCGTGCCAGCTGTTGATCGGGTGCCAGGTGACCGGCTGGTCGCCGCTGAGCAGGATATTGCCGAGCAGGCCGGCGACGATATTGGTGACGGCAAAATAGAACACCACGCGGCTTTCCGGCTCGCCGGCCAGGCCCAGTTTGCGCACCTGCATATAGGCCATGGCCGTGAGCAGGCTGGAGAACAGGGCCACCAGGGCAGGGGTGAGCTGGTTGGCGTGGAAGGCCGGCTGCAGCAACAGGATCACGCCCACAAAGCTCATCATCACGGCCAGCATCAAAGGCCACTTGATGTCGCCCTTGGCGTGCCACCAGCCGAGCGCGAACAGCCACACGGCAATCCAGATCGGCGACAGGTAATTGAGGGTCATGGCCGTGGCCAGCGGCAGTTCGCCGATCGAGTAGTACCACAGCCACAAGGACACCACGCCGATGATGCAACGCCACAGGTGGGCCAGCGGCATGGTGGTGCGGAAACTGCCGCCCTGCGACTTGATGATGATGGCCAGCACGATCACGCCGACCACCCCGCGGTACATGACGATCTCGGAGGTGGAGAATTCTTCGGAAGCCAGCTTGACGCACACCCCCATGACGGCGAACATAAAGCTAGCGAACAACATCCAAAGCGATTGCATCCAGTTTCCTTATCGTTTAAATATCTATTTTAGATCGGTACCATTCGTGGAAGTGCTGCATGCCATCTTCCATCGGCGACTGATAGGGGCCGGCGTCGGTCTCGCCACGGTCGCGCAGGACCTTGCGGCCGGCGTCCATGCGCAGGGCGATCTCGTCGTCTTCCGACACGGTTTCCATGTACGCGGCGTGTTCGGCCTCGATGAACTCGCGCTCGAACAGCACGATTTCTTCTGGATAATAGAACTCGACCACGTTGCGGGTACGCTGCGGGCCATCGGGCCACAAGGTGGACACCACCAGCACGTGCGGGTACCACTCGACCATGATGTTCGGATACAGCGTGAGCCAGATCGCGCCATATGGCGGCGCTTCGCCGCCGCGGAACCTGAGCACCTGCTCCTGCCAGCGCTTGTACACTTCCGAGCCTGACTTGAGCAGGCCCTTGTTCACGCCCACCGTCTGCACGCTGTAGTCCTGGCCGAATTCCCAGCGCAGGTCGTCACAGCTGACAAAGCCGCCCAAGCCCGGGTGGAATGGCTCGACGTGGTAATCCTCCAGGTAGACTTCGATAAAAGTCTTCCAGTTGTAGTCGCACGTCTGCACTTCCACGCGGTCGAACATATAGCCGGAAAAATCGAGATCCCTGGTCACCGACAGGTTCTTGAGTTTTTCCATGACGTTGTAGCCGTTCTGCTCGAACTGCAGGCCGTTCCAGCTTTGCAGCGTCGTCTTGGGCAGGTTCAGGCATGGCGTTTCGGCGAAATGCGGCGCGCCGATCAGCTCACCCTTGAGGTCGTACGTCCAGCGGTGCAGCGGGCAGACGATGTTGTTGGCGTTGCCGCGGCCATTGAACATCAGCGCCTGCCGATGGCGGCAGACGTTGGACAGCAATTCGAGCCCATTGGCGTTGCGCACCAGCATGCGGCCTTCGTTTTCGGCAGCAAGCGTGGCAAAGTCGCCGACCTCGGGCACCATCAGTTCGTGGCCGACGTAACGCGGGCCACCCTGGAATAATTGCTGCTTTTCGCGCTGCAACAGCGCTTCGTCAAAATAGACGTCAACCGGAAGTTGCGCGTTAGAACGCGCCAGCTTGGCGTGGGTACCCAGATCGGACATCCAAACCCCCCTTAATTAAAATACATCAAACCAAGAAGAGACAGAATCCGCAAATTCCTGAATTCAAGTAAGTTGAAAATAGTATTTCGGACAGAACCGGCAATTATACCGTCTTTCGGCGCGCAAGGGCAGGGTGCGTACCGTTCCGAAATGTAAGGAATTGCAAGAAATGCATGGTCTTATCGTATTCGCCGGCGATTGCGATAAAATCCTTTCTCCGCCCCGGTGCGGTCCGTATTGTTGCACCGGAGTGGGTGGTTTGTTCTAAAATAACGGGCTACACTGCCTGGCAAGCTTTTTTGCCATGAAAACCGAGTGACCATGCTGAACAATAATGTCTAAGAAACTATCTGCCGAAGCTGCAACGACCGCCGCCGCCGCCAACGTCTCGTTTGAAGAAGCGATGGCAGAGCTGGCACAACTGGTTGCGCAAATGGAAGCCGGCCAGCTGCCGCTCGAAGCGTCGGTGGCCGCCTACGCGCGCGGCTCCGAGCTGGTCAAGCTGTGCGCGGCCCAGCTCGAAAAAGTGGAGTCGCAGGTCAAGGTGCTCGAGGGCGACATGCTCAAGCCATTCGAACAAACCGCCGAGGCCGAACAATGACCGCCGCTTTTGACGACTGGATGAAAACCGTGCAGGCCGGTTCGGAAAACGATTTATCGGGTTTCCTGCCGGCTGCCACCGCCACGCCCACCAAGCTGCACGAAGCCATGCGCTACGCGTTGCTCGGCGGCGGCAAGCGCGTGCGCCCGTTGCTGGCCTACGCTGCTGGCGCGCTGTTCGACGCCGACGCCGCCATCGTGGCGCGCGCGGCAGCAGCAGTGGAAATGATCCACGCCTATTCGCTGGTGCACGACGACATGCCCTGCATGGACGACGACGCCCTGCGCCGTGGCAAGCCCACCGTGCACATCGCCTACGACGAAGCGACCGCGCTCTTGGTCGGCGACGCATTGCAATCGCAGGCCTTCGTGGTGCTGGCCGAGGCCGACATCAACATTATTCCGCCGGCACGGCTGGCGGCCATGTTCAAGGTGCTGGCGCACGCATCCGGTTCGGCCGGCATGTGCGGCGGCCAGGCCATTGACCTGGACAGCGTGGGCCTGAGCCTGAGCCTGGCGCAGCTGGAGCAGATGCACCAGCTCAAAACCGGCGCGTTGCTGCGCGCGGCCGTGGTGCTCGGTGCGCTGGCCGGCAAGGACTTGAATGCGGCCGAGATGGCCGCGCTCGATAAATATTCGCGCGCCATCGGTTTGGCGTTCCAGGTGGTCGATGATGTGCTCGACGCCACTGCCGATTCGGCCACGCTGGGCAAGACCGCCGGCAAGGACGCGGCCGACAACAAGCCGACCTATGTGTCGATTTTGGGGCTGGAGCCATCGCGCGCGCTGGCAGAAACATTGCGGCTCGAAGCGCACGCAGCGCTCGCGCCGTTCGGAGACAAGGCTCTGCGGTTACGCGAACTCGCGGATTTGATCGTGCAGCGGAAGGCATAAATGAACTTGCTAGAAAAAATAGATTCACCGGCCGACGTACGCGCACTGCCGTACCACCAACTGACGCCGCTGGCGCACGAACTGCGTGCCTACCTGCTCGACTCGGTTTCCAAGACGGGCGGCCATCTGTCGTCCAACCTGGGCACGGTCGAACTGACGGTGGCGCTGCATTACGTGTTCAACACGCCGGAAGACCGCATCGTGTGGGACGTGGGGCACCAGACTTATTCGCACAAGATCCTCACCGGTCGCCGCAACCGCATGCACACGCTGCGCCAGCTCGATGGCATCTCCGGCTTCCCCAAGCGCGACGAGAGCGAGTACGACACCTTCGGCACCGCTCACTCGTCGACGTCGATCTCGGCGGCGCTGGGCATGGCGCAGGCGGCCAAGATCAAGGGCGAGAGCCGCCACGCCATCGCCGTGATCGGCGACGGTTCGATGACCGCCGGCATGGCCTTCGAAGCGCTCAACAACGCCGGTGTGCAGGACGATATCAACCTGCTGGTGATCCTCAACGATAACGACATGTCGATTTCGCCGCCGGTGGGCGCGCTCAATCGCTACCTGGCGCGCCTGATGTCGGGGCAGTTCTACGCGGCCGCCAAGAATGTCGGCAAGTCGGTGCTGCCGGGCCCGGTGCTGGAACTGGCCAAGCGCCTGGAAGAACACGCCAAGGGCATGGTGGTGCCTGCCACCATGTTCGAGGAATTCGGTTTCAACTACATCGGCCCGATCGACGGCCACGATCTCGATTCGCTGATTCCCACGCTGCAAAACATCAAGCAGCTCAAGGGTCCGCAATTCCTGCACGTGGTGACCAAGAAGGGCCAGGGCTACAAGCTGGCCGAGGCCGAGCCGGTCCTGTACCACGGCACCGGCAAGTTCAACCCGGCCGAGGGCATCAAGCCGGCCACTGCGCCGGCCAAGATGACGTACACCGAAGTGTTCGGCAACTGGCTGTGCGACATGGCCGCGTTCGACAACAAGCTGGTCGGCATCACGCCCGCCATGCGTGAAGGTTCGGGCATGGTGCGTTTTGAGCAGGAATACCCGGACCGTTACTTCGACGTAGGCATCGCCGAGCAGCACGCGGTGACCTTCGGCGCCGGCCTGGCCTGCGAAGGCATGAAGCCGGTCGTGGCGATCTACTCGACCTTCCTGCAGCGCGGCTACGACCAGCTGGTGCACGACGTGGCGCTGCAAAACCTCGACGTCACCTTCGCGCTCGACCGCGCCGGCCTGGTCGGCGCCGACGGCGCCACCCACGCCGGCAACTACGACCTGGCCTATTTGCGCTGCATCCCGAACATGGTGATCATGGCCGCATCGGACGAAAACGAATGCCGGCAAATGCTCACCACCGGCTACCGCTATCCGGGCCCGGCAGCCATCCGCTACCCGCGCGGCGCCGGCATCGGCGCGGCGATGCAGCAGGAGCTGACCACCATCCCGATGGGCAAGGGCGAGATCAAGCGCCAGGGCGCCAGCATCGCGATCCTGGCTTTCGGTTCGATGGTGGCGCCGTCGGTCACTGCCGGCGCGTCGCTGGGCGCCACGGTCGCCAACATGCGCTTCGTCAAACCGCTGGACGTGGAACTGGTGAAACAACTGGCCGCCAGCCACGACTACCTGGTGACGGTGGAAGAGGGCGCCATCATGGGCGGCGCCGGCGCTGCGGTGGCCGAAGCGCTGGCTGCCGAGGGCATCGTCAAACCGCTGTTGATGATCGGCCTGCCCGACAAGTTCATCGACCATGGCGATCCGGTCAAGCTGCTCTCGAGCGTAGGCCTGGATGCCGCCGGCATCACCGCGTCGATCAAGCAGCGGTTCGGCAATGCGGGCAACGCCGGTGGCGACGAGCCACGGCTGGTGGTCAACAACGGCTGAGTTACCTGGCAATCAGTACACAGTGGGGTCTGATCCGAACCGGGTCAGGCCCCTTTGTTTTTGGTATGCGGGTTCAGGTTCCAGCCCTCAACGGCCATCGGTCTTGCCGAGCGTTGCCGCCACCGTCGCCGCAATCGCCTCGTAACCGGCATCGCCCGGGTGCAGGTGGTCGCCGCTGTCATAGCGCGCCAGCAGGCGCGTGCGGTGTTGCGGATCGCGCAGCGCTGCATCGATGTCGGCCACGGCGTCGAATGCTCCGCTTTCACTGATCCAGCGATTGACTGCGCGCCGCACGCCGTCCTTGGCCGGCGTGTAGTAGCCGGCGAACGGCGTACCCTGCAGCGCGCCTTCGAATGGTGGCAGCGTGGCGCCGACGATGCGCACCTTGTGCAAGCGCGCTTGCGCGATCAGCTGGCGGTAGGCGGCAATCATGCGCGGCGCCGTCATCGGCGGTTCTTGCGGCGCAAAGGCGCTGCCGGGCCAGCCAATATCGTTGATCCCCAGCAGCACTACCACGGTCGTCACGCCCGGCTGGTCGAGCACGTCGGGTCCGAAGCGGGCGGCGGCGTTGACGCCCATCCTGTCACCCAGCAGCCGCGCGCCGGAGATGCCGGCATTGACCACCGCGATGCCCTGTTGCGCCATGGTGGCCGCCAGCACGTCAGGCCAGCGCCGGTCCTGGTCGGGAGTGGAGCCATTGCCGTCGGTGATGGAGTCGCCCAGGGCGACGATGACGTCACGCCTGGTGTCCGACTCCACCAGGATGCCGGCTAGCAGTGCACGGCCATGCAGCGCCTGCGGCTGGCGCGGCCTTGCTGCGGTCGTATCGCCGGCTTCGATCGAGCCGGTCTGCTGCGCGCCCCAGTGGAAGGTGGTGAGCGGCGTGGCTTGCGGCAGGTAGACGCTCACCTCGAGTTTGTCGAGCGGCGCCACCGGCAGTTCCACCGGGTCGCTGACCAGTGGTGCGCCCGGTGCGATGAATGCTGCCGTCTGGCCGCCGAAGGTGAGCGCGATGGCGGCAGCAGGAGCAGCGCGCGTTACCCGAGCCAACCGCGCCGCACCAATGGGCACCGGCTGCGTGCCGTAGCGGTTCGACAGCACGATCCTGACCCGTTTGCCGCCTATGCTCAGGCGCGCGGTTTCGCGCACGGTTTGCTGCGCCAGCACCGCCGGCACGCCGGTAGGTAGCGGGAAGTCCGCGTCCCAGGTCGCGTGGGGGCTGGCGTACCAGCTCGCGGTCCAGGTGCTGGTGGAAGGTGGCGGGGCAGCCAGTGCTGCAAGAGGGGGGGCCAATGCGCCGGCCAGGGTAGCCAGCAATGCGATCGTGCGTCTTGTCATGATGTGCTCCATAGATCGTGAAGCCACAACGGTAGGTTATTCACATATCGATGTGAAGGCGGCGAAGTCGACTATACTTCATTCAAAAATGGAATGAGGGCATTGCATGGACACCATCCGCTCGCTGCGCTGCTTCGTGCGCGCCGTGGAACTGGGCAGCCTGTCGGCCGTGGCGCGCGAGGAGGGCACCACGCAGCCCACCGTGAGCAAGCTGATGGCGGCGCTCGAGCGCGAACTGGGCGTACGCCTGCTCGAGCGCAGCACCACCAGCCTGCGCCCCACGCCGCAAGGCAGCCAGTTTTACCAGCGCGCGCTGGGCATGCTGGCGCAGTACCACGAAGCGGTGGCCGAGGCGCGCGGCCAGACCGAAACCCCGAGAGGCCTCGTTCGCATCAACGCGCCGGCCGCGTTCGGCCAATTTCGGCTGAACGCCCTGCTGGCGGACTTCATGGCCGTGCATCCGCAGGTGGAGATCGAACTGATACTGGACGACCGCCTGGTGGACCTGGTGCGCGACGGCGTGGACATCGCCGTGCGCCAGGGGACCGGCCTGCCGCCCGATGCAGTGGCGCGCGCGGCGGGCGTTTCGCCGCGCCACCTGGTGGCCGCGCCGTCATACCTGGAGCGGCGCGGCAGGCCGCAGCAGCAGCAGGACCTGGCCACGCACGACTACATCCGCTTCGCCTGGCTGGCCGATGGCGACGCGCTCACGTTGTATCGGGAACAGCAGGCGGTGTCGGTGGTCACGCACGGCCGGTTCCGCGTCAATCACGCACTGGCGATCCGCGACAGCCTGGTCGCCGGTGGCGGCATCGGCATGTGCCCCCTGTGGCTGGTGCAGGACCTGCTCGACACCGGCGCGCTGGTGCGGGTGCTGGCGCCCTGGGAAGGCGCCCCGCAACCGCTGCACCTGCTGTCGCCCACGCGCCGGTATCAGCCGGTGCGGGCGCGGTTGCTGCTGGATTTCCTGGTAGCGCGGATTGCAGCGTTGCCTGGTTTCGGATTGAAGGGCGAGGCTTAGCCGCGCTTGCGCTCATGTTGCCACAGCACGTCGCTGCCGCCCGCGTAGCGGTTGAGCACGCGCGACAGCACGAACAGCAGGTCCGACAGCCGGTTGACGTACTGGCGCGGATGCTCGTGGATGGTTTCGGTTTTGCCCAGGGTGACGATGGCGCGTTCGGCGCGGCGGCAGACGGTGCGGCAGACGTGGGCTTGCGACGCGCCGCGCGAGCCGGCCGGCAGGATGAATTCGGTGAGCGCGGGCAGGGTGGCGTTGTACTTGGCCAGCAGCGTGTCGAGCCGCTCCACGTGCGCTTCGGTGATCATCTGGTAGCCGGGGATGCACAACTCGCCGCCCAGGTCGAACAGGTCGTGCTGGATCGTGACCAATTCATCGCGCAGGTCGGCGGGCATGTCTTCGCACAGCAGCAGGCCGAGATGCGAATTGAGTTCGTCGACTTCGCCGATGCTGTGGATGCGCACGCTGTCCTTGTCGGTGCGGCTGCCGTCGCCGAGGCCGGTGGTGCCGCCGTCGCCGGTGCGGGTAGCGATTTTCGAGAGTCGGTTGCCCATGGTTGTTCCGGTTGATGGTAAGAGTCACGGAAGAATACAACAGTTCCGCTTTTATGCTTACAATCGAGGCCTGTAGTGCTACCAGGGCCCGTCCATGACTGTTGCGGTTTCTACCCGGCTTGACGATGTTACAGCCCACGACCAACTGCGTGCGCAAGTGGCCGAGGCCCTGCTGCGGGTGCTGCCCGCGCGCGCCATACTGTCCGCGCCCGAAGACACCCGCCCCTACGAATGCGACGGCCTGGCCGCCTACCGCCAGCTGCCGATGATCGTCACGCTGCCCGACAGCGAGGCGCAGGTGCTGGCCGTGCTGCGCGTGTGCCGCGAGCTCGGGGTGCCGATCGTGCCGCGCGGCGCCGGTACCGGCCTGTCTGGCGGCGCCATGCCGATTGCCGACGGCGTGGTGCTGTCCACCGCGCGCCTCAACCGCATCGTGCACCTCGACGCCTACTCGCGCACGGCGGTCGTGCAGCCCGGCGTGCGCAATGCCGCCATTTCGGAGGCGGCTGCGCGCCATGGCCTGTACTACGCGCCTGATCCGTCGTCGCAAATCGCCTGCACCATCGGCGGCAACGTGGCGGAAAACTCGGGCGGCGTGCACTGCCTCAAATACGGCCTCACCATCCACAACGTGCTGCGCGTGCGCATGGCCACCATCACCGGCGAGATCGTCGAACTCGGTGGCGCGGCGCTCGATGCGCCCGGCCTCGATCTGCTGTCCGTGTTCATCGGCTCCGAGGGTATGCTGGGCATCGTCACCGAGGTCACCGTCAAACTGATCCCCAAGCCGGCCGTGGCGCGCGTGATCATGGCCTCGTTCGCGCAAGTGTCCGACGGCTGCCACGCGGTGGCCGCGCTGATTGCCGCTGGCATCATTCCCGCCGGCCTCGAGATGATGGACCAGACCTCGTCGCGCATGGTCGAACCGTTCGTCCACGCCGGCTACGACACCGACGCCGCCGCCATCCTGCTGTGCGAAGCCGATGGCACCGCCGAGGAAGTGGAAGAGGACATCGCCCGCATGTCGGCGGTGCTGGGCGCGGCCGGCGCGGTGGCGATTGCTGTCTCGCAGTCGGAGGCCGAGCGCTTGCGCTTCTGGTCGGGCCGCAAGAACGCGTTTCCGGCGGCCGGCCGCATCTCGCCCGACTACTACTGCATGGACGGCACCATTCCGCGCAAACGGCTGGGCGAGGTGCTGGCCGGGATCGCCGAGATGGAAACCAAGTATGGCCTGCGCTGCGCCAACGTGTTTCACGCCGGCGACGGCAACCTGCATCCGCTGATCCTGTTCAACGCCAACATCGCCGACGAATTTGCGCGCGCGGAGGCCTTCGGCGCCGAGATCCTGGCGCTGTGCGTTGAAGTGGGCGGCACCATCACCGGTGAGCATGGCGTGGGCATCGAGAAGATCGATTCGATGTGCGCGCAGTTCGCGCCGGCCGAACTCGAGGCGTTTTTCGCGGTCAAGCGCGCCTTCGATCCGGCCGGGCTGCTTAACCCGGACAAGGCGATACCGACCCTGAACCGCTGCGCGGAATTCGGCAAGATGCGCGTGCGTGGCGGCCTGCTGCCGTTTGCCCATCTGCCGCGTTTTTGACATGACGACGATGCTACCGGCCGATATCGCCAGCGCGTTTTGCACCCGCATCCGGGAAGCTACCCAAACGGGCCAGCCGCTGCGCCTGCGCGGCGGCGGCACCAAGGACTGGTATGGCGGCGAACCTGCCGGCGAAGTGCTCGATACGCGCGCCCACACCGGCGTGGTGGCGTACGAGCCGACCGAACTGGTGATCACCGCGCGCTGCGGCACGCCGCTGGCCGAGATCGAAGCGCTGCTCGAGTCCCACAACCAGATGCTGGCGTTCGAGCCGCCGCGCTTCGGCGCCGGTTCCACCATCGGCGGCGTGGTGGCTGCCGCCTTGTCCGGCCCGCGCCGCGCCACCGCCGGCGCCGTGCGCGACTTCGTGCTGGGCGCGGTGCTCATCGATGGCAGCGGCGAGGCGCTGCGCTTCGGCGGCCAGGTGATGAAGAACGTCGCCGGCTACGACGTCTCGCGCCTGCTGGCTGGCTCGCTGGGCACCCTCGGCCTGATCCTGGAGGTGTCGCTCAAGGTGTTGCCCAAGCCCGTGTGCGAAGCGAGCCTGCGCTTCGGCATGACCGAGATCGAGGCGCTGGCAAAGCTCAATCAATGGGCCGGCCAGCCGCTGCCGCTGTCGGCCAGTTGCTGGCACGATGGCATGCTGACAGTGCGGCTGTCGGGCGCGCAGGCGGCGGTGGAAGCCGCCCGGCGCGCGCTCGGTGGGCAGCCGCTCGGCGATGTTGACGCCGCCGCCTTCTGGACCGCGCTGCGCGACCAGACCGACCCATTCTTCGAGGGCCAAAATACCTTGTGGCGCCTGTCCGTGCCCTCGGCCGCCAGCGCCATCATTGTCGGCGGCCGCCAGCTGATCGAGTGGTGCGGGGCGCAGCGCTGGCTCAGGCTCGATGCTGACGCTAATGCCGCCGATGCCGCTGCGATCCGTCGCACCGTGGCCGCAGCGGGCGGCCACGCCACCCTGTACCGCGCGCAGGACAAGGCGGCCGGCGCGTTCCACCCGCTGGCGCCGGCGGTGGCCGCCATCCACCAGCGTCTCAAGGCCTCGTTCGACCCGGCCGGCATCTTCAACCCTGGACGCCTGTACTGACCATGCAAACCAACCTCGCCGATTTTATCAAGCACACGCGCGAAGGCGAGGAAGCCGAAGCGATCCTGCGCGCCTGCGTGCACTGCGGCTTTTGCACCGCCACCTGTCCCACGTACCAGCTGCTGGGCGATGAGCTCGATGGCCCGCGCGGGCGCATCTACCTGATCAAGCAGGTGCTCGAAGGCGCGCCCGTCACCGCTAAAACCCAGCTGCACCTGGACCGCTGCCTGACCTGCCGCAACTGCGAAACCACCTGTCCGTCCGGGGTGCGGTACGGGCGCCTGCTCGACATCGGCCGCCAGGTGGTCGAGCAGCGCGTGCAGCGTCCGGCCACCGAACGTTTCAAGCGCTGGTTGTTGAAGCAAGCGTTGCCGCGACATGGCATCTTCAACGCGGCGCTGCGTGCGGGCCGGCTGTTCCGGCCCGTGCTGTCACCGGCCCTGCAGGACAAGATGCCGGTGCGGCAGGCCGCCGGCAAGCTGCCGGCGCGACCACACGCGCGCAAGATGCTGGCGCTGGCCGGCTGCACCCAGCCGGCCATGGCGCCCAATATCCACCATGCCGCCGCGCGCGTGCTCGATGCGCTGGGCGTGCAGCTGATCGTCGCGCCCAAGGCCGGCTGCTGCGGCGCGCTGCGCCATCACCTGAATGACCAGCAGGCGGCGCTGAATGACATGCGCCGCAATATCGATGCGTGGTGGCCGTACGTGGAACGGCAAGAAGTTGAGGCGATCGTCATGACGGCGTCGGGCTGCGGCGCCACCGTCAAGGAATACGGCCACCTGCTGGCGCACGACGTGGACTATGCGGCCAAGGCGGCGCGTATCGCCGCGCTCACGCGCGACCTGTCCGAGGTACTGCCGCAGTTCGAGGATGCATTGCAGCGCCTGTGTACGCACTCGACGGAGCGGGTAGCCTGGCATCCGCCGTGCACGCTGCAGCACGGCCAGCAAATACGCGGCAAGGTGGAAAGTGTATTGCGCGCGGTGGGCGTGGACGTGGTGCTGTGCGCGGACAGCCATCTGTGCTGCGGCTCGGCCGGCACCTACTCGCTCTTGCAGCCAGAGTTGTCGCTGCAACTGCGCGACCGCAAGCTCGATGCACTGGCGCAGACCGGCGCCACCACCATCGTCTCGGCCAACGTGGGTTGCTCGGCGCATCTGCAGTCGGGCACGCAGACGCCGGTGGTGCACTGGATCGAGCTGGTGGACCGGATGCTGGGCGAACAGCATCGTTAGGCTCGAATTCGTCATCCTCGTGCACGCGGGGATCCATAACCCCTCGAGCCGGCCCTTGTTTTGCTGTGCGCAGCGCAGCCTCAGCCGTCCTATGGATTCCCGCCTGCGCGGGAATGACGGGAGTCAGGCCAGCGGTAATAGCGACGTGGTTGGCGATTCCTCGGTCTCATGCAAACTGACGATCGGCGCCAGCCGCGCCGCTGCCTGCCACAACGGCGCGCGGGCGCCGAAGGCTGCCACCCACTCCAGCACTTCGTCCGCCGGCATCGGCCGGGCGATGCCATAGCCTTGTACCAGGTCGCAGCCCAGGCGCATCAGCATGGCGCCGTGTGCCACCGTCTCCACGCCTTCGGCGATCACCGCGCGGCCGAACGATCTGGCCAGGCCGATCACCGCGCTCACCAGGTGCAGGTCGTCGCGGTCTTCCAGCATGTTGCGCACGAAGCTCTGGTCGATTTTCAAGATGTCGGCCGGCAGCCGCTTCAGATACGACATCGACGAGTAGCCGGTGCCGAAATCGTCGAGCGCGAAGCCGATGCCCAGTGCCTGGCAATCCTGCATGATCGCGCGTACGTGGTTGATGTCGGACAGCGCCGACGACTCCAGGATTTCCAGTTCCAGCATATGCGGCGGCACGTCCGGGTACTCGGACAGGATGGCGGTGATCCGTTCGACGAAATCGGCGCGCTGGAAATGGCGCGCGGCGATGTTGACGCTGACGACCCACGCCGGATCGGTATGGCGCCATTGCTGCAACTGGCGCAGCGCCTCGCGCAGCACCCACTCGCCGATGTCGATAATCACGTCGCTGTGCTCGACGATGGGCAGGAACTCCAGCGGCGCCACGATGCCGCGCTGCGGATGCTCCCAGCGCAGCAGCGCTTCCATGCCGATGATGCGGCCGCGCCGCATGTCCAGCTTGGGCTGGTAGTACAGCCGGAACTGGTCCGCGCGCAGCGCCGCGCGCACCTCGGTGCGGCGGTTGTGGTGGGTGCGGACCTGTTCGTCGAGATCGGCGTCGAAGAAGTGGTAGCGGTTGCGGCCCGTGATCTTGGCCTGGTACAGCGCCTGGTCGGCGTGGCGCAGCAGGCTGTCGGCGCTGGCCTCGTTGCCGGTGTAGACCGCAATGCCCACGCTGGCCGACATGGCCACCGGCTTGCCGTCACAGGTGTAATCGCGCGATAGCGCTATCAGCAGCTGGTCCATGGCTTGCTCGACGTCGCCGCGACCGCGCAGCTCGGGCAGCAGCAGCACGAATTCGTCGCCGCCCAGGCGCGCCACGTAATGGCGCTGGCCCGCAAAATCGTGCAGGCGGCTGGCTGCCTGCTTGAGGATTTCGTCGCCGGTGCCCTGGCCGAGCAGGTCGTTTACCTGCTGAAAATGATCGAGGTCGAACAGGCACACCGCCAGCAGGTAGTTGTGTTCGCGCGCGCGCATGACTTCGTTCTCGAAACGCGCCGCCAGCGCGGTGCGGTTGGGCAGGCCGGTGAGGATGTCGTGGTTGCTCTGCCACGAGATTTGCTGCATCAACTGGCGCCGTTCCGTCACGTCGCGGAACACCAGCACCGAGCCCTCCACCCGGCCGTGGGCGGCGCGGATGGCGTTGGCCGTGTACTCCACCGTCATGGCGCGGCCCGAGCGGTGGCGCAGGCTCTGGTTGCCCACCTTGACCACTTCGCCGCCGGCGTAGATCGCCGCCATCGACTTGAGCAGCGAATGCTGGCCGAAGTTATTGGCCAGCACGAACACCTGGTGCAGCTCCTGGCCGCGCGCGCGCGATTCGGGCCAGCCGGTCAGCTGCTGCGCCACTTCGTTGATGGTCTCGATGCGGCCCGTGAGGTCGGTGGTGATGACGGCGTCGCCGATCGAGGCCAGCGTCACTTCGATGCGTTCTTTTTGCGCCTGCAGCTGTTCCTGCGCGCGCATGGTGCGGTCCAGCTGCCGGCTCAGGCTTTGCTCGCTGTGCTGCAGCTTGTCCACCAGGGCCTGCACCCGCTGCGCCATGTTGTTGAAAGTTTCGGCCAGCACGCGCGCCTCCAGCGTGCCGGACACCTCCATGCGGGTGGCGTAGTCGCCGCCATGAAAGCGGTTGGTGGCGGCATTGAGCTGGCGCAGCATGCGCTTGTTGGCGAAGATGATGAAGCCAAGCAGGGTATAGATGATGATGATGTTGGTGACCGAGATTACCGCCTGCTGGCGCAGCGTATGCCATACGCCGGCCAGCGGCAGCGTCGGCTCGAAGGCCAGTTGCAGGCTGGCGGCGCCGAGGTGTACCGGGTGATGTATCGGTTGCAGCGCCTCGAACTCCTCGAACCAGTGCGGGTAGGGCGGCGGCAATGCTGGTGCGCGGCGAACGTCGAGGTGGCCGCCGGGGTAGTCGAGCGACAGCGCCGCCAGGTCGGCATTGAGCAGCAGCGCGTCGTGCAGGGCGCGATCGATCGCGGACCGGTCCGACGCCTGCACCGCCGGCAGCAGGGTGTTGTGCAGGTACGTTGCCAGTTCGCTGGCGCTGCGCTGGTACCGCGCATTGGCGCTCACGGTCTCCGACTCGAACAGCATCGAATACCGCACGACCAGCACCACCGTGATGATGACGAAAATGGGCATGAACAAGCGCGCATACACGCCCATCCGCAACCATGGCGCCAGGAGTTTTCCAAGCAGGGGCATAGGCAACGATGATGTATTAAAAGTGACCGAAACCCATTATTACTGAAAAGTTAATCGAAAGCACGGTTTGCGGAAACCGTCCCTCACAAATTTACTTGTCGCAGTGTACAAATGGTTACAGCGTGGCCGCCGGTGTTACTCCGCCAGCAGCTTTTCGATGTCGGCGACGATGCTTTCCGGCTTGGTGGTGGGCGCATAGCGGGCAAACACGGTGCCGTCCTTGCGCACCAGGAACTTGGTGAAGTTCCACTTGATGCGCTCGGTGCCGAGGATGCCGGGCGCCTCGTGTTTCAGCCTGGCGAACAGCGGGTGGGCCTGGTCGCCGTTGACGTCGACCTTGGCGAACAGCGGAAACGTGACGCCGTAGTTTTTTTCGCAGAAGGCACCGATCTCGCTGGCGCTGCCCGGCTCCTGCGCGCCGAACTGATTGCACGGAAAGCCCAGCACCGTTACGCCACGCGCGCGAAACTGCTGGTACACGGCTTCGAGGCCCTGGTACTGCGGCGTGAAGCCGCAGGCGCTGGCGGTGTTGACGATCAGGAGCACCTGGCCCTGGTACTGGCGCAGGTCCACCGGCACGCCGGCCAGGTCGTTGGCGGTGAAATCGTAGATGGAGCTCATAAGTTGGTACTCACAGGATGCCTAGTTGTCTGGCGCCGGTAGGCGGCGCCTGCTCGGGCGTGGTTTTGCTGTCGAGCTTGATGGCCAGGCGCAGGTCGTTCACCGAATCGGCGTTGCGCAGCGCGTCCTCGTACGTGATGTGGCCCGCTTCGTGCAGGTCGAACAGCGACTGGTCGAAGGTCTGCATGCCCAGTTCGCGCGACTTTTTCATCAGATCCTTGATGTCGTGCACCTGGCCCTTGAAGATCAGGTCCGAGATCAGGGGAGTGTTGAGCAGGATTTCGATGGCGACGGCGCGTCCCGGCGCACCCTTGCGCGGCACCAGCCGCTGCGAGACCAGGCCCTTGAGGTTGAGCGACAGGTCCATCAACAGCTGCTGGCGGCGCTCCTCGGGGAAGAAGTTGATGATGCGGTCGAGCGCCTGGTTGGCGCTGTTGGCGTGCAGCGTGGCCAGGCACAGGTGGCCCGTTTCTGCAAAGGCGATTGCGTGGTCCATGGTTTCGCGGTCGCGGATTTCGCCGATCTGGATCACGTCCGGCGCCTGGCGCAGTGTGTTCTTGAGCGCCGTTTCCCAGTCCTCGGTATCCACGCCCACTTCGCGCTGGGTGACGATGCAGTTGCGATGCGGGTGGACGAATTCCACCGGGTCTTCGATGGTGATGATGTGGCCGTAGCTGTTCTCGTTGCGGTAGCCGACCATGGCCGCCAGCGTGGTCGATTTGCCGGAGCCCGTGGCGCCCACCATGATCACCAGGCCGCGCTTGGCCATCACCACTTCCTTGAGCACCTCGGGCAGGCCGAGGTTTTCCAGCACCGGGATTTCACTGGTGATCGTGCGCAGCACCATGCCCACCGAGCCCATTTGCACGAAAGCCGAGACGCGGAACCGTCCCAGGTCGGGCGGACTGATGGCAAAGTTGGCTTCCTTGGTCTGCTCGAAACCGGCAGCCTGCTTGTCGTTCATGATCGACCGCGCCAGGTCGAGCGTGTGGGCGGGCGTGAGCGCCTGTGGCGCCACCGGCGTCATCTTGCCGTCGATTTTCATCGCCGGTGGAAAGCCGGCGGTGATGAACAGGTCCGACCCTTTCCTCGCCAGCATATTGCGCAGCAGGTCGAACATGAATGTGGAGGCGGTGTTGGCTTCCATGGTCAGCCCGGGAAGTTTTCAGGCGTCTTGGCCGCGCTGCGCGCAGTGGCCGACGAGATCACGTTGCGCCGCACCAGGTCGGTCAGGTTCTGGTCCAGCGTCTGCATGCCGAAATTGCTGCCGGTCTGGATCGACGAATACATTTGCGCGATCTTCGCTTCGCGGATCAGGTTGCGGATGGCCGGCGTGCCCACCATGATTTCGTGCGCAGCCACGCGGCCGCTGCCGTCCTTGGTCTTGAGCAGGGTTTGCGAGATCACCGCCTGCAGCGACTCCGACAGCATGGCCCGCACCATCTCCTTTTCCTCGGCCGGGAACACATCGACGATACGGTCGATGGTCTTGGCGGCCGACGACGTGTGCAGCGTGCCGAACACCAGGTGGCCGGTTTCTGCAGCCGACAGCGCCAGGCGGATGGTTTCCAGGTCGCGCAATTCGCCGACCAGGATGCAGTCCGGGTCTTCGCGCAGGGCCGAGCGCAGCGCGTTACTGAACGAATGCGTGTGCGGCCCGACTTCGCGCTGGTTGATCAGGCATTTTTTCGACTCGTGGACGAACTCGATCGGGTCTTCGATGGTGAGGATATGGCCATGCTCGGTTTCGTTGAGGTGGTTGACCATGGCCGCCAGCGTGGTCGATTTGCCCGAGCCGGTGGGGCCGGTCACCAGCACCAGGCCGCGCGGCTTCAGGGCGAAGTCGCCGAATATCTTTGGCGCGTTCAGGTCTTCGAGCGTGAGGATTTTCGACGGAATGGTGCGAAACACCGCCGACGCTCCGCGATCCTGGTTGAAGGCATTGACGCGGAAGCGCGACAGGCCGGGAATCTCGAACGAAAAATCGATCTCCAGGCGTTCTTCGTAGACCTTGCGCTGGCCGTCGTTCATGATGTCATAGATCATGCGGTGCACTTCCTTGTGCTCGAGCGCATCGACGTTCAGGCGCCGCACGTCGCCGTGCACGCGCAGCATCGGCGGCAGCCCGGCCGACAGGTGCAGATCCGAGGCCTTGTTCTTGACGGAGAATGCGAGAAGTTCGGAAATGTCCATTTATAATCCCTGTGCCTGACTTTAACGATTGCCTGAAGAGCTCCAATGATTATGTCCCCGATCCCCCAGAACTTGCAAGCTGTCACCGCGTCTATCGCCGCTGCCGCCACAGAAGCGGGCCGCGCCCCGGACACCGTGCAGCTGCTGGCCGTGTCCAAGACTTTCGGGCCGCAAGCCGTGCACGAGGCGGTGGCGGCCGGCCAGCGCGCCTTCGGCGAAAACTACCTGCAAGAGGGCGTGGACAAGATCCGTGCATTGAAAGACCTGGGCGCGCCGGCGCTGGAGTGGCATTTCATCGGCCCGATCCAGAGCAACAAGACGCGGCCGATTGCCGAACACTTCGACTGGGTGCACACGGTGGAGCGCGAAAAGATCGCCCAGCGCCTGTCCGAACAGCGCCCGGCCGGCCTGGCGCCGCTGCAGATCTGCCTGCAGGTGAACATCAGCGGGGAGGCCAGCAAGAGTGGCGTGGCCCCGCACGAACTGGCCGCGCTGGCCCATAAGGTCGCAGCGCTGCCCAACCTCACGCTGCGCGGCCTGATGGCGATCCCCGAGCCGGCCGAGCAATTCGAACAACAACGCGCCGCGTTCGCGCAACTGCGCGCGCTGTACGACCAGCTGCGCGCCGAAGGCCTGGCGCTCGACACGCTGTCGATGGGCATGTCGTCCGACCTGCGCGCAGCCGTGGTCGAAGGCGCCACCATGGTGCGCATTGGATCCGCCATTTTTGGTTCCCGAACTTATCCAAAGGCTTGACATGAAAATCGCATTTATCGGCGGCGGCAACATGGCCTCCGCATTGATCGCCGGCCTGGCCGGCAAACTGACCGCCGGCGCCAACATCCACGTGGTGGATCCCAATGCCGATGCACTGGAACGCTTGCGCACCCAGTACGGCGTCACTACCGCCAGCGCATCCGATGCTGCCGTATCTGCCGCCGACGTGATCGTGCTGGCCGTCAAACCGCAAAGCATGCGCGAGGTCGCCGCGCAGCTGCTGCCGCTGATCGACGCCGCGCGCCAGCCGCTGATCGTCTCGATCGCTGCCGGCATCCGCAGCGCCGATCTGTCGCGCTGGCTGGGCGGCTACGGCGCCATCGTGCGCTGCATGCCCAACACGCCCGCCCTGATCGGCATGGGCATCACCGGCATGGCCGCCACCGACGGTGTCTCGGCGCAGCAGAAGCAGGCCGCCGACGACATCCTGCGCGCAGTCGGCCCCACCGTGTGGTTGGACGACGAAGCGCAGATCGACGCCGTGACCGCCATCTCGGGCAGCGGCCCGGCCTACGTGTTCTACTTCATCGAAGCGATGCAGCAGGCGGCGGCAGAACTGGGCCTGTCCGACCAGCAGGGCACCCAGCTGGCGCTGGCCACGTTTGCCGGTGCGGCGCAACTGGCCACGCAGTCGAGCGAACCGGTCGCGCTGCTGCGCGAACGCGTCACCTCCAAGGGCGGCACCACGTATGCGGCGGTGACCAGCATGGAAGACAGCGGCGTCAAAGCGGCCATCGTCAAGGGCGCCAAGGCAGCTGCTGCGCGCGGCAAGGAACTCGGTGACGAACTGGGCGCCGCCAGCTGACCTCCACTTCCATCCACCCATTCTGAAAGGAGATCACCATGCATCACGTCGTCGCCACCACTCCTTTCCTGGGCCTGGCTGCTTACTTGCTGGACTGATCCGCTGTGCCAACCCTGGCGCGCGTTCCTCCATAAGTTCACCCACCATACCGGCAATATTACTTCCGTATTGCCGCTGTATCGCCACGCCCAATCCTCGGTTATTTTTCAGGATAGGCTCCTTCATGGGCAATTTTATTCAAGTGTTATCCGATCGTTTATCGATCATCGCGTCCGAGCGCCTGTGGCTCGAGGGCGCTGCCATACAACAGGCGCACACCACTGCCGGGCTGCCCGGCATGCGGCGCGTGGTCGGCTTGCCCGACCTGCATCCGGGACGCGGCTACCCGGTCGGCGCGGCGTTTTTCTGCGAAGGCGTGCTGTACCCCGCCCTGGTGGGCAACGACATCGGCTGCGGCATGGGCCTGTGGCAAATCGATCTGCTGGCCGGCAAGGTGGGGCTCGACAAGCTGGACAAGCAAATCGGCAACCTCGACGAGCCGCTCGACGACCACGAGTGGCAGCTGCTGCACGCGCGCGAACCGCAACTGGCCGTGCGCCTGGCAGCGGTCACCGGCGCGCTGGCCGATGCCGGCCTCGATGCCGTCCATTTGCGATCGCTGGGCACCATCGGGCGCGGCAACCACTTCGCCGAACTGCAGGTGATCGACCGCGTGGCCTGCGCCGATACGCTGGCAACTACCGCGCTCTCGGTCAAGCACGTGCAACTGCTGGTGCACAGCGGCTCGCGCGGACTGGGTCAGGCCATCCTGGCCGCGCACATCGACGCGTGCTCGCACGACGGCCTGCCTGCCGGCAGCGCGGTAGCGCTCGATTACCTGCGCCGGCACGACGCTGCCGTGCGCTACGCGGAACTGAACCGCGCGCTAATCGCCGCCCGTATCGCGCAGCGGTTGCGCTGCGATGCGGCGCCGGTGCTGGACGTGAACCACAACACCGTCACGCCGGCGCATATCGACGGCAGCGACGGCTGGCTGCACCGCAAGGGCGCCACGCCGTCCGACCATGGCCTGGTGATGCTGCCAGGCTCGCGCGACGACTACAGCAACCTGCTGGCGCCGGTGACAGAGAACGGCGCGCTCAGTTTGCACTCGCTGGCGCACGGGGCGGGGCGCAAGTGGCAGCGCGGCGAATGCAAGGGGCGCCTGGTCAGGCTGGCCACGCCCGCCCAGCTCAGTCGCACGGCGCTGGGCGGCCGCGTGATCTGCAACGACAAGGCGCTGATCTACGAGGAGGCGCCGCAGGCGTACAAGAATGTCGAGTCGGTGCTCGGCAGCCTGCTCGGCGCGGGACTGGTGCGCGAGGTCTATCGCAGCAAGCCGCTGCTCACCTATAAAACTCGTGGGGAGTGCTGCTGATGATCTGGCTTCAACTGAGTGCGAATACCGGACCGGCCGAGTGTTGCCTGGGCGTGGCCAAGGCCCTGCACCGGGTGCTGGCCGAGGCAGCGAAAATGGGCGTGACGGCCAGCGTAATCGAGCAGGCAGACGGCCCGGTGCCGGGCACGCTGCGCTCGATCCTGCTGCAGCTCGACGGTGACCAAGGCCAGGAAGTACTGCTGGCGCGGCGCTGGTGCGGAAGCCTGCTGTGGGTGCACCCGAGTCCTTACCGGCCGCAATGCCGACGCAAGAACTGGTTCCTGCACGGCGGGGCGTGGGCGCCGCTGGACCAGCCTGAGGATGGCGGCGAAATCCGCTACGAAGCCACCCGTGCTTCGGGGCCGGGCGGCCAGCACGTCAACAAGACCGACAGCGCCATCCGCGCCACGCACGTGGCCAGCGGTTTGACGGTGAAGGTGCAATCGCAGCGCAGCCAGCATGCCAACAGGAAGCTGGCGGCGCAGCTATTGGCCAGCAAGCTGGCGGGGCTGATGGAGGACGCCAATGCAACAAGCCGGTCCGCCCGTCACTTGCGGCACCACAGTGCCGAAAGGGGCAATGCGGTGCGCAGCTTCGAGGGGACCGGCTTTATTGAGCGTTAGTACTGTAGGGAACCTTGAAAAACCTACTGCGCGATCCGCTATCGCCGCTCCGTTGCTCAGCGTACAGCCGTACGCTTCCGCTACTCGCGACGATAACGAACCGCTCGCTACGGTTTTTTGAGGTCCCCTTTAGCTTAGCGACGCGAGACCAACAGGCCAGCCAGCAGGCCGATTGCCGCGCCGATGCCTACGGCTTTCCACGGATTGTCGTGGACGTAGACGTCGGCCTGGCGGGCGGCGTCGCGGCTGTGGGCCAGTACCGTGTCTTCCAGCTTGCGCAGGTCGATGCGGGCGTTGCGCAGCGAGTCTTCGAAACGCGTGCGCGCTTCCGAAATCGCTTCGTTGGCCTTGTCGCCAGCTTCGCTCAGATAGTCTTGCGCGTCGTGGGCGGCGGTTTTTACGCCGGTGACGACCTTGTCGCGTGCTGCGCTGCTGGCATCCTTGATGTCGTTGAGCGTACCGTTGCCGTTTTGTGGTTGGTTCATATTCACCTCGTCGTTATCGCTGCGGTCGAAAAAAAGTATACGTGCCTTGCGCCCGCCTGACCGCGACGAACGCTTAGCGCATGACGTAGTCTAACGCGATACCGCCAAATACCGCCGCACCCAACCAATTGTTGTGGCGGAAGGCATAAAAGCAGGAATCACGTTCGCGGTGGCGTATCAACGTGTAGTGATAGACGGCAATGCCGGCAGCAATCACCAGCCCGCCCAGGTACCAATATCCCATGCCCATCTGCAAGCCCACCCACAACAGCAGCAGCAGGTGCACCGCGTAGCAGACCATGATGGCGGCGACGTCGTAGCGGCCGAACGTGATCGCCGAGGTCTTGATGCCGATCTTCAGGTCGTCGTCGCGGTCCACCATCGCGTACTCGGTGTCGTAGGCCACGGCCCAGAACACGTTACCGATCAACAGCACCCACGCCACCGTCGGCACCGTGCCCAGGATCGCGGCAAACGCCATCGGGATGCCGAAGCCGAAGGCGATGCCGAGATACGCCTGCGGGATGGCGAAGAAGCGCTTGAAGTACGGGTAGGTGCCGGCGATGATCAGCGCTGCCACCGACAGCTGCTTGGTCAGCGCATTGAGGGGCAGGATCAGGCAGAAGGAAACCAGTGACAGCAGAGCGGCAATCGCCAGCGCTTCCTTGCCGCTCACGCGGCCGCTGGTGATGGGACGATTGACGGTGCGCTTGACGTGACGATCGAAATCCTGGTCGGCATAGTCGTTCATGGCGCAGCCGGCCGAGCGCATGAGCAGGGTGCCGAGCGAGAAGATCAGCACCAGCAGCAGGTTGGGCCGGCCGTTCGAGGCGAGCCACAGCGCGCATAACGTGGGCCACAGCAGCAGCAGGGTGCCGATCGGTTTGTCCAGGCGGACCAGGCGGAAATACAGGGCAAGCTTGTTCATCGAAGGGCGTCTCGGCGAAGGGACATAACGGTAAGACCGCCATTATCGCAAATATCGCCTCAGTCTTCCGTGCACAGGGTGGTGATGCCGGGCAGTTTGCACGCGGCGACCACTTCGCACACGGCGTCAATCGCCGCCTTGCGGGTAAAACTCTTGCGCCAGACGATGACCACGCGGCGCGACGGCGCTGGCGCCTCGAAGGGCCGGTATTGCAGCATGCCGTCGTTGGCATCCATGTCCGGCACCGAGGCGCGCGGCAGCACGGTCAGGCCGATGCCACTGGAAACCATGTGGCGGATGGTTTCCAGCGACGAGCCCTCGAACGTGCGCTGCATGCCGTTGCCCGGCGTGGAAAAGCGCGCCATTTCCGGGCACACTTCCAGTACCTGGTCGCGGAAGCAGTGGCCGTTGCCGAGCAAGAGCATGTTCTCGGATTTGAGGTCGTTGGCGGGAATGGTCTTGCGCCTGGTCCACGGGTGCAGGGCCGGCATGGCGACCACGAACGGTTCGTCGTACAGCGCCTGCATGGTCATGCCGTGGTCGGGCAGCGGCAGCGCCATGATGGCCGCATCGAGCTCGCCCTGGCGCAGCATCTCGAGCAGTCGCACGGTGAAATTCTCCTGCAGGATCAGGGGCATTTGCGGCACCTTGTCGATCATGCCTTTTACTAATGGCGGCAGCAGGTACGGTCCGATGGTGTAGATCACGCCCAGGCGCAGCGGTCCGGCCAGCGGGTCCTTGTTCTGCTTGGCCAGCTCCTTGATGGCGGCGGTCTGTTCGAGCACCAGTTCGGCCTGGGCGATGATTTGCGCGCCCAGCGGCGTGACCGAGATTTCGGCGCCGCCCCGTTCGAACAACACCACGCCCAGTTCATCCTCGAGCTTCTTGATGGCGACCGACAGCGTGGGCTGTGCAACGTAGCAGGCTTCCGCTGCGTGGCCGAAGTGTTTCGCTCTTGCAACGGCGACGATATATTTCAGTTCGGTCAGTGTCATGTGAGGTATTTGAACACAGGCGATAGGGGGATGCAATAATAGCGGCCCAAGAACTCCCATTCTAGCCGAGATGATTGCCATGCCCGACTTCGAACAAAAAATCTGCACCCGCGACCAACTGGCGGCCCGCGTGGCGGCGCTGCCCAAGCCGGTGGTGCTGACCAACGGCGTCTTCGACATCCTCCACCGCGGCCACGTCACGTACCTGGCGCAGGCGCGCGCGCTGGGCGCCTCGCTGGTGGTGGCGGCCAATACCGACGCTTCGGTCAAGCGGCTGGGCAAGGGCGACGACCGTCCGCTCAACAGCTGCGCCGACCGCATGGCGCTGCTGGCCGCGCTCGAATCGGTGAGCCTGGTCGTGGACTTCGACGAGGACACGGCGCTCGAAGTGGTGCAGCAGGCGCGCCCCGACATCTACGCCAAGGGCGGCGACTACCAGATGGATGCGATTCCCGAAGGGCAGGCGGTGCTGGCCTACGGCGGCCAGGCCGTGGCGATCGACTTCGAACACGACCGCTCGACCACGCGCCTGCTTACCAAGGTGCGCGCCTTCCACCCCAAATGAGACTGCTGCTGATCATCCTGGCCACGCTGGTGTTCATCATCGTCCAGTGGGGACCGGTGCTGTACGTGGCGCGCCGGCAGTGGCTGCGCGGCGACCCTTATTCGTTCCGCCAGCTGCGCTTCATCATGCCGGCGCAGTTGCTGGCCACCGTGTCGCTGGCATTCGCGGCCGACCTGCTGGGCATGCGCAACCCGGCGGCGCTGTTCGCCGGCGCTGCCATCGTGGTCAGCGCGGCCGGCGCCGGCGCGCTGGCGCTGTACTACCAGTTCAAACGTCGGCAGTAGCGATCAGGGTATCGATGCGCGCCGGCGCGATCGGCATGCGCACCGCGTCCGGTCGCCAGCCATACAGCACCTCGGTGGCGCCGCCGCAGATGCGGCCCTGGCATGGCCCCATGCCGCAGCGGGTCTGCAGCTTGGCGCTGCGCCAGCTGGCGTGCCCGCGCAACTCCGCGTGCACCACGTCCTCGCAGCGGCAGACGATGGTGTCGTCGGCGGCAAGCGTGGCCAGTTCCGGGCGCAGCGCAAAGGCGCGCGCCAGGCGGGCGGCGAATTTTTTCCAGCGTGCGCGCTCGTCGAGCGCCGCCTGCATATGCTGGGTCTGGCCGCTGGCAGCCAGGCCGGCGATGCGGCCTTCCACCAGCGCCAGGTCCACGCCGCCAATCCCCGTGCCCTCGCCGGCGCAGTACACGCCGGGAATACTGGTTTGCTGCCAGCTGCCGGTCTGCACCACGGTCTGGCCGTTTGCCGCCCCGGTGGCGCAGCCGAGCGCCTGCGCCAGTTCCAGGTTGGGCAGCAGGCCGTAGCCGCAGGCCAGGTAGTCGCAGTCAAACGTCTGCTGCCGGCCACCGCGCTGTACCGTCACGGAGTCGAGCACGCCATTGCCATGGGCCGCCACCACGTGGCTGTGGCGCAGGTACGCAATGCCCCGCAATTGCGCCAACAGGCGCAGCGCCTGCATGGCCTTCGATGGTGTGGCCACCAGGCCGGCGGCAAACCGCGCCAGTGCCGGCAAGGGCGCCTGCTCGACGATGGCGACGATCTCGGCGCCGCGTTCCCTGAGCGTGGCCGCCACCGCCAGCAGCAGCGGGCCGCTGCCGGCCACCACCACCCGTTTGCCCGCGACCGGGTAGCCGCCCTTGACCAGCGCCTGCAGGCCGCCGGCGCCGGTCACGCCGGGCAGGGTCCAGCCGGGGAATGGCAGCAGCCGCTCGCGCGCGCCGGTGGCGATGACCAGGTGGTTGAAGTGCAGGGTGTCCGCAGTATCAGCCGTCTGCACCTGCAACTGGCCCGGCGCCGGTGAATACAATACCCGCGTTTGCGCCAGGAAGCTGACATTGGTCGCCGCCTGCAAGGCGGCCCACAGGGTTGGGGCCCGGCTGTCGCCCTGGTGCTGCGGTCCGCCGCGCCAGATCTGGCCGCCGGCCAGCGGGTTGTCATCGACGATGGCGACCGCGCCACCGCCGGCTGCTGCCGCTTGCGCGGCCGCTACGGC
>NZ_LROM01000092.1 GCF_001758785.1 Duganella phyllosphaerae
TCGCACATAGGGTGATAAAGCGAACTTCCGCTTTGGGGCGGCTCCGGCCCAGGGTAACAATTTGTGAGCTTTGCAGGAGGGCAAGCTGCTATCCTGAACGCCATGGGCCGGTACCGGCCACAAGCAGCCGTTCGCCCTACGGCTACAACCGGCCAAAAGCAGCCGGTCAAAGATAGCGATGAGTTAAGACGAAAATGAAAAATATTCAGATTTTTGATGGTGCGGACAATTCGGTTTACGACATCTTCGCTGCAACCGATGAAGAGTTCGCTCTCATTTTCTCCCCGGGTACGGACGTGGCGTTTATAGATGAAATATACGAGCAGCAGTCTGCTGAGGTTCTGGACGCTATCTTCACAGCCATATGGCAACGTCGAGTACCCAAGAGTCAAGTGGCGGGAATTCAGGGAATTCTCTTTTACGAAAACGAGCACAAGAAAGTCTATTACCCTACTCGTCGCGATGAGGAAGCCGTCAATCCGGATGGCTCCAAGTTGCGATGAGATGATGCTCAATGTACGGCACAAACCGGCCAAGAGCTGCCGCTTATCTATCTGCCTTTGACTTTGGAAAATATGGAATTTCAGGAATTAGTTCAAGAGGCGGCAAAAAGAATGCTCACACTCGATGATATCGCTCTTTATTGCGCAGCATCAAAGCTGCCGATGGGTGAACGACTAGATGGGTGTGCTCTTGAGCTAGCTAGGCAGTATGCTGCTGGCCGTGTAGACTTTGAGGCCGGTGATAACCTGGTAAACGTATTATTCGGATTCGCTTCACAACATGTGGAGATTCCGGACTTACTATTCGCGGTATTTTTGGCTTTCGATGCAGGTGAGTTCTACCCCGATGAGATACGCTCGCCATCACCGGAAGAACGCTTCACTCGGCCCCAAATTAACGCGGCTCTGGCGGAGTACGACAGAGCATAAATTGAGCGGCTCATTCCGGCCAGGAGCAGTCGTTACCGAGGAGACCAAATGCTTAGCGATGTAGAGTGTCGTGGGCTTGCCCAGCAGTATTTGCTTCAGTTAGCACAACAATGGGGGGAGAAGCTAGTCTTGCTGCCTTCTTCATTGGAGACATCAGCGACTTTCGCTTTTTTCTATAACTCGGCGGATTTCGTAGCCACTGGTAACTACATATATGCGTTAGGTGGAAATGCCCCACTTATGGTGAGCAAGTTGACTGGGGAGATTAAAGAAGCAGGGACTGCTCTTCCTACCGAGCACTATGTTCGTGAGTTTGAGAACATGCGTGGAAGGTCGGCTTAAGGGAAACAACGGCGTGTCGGGGCAGACCATGATTTATCGCAACGACAGCATGCTATGCTGGCGCGACCGGCCGAGAACGGCCAGGAGCAGACGTTGAAATTAACAATTGGTTGCCTAGAGCATCGGAGTTAAATTGGAAAAATTCGAACCTCAGTCACCAAGGCGACGATACTTCGAGCGGATCAGAAAATGGGTAGTGCTTATATCGAGTTCGCTGAGTGCATCCTTTTTTTGGGGGACGGTTCTTGCCGCAATTGCTAAATGGAAATTTGAAATAAGGCGCGAGGATGCGCTGCTTTTTATTGCATTACCGACAATCGCAATCTTTCTATTTTATTTTTACTTCAATAGGCATAAGCTTGCGCGTGCTTTTGGCTTCGACAGTGATATTTAGCCAAATACCCGTAATGGGGTGGTAAGCGTCAACAATGGCAACAAGCGACCAAAAGCTTCCGCTTTCGGCCAAAAGCTGCCGTTAAAATTTGAGAGAGCATCTTGAAGAAAATCGAGCTACTCAAGCTCCTTTCCAAGTATGAGGACCAAGATGAGATTTTGGTCGAGAGCGCGGATGGCGGCTTCGATAGTCCTACCATCTACATCTCAGCAGTCCGAGCTAGACTGGGAAGAGACTATGCTACTGGTTCAAGCTCGGAGTATGTAAACGATACTACCGGGCCCGGCTCGGGCGCAGTCATACTGGGCACTCCAGTCGGCTTCATCAGACTACGGTAGCAGAGGCGAGGGCCGCGTTCGGCCAAGAGCAGACGTCTTTATTAATTGAACTGAGTTACTTACCGATGAATTCAGATGCGTACAGATTCACGATTGACCGCCAGCTCGATGCAGGAGAGTTCGACCGTTTGCGGACCGAGAACCTGCCGAGTTTACTCGCGCTGAATGCTCGATATACCCCTCACGTTGACGTAGCCAACGCTTTTCCAGTTACTCCAATCTATGTGGATTTTCTGAGAACTCGGTGGCGTCAGGACAAAGAATTTGGCCGCGCGACAGATGACGTGGCGATATCGGGCTTAGGTTTTGCGTTCGGACTGCTTCTCGGTGCGTGCACTCAATTGAAATGGTGCATCGCAAGCGATGCAGACGGAACATTTTTGACTATGGCACGGGCAGAAACTGCTGACTACCACTTGGTTTCCGTGCCGCCTTTCAGCTACGTGGAAAAGCGCCAGCAGGTCGAAAATGCAGAGGTGTTCCGCCACTTTTTTGAACAGATGTCGGCGGACCTTATTGGCTTCGTGCGTCCAAAAAACTGGCTGCTTGAGGACTAGCCGTTAACGGCCAAAAGCAGCCGGTCAAAGATAGCGATGAGTTAAGACGAAAATGAAAAATATTCAGATTTTTGATGGTGCGGACAATTCGGTTTACGATATCTTCGCTGCAACCGATGAAGAGTTCGCTCTCATTTTCTCCGCAGGTACGGACGTGGCATTTATAGATGAAGTATACGAGCAGCAGTCTGCTGAGGTTCTGGACGCTATCTTCACAGCCATATGGCAACGTCGAGTACCCAAGAGTCAAGCGGTGGGAATTCACGGAATTATCTTCTACGAAAACGAGCACAAGAAAGTCTATTACCCTACTCGTCGCGATGAAGAAGCCGTCAATCCGGATGGCTCCAAGCTGCGATGAGATGATGCTCAATGAACGGCGCAGACCGGCCAGGAGCGGACGCTAGCTCACTTTTCCAGACAGGGGCGTATGTTTTCGACTTTAACGCTGCGCAGCTACTTTGTAATTACACTTGCGCTTTTACTTGCACTTCCACCGCTTTTGCTGATTGCTGGAAAAGCTGGTACGCCCGAGGACTTGCTCGCTGCCAGGGAAGCGGTTGTTCGTTATCAGCTGACAAGTAGTGAGTTTGCACTTGCAGATGGTGTCGATACCTTCTGTGTTGAATTTATTGATACTGCCGCAGAAACCAGATCGGACCCGCCGCAGGAATTGATCCAACGTCTTAACGATGGGCGTCATAAAGTACGAAAGGGGTCCGACTGTGATTACAACGGAGGGTACGGTGTTGTTGTGAAGGGTTCGAATAGCCCTGGGTTAGCGCTGTGGGTAGAAGGCGTGACTTGGAAAACCGATACAAGTATGGTTATTACAGGCAGATATATTCGTGGCGCGGAAAATGGATCGGGCCACGTATACCAGCTAGAAAAGCGCGGCGGCAAATGGCTAGTCATCGAAGAAAGGTTGACATGGGTTTCATAAGATCACTGCCTTTTGTTGGGGATGTCCGCTTTGGGGCGGAAGCGGCCGGTCGCAACAGAAATTCAGCACCTTAAAAAAATAAAGCCAGAGTCCAGTATTAATTCTGTGTGCAAATCGCCGGTGGACTCTGAATGCTAAACCGTGGTGTGCATGCAATGCTAAACGGTGGCGTTTTGAATGCTAACAATCACTTCCGCATCGCCGGGGTACTTTTCAGGGTAACTTGAAAAATACGCACCCGGAAAATTGGCTTAACTTATTGATTCTAAAGGAATCTGTAAGATGAGTTCAATTGACGCCGTCTCCACCAAAAAACACTTTAATTCAAGGAGTTATGAAAATTAGGTGGTCAGTGAATGGGGTTTTCTGGGCAGTTAGGGCATCGGAATGACAACATAATGACATCATCGTTTTCAGGTACTTGAAGACTCGGTAAAAGAAAAGGCCCGCCAACAAGCGGGCCTTTTCTTTTGGAGAGCAACTCCGCTCGCGCTCGACCGATGACTTGCGGCCCAACTGCCGGCTGCCATACCGTCGCGCAATCATCCCCCTCCTTATCGCCGATCTGCCTAGCCGCTCGAGTAGCAACATGCCGCTACCGGCAACTCCGCCGTTCGATCGACAGTGCTCCCTAACCACTACCTCCTGCCTGGTACATGGCTGGACGGCATCAAGAAATTTGGTCATAATATTTTTCAAACAGGCCAATGCCTTATCTTTCATCCGAGGTTCTGCACATCATGTCGAGCATTGCTGTCACCGATCTCTCTGTATCTGGGCACATCGACAGCGTCTCGCGCCCCGTTGTGGCCTTGAGCGCAACATCGGTAGCAAAGGACTGGGAACATGCGAGGCATCGGCACCGCAAGGCGCAACTGATTTACTCCGCGCGCGGCATCCTCACCTGCGAAATCGAAGACGGCGTCTGGATCGTGCCGCCGCAGTGCGCGATATGGATACCTGGAGAGGTGGTCCACTCGTCACGCGGGGCGGGTGAAACGGAATGCTATTGCCTGTTTGTCGAGCCTGACGCCGCACCGGACCTTCCCAAAAACTGTTGCACTATTTCGGTATCGCCATTGCTGCGCGAGTTGCTGCTGAAGGCGGCCGGTGTTCCCGAGTTATACACGCTGGGAGGGCGGGAGGAGCGGCTGCTTGCGACTTTGCTCGATGAATTGGTGGCGGCGCCGGTGGAAGACCTGCATCTGCCCATGCCGCGCGACCCCCGATTGCGCCGCCTCGCAGAAATGATGCTGGCCGACCCAACGGACAAAACCTCGAAGGCCGATTGGGCGACCCGCATCGGCATGAGCGAGCGAAGCATGAGCCGTCTGCTGTTGCACGAAATCGGCATGAGCTTCGGGCGCTGGCGTCGGCAACTGCATGTGATTCTTGCGCTTCAACGTTTGACCAAGGGTGACAGCGTCCAAACGGTGGCGTTGGAACTGGGGTATGAAAACGCCAGTGGGTTCGTCACCATGTTCCGCAAGGCGGTGGGCAAGCCCCCGGCACGCTACCTCTCGGATCGCACGAGCGGCGCGGAGCTTGCTCCCGTGCCCGGCATCCTGCTCCCCGACGGCATCTCAATCTGACTGTGGCAGGCGGTCTTGCCCCGAGACCGCCGACAGCGGTCTCCCGCCCTCTGTCCTATCAGGCACGCCGGTCTGGCGCAGCCGGTCCACGTTGGCAACCGGCCGCGTTGTAACATCAGGCCAAAGCATTACTCAATACGGCCAGATTGCTTGAACTGAGCGCGGTTGGCCTGAATGAATAACAATCTGTCCTGATTTCACTATTTCCTCAGCTTCTCCGCATCGTTAAATAAGACATCTAAATGAAAATGAGTCTTATTTATGTCTATCATCACGGCTGCTGGGAAGTTCCGTTGGTCAATCGATGCGCGCGCAGAGGCCGCCTTCCATCCTCATCTGGACGGGGCGTCCAAGGGCGCCACCTGGAGCCCGCCCCGCACCGTGCTGGGCTCGGCAGTTGCGGCAGCGGTTCTCCTTGCCGGGCAGGGCGCATTCGCCGCCGAGTCAGCGCAGATACAAACCAGGGCAGCGGAGACATCTCAAGAGGAGGTCGCCTTGCCTGCCATCACGGTAATGGGCCGTATGGAGCCGGCGACCACCGAAGGTACCGGCTCCTACACCACGGGCCAGACGGCGGCGGCGACGCACCTGCCGCTGTCGCTGCGGGAAACACCACAGTCGGTGACGGTGATCACGCACCAGCGCATGGACGACCAGCAACTGAATTTCGTGCAGGGCGTGTTGGAGAACACCACGGGCGTCTCGTCGTACCAATCCGACAGCGACCGGACGAGTTTCTATTCGCGCGGTTTCTTGATCAACAACGTACAGTACGACGGCATACCCACCGAGGTCGGCAACATCATCAATGGAAGCGGCATCGGTTCTATCGATACGGCGTTCTACGATCGTGTCGAGGTCGTGCGCGGCGGGTCCGGATTGCTCACCGGCACCGGCAATCCCTCGGCCGCCATCAACCTGGTGCGCAAACGGCCTACCCGTGAATTCTCGGCAGCCGTCTCGCTTGGCGAGGGGAGCTGGGACACCTACCGGGGCATGGGCGACATCTCGACGCCGTTGAGCGAGGACGGCAGCATCCGCGCACGCATGGTGGGAACGTACCAGGACGGACACTCGTACATCGACGGCTACAAGCCGAAGAGGAAGGCGTTCTACGGCATCGTCGAGGGGGATCTGACACCGGACACGACGGTGAGCCTGGGCTATGATTACCAGGACATCACGCCGAAGGGGTCCACCTGGGGCGGTATGCCTTTATGGTTCAGCGACGGCACGCAGGCGCAGTATGCCCGCTCCGCGAACTACGCGCAGGACTGGAGCCATTGGGACAACACCCTCAAGACGGCATTTGCCGGGATCGAGCACCGCTTCGACAACGGCTGGAACCTGCGGGGCATCGCCAACCAGTACCGCACGCAATACGGTGCCGAACTGCTAGGCCTGATCGGCCGCCCCGATCGCACCACGGGATTGGGCACTTTTCCCAACGGGGCCTATCCGGTAGCACTGGCGTTCGACGGTCGCAGCCGTCAAAACAGCGTCGACGTGATGGCGAGCGGCCCGATCGAACTGCTGGGGCGCCGACACGACCTGGTGGTGGGGGCGACGAGTTCGCGCCGCACGGCCAGCCAGGATGCCGCGCCGTTCTCTCTTGGCTTTACCCCGGTCAATGTCTATGACCTGAGCCCGGCCTATCCCCGCCCCGACTTCGATGCCATGGCTTGGGTACCGACCCGCACCCGAATCAAGCAGAGCGGTGTATACAGCGCAGCCCGGTTTTCGCTGGCCGCCCCTCTGAAACTCATCGTCGGCGGCCGCTTCAGCAATGTCGAAATCGACGACGCCGCCGGCGGCACGTCTTTGCACTACAAGAAGAACGGGAAATTCACACCGTATGCCGGGTTGGTCTACGACATCGACAAGACCTCTTCGGCCTACGCCAGCTACACGGGCATCTTCAATCCGCAAACCGACTATCGGGACAGCAAGGGCAACGTGCTCACGCCGTCAAACGGAAAAACCGGAGAAATCGGCGTCAAAGGCGCGTACCTGGACGGGCGCCTGAATGCCTCGGTGGCCTGGTTCAGGACCCAACTGGACAACGCGGCACAGATGGTTGCCGGAACCTTTACGCCAGCCGGCGCCCAGGCCTATCAAGGCGCCGATGGGACGAAGTCGCGCGGGATCGAACTGGACTTGCAGGGCGAGCTGGCGCGTGACTGGAACATCTACGCCGGTATTGCCCACTTCACCGCGCAAGACGGCGCTGGGGTCCGCTTGAATTCGCAGCTACCGCGCACCACGGCCCAGCTTTTCACCACCTGGCGGTTGCTCGGCGGGTGGAGCAAGTTGTCGCTCGGTGGCGGCGTCAAATGGCAAAGCCGCTTTTACCAGGCGCCCAACACTGGCACCAGTTCCTTGGGTGGGGAACAAAATTCCTATGCGCTGGGATCACTGATGGCGCAATACGCGTTCACGCAGAAGACCAGCCTGGCCGTCAACCTCAACAATTTGTTCGACAAGAAGTACGCGCTCCAGAAGGGCGATTTCGACACCGTCACTTATGGCGCACCACGCAACGTGATGGTGACGCTGAACTACCGGTATTGATTTGCCCCCAACATCTATTGATTATCGAGAAAGTTCCTATGCCCCTTCAGTCCCCCATCAGCCCCGCCCAAGACCTGGCCATGCCCAACGCAAACAAGGTCGCCTTGTTCTGGTTGACGACAACGGCCGGCGCCGTGCTGTTTGTAACCTTTCAATTGTTCTTCTATGTAAACGACTTTGTGAGGGCGCATGGCGCGACACCGGCGATTACGTTCGAGCCCGACATATTGTGGATGTTTTCCGCGTTCTACGGTTGCTGGATCGTCACCGTGCTGCTGGCACTGATAGGAACCCGTAGTGCTCAGTGGGGTGTGCTAATCCTCGGCAGTTTGATGGTTGTTCTCAATACCCTCGGGGGGATCGCCGACGGCTTGCGCGACGGCTGGCACATTGCCTTCTCGGCAGTATTCTTCATCACGTTACCCGGCGTGTTCTCCATTGCGGCCACCTGGCGCCGCATCAAAAGCAAAGGCAACAACCATGTCCATCAATAGTTCCAACTTCCCCTTGGTCTGGATGAATTTTACCCAAGAACCAGGACATGATCACCAAAAGGACTTCGACGAGTTCGAGGCCAATTTGCAGCGGGGAGAGCCCTTCGTGCTCCTGACCGATACCGTACCTGCTGAAGACCACGAGCACTCGCCGGAAGAAAAGAAACGCAGCGCGCTCTGGATGAAAAAGCACAAGGTTCAATTGCGAAAGCTGGTTCTGGCAGCGATCATGATTGAACCCAACGCGGCAAAACGTCTTGGTTTCAAGGCGTTTGCGATAGTTTTTGCCAAGTTCTGGGGCTACCCTCTACTGCTTGCGGCTACACGCGAGCAGGCAATGGAGATGGCCGGAGAACTGCTCGCCAAGGATGGCATGTCATCGCACGGATAGCTCACTGCCGATGTTTTTGGACGAAAAAAAGCCGCGCTCCAAAGAGCGCGGCTTCAAATACCACCCTCCGATTAAACCATCAACCCCGACGCCGACGGCGCAACACCATCCCCATCAACCCCAGCCCCGCCAGCATGGCCGCGTACGTCTGCGGCTCTGGCACCGCGCTCAGGTTGGTGACGTTGAGCGTGTAAGCGCCCGTGCCTTCGTATTCGGTCAGGGCGAACGTGCCCAGCTTGAACACGGGGCTGTCTTCCGACCCGGAATACAGTTGCGGACCGTCGGTGACCAGCAACGGGTTACCCAGGTAGAAGTCTTCGATCACCAGTCCTCCGCCCGATGCCGCCGAGAAGAAGGTGATATCGGCAATCGAGAAGAACGCGTCAGGGAATCCTTCCACGTCATACACCAGGAAACCCACGCCGTCTTGCGACACGTCCGGCGTCACATTCGAGTCGAGGGTCCACTGGGCACTGTAGTCCCCCGTGACAGTGAATTGATACAGCGCTGCGTTTGCCGCCCCGGTCCACAGCAGTGCTGCGGAAATGGCGACCTGGCTCAGGAGACGTTTCACATTCATCGGACTACCTCTCATTGAAAGACTATGGTGGAAGTACTTGGCGTGCCGCAAATGATGCACTGCGGTATTGTAATATTAGCATTGTCTTTAAAATAAGTATAAATAGTTTTATAGATATGTTGTCATTACGCCCGTCAAAATCCCGGCGCCGGTACTTCGGGAATCTGGTTATGCAAGCTGGCGTTGATCACGTTCCAACCGCGTATCACGGCGATGCCATAGCTCAGTTCGATGATCTGGTTGTCGTCGAAGTGGGCTTTAAGCTGTGCGAAGTCGTCATCGCCTGGCTGCTGGTGGGGCAGGGCGTTGGCGGCTTCGGCCCAGTTGAGGGCGGCGCGTTCGCTGGCGCTGAAGAATGATGGCGGGGCTTCGCGCCAGCCGCCAATCGCATTCACGTGGCGCGGGTCCATGCCTTGTTTGATCAGGTCGCGCCAGTGCATGTCGATGCACACGCCGCAGCCGTTGATTTGCGAGATGCGCAGGTTGACCAGTTCCACCAGGCGGATGCCCAGCGAACTTTTCTTGACGCTGGTGGATAGCGCGATCATCGCCTGCAGGCTGGCGGGGGCGGCGTGGTAAAAATCGTTGATGCGGGCGGCTTGGGTCATGATGTTCCCTTTCGAAGCAGTGGAGGGCGCACCATTGCGCGCCTCATGCTCCTTAGACGCGGCAGCCACCGCGCTTGTGACAGCCTTCTAAAAAATGGCGTGGGGCACGCTGGCAAGCTTGTCGGGGTTGCGCACCACCAGCACCGCCGCGATCTTGCCGTCCTCGATCACGAACGATTGCGCCGATTCCAGCTGGCCTGCCACGTAGCGCAGCAAGCCCGGCTCGCCATTCACGCGCGCCTGGCGGTAGTCCACCCGCAGCGGGTGCTGGTGCTCGACCGACCAGAACACGCCCGCCACCCGGCCGGCGCCGTGCAGGATGCGCATGAAGGAACGAATCTTGCCGCCGCCGTCGGACACCAGTTGCACGTCGTCGGCCATCATGGCTTTCATGGCGTCGCGGTCGCCGGCCTTGGCAGCCGCCATGAAGCGGCCGAGCAGGGCATGATGAGTGTGTTTCGGAACGTCAAAGCGCGGCTGTTGCTGGCGCACGCGGTCCTGGGCGCGGTGCACCATCTGCCGGCACGCCGCTTCGGTCTTGCCCAGCATGGCGGCGATGTCGGCGTAGTCGTGGTCGAACACCTGGCGCATCAGGAAGGCGGCGCGCTCTTCGGGCGACAGGCGCTCGAGCACCCACAGAAAGGCCATCGAGACGTCGCTGGCCATCTCGGCGCTGGTCTCGGGCGTGCGTTCATCGAGCTCGACAATGGGTTCGGGCAGCCACCAGCCGATGTAGGTGGCGCGCTCGGCCTGGCGACCGCGCAGGTAGTCGATCGCCAGCCGGGTGGTGGTGGTGACCAGCCAGGCTTCGGGTGACTGGATGGCGGCTTGGTCGCTGCCGTGCCAGCGCAGCCAGGCGTCCTGCACCACGTCTTCGGCATCGGCGCGTATGCCCAGCATGCGGTAGGCGATGGCGAACAGGCGCGGGCGCAGGGTGTTGAAGGTGTTGGCGTCGGTCATGGTTGTCGCGAACGAGTGGGCTTGGATCATAGACGGCTAACCGCCGCGGTTTGTGACAGCATCCGCGAAAATATCTTTGGTCAATATCAAGCCACCGCTCCCCTGAATTCCAGGCCTGTGGAACTTATCCAGCCAACCACAGTCCAACCCTTTCCGCCGCTGCGAGCCTGAAATCCACTCAGGCTTATACACGGGGTTGCCGGGAGGCTGCACGACGGGCTGCCGGCGCCCCGGTATGCATGTTTGCGCCGGCGGGTTCGTCAGGCGCGTGCCTTGCCGGGCACGGCTTGCGGCACCGGGGTGGTCATCACCGCGCCATCATTGAAAGTGCAATCGAAGATATGCGCGCGCGAGGCGGGCGCGGCCACCGAATACAAATCGTTGTACGGGTTGTCGTCGGCGATGCGCAAATCGATGCGTACGCTCTCGAGGTGGTTGCTGGCCTCGATCTCGCGCAGCCGTTCGCGCCGCACGTCCACCTCGCGGCTGGTGCGTCCCTGCATGATCGGTCCCTCGAAATACCGGATCAGCGCGCATTCGATGGCGTCCACCCGGTCCTTGAGCAGCATGTCGGCCGCCACCGCGTTCTGGTTTACCGGCTGGTCGCCCGGGTCGCCGTCGTCGCACAGCACTTCCACCTGCATGCGCTGCACCAGCAGCAGCAGGTCGTTGTCTTCGCTGTTGTTGTGGTGGATGCGTTGCACGGCCGACAGCCGCGCGCGCACCAGGCGCCCGGCCGGATCCTTGGTTTGTCCCACGTACTGCACCTTGCTGGGAATTTTCAGGCTATGGTCGTAACGCTGCAGCACTTCGTGAATCGAGAAGGCCTCCACCAGGCCGCCCCAGTTGAGCGTAATGAAGCGGTCGGTCATGCTCACGACCGGCTTCTTGAGGGTGGCGGCAAACGGCACTTCCAGGTCCATTTGCACGGTGGCGCGCTTGCCTTCGCTGCCGACCAGGATCGGCACGGTGAGCTTGAGCGAGAAAAACGCCCAGCTCACGGTGCGCGTTGGATCGAAGCGCACGATGGGGCGGTTGATGACGAAATAGATCAGCCGCTTTTCCATGGTCGCCTCGAGATCGAACTGCATACGGCGCAGCTGGCGGCCAACCGGGTCGCGAATGTCGGGCCGTTCGGGAAAACCGGCAAACAGGTCGTACCAGTGGTACTTGGCGTCGGAGACGGTCACGCGCCAGGTTTGCGGCGCGCTGCTGCGCTGGGGCAGCAGCGGCAGCAGGTCGTCGAAAGCCTCGGGTGCCGTCAGCAGATCGTTGAACGGTTCGGGTGCATCCTCCGGCGGCGTTACCAGGCCCAGTTCTTCCAGCGAAGGCTCTTGATCGTCCTCGCCGGCGACCTGGTCGGGTAAATCGCTCGTCATGTGGATGCTCCAGTCTGTCAGCTCAATTGGCCAGTATAGACCTTACCGTGACTTATTTCTATCCAGCAATCTCCAAAATGTCACACTTGGCGCTTCACTTTTGCGCCGCCGGCAGGCGCCGGTGGCGTCATGCGCGACACCACCACGTCGTCGTCGGCGACAAAGCAACTGAGCAGGTGGCGCGGCGCCGCAGCTGCCAGCGCCGAGCCGATGGTGTCATACGCGCCCATTTCCGGCCACTCCAGGTCGAGCGTGAATTGCACCAGGTTGTTGGCTTGCTGCACAGCGGTGACCCGCTCGCGCCGCGCCTGGCGTTCGGCCGGCCTGCGCGTCTCGGCGGCGGTGCCTTCGAAATGACGGATCAGCGCCGCTTCCAGCAAGTCCATGCGCTCGCCTTGCAGTACGGCGGCGGCGCGCGGATGGGCGTTGTGGGGCAGTTCGGCCGGGTCGCCGCTGGCGCAGTTGACCTTGACGTCGAACTGCTGCACCAGCAGCAGGGTGTCGAAGTCTTCCTTGTGTTTGGCGTGCAGCTTTTGCAGCGCCGGCAGTTGCGCGCGCGCCAGTTGCGCTTCCGGATCATGGGTCTGACCCACGTACACCACCTCGCACGGCACCTTGTCCGGCGCGTGCGCTTGCAGGATATCGTGGACCGAGTAGGCCTCCACCAGTCCGCCCCAGTTGAGCGTGACGAAATTGGCGGTCAGTTTGACGGTCGGCTTTTTCAGCGTGGCGGCAAACGGCACGGTGAGCTCGAAGGTGATGCTGTCGCGCTTTTTTGCCTGGCCCACCAGCAGCGGCAAGGTCAGCTTGAGCGAAAAGAAACCCCACTGGATGGCCGCTGCAGGATCGAAGCGCACCTGCGGCCGAGTGAGGGCGAAGAACAGGTGGTGGCGCGATGCCATCGCTTCGAGCTCGAACTGCATGCGGCGCTGGTAGCGGCCGATCGGGTCGTGAATGTCGAGACGCTCGGGGAAGCCGGCGATCAGGTCATACCAGTGCAGCCTGGCGTCCGCCACGCTGGCGTACCAGCTTTGCGGGGCGGTATGGCGCTCGGGCAGGTATGCCGTGTAATCGGCGATTTGCTCCGCTTGAGGCCGCAGGGTTGGGGCAGCCAGCTCGGTAAGAGTCATGATGTTGGAATGTAGGTTAAAAGGTCTCGCTGCTTTCTAGTTATTAGATTACCAATCAGTAATTCTACGCAGCAAGACGCAGGCTACCCCTGCTTTCCATGCAAATCAACAGTTTTTCGACACTGCTGAAAAAATACGCAACTTCTACAACGATTCCTGCATCAACGCCAGCAGCGCGAGCGGGTCGTTCAGCACCCGGTCGGCCTGCCAGTCCAGCGGCTTGTGCGGGCCGCAATAGCCCCAGCCGGCGGCAATGGTGGGCATGCCGGCGGCCTTGCCGGCCTGGATGTCGCGCAGGTCGTCGCCCACGTACCAGCAGTCGCGCGGGTCGAGGCCCAGGCGCGCGGCCGCCTCGAACAGCGGCGCCGGGTGCGGCTTGGCGTGCGCCGTGGTGTCGCCGGAGATCGAGCAGGCCGCGTGATCGAGGCCGATCAGCGGCAGCAGCGGGTCGGTAAAACGCTTGGGCTTGTTGGTGACCACGCCCCATTGCACGCCGGCCGCTTCGATACCGGCCAGCAGTTCCGGCACGCCGTCGAACAGCGTGCTGCGGTCGGCGATGTTGGCTGCATAGTTGTCGAAGAAGCCGTCGCGCAACGCCAGGTAGCCGTCGTCCTCGGGCGTCAGGCCAAAGGCCACGCCGATCATGCCGCGCGCGCCGGCCGAGGCGGTAGGGCGCAGCAACTGGTAATCGGACGGCGCCAGGCCGCGCGTGGTGCGCAGCAGGTTGACGGCGGCGGCCAGGTCGGGCGCAGTGTCGGCCAGTGTGCCGTCGAGGTCGAACAGGATGGCGCGCGGCGCAGCCAGGGCAGCTAGGGCAGTGGTCATTGAGGTCAGTCGAGTGGGCGGGTGGTGGCGATCATGTAATTGACGCTGGTGTCGTCATTGAGCGAATAGATCTTGGTGAGCGGGTTATAGGTCAGCCCTTTCATGGCGCGCGTTTCGAGCCCGGCGCTGCGGACGTACTGCGCCAGTTCCGACGGCGTGATGAACTTGGCGTAGTCGTGGGTACCCTTGGGCAGCAAGCGCAGCACGTACTCGGCGCCGATGATGGCGAACAGGTAGGACTTCGGATTGCGGTTGATGGTGGAAAAGAACACGTGGCCCCCCGGTTTGACCAGGGTGGCGGCGGCGCGCACGATGGCACCCGGATCGGGTACGTGTTCGAGCATTTCCATGCAGGTGACCACGTCGTACTGGCCCGGCTCCTGCGCGGCCATGTCTTCGGCGGCGATCAGCTTGTAGCGCACCTGCACGCCCGACTCCAGGCTGTGCAGGTCGGCCACCTTCAGCGCTTTTTCGCTGAGGTCGATGCCGGTGACGTCGGCGCCCTTGCGCGCCATCGATTCGCTGAGAATGCCGCCGCCGCAACCGATGTCGATCACCTTCTTGCCGGCCAGCGGCACGCGGGCGTTGATCCACTCCAGACGCAGCGGGTTCAGTTCGTGCAGCGGGCGGAATTCGGAGGTGGGGTCCCACCAGCGGTGAGCCAGGTCGGAAAATTTTTGCAGTTCTAAGGGATCGGCGTTCATGGTGCGGCTTTCATGAAAAGGGTTGCCGCTATTCTAGCCGACAACCCCGCAATCCGACGCGGTCGGACCCTGTACAGGGTCCGACCCCAGGTTTTGCCGTGCGGGCGAAAAAAAACCCTGCCGAAGCAGGGTTTTTTTACCGGGGTACTACGCTCAGCGAATATTACTTGCTGGTGCCAACGACTTCGATTTCCACGCGACGGTTCTTCGCACGGCCTTCGGCAGTCTTGTTGTCGGCTACTGGCTGTTTCTCGCCTTTGCCTTCGGTGTATACGCGGGTTGCGTCAACGCCTTTGGAGATGATGTAGGCTTTAACGGCTTCAGCGCGGCGTACCGACAGCTTCTGGTTGTACTCGTCCGAACCAACGGAGTCGGTATGACCAACAGCGATGATGACTTCCAGGTTGATGGCGCCCAGTTTCGAGGTCACTTCGTCCAGTTTCGACTTGCCTTCTGGTTTCAGGACCGATTTGTCGAAGTCGAAGAACGCGTCAGCTGCGAAGCTCACTTTTTGTGCGGTTGGCACTGGTGCTGGCATTGGTGCTGGAGCTGGTTGTACTGGTGCTGGAGCAGGAGCTGGTGGTGGTGGCGGTGCTACGCATTTGCCATTTTCCAGTTTCTCTGGCTCAACGCACAGTGGCAGGTCGCAACCTGGCACGGCATCGGCTGGCGTCCAGTAGCCGGTGCGCCAGCACAGACCGAACGGATCACGCACGATCACACCGCGTGCATCTTGCACGTAGGCGCTTTTAGGGGTGGCAGCCTTGATGTCCTGGGTCACAGGAGCGTAAGGTGGCGCGGTAGGCGCGGTTTGCGCGAATGCCGAACCTGCAAAGGCAGCCGAGATGGCCAACAACGAAATAAGTTTCTTCATATTTTTTTTCCTTTCGGGGGTGATATCCGCAGAAAAACTGCGCGACGTGCATTACGTGGGCCGGATTTTACCACGCAGGGGCGTCACGCCCGTCTCCCGATTGCGAAACAAGCAATTGACTTCTAATTCATTTTGCCACAATAGATCGTGGTGCGCGAAAGAGGTGCACTTATGCACCATTTTGCCCACTACCAATATGTTGTTTCGGCGCAACGTGATTCTGGATAATAATTGAGTAATGTGTCACGAATATTACATCGTGTTACAAGCGCCTATCGTGCGCCATCCCGCATAGGCGCTGGGCTGGCGGTCTATTTGTGCTGGCAGCCCGGTCGGCATGGTAAAATCGAATGCTTGCCTCTCTGGTAAAACAGCGTCGGCAAGCATGCAGCAAGTGCGGCATACATTGCTTAATGCTCAAGAGTTAACCCCACAGTCAAAGATCAGTCGACCCGCCAATGGATCAATTCGCAAAAGAAACAATCCCTATTTCCCTCGAAGAAGAGATGCGCAAGAGCTACCTCGATTACGCCATGAGCGTGATCGTGGGCCGCGCGTTGCCTGACGTGCGCGACGGCTTGAAGCCGGTGCACCGCCGGGTTCTGTTCGCGATGCATGAAATGAACAACGTGTGGAACCGTCCGTACGTCAAGTGCGCGCGCGTGGTCGGCGAAACCATGGGTAAATACCACCCGCACGGCGACGCCTCGATTTACGACACGCTGGTGCGCATGGCGCAGGACTTCTCGCTGCGCTACATGCTGGTCGATGGCCAGGGCAACTTCGGCTCGGTCGATGGCGACGGCGCGGCGGCGATGCGTTACACCGAGTGCCGCCTCGACAAGATCTCCAGCGAACTGCTGGCCGATATTGACAAGGACACCGTCGACTTCCAGCCCAACTACGACGGCAAGGAAAAAGAGCCGACGGTGCTGCCTACCCGTATTCCCAACCTGCTGATCAACGGTTCGTCCGGTATCGCGGTGGGTATGGCCACCAATATTCCGCCGCACAATCTGCACGAAGTGATTGCCGGCGCGATGCACGTGCTGCAAAACCCGCAGTGCTCGATCGACGAGCTGATCGAACTGATCCCGGCGCCCGACTTCCCGACCGGCGGCACCATTTATGGCGTCTCGGGCGTGCGCGATGGTTATCGCACCGGCCGTGGCCGCGTGGTGATGCGCGCCAAGACCCACTACGAGGAATACGGCAAGGACGGCGGCCGCACCGCCATCATCGTCGACGAGCTGCCATACCAGGTCAACAAGAAGTCGCTGCTCGAGCGCATCGCCGAAAACGTACGTGATAAAAAGCTCGAAGGCATTTCCGACATCCGCGACGAGTCCGACAAGTCGGGCATGCGCGTGGTGATCGAGCTCAAGCGTGGCGAAGTACCTGAAGTGGTGCTGAACAACCTGTACAAGCAAACCCAACTGCAAGACACCTTCGGCATGAACATGGTGGCGCTGGTCGATGGCCAGCCGCGCCTGCTGAACCTGAAGGAAATGCTGCAGTGCTTCCTGTCGCACCGCCGCGAAGTGGTCACGCGCCGCACCGTGTTCGAACTGCGCAAGGCGCGCGAACGCGGCCACGTGCTCGAAGGCCTGGCCGTTGCGCTGGCCAATATCGACGACTTCATCGCCCTGATCAAGGCCGCGCCTACGCCGCCGGTGGCGAAAGCCTCGCTGATGGACCGTTCGTGGGATTCGTCGATCGTGCGTGAAATGCTGGCCCGTACCGGCGAAGGCGACACCGTCGGCGGCATCGATGCCTTCCGTCCCGAGCACCTGCCCAAGCACTACGGCATGCAGGCCGACGGCATGTACCGCCTGTCCGACGACCAGGCCCAGGAAATTCTGCAAATGCGCCTGCAGCGCCTCACCGGCCTGGAGCAGGACAAGATCGTCAACGAGTACAAGGACGTGATGGCCGAAATCGCCGACCTGCTCGACATCCTGTCCAAGCCGTCGCGCGTGACTACCATCATTACCGACGAAATGACCTCGGTGCTCAACGAGTTCGGCGACCGCGCCAAGGATCCGCGCCGTTCCAACATCGAACTCAATGCCACCGACCTCGGTACCGAAGACCTGATCACGCCGCAGGACATGGTCGTGACCTTGTCGCACACCGGTTACATGAAGGCGCAGCCGATTTCCGAGTACCGTTCGCAAAAACGCGGCGGTCGCGGCAAGCAGGCCATGGCGACCAAAGAGGAAGACTGGATCGACCAGCTGTTCATCGCCAACACGCACGATTACATCCTGTGCTTCTCCAACCGTGGCCGCATGTACTGGCTCAAGGTCTGGGAAGTGCCGCAAGGCTCGCGCAATTCGCGCGGCAAGCCAATCGTCAACATGTTCCCGCTGGCCGACAACGAGAAGATCACCGTGATCCTGCCGCTGTCCGGCGAGAACCGCACCTTCCCTGAAGACCACTACGTGTTCATGTCCACCAGCCTGGGTACGGTCAAGAAGACGCCGCTGAAGGACTTCAGCAACCCGCGCAAGGCCGGCATCATTGCCGTGGACCTCGACGAAGGCGACTTCCTGATCGGCGCCGCGCTTACCGATGGCGAACACGATGTGATGCTGTTCTCCGATTCCGGCAAGGCCGTGCGCTTCGACGAAAACGACGTGCGTCCGATGGGTCGCAACGCCCGCGGTGTGCGCGGCATGAATCTCGACGAAGGCCAGCGCGTGATCGCACTGCTGGTCGCCGAGAACGAGCAGCAGTCGGTGCTTACCGCCACCGAGAACGGCTACGGCAAGCGTACGCCGATTACCGAGTACACGCGTCATGGCCGTGGCACCAAGGGCATGATCGCGATCCAGACGTCCGAGCGTAATGGCCGCGTGGTCGCCGCCACCCTGGTGGAGCCGACCGACGAGATCATGCTGATCACCACCGGCGGCGTGCTCATTCGCACCCGCGTGGCGGAGATCCGCGAAATGGGCCGCGCCACGCAAGGCGTGACCCTGATCGCGGTCGAAGACGGCACCAAGCTGTCCGGCCTGCAGCGCGTGGTGGAAACCGACATCGACGAAGTGGAGCTGGAACCAGGTCCGGACGGTGCTGCTGCTGTCCCTGCCGCTGCTCCCGCCGATCCTGATGCCAACCCGGATGACACAGCCGCCGAATAAGGCGTAGCCTATTTCCTGGACTCGTTCCGGGGCCGGCGGGGCCAGGTCTGTCGCAGCGATGCGGCGAGGACTGGCCCCGTTTTTATTTGAGGATCACATGAAGAAAATCGTCGCAATCCTGGCCGCATCGACCACCCTGGCGCTGTCCGGCGCAGCTGCGGCCCAGGCGCCAGTTGCTGCTCCGGTGGCTGCTGCTGCTGCTGCCCCGGCAGCGCTCGACCCGGCCGCACTCAAGGCCGCGCGCGAGTTGTTCGACTCGATGAACTATCGCCAGTCGATGCAGGAGATGATGCGCCAGATGTCGCAGTCGGCCATGCAGTCGATGCGGCCGATGATGGAAGCCGCCACCAGCCAGGACAAGCGCCTGAGCGAAGCCCAGCGCAAGCAGATGCTCGACAAGATTGACGCCAAGATGCCGCAACTGAACCAGATGATGATGGAATCGATGGGCGACCCGGCGCTGGTGGACGAGTTGCTGGCGCAGGCGATTCCGATCTATGCCCGCAATTTCACTGTAGACGAATTACACCAACTGGCAGCGTTCTACGCCACCCCCGTTGGCAAGAAAATGATGGCGGTGATGCCCAAGCTGGCCAGCGAAAGCATGGCCTCGAGCCAGCAGCTGATGGCGCAGCGCATGCAGCCAATGATGGCCAGGCTGCTCACCATTTTGCAGGACTAGCATTCATTGTTTAATAAGGAACGCAACGTGACTCACATCTATAACTTCTCCGCCGGCCCGGCCGTCCTGCCCAAGGAAGTGCTGGCGCAAGCCGCCGCCGAGATGCTGGACTGGCATGGCAGCGGCATGTCGGTGATGGAGATGAGCCACCGCGGACCGGAGTTTATTTCGATCTACAAGGCGGCCGAGCGCGACCTGCGCGAGCTGCTGGCAATACCGGACAATTACAAGATCTTGTTCATGCAGGGCGGGGGCTTGTCCCAGAACGCCCTGGTTCCGTTGAACCTGGTGGGCCACAAGCCGCAGCCAGCAACCATCGATTTCATCCACACCGGTTCGTGGTCGGGCAAATCCATCAAGGAAGCCGCCAAGTACGCCAACGTCAACATCGCCGCTTCGTCGATGACGTCGGTGCCGCCGCAGTCCACCTGGCAGCTCACGCCCGGCGCGGCCTACCTGCATATGTGCACCAACGAGACCATCGACGGTGTCGAATTCGATGTCGATGCCGGTGTGCCGGCAGTGCAGCCGGACGTGCTGCTGGTGGCCGACATGTCGTCGCACATCCTGTCGCGTCGCATCGACGTGTCGAAATACGGCGTGATCTTTGCCGGCGCCCAGAAAAACATCGGCCCGGCGGGACTGACCATCGTCATCGTGCGCGACGACCTGCTGGGCAAGGCGCTGCCAACGTGTCCGTCGGCGTTCGATTTCAAGCTGGTGGCCGACAACGACTCGATGTACAACACGCCGCCCACCTACGGCATCTACATCGCCGGGCTGGTGTTCCAGTGGCTGAAAAAGAACGGCGGCGTGGCGGCCATGGAAGAGCGCAACATCGCCAAGGCCAAACTGCTGTACGCGGCGCTCGATGCCGACGATTTTTACCAGACCCGCGTGGATGCGGGCAGCCGCTCGCGCATGAACATTCCCTTCTACCTGAAGGACGAAAGCCGGAACGACGAATTCCTGGCCGGCGCCAAGGCGCGCGGCCTGCTGCAGCTGAAGGGTCACAAGTCCGTCGGCGGCATGCGCGCATCGATCTACAACGCCATGCCGATAGAAGGTGTGCAGGCGCTGGTAGACTATTTAAACGAATTCGCTGGGCGGCGATAACCGTTGCCTTTACCAACGTCATCCTCGCGAACGGGGGGATCCATACTGAGCGCACTGAAGACGCGTTCTATGGATTCCCGCCTGCGCGGGAATGACGGCTTTGCGTTTAGCTGATAAAGAAACCGCCATGAACGACAAACTCAAACCCCTGCGCGAACAGATCGATGCGATCGACGCGCAAATCCTCGACCTGCTCAACCGCCGCGCCCAGGTGGCGCAGGAAGTGGGCCACGTCAAGGCCGAAACCAACGCCCCGGTATTCCGTCCCGAGCGCGAAGCGCAGGTGCTGCGCGGCGTGGCCGACCGCAACCCGGGCCCGATGGGCAACGCCGAGATGCAGACCATTTTCCGCGAAATCATGTCCGCCTGCCGTTCGCTGGAAAAACGCGTGACCGTCGCCTTCCTGGGACCGGCCGGCACCTACAGCGAACAGGCCGTGTACCAGCAGTTCGGCACTGCGGTCGATGTGATGGCGTGCGCTTCCATCGACGAAGTGTTCCGCGCCACCGAGGCCGGCACCGCCGACTTTGGCGTGGTGCCGGTGGAGAACTCCACCGAGGGCGCCATCGGCCGCACGCTCGACCTGCTGCTCAATACGCCGCTGACCATCAGCGGCGAGGTGGCCATCGCCGTGCGTCACAGCCTGCTCACCGGCAGCGGCACCATGGACGGCGTGACCGCAATCTGCGCCCACGCCCAGGCGCTGGCGCAGTGCCAGATCTGGCTGAACAACAATTACCCGGAGATCGAGCGCCGCGCCGTCTCGTCCAACGCGGAAGCTGCGCGCATGGCGCGCGACGACCACTCGGTGGCGGCGATTGCCGGCGAGCGCGCCGGCGTACGCTACAGCCTGGGTACCGTGAAAGCCAATATCCAGGACGACCCGCACAACCGCACCCGCTTTGCCGTGATCGGCACCTTGCGCACCGGCCCGTCCGGCATCGACCGCACGTCGATGGCGCTGGCCGCACCGCACAAGGCCGGCTCGGTGTACCGCCTGCTCGGTTCCCTGGCGCAGAACGGCGTGTCGATGACGCGTTTCGAATCGCGCCCGGCCCGCAACGGCAACTGGGAATACTATTTTTACGTGGACGTCGAAGGCCATATCGAAAACCCCGCCGTGGCCAAGGCGCTGGAAGAATTGCAGGGCAATGCTGCCTTCTTTAAAGTCCTGGGTTCATACCCGGTAAGCCTGACTTGAACTTATAAAAAAGAGAGACCACCATGACCAAGAATTTCGGGCCGGAGTACGTCCGCGCCATTGCTCCTTACCAGGCCGGCAAACCGATCGCTGAAGTCGCGCGTGAATTCGGTTTGCAGGAAGACGCCATCGTCAAGCTGGCTTCCAACGAAAATCCGTTCGGCGTGCCGGAATCGGCCAAGGCCGCCATGAGCGCTGCTGCAGCCGAATTGGGCCGCTACCCGGACGCCAACGGCTTCGACCTGAAAGCCGCGTTGTCCGCCCGCTACAACGTGCCGGCCGACTGGGTCACGCTGGGCAACGGCAGCAACGACATCCTGGAAATAGCCGCCCACGCCTTCGTGGAGCGCGGCCAGTCGGTCGTGTATTCGCAGTATTCGTTTGCCGTGTACGCGCTGGCCACCCAGGGCGTGGGTGCACGTCACATCGTGGTGCCGGCCAAGGCCCACGGCCATGACCTCGACGCCATGCTCGCCGCGATTGCCGAAGACACGCGCCTGGTCTTCATCGCCAACCCGAACAACCCTACCGGCACTTTCATCCCGGCTGCCGACATCGAGGCGTTCCTGCAGAAAGTGCCGGCCAGCGTGGTGGTGGTGCTCGATGAAGCGTACAACGAATTCCTGGCTGCTGAAAACCAGTTCGAGTCGGCCGACTGGGTGAAAAAATACCCGAACCTGCTGGTCTCGCGCACGTTCTCCAAGGCCTATGGCCTGGCCGGGTTACGCGTCGGTTTTGCCATCGCCCAGCCGGCGCTGACGGACCTGATGAACCGGATTCGCCAGCCGTTCAACGTCAACTCGCTGGCGCAGGCTGCCGCCATCGCTGCGCTCAATGACAAGGAATTCTTGGCCAAGAGCGCGACCAACAACGCCGCCGGCTACCGCCAGTTTACCGAAGCGTTCGAGCAGCTTGGGCTCGAGTACGTGCCGTCGTACGGTAACTTCGTGCTGGTCAAGGTGGGCGAAGACACCGGCGCCGGCGCGCGCGTCAACCTGTCGCTGCTCAAGCAGGGCGTGATCGTGCGCCCGGTGGGCAACTACGGTTTGCCCGAGTGGCTGCGCATCTCGATCGGCCTGCCGCAGGAAAATGCGGTGCTGATCGCGGCGCTGACCAAGGCGCTGGCCGAAAGCTGAAGATGAAGAAGGCAGTCATTTTTGGCGTGGGCCTGATCGGCGGCTCGTTTGCCCGTTCGCTGAAAAAGGCCGGTGTGTTCGAGACGGTGGTGGGCATGGGCCGCTCGCAGGCATCGATGCAGCGCGCGCTCGAACTGGGCATCATCGACGTGATCGGCGGCGACGTGCAGCAAGCGCTGGCTGGCGCCGACCTGGTGCTGCTGGCCGCGCCGGTGGCGCAGACCGAAGCGATCCTGGCGGCCATCGCCCCGCACCTGCAACCGGGCACCGTGGTGACCGACGCCGGCAGCACCAAGTCGGACGTGGTGGCCGCTGCGCGTAGTGCGTTGGCAGGGAAGGTAGCGCAGTTCGTACCGGGTCATCCCATCGCCGGGCGCGAAACCAATGGTCCCGAGGCGGCGATCGACGACCTCTATGTCGGCAAGAAGGTGGTGTTGACGGCGCTGGCCGAGAACAGTGCGGCCGACGTCGAGCGAGTGGCGGCCGCGTGGCGCGCGTGCGGGGCGATTATCCATCGCCTGTCGCCGGAAGAGCACGACAAGGTGTTCGCGGCGGTGAGCCATCTGCCGCACCTGCTGGCGTATGCGCTGGTGGACGATATCGCCCGCAAGCCCCATGCGGACCTGCTGTTCCAGTACGCGGCCAGCGGCTTCCGCGACTTCACCCGCATTGCCGGCTCGTCGCCGGAAATGTGGCGCGACATCAGCCTGGCCAACCAGGCCGCACTGTTGACCGAGCTCGATGCCTACATGGCGCAGCTGGCGGCGCTACGTGGTCGGCTGGCCGCTGGCGACGGCGCTGGCCTGGAACACGTGTACGGCAATGCCCAGCGCGCAAGACATCAATGGATTACCGCGATTGAAACGGCGGAAGCGCCGCAGTTGGCGGATAAAGCGGATTAACCAGATAGACCGCAAATAGTCTGCGGCCGCCGCTCCGTCATCCTCGCGCACGCGGGGATCCATACGGCATTCGAACGATGTTGGCTGATGGTGAAGCTGGCACTGCTCGAGTGTTCCATGGATCCCCGCGTCCGCGAGGATGACGGATTCGAGGGCGCGTCTCTAAACAAGGAATACCTATGAACCACGACTACATCGACCTGCAACCGGTCACCCACGTACAAGGCACCGTGCGCCTGCCCGGCTCCAAGTCCATCTCCAACCGCATCCTGCTGCTGGCCGCGCTCTCGCAGGGCGACGTCGATATCATCGACCTGCTGGCGTCGGACGACACTGCCGTCATGCTGGCGGCGCTGCGCTCGCTCGGCGTGGAATGGAGCGAAGAAGCAACCGCCATCGGCACCATCCACCACGTCAAAGGCGTGGCTGGCGTGCTGCCCAATAAATCGGCCGACCTCTTCATGGGCAATGCCGGCACGGCGATCCGGCCGCTGACCGCCGCGCTGGCCGTGATCGGCGGCGACTACACGCTGCACGGCGTGCCGCGCATGCACGAGCGGCCGATCGGCGACCTGGTCGATGCCCTGAACGCGGCCGGCACCAATGTCGACTACACGGGCAATCCCGGCTACCCGCCGCTGCACATCAAGCAGGGCAAGATCCACGCGCAGCGCCTGTCGGTGCGCGGCGATGTGTCGAGCCAGTTTCTGACGGCCTTGCTGATGGTCGCACCGCTGCTGGCGCGCGAGCACGCGATCACCATTGACGTCATCGGCGAGCTGATTTCCAAGCCGTATATCGAAATCACCCTGAACCTGGTGCGCCGCTTCGGCGTGCAGGTGGCGCAGGACGGCTGGTCGTCGTTCACGATTGAACCCGGCCAGGTGTACCAGTCGCCGGGCACCATCCACGTCGAGGGCGACGCGTCGTCGGCGTCGTACTTCCTGGCGGCCGGCGCGATAGGCGGCGGCCCGGTGCGCGTCGAAGGCGTGGGCCGGCAGAGCATCCAGGGCGACGTGCGCTTTGCCGCAGCGCTCGAACAGATGGGCGCGACCATCGTCATGGGCGACAACTGGATCGAAGCGAGCAGCAATGGCCCGTTAAAAGCCATCGACGCCGACTTCAACCACATTCCCGACGCCGCCATGACGATCGCGATTGCCGCCCTGTACGCGGACGGCACCAGCACGTTGCGCAACATCGCCAGCTGGCGCGTGAAGGAAACCGACCGCATCGCCGCCATGGCCACCGAGCTGCGCAAGCTGGGCGCCACGGTGGAGGAGGGCGCCGATTTCATTCGTGTGACGCCGCCCGCCGCCCTCGGTCCTGCTACTATCGATACCTACGACGACCACCGCATGGCGATGTGCTTCTCGCTGGCGTCGCTCGACGGCCTGGCGCGCAAGGGCACGGCCGTGCGCATCAACGACCCCAAGTGCGTCGGCAAAACCTTCCCTGAATACTTCGCTGCGTTTGCGGCGATTGCAAAATAGTAAACACATGCCAACATCCCAGATTCCAGTCATCACCATCGACGGCCCTACCGCATCCGGCAAGGGCACGGTCGCACATCGCGTTGCCGATAAACTCGGCTTCCACTACCTGGATTCGGGCGCGCTGTATCGCCTGACGGCGCTGTCTGCCTTGAGGCGCGATACCGACCTGGCGGACGAACATGCGCTGGCCAAGCTGGCCGAACACCTGCAATGCAGCTTCCAGGGCGAGCATATTTTGCTCGGCCACGAGGACGTGAGCGACGCCATCCGCGCCGAGGTGGTCGGCAATACCGCGTCGAAAATCGCCACGTTCCCGGCCGTGCGCCACGCTCTGGTCGGGCTGCAACTGGGCTTTCGCAAGGCGCCGGGCGTGGTGGCGGACGGGCGCGACATGGGTTCGGTGATCTTCCCGCACGCCCCGCTCAAGGTGTTTTTGACGGCAAGTGTTGCTGCCAGGGCCGAGCGGCGCTACAAGCAATTGATCGGCAAGGGAATTTCTGCTAAGATGGAAGACCTGCTGATGGATTTGCAGGCGCGGGACGACCGGGATACAAACCGGGCCATCGCGCCGCTGGTCCCTGCCGAAGGTGCGCATGTGCTCGAAACGTCGAATCTGACTGCTGACGAAGCGGTCGAGCAGGTGTTGAAGTGGTACGCCGCCCTGGGGCATAAGCATTAAGTCGTATGTTTTTGGTAAGGTGTCTGGCCGCTCTGCGGCCTAGACGTGTTTCAACCCTAACCCAACTGAAGTCGCATATCGCGAGCCTTGTTGGCAAACCTGGAAGTTACAATGTCTAATATGGAAAGTTTTGCAGCCCTCTTCGAAGAATCCCTGTCGCGTCAAGACATGCGTTCGGGCGAAGTGATCTCGGCTGAAGTCGTTCGTCTGGATCACAACTTCGTGATCGTGAACGCCGGCCTGAAATCGGAAGCATTCATCCCTGTTGAAGAATTCAAGAATGACCAAGGCGAACTGGAAGTCAAAGTAGGCGACTTCGTTTCCGTGGCCATCGAATCGCTGGAAAATGGTTTCGGCGATACCATCCTGTCGCGCGACAAAGCCAAGCGTCTGGCTTCGTGGCTGGCACTGGAAAAAGCAATGGAGTCGGGCGAGATCGTCGTCGGCACCGTCAACGGTAAAGTCAAAGGCGGCCTGACCGTCCTGACCAACGGCATCCGCGCATTCCTGCCGGGTTCGCTGGTTGACACCCGTCCAGTCAAGGACACCACCCCGTTCGAAGGCAAAACCCTCGAATTCAAAGTTATCAAACTGGACCGCAAGCGTAACAACGTGGTTCTGTCGCGTCGCGCCGTCATCGAAGCTTCGATGGGCGAAGAGCGTCAGAAACTGATGGAAACGCTGAAAGAAGGCACGGTAGTGACCGGCGTTGTGAAAAACATCACCGACTACGGCGCGTTCGTGGACCTGGGCGGCATCGACGGCCTGCTGCACATCACCGACCTGGCATGGCGTCGTGTGCGTCACCCATCGGAAGTTCTGACCGTTGGTCAGGAAATCACCGCAAAAGTTCTGAAATACGATCAAGAGAAAAACCGTGTTTCGCTGGGCGTGAAGCAACTGGGCGACGATCCTTGGACCGGTCTGTCCCGTCGTTACCCACAAGGCACCCGTCTGTTCGGTAAAGTGACGAACCTCACCGACTACGGCGCGTTCGTTGAAGTGGAACAAGGTATCGAAGGTCTGGTACACGTTTCCGAAATGGACTGGACCAACAAGAACGTCGCTCCAAACAAAGTTGTCCAGCTGGGCGACGAAGTAGAAGTGATGGTTCTGGAAATCGACGAAGAGCGTCGTCGTATTTCGCTGGGCATGAAGCAGTGCAAAGCCAACCCATGGGATGACTTCGGCGTTACCCACAAGAAGGGCGACAAAGTCCGCGGCGCGATCAAGTCGATCACCGACTTCGGCGTGTTCATCGGCCTGGCTGGCAACATCGACGGCCTGGTACACCTGTCCGACCTGTCGTGGACCGAGTCCGGCGAAGAAGCCGTACGCAAGTTCAAGAAAGGTGACGAACTGGAAGCCATCGTTCTGGCCATCGACGTTGAGCGCGAGCGCGTTTCCCTGGGCGTCAAGCAACTGGAAGGTGACCCGTTCAACAACTTCGCCGCCATGAACGACAAAGGTTCGCTGGTTAACGGTACCGTGAAATCGGTGGAGCCTAAAGGCGCCGTGATCCAACTGTCGGAAGAAGTCGAAGGCTACCTGCGCGCTTCGGAAATCTCGCGTGACCGCGTTGAAGATGCTGGCACCCACCTGAAAGTCGGCGACGCCGTCGAAGCTCTGGTGATCAACATCGACCGTAAAGCACGTTCGATCCAGCTGTCGATCAAAGCAAAAGACAACGCTGAAACCCAGGAAGCGATGAAGTCGATGGCTTCGGACAGCAGCGCAGCTTCGGGCACCACCAGCCTGGGCGCACTGCTGAAAGCCAAGTTCGATAACAAGAACTAAGTAACACTAGAACCAGTCGATGACTAAGTCCGAACTCATCAACCGCCTGGCTGAGCGTTATTCTCAGCTGGTGGCCAAAGATGCGGAGTACGCGGTCAAGACCATTCTTGATGCGATGACCAACGCCCTGGCGACCGGTCAACGCATCGAGATCCGTGGTTTTGGCAGCTTTGCCCTCAACAGCCGGCCACCACGCATCGGGCGTAATCCCAAATCGGGTGACAAGGTGATGGTGCCTGAAAAACGGGTACCCCACTTCAAACCCGGCAAGCAGTTGCGCGAGCGGGTCGACGCGATGGTCGGGCAACCGATCATCGAGGACTGAGGTTGTGACGGTTTAAACGAAAAAGCGGCGTCCTCGGATGCCGCTTTTTTTTTAGCGGTTCTAATGCCATACTGGCGCTCTTGGAAAATCCGATCAGGAATCAGGCTGATGAAATTTGTATCCACCCTCGTTGGACTTGTTCTATTCGTCCTGTTTTTTGGCTTCGCCCTGAAAAATACGCAGGAAGTCGATCTGCACCTGTTTCTCCACTATGAGCTGCGCGGCCCGCTGGTGCTGATGCTGCTCGGGTGCTTCGTGGCCGGCGCCGTACTGGGCGTGCTGGCGCTCACGCCCACGGTGTTTCGCTATCGCCGCGAAACCAATAAACACAAATCCACCATCACGACGATGCAAACGACGGCGCAGCGGGCCAATGCCCAGCCCCAGCCCGACAGCGTCCTCGCTCCCTAAGCCACTGCATCATCCTCAAAAGAATAAAGCATGGAATTTGAACTCTTCTGGTTGCTGGGTATCCCGGTCTTCTTCGGCCTTGGCTGGCTGGCGGCGCGGGTCGATATCCGTCAGCTGATGGCCGAATCGCGCACCCTGCCGCGCGGTTACTTCAAGGGCCTGAACCTGCTGCTCAACGACCAGCCGGACAAGGCGATCGACGCCTTCATCGAGATCGTCCGGCTGGACCCGGAATCGGCCGACATGCACTTCGCGCTCGGTAACCTGTTCCGCCGCCGCGGCGAGACCGAACGCGCCATTCGCGTGCACCAGAATTTGCTGGCGCGGCCGGACCTGCCGCAGGAGCAGAAAGAACACGCCGAGTACGAACTCGGGGTCGATTACCTGAAGGCGGGCTTGCTCGACCGCGCCGAAGAAACCTTCAATCGCCTGATCAACGGCCAGTACGGCGCCCAGGCACGGCGCCAGTTGCTGGAGATCTTCCAGCGCGAAAAAGAGTGGCCGCGCGCGATCGAATCGGCGATGGGCCTGCAGGAGTCGGGCGCCGGCTCGCGTCAAAAAGAGATCGCGCAGTTTTACTGCGAGATGGCGCAGGACGCGCTGGTGCACCTCCATGTCGATGAAGCGATGGCGCTGCTCGATAAATCGCTGGCGGCCGACCGCAACAACGTGCGCGCCACCATTCTGACCGGCGACGCCCAGCTGGCCAAGGACGATGTCGAAGGCGCGCTGCTGACCTGGCGCCGCGTGGAGCAGATCAGCGTGCCGCACACGGCGCTGGTCGCCCAGCGCATCATGGACGGCTACCGCAAGGTGGGCCGACCGCAGGAAGGCGTCAACCTGCTCAAGTCGTACCTGGAACAGGCGTCGTCGATCGACCTGCTGGAAGTGGTGTACAAGGAAGTGATGGAACTGCACGGCGTGGCCGAGGCCAAGGAACTGGTCGTCAACGAGCTGCGTCGCACGCCGACCCTGCTGGGACTCGACCGCCTGCTCGAAGCGCGCATGGTCGATGCGCCAGCGGCCATCGTCTCCGAGCTGTCGATGGTGAAGAACCTGGTGCACGGCTATACGCAAAAGCTGGCGCGCTACCAGTGCAGCCATTGCGGCTTCAAGGCGCGCCAGTTCTACTGGCAGTGCCCCGGTTGCAGCCGCTGGGAGACCTACCCGCCGCGCCGCACCGAAGAACTCAACGTGATGAACTGAACGATGGCCAACGACCTGACGACTTATACCGCACCGGACCTGAACACGGTGCGCATCCTGATCGTGGGCGACGTCATGCTGGACCGCTACTGGTTCGGCGACGTCAACCGCATTTCGCCGGAAGCGCCGGTACCGATCGTGCGCGTCAACCACCGCGAAGCGCGCCTGGGCGGCGCCGCCAACGTGGCGCGCAACGCCGCAGCCCTCGGTGCGCACACGGCCCTGCTGGGCGTGGTGGGCGCCGACGAGGCGGGCAACGAGGTGGAACAGATGCTGGAGAGCGGCGGCATCCACAGCTACCTGCAGCGCGACGAGGCGATATCGACCATCGTCAAGCTGCGCGTGATCGGCCGCCAGCAGCAGATGGTGCGCATCGATTTCGAGGAAGCGCCCACCGACACGGTGCTGCGCGACAAGCTCGAACAATTCAAGACGCTGTTGCACGACTACGACGTGATCGTGCTGTCGGACTACGCCAAGGGCAGCCTGGTCGCCGTGGCCGACATGATCGCGTCGGCGCGCGCGGCCGGCAAGGTGGTGATGGTCGATCCGAAAGGCGACGATTTTTCGCGCTATGCGGGCGCCACCGTGCTCACGCCAAATAAATCGGAAATGCGCCAGATCGTCGGCACCTGGTCGAGCGAAGAACAGCTGACGGCCAAGGCCCAGCAACTGCGCGCCGACCTGCGCCTGGACGCCTTGCTGCTCACCCGCTCGGAAGAGGGCATGACCCTGTACACGGACGGCCAGCAGTACCACATGCCGGCCGCTGCGCGCGAAGTGTTCGACGTCTCCGGCGCGGGCGACACCGTGATCGCCACCATGGCCTGCATGCTGGGCGCGGGCGCCGGCTGGCACGAGGCGGTGCAGACCGCCAACCGCGCCGGCGGCATCGTGGTGGGCAAGCTCGGGACGGCGACGGTGACGCGCGAAGAATTGTTCGGCTGAGTGTTCGGCTGAGGTCGCTCAATATGGCCGCGCCGGCTTGACGTTGATCAAGCGGGCGGGTCAACTTGGCGCAAGCGTTGGCGTTAGGGAGTATGCAGGGTGCGATGGTCGCTCCTGCTCACTTCATAACGGAGAATGTCATGTTGAAGAAACTCATGCTCGCAGTCGTCGCACTGGTCGCCACGATGAACTTCGCTTTCGCCCAGGTCGATGTCAACAAGGCCGACGCGGCCGCGCTGGACAGCGTCAACGGCATCGGCCCGGCCAAGTCCAAGGCCATCCTGGAAGAGCGCAAGAAGGGCGAATTCAAGGACTGGAGCGATTTCCAGCAGCGGGTAAAGGGCGTGGGCGAGAAGAACGCGCTCAAGCTGTCGGCAGCGGGGCTGGTGGTCAATGGCAAGGGCAAGGATGGTGCGGCGGTGGCGGCAGGTACGCCGGCCAAGCCCAAGGCTGCGGCTAAATAGCACCCGAACCGTGTGCACCGTCTAGAACCCGGAAAGTATGCTACGTCATTCCCGCGCAGGCGGGAATCCATGGACAATGCGAGCCGCAGCATTGTTCCAATACACCACTGCTCCGGCTTTCCATGGATCCCCGCGTACGCGGGGATGACGGCATTCAGGCTCACCAGGTAATCATGAAAATTTCCCGCATCCTCCACGCCGGCTACGTCTTCGAATCCGGCGGCACCCAGATCCTGTTCGACCCCATCTTCGAAAACCCTTTCAGCCGCAACTGCCACGCCTTTCCCGACGTCCGCTTCGACCCGGACCAGATACGCCAGCTCACGCCAGACGCCATCTTCATCTCGCACTTCCACGACGACCACTGCTCGTTCGACAGCCTGCACCTGCTGCCGCGCGCCACGCCGGTCTACCTCTACTGCCTGTTCGAGGAACTGTTCGCCATGTTGCGCGAACTCGGTTTCACCAATGTGAATTCTTTGGAGATCGACCAGCCGGTGCACGTGGGCGCCTTCGAGATCATCGCCCGCCGCGCGCTCGACGACGAAGTCGATTCCATGTTCCACATCCGCGCCGAGGGCCTGAACATCCTCAACGTGGTCGATTCATGGATGGACCCGCACACGCTCGAGCAGTTGAAGGCCTACGCACCGTGGGACATGGTGCTGTGGCCATTCCAGACCATGCGCGAAGTGGACGTGATCGCGCCGTCGCGCACGCGTGATGGCGACACCGCGCCAGAGTTGGTATGCGCGCCCGTGCCCGCGATGGCCGGCGCGCGCGCCACACCGGCGGTGGCGCTGCCCGACGACTGGCCCGGGCAACTGCAAGCACTGAACCCGCGCTACGTGGTGCCCAGCTCGTGCCAGTTCGTGCAGGAGCCATGGTCGTGGTACAACCACGCCATGTTCCCGATCACGTACCGCCAGTTCGCGCAGGATGCAGGCGCCTGGCTGCCGGCCGCGCACGTGGTGCGCCTCGATCCCTCGGTGGCGTTCGAACTGACCCCGCAGGCCTTGACGCCGGCCGCGCCGTTGCCGTGGGTGATCCCGGTAGGCGACCAGGACGTCGATTTCCAGTACGACCCGGCCATCAAGCCACCAGCCACGGCCGACATCGCGCGCCGCTTTCCGGCATTGACCGTGGAACAGGCGGCGCTGGTGCTGGACTTCTGCCAGCGCGGCCTGCTGCAAAAGTATGAAGAGATGGAACTGCCCGACGACAGTTATTTCATGGAGCCGCGCCGGTGGCAGCTGACGGTGTTCGATCATGACGGGTCCGGGCGCCGCTTCCGCTATCGTATTCACGGCGACAGCATCGAGCGCGCTGATATTGAAGACGGCAGCATTGCAGCAGCCACCGACAGCCAGCCATTGGGCTGGACCACCGAAATCCCCGCTGCCAAGCTGTACGCCGGCCTGGCGCTGGGCGAGTCGCTCACCTCGATGTATTTGCGCATCAACGGTGCGCCCGAGGACGCCGACATCGCTGACGACCCGCTGATCCGCTGCCTGTTCAACGACGCCTTCGGCGCCTACCAGGCCGCCCAACTCAAACGCCTCAAGGAGACTGCATGAAACGATTGATCCTGGCCGTGGCCGCCACTGCCACCGCCATTGTGTGCACACTGGGCACGGCTGCCGCACAAACCGTCGCCTTCACCTTCGACGACGGCCCGCGCCTGGAACCAACGCCTTTGATGACCCCGCAGCAGCGCAACGATGCGCTGCTCGGCGCGCTGGCCGCGCACCACGTCTCGGCCGCGTTATTCGTCACCTGCGGCAACGGCGCCAACGAGCCGGCCGGGCTGGCGCTGGCGAAGGCCTGGGGCGACGCCGGCCACGCGGTCGGCAACCACACCATGACGCACCCGGACCTGAACAGCACCAAGGTAACGCTGGCGCAGTACCAGCAGGAAGTGCTCGATTGCGACCGCATCATCGCGCCGCTGCCCGGCTATCAAAAATGGTTCCGCTACACCTATCTGCGCGAGGGCAACACGCCGGAGAAGCGCGACGGCATGCGCGCCTTCCTCAAGCAGCACGGCTACCGCAATGGCGACGTTTCGCTCGACACCAGTGACTGGCGCCTCGACGAAAAACTCAACGAGGTCCTCGAGGCCAATCCCAAAGCAGATCTGACCGTGATCCGGCAAGCCTACCTGGACCACCTGCGCCAGCGCGCCACCGCCTACCGCGACCTGTCGCGCCAGTACCAAGGCCGAGACATCCCGCAAGTGATCCTGCTGCACCACAACCTGATCAATGCGCTGTGGCTCAAGGACGCCATCGCGCAGTTCAAGGACATGGGCTGGACCATCATCACGCCCGCGCAGGCGTTTGCCGATCCGTTCTACCAGCAGGTGCCCGATCGCCCGGTGCCAGGCCAGAGCCTGGTGCTGTCGGTCATGCGCAGCAAGGGCATCGACCGCTTCCCGGGGCGGGAGCGGCTGGTCGATGACGGTGATTTCGAAATTAATGCCATCGATGCGGCGGCAAGGTAAGGCGATGGCAAATTATCTGCAAACATTGATCGCGGACGCGTCATGCGCACATACGCTGCCTGACCTGAGCCGGTACGCCACCAATTGTTCCGGTTATGTACGGGAGGCTGCCGTGCGCCGATGTGGTCAGCTGGGCCAGCCCGACTTGCTGCCCATCGTCAACGAGCGTCTCAACGACTGGGTGCCCGAAGTGCGCGAGGCTGCGCGCCAGGCGCTGTCGGAATTGCTGCTGACCTCGCCTAAGGCGCAATTGCTGGCCAACTTGCCCGGCATGTTGCGGCTGCGTGGCGGTAGCGGCCGGGGCGACAGCGCGCAGTGGCTCGCAACGTTCGAGGCCAGGCTGATCGCGCTGCTGGGGACCGATGTGATTGCCGAGCAGGCGCGCCATGGCGATATTGTCAGCGCGCGCGCCTGCATCGGGTTGCTGATGCGCTACCGGCTCGTCGATACGCACGCCCTGATCGCGCTGATACTGGGCCGTGGTGACGATATCGTGCTGTGCCTGGACGCGGTGCAACTGATCGGTGACTTGCCTGCCGGTCAGCAGCCTGCTTGCCAGGCGCTGGCGCTGCGTTCGCATTTTGGCACGGTGCGTACCCGGGCCTTGCGTGGTTTGCTGGCACAGGACGATGCGACGCCGGAAGCGCGGAAGACAGCTGCGATGCGCGCCCTGGGCGATACCCAGTCGTCTGCCAGGTACGTGGCACGCGAGTATCTTGGCGCGCTGGGCGTCGATGTGCGAGCCTATTACCGCACCTTGCTTGGCCAGGCGGTAACGGCCAGAACCGCGCAGATCTGCTTGGCCGAACTGGCTGCGCTGCGCGCCCTGGGCGATACGGAACTGGTGCGCTCATGCGCTGCCGACACTCGCGCCATAGTACGTCTGGCCGCGTTGACTGCGTGGTTCAAACTGGCCGCAGCCGACAAGGATCATATCGCGGCGGTCGCGCTGGCAGATAGCGCGCCCCGGGTGCGCAAGTTTGGCGCCATGCTGGTACAGCGTGACGGCGCCTATCTGCCGTTCGAGCAGGTCGCGCGCATGCTCGAGGCGGTAGGCGACCTGCGGCTGCTGTTGCGCATGGCGGAAAGCCATCCGTGGCAGTGGCTCGAATGGATTGCCCGGCTCAGTCTGCGGCTCGACCGGGAACAGGCGCTGGCGCTGCGACTCGATGCGTCGTTGGGCAAATGGCTGACGCAATCGCAGATCTGGTACGACAACCTCGGCAGCGAGCAGGCTGCACGGCTGCGCGCCGAACCCGCGCGCAGCAGCCTGCGCGCCTTGGTAAGCGGGCCGAGTGCCGCCTTGGCGGAGGTGGAGCGGGAGCTCGACGCAAGGGCGTAAGCCTGTTCACGACAGGTCCCGAGAAAAGCCGCTGCCAGGTCGGTTACACCGCTCGCTTGTCCACCGGCAGGTTCGCCAAAAATTGGTGGATTTGCGAGACCACCGCCGCGCCTTCGCCCACCGCTGCGGCCACCCGCTTGGTGGAGGTGGCGCGCACGTCGCCGATGGCGAACACGCCCGGCACGCTGGTTTCCAGCGCCGCGCGGCTGGGCAGCTCGCGCGGATAGACGCCGTTCTCGAAGTTGGCGCGGCACTGGGCCTTGGTTACGTCGAAACCGGTGCGGATGAAACCGTGTTCGTCCACATCGACACCGCAGTCGCCGAGCCACGCCGTGTTGGGATCGGCGCCGATGAACAGGAATACGCGGCCCACATCGTAGTCGGTCTCCTGCCCGGTTTTTGAATTGTGCACGCGGATCTGTTTCAGGCCGTCGTCGTTGCCCTCGAGTGCGACGATTTCGCTGTACGTGTGCAGCTCGATATTCGGCGTGGCTTCGATCCGTTCGATCAGGTAGCTCGACATGGTGGCGGACAGGCTGTCGCGGCGGATCAGCATGTGCACCTTGGACGCGTGGGCCGACAGGAACACGGCGGCCTGGCCGGCCGAGTTGCCGCCGCCGACCAGCACGATTTCTTCCGAGCGGCACAGCCTGGCTTCGATGGGCGAGGCCCAGTAATACACGCCCTTGCCCTCGAACTGCTTGAGGTTGGCCAGCGAGGGGCGGCGGTAGCGCGCTCCGCACGACAGCACCACGGTGCGGGCCTTCAGGCGCTGGTAGCTGCCGCACATTTCCACTTGCAGCGGCCAGGTGTCGCAGATCAGGCGGCCGCTGGGCGCGGGGATGGCGATCTCCACGCCGAACTTCTGCGCCTGCACGTAGGCGCGCCCGGCCAGGGCGCCACCCGAGACACCGGTGGGGAAGCCCAGGTAGTTTTCGATACGGGCGCTGGCGCCGGCCTGGCCGCCGTAGGCGCGCGTTTCCAGCGCCAGCACCGACAGCCCTTCGGACGCGGCATACACGGCGGTGGCCAGGCCGGCCGGGCCGGCGCCCACCACGATCACGTCCCACACCTTGTTGTCATCGAGTTCGGGCAGCATGCCCAGGCAGCGGCCCATGTCCACCGTGGTCGGATTCTTCTTGATGGCGCCGTCGGGGCAGACCACCAGCGGCAGGTCGTCGCCGCTGGCGTCATGCGCGGCGATCAGGTCGGCGGCGCGCTGGTCTTCGGCTGGATCGATCACGCTGTAAGGATGACCGTTGGCCGACAAAAAACTCTGCAGCGCATGGACCCGGCCCTGGCTGCGTGCGCCGATGATGGTGGGGCCGCCCGAGTTCTGTTCGATCAGGCCCACCCGGCGCAGGATCAGCGCGCGCACGATGCGCTCGCCCAGATCGGCGTGCGCCACCAGCAGTGCGCGCAGCGACTCCGGCGGCACCACCAGCACGTCGGTGGCGCCAACCGCGTAGCCATTGGCCAGCGGCGAGCGGCCCGACAGTTGCGCCACTTCGCCGGCGAACTGGCCCACGGTGTGGGTGGTAAACAGCATCGGCTCGTCGAGACCGTTGGTGCGGTACATGGCCAGCGCGCCCTTGAGCACGAGCATCAGGCCGTAGCAGGTCTTGCCCGCCTCGATCACCGGTTCGCCGTCCTGGTAAGTACGCTGCTGGCCGAAGCGCAGCATCTGCTTGACGTCGCCGGGGCTGAGCGTGGGGAAGATCTGGTAGCCGCGTTTATCGAGGTCGAGCGTGGGAGCGGCGTGGGCCGGCGCAAGCGCAGTGGGCGAGGTGGCCAGGGCGTCGTGCGTTTCTGCGGCGATGGGGTCGAGTGGGGAGATGGCCATGGTGTGGAAAGAAGTAGGATGCGCCGGAGTGGCGTTTGGTGAAAGTCTAGCGCAAGGCGTGGCGCGCGTGTGAAGAGTTGGCGCGTCTTGTCCTTTCGGGAGGGGGCTTGCCATACACGCAAGCCCAACTCGGATTAAAATGGCTGTTCTGACGCACTCACCGACAAAGACAACGATGGCTTACAAGACTCTGGAAGATACGATCGGCAACACGCCGCTGGTGCAGCTGACGCGCCTGCCGGGCGCCGAGGCGGCCGCACGCAACAACATCATTTTGGGCAAGCTCGAGGGCAACAACCCGGCCGGTTCGGTCAAGGACCGCGCCGCCATGTCCATGCTCAAGCGCGCCGAGGAACGCGGCGACATCAAGCCTGGCGACACCCTGATCGAAGCGACCAGCGGCAATACCGGCATTGCGCTGGCCATGGCCGCTGCGCTGCGCGGCTACAAGATGCTGCTGCTGATGCCGGAAAACCTGAGCATCGAACGGCGCCAGAGCATGGCCGCCTACGGCGCCCAGATCATGCTCACGCCCAAGACCGGCGGCATGGAATACGCGCGCGACATGGCCGACCAACTGCAAAAGGACGGCAAGGGCATCATCCTCGACCAGTTCGGCAACCAGGACAACGCCCGCGCCCACTACGACAGCACCGGCCCGGAAATCTGGCGCGACACCGACGGCCGGGTCACGCATTTTGTCAGCGCCATGGGCACCACCGGCACCATCATGGGCGTGTCGCGGTACCTGAAGGAGCAGAACCCGGACGTGCAGATCATCGGCGCCGAGCCCGAAGAAGGTTCGTCGATACCGGGCATCCGCAAATGGCCCGAAGCCTATCTGCCGAAGATTTACGACCGTACGCGGGTAGACAAGGTGGAATCGGTGTCGCAGGCCGCAGCCGAACGCATGGCGCGCCGCATGGCGGCGGAAGAGGGCATATTCTGTGGGATTTCGGCGGCGGGCGCCTGCGAGATCGCGCTGCGGCTGTCGCAAACGGTGGAGAACGCAACGATCGTGTTCATCGTCTGCGACCGTGGTGACCGTTACCTGTCAACCGGTGTGTTCCCAGCCTGACAATGCAGATAATCCCGCGCCCCCGTAAGGGGCCGGGATGATGTGACGACCGGGGTAAATTAACCCTGGCTGCCCGAACCGGAATCGACCGGATCTTTCGGTTTGAACTGCTTGTCGCTGATGCGGAACTTGTTGCGGCGATCGCCCATCAGGTAACGCAGGTCGCGAATGCTCAGATCGCTCACTTCGTGCATGCGGATCAGCAGCGAAGCGCCGACCGGCAGGCGGTGGTGACGAATTTTCGAAATGACCGGCGGCGCGACTTCCAACGCACGCGACAGTGCTGCATCGTTTTTCAGACGCAGGTTCTCGATCAGCGTATCGAGCAGGCGGTTGGGATTGTATTGCAGCAGATCATCGCCATCCGCATCGTTGTTCATATCTATGCCGACTTGGTTTGTCATGATATCGTCTTTTCCTTCGGGTAAAGTTGTCCTGCTAAGTACAACACTCGGAGCTCGCTTTGCCGCGTAATGTTCTTCCCTCGGCAGGAAAACTCACACATGGACGCAATTCCGGGATAAAAAGTTTCATAATATATACACAATTATACAACATCGCGCAATATAATACTCAGCAGCAATTAAAAAAAGCGTTGTTGGTGTTATCTTGTTGTCACGATGCAACATTGTGTGAGAATTATACACCGCTTCGTGTGCTAAGCTTCCATGCACACATCATATTAGCAACTAAACTTAATTGTAAGGCAATTCAGTTGTTGTGCCGGATATTTTTTTGCCGCGCTAAGTTAGTTGTCGCACGGAAGATAATTTCTAAATGGTAATTAAGATAGTGCTCTCAGGAACTTGTCCCAAGAGCATTTACGCTTACTTACATCCTTATGGATTGCCAGCCGCCGTGCCAGGACTTGTGGTGGCACGCGCATCCTTGATCGCCTTCCCCAGGTCCACCACCGACATCGCGTAGAAATAGCTGCGGTTGTATTGGGTGATGGCAAAGAAGTTCGGGTTGGCCGCCCAGTACTCGGTCGCCTCGCCGCCGTTCTGCAAATCCACCAGGCCGTACATCGCTTGTTCCGGCAATGCTACGGTGGGGACGACACCGGCCGCCGTCAAGTCCTGCGGCTTGTATTTTGCCGTCAAGCCCTGTTGCAGCAGCGGTTCCCAGGCGCGGTTGGGCGACACCTTGACCGGGTAGGCGATCGGCCCCGTGACCTCGCGCTGCCAGCCGTGCGCGGCCAGGAACGACGCCACGCTGCCGACCACGTCGGTGCTCGAGCCAAGCAGGTCGATCTTGCCGCTGCCGTCGAAATCGACCGCGTATTTCATTGCGCTGCTGGGCATGAACTGCGGCATGCCCATGGCGCCGGCAAACGAGCCGCGCAGCGACAGCGGGTCCAGGCCGTCGGCGCGGGCAAACAGCAGCGCCGCTTCCAGCTCGCCCTTGAAGTACGTCATGCGCGCTTCGCGCGATGGCGACTCGGGATAGGCAAATGCCAGCGTGGCCAGGGTGTCGAGCACGCGGAAGCGGCCGGTGATGCGGCCGTACACGGTTTCCACGCCAACGATGGCGACGATGATCTCGGCCGGCACGCCGTACAGCGATTCGGCGCGCGCCAGCGCCTCGGCGTTCTCGTTCCAGAACCGCACGCCGGCGCTGGTGCGTACCGGATCGACATTGAGGGCGCGGTACGCCTGCCAGTTCTTCGGCTTGCCCGGCGGCGCCGGTTTCACCAGTTGCACCACCGAGTCGAGGTAGCGCACCTGGCTCATCATGGTGTCGAGCTCCTTGCGGTCGAAATTGTCGCGGATGGCAACGTCGTCGAGGAATGCCCGCACTTCCTTCCACTCGCCGAAGTTGACGTATTCGCCGACGTAATCGGTGGCCGCCTTGGGTGCCGGCTTGGGCTCGGCCTTTTTCTTGGGCGCGGCCTTTTTTTGCGGCGGCTGCTTGTAGCCGTAGCGGTCCACCGGCTGGTTTTGGGCATGGGCGCCGGCGGCGCAGGTGAGCAGCACGGAGGCCAGCAAGGGAGCAATCAGGGTTTTTATCGGCATAGGGGTAACAGTGTTGTAAGCGTCGCCAGCGACGCTGTGCGTGATTCGGGGTCGGGCGCGGCGTATTTGAGCGTCCCGTACAGTAACAAAAACTGGTCGGCGGCGGCGTGCTGTTCCGCACTTGCCGGCCGCGTGCGCAAGCGGGCAGCATAGGCGGCCGGCCCTTCGTCGGGCTGGCGCGGGTTGCCGTGGCGCGCTTGCTGGCGGCAAAAGGCCTCGTATACAGCCTCGAGCGGATCGACCGCGCGCCGCTGGCGCCGCCAGCGCCACAGCGCCACCAGCACAGCGATCATGATCGCCGCCAGGGCTGCGCGCCACGTCGCCAGGCTGGTGCTCAACTGCGCAAGAAAACTGCGCTGCCGCTCTGGATTGTAATCGAGGATGTATTGATTCCAAGCATTATTGAGCGCCGCGTAGCGGAATCTGAAGCCTGCCAGCCAGGAATCGGGATCGTTTTGCAGCGCAAACAACGGCGCAAAGCCGGCCGGCGCCGGCAGCGCCCGCGCCAGGTTGCGCGATACGCGCTCGGGCGCCACGGCTGCAGTGGGATCCACCCGGCGCCAGCCACGCCCTGGCAGCCAGATCTCGGCCCAGGCATGGGCGTCGGACTGGCGCACCGCCAGGTAACCATCGACCGGGTTGCGCTCGCCGCCCTGGTAGCCGGTAACCACGCGCGCCGGCACGCCCATGGCGCGCATCAGTACCACGTACGCGCTGGCGTAGTGTTCGCAAAAGCCGGCGCGGCTGGCGAACAGAAAATCGTCGACCAGGTTACGTCCTCCCAGCGGCGGCTGCAGGGTGTAGCTGAAGGCCTCCCGGCGGAATATGTCGAGCACTTGCTGCGACAGTGCGGCGCCATCGGCATGCGGCGCGGCCTGGCGCAGTTGCCGCGCCAGCGCCAGTGTGCGCGGGTTGAAGCCGGCCGGCAGTTCCAGCCAGCGCGCCAGGCTCTCCGGCTGGGCGTTGGCCTGCAGCGCGTAGTCTGGATACGAGGTCGCGCTGTAGCGCGCACGGCGGTCCACCGGCGTGGTGGTGAAGTACTCCATCTCGTCCGAATCGCGCACGCCGTAGCCCGCCATCTCCACCTGCGGGCCACCCAGTTCCAGCACCGCCAGCCAGCGCTGGCCGCTGGGCTCCATGGTGACCTCCTGGCGCACCGGTGCGCCGCGCAGGGCGATGGCAATCTCCTGGCGCTGCGGTCCGCGCCGGCGCGGCACCCGGGTCCAGGTACTGCCGTCGTAGTCGCCCAGCACGATGCTGCGCCAGTAAAGCTGCTGCTGCGGCGGCGTCTGCGCGCCCGGGAAGCGCACGCGGAACGCCACCTCGTCGGACTGCGCCAGCGACGACAGCGTGCCGGGCGCCATGCTGTCGGACAGGCCGGTGCGGCCGCTGGCGGCGTCGCCCGGCATGCCCCACAGCGGCCCATGGATGCGCGGGAAGACGATGAAGATCATCACCGCCAGCGGCGCCGCCAGCGCGAACAGCCGCGCCGACGTGCGCAGGCGAGCGCCCAGCGGCGGCACCATGCCCGTGTACTGAAAGGTTTGCAGGGCGGTGAGCAGCACGATCAGCGTGGCCACCATGAACAGCGCGGTGGGCATGCTTTGCGAGTAGAAGAAATTCGTCAGCAGCACGAAGAACGCCAGGAAGACGACCACGAACAGGTCGCGCCGTGCGCGCATCTCGAGCAGTTTGAACGCCAGCAGCAGCGTGAGCATGGCCACGCCGGGGTCGCGCCCCAGCAGCGTGCCGAAGCTGGCGTACACGCCGGCCATGCTGGCCACCGATACCGGCAGCAGCACCCGGAACGACGGCATGCGCCGGCCGCGCCAGGTGAGTACCGCGCGCCACAGCAGGATTGCGCAGACGGCCACGCTGGTCCACGGCGGCAGGTGGCCGAAGTGGGGCGCCAGCACCATCAGCGCGGCCACCAGGAGCAGCAGCGTGTCCGATTTTTCGCGCGGCAGCCGTTGCAGGCGCTCTAACAGGGGCGACTTCATGCTGCCCCCCGGTACAGCGCCAGCGCGCGCAGGCAGGCGGCGCGGTGGGCTTCGCCCAGCGCCGGGCCGTACGACGCGGCGCCCAGGCGCAGGCTGTAGGGCAGGGCGCGCAGCTCCGCTTGCAGCACCCACTGGGTCAGGCGCGAGAGCCGCAGTTCGAGGCCCAGGTGGGCCGGCAGGTCGGCAAAATCGAGCGCCAGTTCGGCTACCGCGCCGCCGTCGAACTGCTTGGTCACCAACTGGCCGCCAAGGGCCGGATCGTGGCGCGCGATCTGGCGCCAGGCCAGGTGGCGCAACGGGTCGCCCTGCTGGTAGGGACGGATGCCGGCAAAATTGTCGAGGCCCACCGCGCCGTGGCCGTCCTCGCTGGCGGCGCCGTGCGAGGGCAGCGGCGGCCCCGGCGTTTCGGGCGCCGGGTACACCAGCACCGCCAGCTCGGGCGGTACCGGCTTCCAGTACGACCAGGCGCGGAACAGCCCGAGCGGAAAACTGGTGACCAGGCGAATGCGCGGCGCGGCCAGCCAGCCCCGGGCGGGCGCCGGCGCCGACAGCACCACGGCGCTGCTGGCGCCGGCCGCCACGTCGGTGGCATGGGTGGGCGCGCCGGCCTTGTTCGCGCTGGCAGCGTCTTCGAAGCCGACCATGATCGCAAAGCGGTCGCGCCGCGTGGGGTTGTGCAGGTGTAGTTCGAACTGCGCCTGCTCGCCGGCAAACACCGGCGCCGCGCGGCCTGCCGTCAGCCTGAGCGCCACCAGGTTGCGGGTGGTGAGATACATATCGGCCACGGCGCAGGCGCCGGTAAAGAAGGTCAGCGCGAAGCCCAGGCCCAGGTTGTAGTTGAGGGCGCCGATCAGCATGATCAGCAGCAGGACGGTAAACGACAGGCCGGGCCGGGTGGGCAGGATGTACACGCGGCGCGGGGTGAGCGTGAGGCCGCTGCCTGCAGGGTCCTCGCGCCGGTCACGTTCGATCAGCCAGCGCTCACGGCGTTCGCGGTACCACGCCTGCCATCGGGACCGGGCTGCCATCGTCGCCTACACCGGCACCGATTTTTGCCACTGCAGCACCAGGTCGCCGCTGGCCAGCGCCGTGCCGTGCGCCGCCTTGACCGGCCGCAGGCGGTGCGCGCACACGGGCGCCAGCACCGCCTGCACGTCCTCGGGCAGCACGTGGTTGCGGCCTTCGAGCGCGGCCCAGGCGCGCGCCGCCTGCAGCAGCGCAATCGCCGCGCGCGGACTCAGGCCCTCGGCAAACATGCCGTTCTGGCGCGAGGCGGCGGCCAGGCGCTGCACGTAGTCGGCCAGCGTGGGCGCCACGTGCAGTGCGCGCAGCGACTGCTGGGCGTCGGCGAGTTCGTTCGACGTCATCGCCGCCGGCAGCGTCTTGAGCAGGGCGCGGCGGTCGTCGCCCAGCAGCAGTGCGCGTTCGGCGGCGGCGTCCGGGTAGCCGAGCGAGAGGCACATCAAAAAGCGGTCGAGCTGCGATTCCGGCAGCGGGAAGGTGCCGATCTGGTGGGTGGGATTTTGCGTGGCGATCACGAAGAACGGCGTGGGCAGTTCGCGCGTGACGCCGTCGGCGCTGACCTGGCGCTCCTCCATCGCCTCGAGCAGGCCGGACTGGGTTTTCGGCGTGGCGCGGTTGATTTCGTCGGCCAGCAGCACTTGCGTGAAGATGGGGCCGGGGTGGAACACGAAGCCGTTCTGTTCGCGGTCGTAGATCGAGATGCCGTTCACGTCGGCCGGCAGCAGGTCGCTGGTGAACTGGATGCGGTTAAAGCGCAGTCCCAGCGAAATGGCCAGCGCGTGCGCCAGCGTGGTTTTGCCCACGCCCGGCACGTCTTCCACCAGTAGGTGGCCACCTGCCAGCATGCAGGCCAGTGCCTGGCGGATCTGCAAGTCCTTGCCGACGATGATGGTGCCCACCTGCCGTGCTGCCGCGTGCAATTTTGTGTACATGATATGTGGTAGATTAGCGCATAGAAAGCATGGAACAGCTGGGCATCTTGCATACAGTCGATTCTATGCGAGAAACTGCGCCGGAGACACAAGAGAGTCATGACCACCGCCATTTACAGCCATCCAGACTGCCAACGCCACGACATGGGCGAGTGGCACCCCGAGTCGCCCGCGCGCCTGCAGGCGATTTCCGACCAGCTGATCGGCTCCCACATCAGCGACCTGCTCGACTACCGCGAGGCGCCGCTGGTCGCCGTGGCCGACCTCGAACGCAACCACAGCAAGAATGCGATCGCCATCATCCGCGACAACGTGCCCGCCCCCGGCGACACCTATCCGCTCGACGGCGACACCTCGCTCAACGCCTGGAGCTGGCTGGCGGCGCAGCGTGCGGCCGGCGCGGCGGTGGCCGCCACCGACGCTGTCATCGACGGCGAAATCGACAACGCCTTCTGCTCGGTGCGCCCGCCGGGCCACCACGCGCGTGCGATGGAGCCGATGGGTTTCTGCCTGTTCAACAACGTCGCGGTCGCCGCCAAGCATGCGCTCGACGCGCGCGGACTGGCGCGGGTGGCGATCGTCGACTTCGACGTCCACCACGGCAACGGCACCGAAGAGGCGTTCCGCGACGAGCCGCGCGCACTGATGGTGAGTTTTTTTCAGCACCCGTTTTACCCGTACAACGAGCCGCTGCCGATCACGCCCAACCGCGTCAACGTGCCGGTGCCGCTGGCGTCCAAGGGCGACGACGTGCGCCGCATCGTTACCGAACAATGGCTGCCGGCGCTGCACGCGTTCCAGCCCGAGATGATTTTTATCTCAGCCGGCTTCGATGCCCACCGCGAGGACGACCTCGGTGGCATGGGCCTGGTGGAAGCCGATTACGCCTGGATGACCGAACAGATCATGGACATCGCCCGGCTGTATGCCAAAGGGCGCATCGTCAGCTGCCTTGAGGGCGGCTACAACCTCTCCGCCCTCGGCCGCAGCGTGGTCGCCCACCTGAAGGCGCTCGCCGAAATCTAACCCGAAGCTTAGTGCTTGAGGTTGGTGTCGAGGAAGGTTTCAACGCGCTTCCAGAAATCGAGCAGGGTTTGCTGCTTGCGCCAGCCGTGCTGTTCGTCGTCGTAGATGATCAGTTCGGCTTTCGGGTTGTTCGACTTGACCGCGCGGTAGAACCTGGTGGCGTGTTCCAGTGGCACGCGCCGGTCGTCGGCGCCGTGCGCCAGTAATAAAGGTTGCTTGAGTTCGGTTGCGCGCTGCAGTGGCGAATATTTGCGGAACAGTTCGGCGTCGGTGTCGGGGTCGCCGATCATGGTGCGCATGCTGTAGCCGAGGTTTTCCCTGGTGGCATCCGAGCTCGATGAGGTGAACATCAGTCCCAGGTCGGTCACGCCGGCCCAGGCCACGCCCACCCGGAACAACTGCGGATCCTTGATCAATCCCATCAGCGTGGCATAGCCGCCGTAGCTCGCGCCCATGATGCCGATCCGCGCGGGGTCGGCCCAGCCCTGCTTGACGGCCCACTGCGCGGCGTCGGCCAGGTCGTCCTGCATGGCGGCGCCCCATTGCCGGAACCCGGCCCGCAAATGGTCGCTGCCAAAACCGGCACCGCCACGGAACTCGGGCTGGATCACCACGTAGCCGCGTGAAGCGAGGAAGGCCGCTTCGTCGTCCCATTCCCACGAACCGCCGCGCACTGCCGGGCCACCATGCACCAGCACCACGGCCGGCCGTGGTCCGTCCGCTTTTTCGGCTGGCAACGTAACGTAGACCGGTATCTCGCGGCCGTCGCGCGCCTTGTAACGATGGAAACTGCGTTCGCCCATCTGCGCCGGCAAGATGCCCGGGTGGGCGCTGCCCAGGCCGACCATCTTGCCGGTGGCGCGCGTGTACAACACGTACTCGGACGGTCGGCGATCGGTTTCCCGGCGCACCAGCAGGATCGGCGACGCCAGGCAGTGCGCCGCGCAAATGATGCGGTTGATGCCGGGCAGGGCGGCGTCGATTTTGGCCTGGTCAGCCTTGAGCGCAGCGTTGAACCAGACCGTGGTATTGGCGTCGGTGGTCAGGTACAAGCCCAGCATGCGTTTGCTGTCGAAGTCGATGATCGGGGCGCCGCGGAAGTCGAACCCCGGGGTTTCCACCACCGGTTCGGGATCCAGTTTCATCGCGGCCAGGTTGTAGCGGTACAACGCGGCATAGCCATTGTGCGCGGCGTTCACGTACAGGCTGTCGCTGCCGTCGAAAAACCGCGGCTGGAAGAGCGTGCCCAATTCCAGGCACTGGCCGCTGTCGATGTTGGTCCAGGTGGTATCGTCGGGCTTGCGGTAATAGGTGGTGCAACGCCCTTGCACCTTGGACGTCACGACGCGCGGCACGCCGTCGTTGTCGGTCATCCAGTCTTTGATGGCCGCTGGCTGCGAACCTTCGAATGCCGGTGTCAGTCGCTGGGTACGGGTATTGAGCCGGTACAGGCGCGACGATTCGGACATGATTTCGGTGTTATTCCAGAGGAACTTGACGATCAGGATGTCATCCGAACCATCATGCACGGCACCTACGTACATGTGCCCGGCGGTAAGCATGCGGCTGCCGATCATGGTGCCGGTGGGCGCTTCCTGGTCGTGATTCCAGTTGCCGCTGATCAGGTGGCGCCGGTCGCTGCCATCGACATCGATGGCAAATTCGTCGAGGAAGGTGCTGCTGTTCTTGCCCAGGTTCTTGAGCGTGTAGCCAAGACGCTTTTCGTTGATCCAATGGATATCGGCAATGCCGACATTGACATTGTCCACCCGCGCCAACTCGCTACCCTTGGCTGGGTTGGCCGTCTCGCGCACCTCGATGGCCAGCGTGCCGTCATCGCGCCTGATCGCCATGGCCACCATGCTGCCTTTCGGCGACAACGTTACCTCGCCCAGGTAGGGCGTTTCAAAAAAAGCGGAGACCGGCGGCAGCAACGGCGCCGCCAGCGCTGGCGCCGTTGCACCAGCGAGGAGTGCGCCGACCAGCGCGAACACGCATGAAAGGGGATGACGTCGCAGCGGCGGTGGGCAGGAGCTTGACAGTTGGATGATCATAAACGTGGAAATCAGTGCTTGAGGTTGGTATCGAGGAAGGTGTCGACGCGTTGCCAGAAGTCGAGGATGGTTTGCTGCTTGCGCCAGGTGTGTTGTTCGTCGTCGTAGGTCACCAGTTGCACCTGCTTGTTGTGGGCCTTGACGGCGCCGTAGAAGTCGCTGGCGTGCTGGATCGGCACGCGCAGGTCGTCGATGCCATGGGCCAGCAGCAGCGGTTGCTTCAGTTCGGCGGCGCGGCGCAGCGGCGAGTTGGTGCGGAACAGGGCTGCGTCGCGCTCGGGATCGCCGATGGTCGCGCGCATGCCGTAGTCGAGCGCATCCTCGGTGGCGTCCGATTGCAGCGAGGTAAACAGCAACTGCAGGTCGGTCACGCCGGACCAGGCCACGCCGGCACGGAAAATCGCCGGGTCCTTGATCAGGCCCATCAAGGTGGCATAGCCGCCGTAGCTCGCGCCCATGATGCCGATGCGGCGCGCATCGGCCCAGCCTTGCTTCACCGCCCACTGGGCGGCGTCGGCCAGGTCGTCCTGCATGGTGCCGCCCCATTGCCGGTAACCGGCCGTGGTGTGGTCGCTGCCGAAGCCGGTGCTGCCACGGAACTCGGGCTGGATCACAAGGTAGCCGCGCGAAGCGAGGAAGGCCGCTTCGTCATCCCATTCCCACGAGCTGCCGCGCACCGTGGGACCGCCGTGCACCAGCACGACGGCCGGGCGCGGCCCGGCGGCGCCATCGGCCGGCGTGGTCACATAAACAGGGATCTTGCGGCCGTCGCGCGCCGGGTAATGGTGGAAGCTGCGCTGGCCCATCTGCGCCGGCTTGATGTCGGGATGGCTGCTGCCCAGGCCCAGCAGCTTGCCGGTGGCGCGCACGTACAACGCGTATTCGGTCGGCAGGCGGTCGTTTTCGCGGGTGACCAGCAGCACCGGCGCGGCCAGGCAGTCGGCGGCGCACGAGATGGTGTTGATCGAACCGCTCAGCAGGGCGTCGATCTTGGCCTGCTCGGCCTTCAGCACCGGGTTGAACCAAACGGTCGTGTTGGCGTCTGTGGTCAGGTGCAGCCCGAGCAGCCGCTTCGAGGTCATGTCCACCACCGGGCTGCCCTGGAAATCGAAGCCCACGGTTTCCACGACCGGCTGCGCGTCGCGCGTGAGCGTGTTCAGATCGTACCGGTACAGCGCGTCGTAGCCCTTGTAGTTCGCTTCCACGTACAGCGAGTCGCTGCCATCGAAAAACTGCGGCTGGAAGGCCTTGCCCTCGGCGCAGGCGGCGCTGTCGATCTCGGTCCAGCTGGTGTCGTCCGGCTTGCGGTACCAGGTGGAACAGCGCCCCTTGAGTTCCGACGTCACCACGCGCGGTACCGCATCGTAATCGTTGAGCCAGCTGCGCACCGCCGGCGGCTGGCTGCCCTCGAACGCCGGGCGGATGCGCTGGGTACGGGTATTGAGACGGTGCAGGCGCGACGAATTTGACGCGATGTCCACATTGTTCCAGCTGACCTTGGCGATCAGGATGTCGTCCGAGCCGTCGTTGATACGGTCGACATACACATACCCGGGCGGCAGCATGCGACTCGAGATCGTGCTGCCGATCGGTGCATCCGGTTTGAAACGCCAGTCGCCGCTGATCAGGTGGCGCAGGTTCTTGCCGTCGATATCGACTGCGAACACGTCGCGCTGGGTGTCCGCATTGCGGCGCAGGTCCTTGAGCAGGTAAGTGAGGCGGCCGTTGTTGACCCAGTCGATGGCACTGATCCCGACGTCCACGCCGTCCACCCGCGCCAAAGCGCCGAGTTTGCCGTCGGCCTCGGTGCCGCGCACCGCGATGCCTTGCGAGCCATCGGGCAGCAGGATCGCCATCGCCACGTGGCGGCCATCGGGCGACAGTTTGACGTGGCTGAAGTGCGGCGTGCCGAAGAAGGCGGCCACGGGCGGCAAAGGTGCGGCGGCCCGGGCCGGACCGGTCAGCATGGCGACGCACGCCACAACAACGTGAAACAGGGGAGTGAGCAGTGGGCGGCGCATGGCATCGTCGATTAACCAAAAAACAATTATAGGTTCACCACACGATCATTGTCTATCCTGAATGCAATAGCTGTGTCGCAAAAACAAAAATGCCGCCCGGCACAGCGGCGGGGCGGCATTCTTGACAGCGGAAGAGCAGCCTCAGGCTGTCACGTCCTTGCCACGCTGGCCCGCCCAGCGGTACAGCCCGGTCACCACGACCACGCCCACCACCAGCGAAACGAGCATGGTGTGCGCTGCCGTCAGCGACGTGGCAATCGCCAGCGGTTCGCCTTCGCCCGAGACCACGATCAGACCGGCCAGCGCCACGTTGAACAGGCTTTCGCCCACGATGAAGCCGGACATGATCAGCACGGCCAGGCGCTTGGCGGTCTCGCCGGCCGGCGAGTTGCCGACCGATTTTTCGAAGTAGTAGCCCAGTACCGCACCGAGCACCACCGGGGTGATCACTGCGCTCGGCAGGTAGATCGCCAGGCCCACGCCCAGCGGCGGCAGGCTGTACTTGTCGTTCGACGATTTTTTCAGGAAGAAGTTAATCAGCACCAGGCCCAGGCCGATCAGCGCGCCATAGCCGAGCAGACCCCATTCCAGGTCGCCACCGATGACGCCCTTGGCCAGCGTGGAAATGAGCAGTGCCTGCGGCGCGGCCAGCGGCTGGTCGGAGATCGAATCGAGATTCGGTGCACCGACAAAACCGTTGGCGTGGTTGAGCAGTTCCAGCACCGGCGGCACCACGCACGAACCGGCGAACACGCCGATCAGCAGCGCCACTTGCTGCTTCCACGGCGTGGCGTTGACCAGTTGGCCGGTTTTCAGATCCTGCAGGTTGTCGTTGCCGATCACGGCCACGGCCAGCACCACGGTGGTGACGAACAGCGCGTAGGCGATCAGCGCGTGCGCCACCTGCGGGCCCATGACGCTGCGACCGACCATGCCCACGATGAGCGCGGCGCCGAGAATGGCCAGAATCGCAATGCCCGATACCGGCGAGTTGGACGAACCGATCAGGCCTGCCATGTAGCCGCACACGGCGGCGGCAAACACGCCGGCGACCAGGATGTAGCCGACGCCCACCGCCACCAGCGGCAGCGACATTGACGCCAGCGGACCGCCCTGCAGGAAGCTGAACAGCAGCCAACCGGCCGGCACCATGGCCAGCAGGGTCACCAGGCCGACCATGAAGATCGGGATGTCCTGCTCGGTGCGGTCGATGACGGCGCCGTCCAGCTTGGCGCGGCGCGCGGTGTCCATGGCGGACTTGAGGCCGCCGATGATGGGCTTGGCCAGGCCTGCCAGGGTGATGATGGCGGCCACACCGATCACGCCGGCGCCGATCATGCGTACTTCCTTGCTCCAGATCGCCAGCGCGTGGGCTTCGGCGCCTACGCCGGCGGCGGCTGGCGCCAGCGCGGTGAGCCACGGCACCAGGATGCCCCAGGCGATTACCAGGCCGGCCAGCATGGCGACGCCGACGGTGATGCCCATCAGGTGGCCGGCGCCAATCAGCGCCAGCGAACCGGCAGCGCCGATGCCGGTGGCGCCGGCAGCGCCCGTACGGAAGTAGAACGTCAGTTCGGCGGCCATCAGCTTGGCGGCGGCGCCCAGCGCCATGACGGCCGAGGCGATCGCGCCCAGCAGCACCGCCTGCAGGCCGGCTTTGCCTTCCTTGGCGCCCTCGCGGGTGGCGGTGCCGACCTTGAGCACTTCGGCGGCAGCCACGCCTTCGGGGTAGGGCAGCGTCGATTGCGACACCAGCGCGCGCCGCAGCGGCACCGTGTACATCACGCCCAGCACGCCGCCGATGGCGCAGGCGCCGAACGTCGGCCAGAACGGCACGTGCGCCCACCAGCCGACCATCAGCAGTCCAGGCAGCACGAAGATTACCGACGCCAGCGTGCCGGCGGCCGAGGCGATGGTCTGGACGATGTTGTTTTCCTGGATGGTGGCGTTCTTGAACGCCGACAGCAGCGCCATCGAGATCACCGCCGCCGGGATCGACGTGGCGAAGGTGAGGCCCACCTTGAGGCCCAGGTATACCTGGGCGGCGGTAAATACCAGCGTGATGAGAATGCCGAGGAAAATCCCGCGGATGGTGATTTCCCTGGGATTGGATAATGCCGCACTATTCATCTTCAAAACTCCGGATGACAATATTGTTTATATGATTATGGAAAAGCCAGACGGACCATGATATCCGAATCCCGGACCGGTCAGCAGGTAAAATAGCGGATTGTCAGAACGATTTTGAAGGTCAGAGCATGTCGATACAATGGTACCCGGGGCATATGAACGCCGCCAAGAAGAAGGCGGCCGAGCAAATGGAAAACATCGATCTGGTGATCGAGGTGGTCGATGCGCGCCTGCCCGAGGCCAGCACCAACCCCATGGTGGACGAGCTGCGCAAGTTCCGCCAGCGGCCGTGCCTGAAAATCCTCAACAAGATCGACCTGGCCGACCCGGTCGCCACGTCCCAGTGGGCCGACTTCTACAACGCCCAGGACGGTGTGACCGCCTACCCGATGACGACCAAGAAGCCGGCCGACGTGGCGCGCGTGCTCGACCTGGCGCGCAGGCTGGCGCCGCATCGCAGCGTGCCGACCAAGCCGCTGCGCATCATGATCATGGGCATCCCCAACGTCGGTAAATCGACGCTGATGAACGCGCTGCTGAAAAAACGCGTGGCCAAGGTGGGCGACGAGCCGGCCGTGACCAAGCAGCAGCAAAAGCTCTACCTCGACAAGAACACCATCCTGGTCGATACCCCGGGCATGTTGTGGCCCAAGATCGCGCTGCCCACCGACGGCCTGATGCTCGCTGCCAGCCACGCGATTGGCTCCAACGCCCTGATCGAAGAGGAAGTGGCGGTGTACCTGGCCGACGAAATGCTGCGCTACTACCCGGATTTGCTGGTGGCGCGCTACGGCTTCAAGGAGATCGAGACTTTCGACGGCATCGCCGTGGTGGAAGGCATCGCGGCCAAGCGCGGTTTCCGCCAGAAGGGCGGCGACTTCGATTTCGAAAAAGCGTCGCATACCTTCCTGGGTGACTACCGCAGCGGCATTTTGGGACGCATTTCGCTGGAAACCCCGGCGTCGCGCGCCGAGCGCCTGGCGGCGCACGAGGCGGAGATGGCGATCAGGAACGCCGAGAAGGCGGCGGCAGCAGCCGAAAAGGCGCGCAATGCGGCCAATGGCAAGCGCGGGACGTAGGCAACCCGCACGCACCAAACCGGCCACTGAACGCGCAGCCGTCATCCTCGCGAACGCGGGGATCCATAACCCGTGTGAGCTTTGTGGACCCGAGCAAGCGCGCGCACGATTCCACCGTTCCATGGATCCCCGCGTGCGCGAGGATGACGGAGCTGCCGTTATTAGCCGAACCTGAAGCTGCTCACCGCCAGCGCCCCCATGAACGCATCTTCGTGATACGGCACGGTGGCCACATCCTGCTCGGCCGCGCCCAGCACCACCATCAACGGCAGCAAATGCTCCTCCCGGGGATGGGCCATGCGCGCCCCCGGCGCCTGGTCCCATTCCAGCAAGGCCTGCGTGCGCTCTGCAGCAGGCAGCGCCATCGCCGCGCGCAGCCAGCCGTCGAAGGCGTGCGACGCTGCCGCGCCCTGGGCGTTGAATGCGCGCAGGTTGTGGTAACTGAGGCCGCTGCCCACGATCAGCACACCTTCGTCGCGCAAGGGCCACAGCAGGCGGCCCGCTTCGATGTGGGTGCGCGCGTCGAGTCCGTGCTTGAGGGAGAGCTGGACGATCGGCACGTCCGCATCCGGAAACACCGGCACCATGGCGCTGAAGGTGCCGTGGTCGAACCCGCGCCCGTCGTCGAGCGACGCCGGGTGACCGCCGGCCTGCAACAGCGCCTGCACGCGCGCGGCCAGTTCGGGCGAACCGGGGGCAGGGTATTGCACCTGGTACGTGTGCGCGGGGAAGCCCCCGTAGTCGTAAATCATCGGCGGCCTGGCCGACGACGACAGCAGGAAGTCGCGTCCCTCCCAGTGCGCGGTAATCACCAGCACCGCGCGCGGTTTGCCTTTGATCTGGCGCGGAATGTCGCGCAGCGCGGCGTCGAGCTGCTGGTACAGGTGGCCTACCTGGTCCATCATGAACGGCCACGGGCCGCCGCCGTGGGACAGGAAGTAGGTGGGCAAGGCGGTGTTCGCGGTGGTGGTCATGGCAAAGCTCCGGTGTGATCCAATCAACCAATATAGGGATGCGCACCCTGAGTGGCAATAGCGAAAAAGTAGATCGTTTCGATTCAAAAAATATCACGCGTATAATATGCGCCTTCCCGTTTTACTGGCTATCGATCCCATGTCCATTTCCCTTCGTCCGCGCCTGCTGGCAGCCGCCGTTTCCCTCTGCTTCATCGCTCCCGCCGCCCTGGCGCAGGTCACCCAGGCGCTGGCGCCGGTAGTGGTCACCGGCGCCCGTTTCGAGGCCGATGCATCGCTCGCGCCGATAGGCGCCACCGTGATCACGGCCGACGAGATCCGCCGCGCCGGCGCCGGTGATGTCAACGCCGCGATCCGCAAGATCGGCGGCGTGTACGGCCGCCAGAGCCTCACCGGCAGCCCGGACTTCGGCCTCGACCTGCGCGGCTTCGGCGCCAACAGCGCCCAGAACATGGTGATCGTGGTTGACGGCGTGCGCCTGTCCGAGAATGAGCAAGCCAACGCCATCCTGTCGACCATCCCGATCGACAGCGTCGAGCGCATCGAGATCACGCGCGGCGGCGCCAGCGTGTTGTACGGCGACGGCGCCACCGGTGGCGTGATCAACATCGTCACCAAGCGCCCGAGCCAGCGCGCCGGCAGCGGCACGGTTTTCGTTGAAGGCGGCAGCTTCAATGCCGGCGAAGCGCGTGCCAGCATGGCGCAGTCGTGGTCCGATTTTTCGGCTGACGTGAGCGCCGGCCACCAGCGCACCGACAACTACCGCGACAACAACGACTTCAAGCAAACCCAGTTGAGCGGCGGCCTGCAATGGCACAACGACGCCGGCCGCGTGGGCGTGCGCTACGAAGGCGCGCGCCAGGACTCGCGTCTGCCGGGCGCGCTGACCGAAGCCCAGTACAACGCCAACCCGCGCCAGACCTCGTCGCCCGACGACTACGGCTCGCTCGACAGCGACCGCCTGACGGCGTTTGGCGAATACCGCGTGGCTGGCCACGACGTCGCCGCCGAACTGTCGTACCGCAAGAAGACCGTCGATGCGCTGTACGTCTCGCAATTCGGACCATCGGCCAGCAGCTACGACACCAAGCAATGGCAATTCTCGCCGCGCGTGCGCAAGCTTGGCGCGGTGGGCGGCATGGTCAATGAACTGGTGTTCGGCGCCGACTTCACCAAGTGGGACCGCACCACCACCGCCAGTTTTTCCGCCGCCGACGCGCAGCAGAAATCGAAAGCCATCTACATCCGCGACGAGCTGCGTTACGACCCGGTACACGAAGGCCGCATCTCGGCCGGCGTGCGCCGCGAGCTGTTCGACAAGACCTTCCGCGATCCGCAGGGCTTTGCCACCACCGGCTACGACACCACCCAGGGCGTGAACGCCTGGGAAGTGCAGCTGAGCTACATGCCGGTGAGCGGCCTGACCGTGTTCGGCAAGGCCGGGCAGAGCTATCGCCTGGCCAACGCCGATGACAACGCCGGCACGCCGGTGGTCAACCAGGTGCTGCGTCCGCAAAAATCGAAGGACCTGGAACTGGGCGCCACCTATGCCATGGGCGCCGGCAGCAAGGCCACCGCGCGCATTTTCCGCAGCAACCTGACTGACGAAATCTTCTACGATCCGACCGTGGCGCCGTTCGGCGCCAACGCCAATCTCGACCCGACCAAGCGCCAGGGCTTCGAGCTCGATGCCGAGCAGCGCATTGCCTCCGACTGGAGCGTGAGCGCCCATTACCAGTATGTCGACGCCAAGTTCCGCGCTGGCGCCAATAGCGGCAAGCAGATCGCGCTGGTGCCGGAAAACACCGTGACCGCGCGCCTGAGCTGGATGCCGGCCAGCGGCCAGAGCGCCGACATCGGCGTGCAGTGGGTGGACGACCAGCGTTACGGCGACGATTATGCCAACAGCTGCTCGAGCAAGATCGCGTCGTACACCACGCTTGATGCCCGCTACGCGCGCAAGTTCGGACCATGGGAGCTGGCGCTGTCGGGCCAGAACCTGACCGACAAGCGCTACACCTCGCAGGCGTTCAACTGCGTGTTCGGCAACGGCGGCATTTACACCGCCGATGGCCGCCAGCTGAAACTCTCGGCGCGCTACGACTTTTAAGCAGCCGATAAGCCAAACAGTGGTAACCTCGCGTCGTGGCAAGTCCGCGACGCGCGGGTGCAGATCGATACGATGGGATCAGTGATGAAAGAAATCAGCAAGGAACGCAAGGCTGCCGAAGGCAAGGTGATGCATATCTATAAAGAATCGTCACCGGCCGTCGAAAACCTGTACGAGTTTTCCTATATCAACCATATCGCCTGGACCGCAGCAGTCGTGCTGCTCGGGTTGGTGGTGTGGTTGTCGGTGGCGCTGGTCAATGCCGAAAACCAGCGCCATGCGCTGATGACCAAGCAGTGCCAGGACAAGGTGTTTACCACCGAGCTCGACAAGAAGTGCCTGCGCATGGTCGACTCGCGCGAGCACTGGTGGCAGCACCTGCACTACGCGCTCACGCATACCTCTCCCGAGGTGTAATCAGTTGCCCGAGCCCGCGCCAGCGGGCTTTTCTACGTGTGGTGGATCACCACCGTGCAGGTGGTGCCTGCCACCAGTGTCAGGTCTTTCGGCTGCTGGTCGATATGGATGCGCACCGGCACCCGCTGCGCCAGCCTTACCCAGCTGAAGGTGGGGTTGACGTCGGCCAGCAGTTCGCGGCCCAGGTTGGCGTCGCGGTCGGTGATGCCGCGCGCGATGCTTTCGATGTGGCCGTGCAGCGCGGTGTCGCCGCTCATCAGGTGCATCTCGACCTCGTCGTTCAGTTTCAACAGCGGCAGCTTGGTCTCTTCAAAATACCCCACCACGTAGAACGAGGCGCTGTCGATCACCGCCAGCTTCGACGCGCCCACGGCGGCGAAGTCGCCGGCGTGCACATTGAGGTTGGTCACGTAGCCGGTGACCGGCGCGCGCACGGTGGTGCGCTCGACGTTGAGCGCGGCCATGTCGCGTGCGGCCAGTGCTGCCTGGTACTGCGCCGACGCGGTGCCGACTGCAAACTGCGCTGTCTCGCGGTTTTCGGCCGAGATGATCGACGCGTCGAGCGCGGCGCGGCGGTTGGCCTCCTTGGTGCGACGGCCTTTTTCCACCTGCTGCGCGCGCAGCGCGGCGCTGGCCTGCGCCAGCGTGTTTTCATAGCGCGCCTTGTCCACCACGAACAGCACGTCGCCCTTGTGGACGAACTGGTTATCGCGCACCAGCACCTCGGTGACGGTACCCGCCACGTCGGCGCTGATGGTGACCACGTCGGCCTTGACGCGACCGTCGCGGGTCCAGGCGGAATCCATGTAGCGGTCCCAGGCCATGCGGCCCAGGAACAGGGCGGCGCCCAGCAACAGCAGGGTAAGGAAGAAGCGGAAGATTTTGGATGCGCTCACGTTTTGATCTCGCAGAGGTTATTGAACTTATTGATAAAGGGTGATCAGCAGGGCGCTGAAGATGCAGACGAACAGGCACACGCGCACCAGCGCCGGATGCCAGCTATGGCGGTAGGCGCCCACGCGGTTGAGTACACTGTCGAGCGCGACCTGCAACAGCAGCGTCAGCAAAAACAGCGGCAGCACGCCGGGCAGCAGCACGCCAAAAAAATTGATATCACGCGGCATGGCGGGTTTCTCCTGTTGAAATCTGGTCCAGCAAGGACGTGTAAATGGAATGCAGGTCGGCCAGCGCGGTGTTGAGTGCCGGCAAGCGCTCTGGTGCGGCGTCGGGCAATACCGCGCGGATGGCCGATCCCGCTTGCAGGATGGCCGCCAATGCCAGCTGGCCCTGGCCGCGCTGCGGCGTGTGCAGGTAGTCGGCCACCGCCGCCACCACCTGCTGCAGGCTGTGGCGCACCGGGCCCGGCTGCGAGGCGGCGATCAGCTGGCGCAGTTCGATCACCGCGTGGCCCAGTTCCAGCAAGGTCAAGCCCTGGCGCACCACGGCGCGGGCGGCGTCGCCCGGCGCCGGGCCGGAGGCCGCGTTCAGTTGGCTCAGCAGGTCGCGCACACGGTTGTCGAAACGGCGTTTCAGGCGTCCCAGTTTTGCCGTGCAGGCGCTGCGCGCTTCGCGCCACAGGGCGGCGGCCACGTGGTCGCGCTGGCCCATCGTATGCTCGGGCAGCACCACCGCGAACATCACGTACGCCACCACCACGCCCATCACCAGCGACAGTTCGCTCGACAGAAACGATTCGACGTCGTAGTGCATCTGGTTGCTGGGCACGAGCAGGGTGGCCGGGAACAGGCCCAGGCCGATGCCGATGCCGGCCCATTTCTGGATGGTGGTGATGTAGGCGCCCAGCGCGAAGATCGGCAGCGTGGCCAGCACCATGGGTGCGAAATCGTCGGCGCGCGCCACCAGCCAGAACTCGGTGAGAAAGCACAGCGGCACGGCGAACAGGAAGCCGATCAGCACCTGGCGCACCATCGCGGTGGGGCGCGGCGAGGACGACGCCAGCGCGCAGAAAATCGTCGCCATCAGGATCACGTTGCCCATGCCGGGCCAGGCCAGCCAGTACCAGGCGCCGGCGGCAACCAGCAGCGTAACGGCCGCGCGAAAGCCCGACGCCAGCACGATGGCCGGCGGTGTGCGTGGCGTGTAGGCCACCGGGTCGCTTACCTGCTGGCGCTTGTCGTCGGCCAGCCCGTGGTACAGGGCAGCGAATTCGCCGAGGTCGCGCGCGAAGCGTTGCAGCAGTTCGACGGCCGTGTCGAAATCGATCCGTTGCGTGCGCTCCAGCGGCTCGGCCTGCTTGCGGGCGGCCTCGATGTCGGCCGCCAGGCCGGTGCGCATTTGCGCCATGCGGGCGGCGGTCAGGTCGTCCTTCAGCGCCTCTGCCATGCTGGCGTGGATCGGTTCGACCAGGGCCAGGACCGGCACGGAGGCATTGGCGCGCAGGCGGTGAATCAGGCGGTGCAGCGTGTAGAACGTGGTGAGCACGTCCATGAAGGCGGCGTTGAACGCGTGCAGCTGGCGCGTGTGCGCGCTGGCGTGGCCGGCTTCGAAGTACGCTGCAGCGCGGCCCGATTCGAGCGCGGCGATATCGGCGGCGAACTTCAGGTGGTTGATCTCGGTTTCGGCCGGCGACAGGCGGTGCTCGAGCACCTTCTGGCAAAAGCCGATGAAGCTGGTGTAGCGCGCCTGCACGGTGCGCATCACGGTCTGCGAGTGGCGGCGGGGGAAGATCACGTCGTGCACCACGGTGGCGACGATGATGCCCAATCCTACTTCGGTCAGTCGCGTGACGGCCAGCGTAAACACGTGGCCGGGATTGTCGATGGCGGGCACGGCGATCATGCAGGCGGTATAGCCGGCCAGCACAAAACTGTACGAACGCTGGTTGCGGTGCATGGCCGCGCCGCCGGTGCACAGCGCGATCCACAGCGCCACGCCGATGAACAGCAGCGCCGGCGACTGCGGAAACAGCGCCACCAGGATTACCGAGGCGGTACAGCCGACCAGCGTGCCGAGCAGGCGATTGAAGGCTTTTTCCAGCACCATGCCGCTGCTGGGCAGGGCCAGGATGATGGTGGTGGCCAGGGCCGTAAACGGGGAATCGAGTTCGAGGCGAAACGCCAGCCACAGCGCGGTGAAGGCGGCCAGCATGGCCTTGGCGACGTACATCAGGCGCGGACCTTCGACGCCGAACCAGGCCGAGGTTTCGCTGGCGATCCAGTGCAACGCTCCCCGCGCCGCGTTCTGGTGTGTGTCAGGAGTGGCGGCGCGGGGAGAGGTCATATTGGTTTGCCTAAGTGAGTGTTTCCAGGTTGTCGAGCTGCCTTGCGAGCAGCGTTTCCAGTGCGGCGATATCGGCGGCACCATAGCCGTCGTACGCCCGCGTGGTGGTGCCCCAGACTTCGGGCATGACTTTTTCGGCCATGGCGCGGCCGGCGTCGGTGAGCGTGATCATCACGCAGCGCCGGTCGCCGGGCCGGTTACCGCGCGAGATCAGGCCCTGTTTTTCCAGGTCGTTGCACACGCGCGTGAGGTTGGCCGGTTTCTCCATGCAGGCTTCTCCCAGCGTGGAAGCGGTGGAGGTTTCGTTCTCCGATCCGTACAACACCGCCAGCACCATGTAGCTGGTGTCCACCAGGTCGTGCTTGCGCAAGGCGGCGTTGCTCAAGTCCTTGATGCGCTTCTGGACGTGATAGGTCATGCGCAGCAGCCGCATGAGATCCTCTGGAAACTCGGGGATGCGGGCATGGATGTTTTTCAGGCGCTTGTTGGTCGCGTCGAAACTACTACTCATTGCCTTGCTCCTCTGCTCATCTTAAAAGGACGATTGTACTATCAGAAACTGGGGTTCAATCCAGTTTTACCCCTCCACCCAGTGCTGTCATCAGCAATGCATAGTTATCGAGTTGTTTGCTTGCCACTTGCGCCATCTGCTGCTGCTCGTTAAGCAAAGTCAGCTGTGCATTGATGACGTTGAGCGAGTCGGTCATGCCGGCTTGATAGGCCCGTTCTGCCAGCTGCTGCTGGCGCCGCGCCGACGCCAGGGCCTGCTGCGCCAGTTGGTCTTGCTGCTTGACCGATTCGATCCGCACCAGTGCGTTGGCCACGTCCGACATGGCCTGGATCACCACGCCGTTGTACTGCTCGACGGCCACGTCGTACAGCGCAGTCTGGTTGCCGAGCTGGCTGCGCAGGCGGCCGCCCTCGAAGATCGGCAGACTGATCGCTGGCGTGACGCCGGCCATCTTGGCATGGCTTTCCAAAAAACGCGGGAAGCCCAGCGACTGCAAACCGACAAACGCCGCCAGGTTTACGTTCGGATAAAAGTCGGCCTTGGCGCTGTTGATGCGCGCACCGGCCGCTTCCACGCGCCAGCGCTGGGCCACGATATCGGGCCGGCGACCAACGAGTTCGGCAGGCAATGTGGCAGGCACGCGCGCTTCATTGCCGTCTTGCAGGGTCAGCGTCGGCCGGGCGATCGTTTCGCCGTCGCCCGGTCCTTTGCCGATCAGGGCTGCCAGCTGGTTGCGCAGCAGGGCGATCGAGGCGCCGATCTGCTCATGCTCGCGCTTGCCAGCTGGCAGCGTTGTTTCGATGTTGGCCACTTCCAGTTCGGTCGCCAGTCCCGCCGCGCGGCGCTGACGGGTGATCTCGAGAATGCGGTGGCGCTGTGCCAGGTTCTCGGCCACGCTGTCTTGCAGCGTGTAGTCGAGCGACAGCTGGATGTAGGCGCGCACGATTGCCGTTTCCAGCGTCAGGCGCGCCATCTGCGCTTCGGCCGAGGCCATGCGCACGTCGTCGAGCGCGGCGGCCAGCAGGTCGCGGTTGCGGCCCCACAGGTCGAGGTCATACGAGCCCGACAGCATGGCCGTGTTCTTCCACGCGGTCTTGCCGGCCAGCGCGGCGGGAATGGCGCCGTTGCCCGTATAGAGTTCGCGGTCGATGCTGGCCGACGCATCCATTTTCGGCAGGGTGGCGGCACGGGCCACGCCAGCGAGCGACTCGGCCTGGCGCACACGCGCTTCGGCAGCGCGCAGGTTGGGACTGCCGGCAATCGCGGTGGCCACCAGCGCGTTCAACTGGTCGTCGTGCAGCGCTTGCCACCAGGCTTGCGCAGGCCAGGCCACGTCGGCGCCGGCGTCGGCAATCGCCTTGCCAGCATTGAGTTCCAACGGCTTGATGGCGACTGCCTGCGGCTCGATCTTGCCCATGTCCGCGCACCCGGCCAGCACCGCCAGCGCACCCGCCAGCAATGCTGTAGCGAGGGGGCGGGCCGGTGGGCGGAAGGGCAATGTCATGGCAAAGACCACTGCTTAGCGGGCGACTTGTTTGCGGGTCTGGGCCACATCGAAGTCGGCCTCGGTTTCGAGCAGCGTGCCGTTCTTGCGCGCTTCGATCACTTGCGCCTGGACTTCGGCGCGGGTGAGCTGGTGCGGCTGGTCGGCCTTGGCGGCAACCGCGGTGGTGCCGGTGGCAGCTTCGGCAGCGAAGGCGCTGGTGACGGTGGTGGCAGTGGCGGCAATTGCGAAGACGACGGTGGCGGCAGCGCGCAGCAGGTCTTTGGTGGTGGTGCTCATGATGGCTCCTGGTGAGTGATGTTGTTGATGAATGTAACTATATCTCTGAATAGTACATTTGTAAAGTAAAGAATTCCTATCGGCACGATAGCGCTGCACTAATCGGCGCCGAAGTGGGGTGGTATGAGCGTGTGCGCACCGAGCGTGGGCGTCGCCAGTGGTGCAATGGTGTTTTACAGTTGAAGGAGCAGATCATGGCAGACAGCACCCTGGACCCGGACTACATCCTCGGAGGTAACGACCGCAGCCTGGGCAGCGGACACGGCACCCGTGGCCTCGGACCGAGCGACAACTCCGACAGCGGCAGCGATGTGGCCAACGACCACGACCTGGCGCTCGACAGCGACACCGATTCGCAAGGCACCGGCGAGCGCATCGATGTCGGTTCGCAAACGCTGCAAGCCGGCGATGTCGGCTTCGACCACGTCGAAGCGATGCCCACCTCGGAGCGCCTGGTTGATGGCGACTTCCGCGACCCGGTGCCGCTCGATGAAGATGGCAGCGTGCCCGACGACCACCTCGGCGTCGAAGCCGAGCCCGACGACAGCCGCGGCGACAGCGATACCGAAGTGAAGGGCGATATCGAAGGCGGCGAGGAACTGGGCCGCCGCACCGGTGGCGTACCCACTGCGCGTCCTTAAGTTTTAACGGACGTAAAAAAGCCCGAACCCTTTGCAGGGTTCGGGCTTTTCTATGAGCCGGCTACATTCAGTTGAAGTTAGCGGCTGCGAAGTCCCAGTTCGCCAGCGCGAAGAAGGTTTCCAGGTATTTAGGACGCACGTTGCGGTAGTCGATGTAGTAAGCGTGTTCCCACAGGTCGCAGGTGATGAGTGCTTTGGCATCGGTGGTCAGTGGGGTGGCGGCGTTCGAGGTGTTGACGATGTCGAGCGAACCGTCAGCCTTTTTCACCAGCCAGGTCCAGCTCGAACCGAAGTTGCCCACGGCCGACTTGGTGAATTCTTCCTTGAACTTGTCGAACGAACCCCACTTGGCGTTGATGGCGTCGGCCAGCGCGCCGCTCACGGCTTTACCGCCCGGGGTCAGGCTGTTCCAGTAGAAGGTGTGGTTCCACACTTGTGCCGAATTGTTGAAGACGCCGCCCGACGATTTCTTGATGATTTCTTCCAGCGACAGGTTTTCGAACTCGGTACCCTTGATCAGGTTGTTCAGGTTGGTCACATAGGTCTGATGGTGCTTGCCGTAGTGGTATTCCAGCGTTTCTTGCGAGATATGTGGCGCCAGGGCGTCGATGGCATATGGCAGAGGTGGCAGGGTATGTTCCATGGAGCTTCCTTTATGGGATGGGGTTTATCAGAAACCAGGTGGTTTTTGGCGAAACGTCATTATTGTACGGGGGATGCCGCTTGGCTGCCAAAATGGCCCCGTTTGACGTGTGGGATCAATTTGATCTCAGCGTACGCGGCGCGTGGTTTCTCTCACCACCAACTCGACAGGCGGGATCTCGCCCTGCACGGTGTCGCCATTGATCAGGCGCAGCAGCGCCTGGGTGGCGATGCGGCCCATGTCGTACATCGGCTGGCGCACGGTGGTCAGCGGCGGCGTCGTGTACGACGAGCCGGGCAGGTCATCGAAGCCGACCAGGGAGATATCGTCGGGCACGCGGATGCCCTTGCGGTACAGGGCCAGGCGCGCGCCGTAGGCGCTCAGGTCGTTGGCCGCAAACACGGCGGTAAATTGCTGGTGGGTGTCGAACAGGCGGTTCATGGCCATCATGCCGCTTGCCTCGTGGTAATTGCCTTCCACCACCAGCGCGGGGTCGATGTCGATCTGCGACTCTGCCAGCGCGCGGCGGTAGCCGGCCAGGCGCTCGTCGGCATCGTGGTTGTTGGTCGGGCCGGAAATGAAGGCGATGCGGCGATGGCCCAGTTCGACCAGGTGGCGCACGGCCAGCCAGGCGCCGTATTCGTTGTCGGTTTTGAAACCCAGCGCCGTGCGGGTGTGCAGCGCGCGGCCGGTGGAGACGATCGGTCGCTGGCTGGAAAATCCCAGCACGGCCTCGTCGGAAATGCGGCCCGACAGCAGGATGATGCCATCGACCTTGCGCGCCAGCAGCAGCCGCACGCGGTCCGCTTCCTCTTCCGCGTTCCAGTGGCCGCTGACGATGACCGATGCGTAGCCGGTGCCTTTCAGGCCGTCGTCGATGCCGCGCAGCGTTTCATCGAAGAACGGTGACGAAATATCCTGCACCACGATGCCGATGGTGAGCGAGCGGCCCTTTTTGAGCCCTTGCGCCATCTGGTTCGGTGCGAAGCTGACCTTGTCGATAGCGGCCAGCACGGCCAGGCGCTTGTCGTCGGACACCTTGGCGGTGCCGTTGAGGATGCGCGAGACGGTACTCGGTGATACCCCCGCCAGGCGGGCGACGTCCATTAATGTCGATGGGCCGGAGGAGGGGGAATGATCTGGCAACGTGCAATCCTTGACGAAGTATTATGAAAACCTTTTCAGCGAAGAGTACCATATTTAGGGCCTTCACTTATAATCGCCGGCAGATGTTCAGCCCAGGTTCAGCCAGGGCTTGGCTCAGCGTACAACAAAAATAATCAGAGGTCAGAGACATGGATTCGAATTTTTCCCACGGCACCAGTGGCCCGCGCCTGCTGGCCGACATCGGCGGCAGCAGCGCCAGCTTTGCAGTGGAAACCGCACCGCAGCAGATCGACGCGGTCTGGGTGGCCGACTGCGCCGCGTATCCCACCCTGGGCGCAGCGCTGGTGGCGTACCTGTCGCAGCCGGCCACGGTGGCGGCGGGCGGCTACCAGGCGCGCTACGCCGGCATCGCGATTGCCAACCCGATCGACGGCGACTGGGTCACCATGACCAACCACCACTGGTCGTTTTCGATCGAGGCCGTGTGTTCGCAATTCAGCCTGAAGTCGCTGGTGGTGGTCAACGACCTGCGCGCGCTGGCGTCCGCGCTGCCGCACCTGGCGCCGGAAAACAAGCACCAGGTGGGCGGCGGCGCGCCGCGCGACGGCGCCGTGATCGGCCTGGTCGGCGCGGACGCGGGCCTGGGCGTGTCGTACCTGGTGCCGGTAGGCGAGCGCTGGCTGGCCATCGACAGCGAAGGCGGCCACACCACGTTCGCGCCGATGAACGAGCGTGAAATCGACATCCTGCGCTACGCGCGCCGCCACCACGAGCACGTCTCGAGCGAGCGGCTGGTGTCGGGCATCGGCCTGGGGCTGGTGTACCGGGCGCTGTGCGAACGGGCGCGCATCGAGCCGCAGATCCTGACCACGCAGGAAATCGTCGAACGCGGCCTGCACAGGCTGTGCCCGGTGTGCGAAGAGACGCTCGAGGCGTTCTGCGAAATGCTCGGCACGGTGGCCGGCAACGTGGCGCTCACCCTCGGCGCCAAGGGCGGCATCTATATCGGCGGCCGCACGGTGCTGCAAATGAGCGCGTTTTTCGAACGCTCGGGGTTCCGCGCGCGGTTCGAGCAGAAGGGCAGGTTTTCGGACTACCTGGCGCATATTCCGACGTACGTGATGACGGAAAAATACCCGGTGCTGATCGGCATGTCGGCGATGCTGTCGACGGATTAGCGAACCGCCGCCACCTCAACGACAGCCGCCCCCTCGGCCACTCGCACCCCCAGCGCACCTCCCGCCACGATCTGTCCTGGCGAGCGTACCACTGCCCCCGCCTCGTCGGTGACGATCGCATAGCCGCGCTCGAGCGTCCTCTGCGGATTCAACAACTCCAGTTGCGACGACAACGCCGCCAGTGCCGCGCGGCGCTGCTGCACCGTGCGCGCCATGCCGATGGCCGCGCGGTGGCGCAGTGCGGCCAGCGACGAGCGCGCGGCGCGGGTGTCGGGCGTGCAGGCGGCCATCCGTTCGCCCAGGCGGTCGAGCTGGTGGCGCGCGCGCGTGAGCGGCGCGCGGTTGGCGTGCATCATCGCGGTCGATAGCGCCAGCAACTTGAGGCGCTGCTGGCGGATCTGGGCGTTGGGGTTGAGCAGGCGCCGCGTGTAGCCGTCCAGCGTTTGCGTCGATTCCGACAGCGCGCGGCGCATGGCGCGGCGCAGGTCGGTGGCGTCGGTGCGCAGCGAGGCCAGCCAGTCGGCGCGCGGCGTGACCGCCAGTTCGGCCGCCGCCGTGGGCGTGGCCGCGCGCAGGTCGGCGGCAAAATCGCAAATCGTGAAATCGGTCTCGTGGCCCACGCCCGAGATCACCGGCATGCGGCAGTTGGCCACCGCGTACGCCACGTCCTCGTCGTTGAACGACCATAAATCCTCGATGCTGCCGCCGCCGCGGCACACGATCAATACGTCGCAGTCGTTGCGCAGCGAGGCCGTGTCGATGGCAGCGGCGATTTTTTGCGCGGCCAGCTGGCCCTGCACCGGGGTGGGGTAGAGCACCACGTTGACGTGCGGCGCGCGGCGGCGCAGGGCGGTCAGCACATCGCGCAGCGCAGCGGCCTGCGGACTGGTGACGATGCCCACCGTGCGCGGAAACATGGGCAGCGCACGCTTGCGGTCGGGGTGGAACAGGCCGGCTGCATCGAGCTTCTGCTTCAAAAGCAAAAACGCCTCGAACAGCGTGCCGACCCCGGCGCGACGGATCGCCTCCACGTTGATCTGGTAATCGCCGCGGGCGCCGTACAGCGTGACCAGCGCGCGCACCTCGACCTTGTCGCCTTCGCGCGGGGTGAAGTTGGCGTACTGGGCGCGGCCCCGGAACATCACCGCGCGCACCTGCGCAGCGTTGTCCTTGAGCGTGAAGTACCAGTGGCCGGAACTGGCGCGGGTGAAATTGGAAATCTCGCCGGCGATCCAGGTCAGGGGAAACGAGCGTTCGAGCAGCCGCGCCACCGCCTGGTTGAGCGCGGAAACGGTGAGCACGGGCGTGCCGGCAGCAGTGAAATCGTGGGGTTCGTCGAAGTTCATCATTTCATTCATGGAAACTATCCACACTATGTGAATTTAGTCACATAGCGGTCATCTTGTACAAAGGGCTGTAAGTATTATAGATAGGTCCATGATTTTAAACGAAAAACTTGAATGCCTGGTTTACTTGCATGTGGAAAAAACCCTTACGGATCAAGGACTTTGGCCGAGCGCGCCACGGTTACACACAAAGTTATCCACAAAATGTGTTCATTACTTGGGGACAGCCGTGGCGCGCGGCGCCTGCTAATCCGTCACTTCGAAGCTCGCCGGATCGAGCTCGTCGAGCGCGGCAGGGGCACTGCGTGCCGGTTCGGCCGCCTGCCTGGCCAGCCGCGCGCCCAGTTGCGCCAGGTAATCGGCGCGGCTGCGGCGCAGCACGTAGTCGCGGAAATTGGTCTGTTCCAGGTCGCGCCAGGCGCCTTCGCGCCCGGCCACCGAGCGCGCCAGCGCGTCCACGTGCATGGCGTCGGTAATCACGGCGTCGCCGCCGGACAGCCTGGCGTAGCCGTAGCGGTCCATGTACGGCCCGGTGATGGTTTCGATGACATTGATCTCGTCGGACGACAGCTGTTGCCTGAACTTGTCGATGTTGGCGGCGATCGGCGCATGGCAATTGGAGGACCAGAGCGCCGACAACTGGGCAATCTGGCGTGCTTCCGGCGAGGCGGCGACATCGAGCATGCGCGGCAGGAAGGCGATGCCGAGAAAGCGGCAGATCGTTTCCAGCGTCGCTTGCTGATGGGACAGAAAGTCTTCGTAGCGGATGGTCAGCACGCGGTCGGGATAGCGCGCGGCCACCTGGTCGGCCGCCTGGTGCGCGCGCAGCCAGATGCGGGCATTGAGCAGGGTATCGAATTCGTGGATGATGGCGCGGTTCATCGACGCCACCTGGGCGCGCGGATCGCGGACCACGTTGATGAACAGCAGGTCCGGGTGCAGCGCCATCAGCTCGTCGGCGTCATGCACGCTGTCGAGCGACTTGTCCATCACCACGCGGGCCTGGCGGCGCTGGCCGGCGCGCAGCAGCAGTTCCCACACGATGCTGTGGATGCTGCGCGGCCGGTGCCGGATCGCCTCGAAAATATCGACCGGATCGAATGCCAGGTCGGGCCACTTGACCATGCTGGCCGCCTGCAGGCCGACCACGTCGACCACCATGCGAAAGTAGGCGTGGTCGTCGCGCAGGTCGCCGTACAGCGGCACCAGCGGCATCAGGTCGACGATGTGCAGCGGGTACGGCGAATAGAATTCGGGCGACAGGTTCAGCCGCAGGCGCAAGGCGTGGCTGCCGCAGCGGCGCAGCGGGATCATCAACACCGGACGCGGTCGTGCCGGCACTTGCACGGCGCTCATGCGGCCTCCCGCACGAAGCGCGGCGCCAGGTGCCGGTAGATTTGCGCGCAGCATTCTGCCACCGAGTGCGCGTCGGTGTCGAAGACCAGGCTCGGCTGCAGCGGCACTTCGTAAGGGGCGGAGACGCCGGTAAATTCCGCAATCAGGCCGGCGCGAGCCTTGCGGTACAAGCCCTTGGGGTCGCGTGCCTCGCACACCGCGCGCTGCGTGCTGAGGTAGGTTTCGATGAAGTTGCTTTCGCCGATGATCTGGCGCGCCATGTCGCGGTCCGCGCGCAGCGGCGAGATGAAGGCGCAGATGACGATCAGCCCGGCATCATTCATCAGCTTTGCCACCTCGGCGCTGCGGCGGATGTTTTCCTGGCGGTCAGCAGGTGAAAAGCCGAGGTCGCGGTTCAGGTGGTGCCGCAGATTGTCGCCGTCCAGCACGTAAGCGGCGCGACCCGCTTCGATCAGGCTGTGTTCGAGCGCGCAGGCCAGGGTGGATTTGCCGGCGCCGCTCAGGCCCGTGAGCCACACGGTCGCCGCTTGCTGGCCGAACTGGCGGCCGCGCTCGCTGGCGGTGACCTGCCCGGCATGCCAGAAGACCTGCGGCGCAGCGCCGGCCCGGTTATCGATCTTGTTCAATGCGATCATGAAAGTACTCCTGGCGTCAGAACTGTTCCCATTGCGGGTCGGCGGCCTTGGCAAGGGCGGGCTTGCGTACGGCCAGCTGGCGCTGCGCGGGGCGGGGTGCCGGCACCGCTGGCCGCGCCTGCCGCGAGGCCGGCGCTGGCGCCGGCAAGCTGGTGCGCTCGCCGAGCCGGAACACGCTCACCACAGCATTGAGGCTGTTGACCTGCTCCTGCATCGCTTGCGCCGCCGCAGCAGCCTGTTCGACCAGGGCGGCGTTCTGCTGGGTGACGTCATCCATTTGCGTGACGGCAGTATTGATCTGTTCGATCCCCGAGGCCTGCTCCTTGCTGGCGGACATCATCTCGGCCATGATGTCGGTGACCCGCCTGACGCTTGCCACCACCTCGTGCATGGTGGAACCCGCCTGGTCGACCAGGCGGTTGCCGGTCTTTACTTTTTCCACCGAGTCGCCGATCAGGTCCTTGATTTCCCTGGCTGCGGCCGCCGAGCGCTGGGCCAGGTTGCGCACCTCGGTGGCGACCACGGCGAAGCCACGGCCCTGTTCACCGGCGCGCGCCGCTTCCACCGCCGCGTTCAGCGCCAGGATATTGGTCTGGAAGGCGATCCCATCGATCACGCCGATAATGTCGACGATCTTGCGCGCCGAAACGTCGATGGCGGCCATGGTGTCGACCACCTGCGCCACCACCGCGCCACCCTTGGCGGCGACGTCGGATGCCGTTTCGGCCAGCCCATTGGCCTGCTGGGCATTGTCGTTGTTGATCCGTACGGTGCTGGTCAGCTCTTCCATCGAGGAAGCGGTTTCCTCCAGCGTACTGGCTTGCTGCTCGGTGCGCGAAGACAGGTCGAGGTTGCCCGAAGCAATCTGGCTGGCGGCGCTGGCGATGGTCCCGGTGCTGTCATGCACCTGCTTGACAATCAGCGCCAGGCTGTCGCGCATGGTTCGCATCGCAAACAGCAAGCTGTGCTGGTCGCCAGCGCGCACCGCGATATCGACCGCCAGGTTGCCGTCGGCGATCTGGCCGGCGATCATGGCGGCTTCTGCCGGCTCGCAGCCCAGTTGGCGCGTGACGCCGCGCGTGATCAGCAGCGCCGCAGCAATGCTGGTGATCAGCGCCAGGGCGCCAGTCACCAGCATCAGCTTGCGCGCGCTGTCGTAGGCCTGCGCGGCGGCCTCGGTACCTTCCTTGTTCTGCCTTTCCTCGATGCCGACCAGCTTGCGGATCTGTTCCCACCAGGCTTTTTGCACGGGACGGAACTCGAAGCGTAGCAAGGTGTACGCTTCGTCCTGTTTGCCAGCGAGCGCCAGCGCAGTGGCGCGTTCGATATATGGTGCGGCCAGTTCGGCCTGCTTTTGTATCTGTGCCAGCAGTGCGCGCTCATCGGCCGAGGTGCCCTGCAAGGTGGTAAACATCCGGGCCAGCTGTTCCTGGGCCTTGCTGTACTTCTGCTGCTGGTCGGCGATACGCTTGATTTCGATCTGGATCTCTTTCGGCTCCTTGAGCAGGATCAGGTTGCGCATCGCCAGCGCGCGCTCGGTCACCGTCAGGTCCATCGTCTGTGCCAGGCGCGTCTCGACGCCGTTCACTTCCGTGATCTCGTCCATGCGTTGCTGGATATCGCGCATGCTGGTCAGTCCCAGCACGATCACGATCACCAGCAGCACGGCCACCAGCCCGAAGCCCATGCCCAAACGCTGGGCAATGGTTAGGTTATTGAGTTTCATACGGTTTCTCCACAGGATCTGTCTGCCTGCAATGGCAGGTGTCGGATCATGGTAAGGGGACGGCAGCAGCTCAATTATCTCCAAAAGTAACAACATTTTCTTATGGGACACTTTCTTCCGGTTCCGCCTGCCGTGACCGCGACTTTCTTCCATGCGCCAGAGCTAAAGCATGGAAAGTCCGGTCCTGGTCCGCCGCGACAGGATAGCCGATCGGCTGTCGTTTATATGCAACCGAAGTGTTTTTTCGACATAATTTCACCCAAAAAGTGACTTGCAAGATGTTTTCAAGCGATCCCGCGCGCCGGATCGCTGCACGGCTGCTGCCGCTTTTTGCAGCATGTAATTTATTCTGTTTGAATTCAATGGCTTGGAGTGGTAGCTGGGGCCTTGCACACAATCTTATCCACACAATGTGTGCAGAAAGGCACAGCCTGCTGGGGTGCAGTGTGGATGGCACCCGGTGCTCTGGCCGCGGCGCCTGAAACACGGGGTTTTAACGGCGCCAGGATGGCGCTGCCAGTTTTTTACTCAAGGTCGATAAGTCCTTATAAATCAACCACCTTGCACCGTTGGCGTGACCTTGCGCACAATTTTATCCACATAAAATGTGCAGAAGTTTATCTACGCGATGTCGGTGCCAGGGAATTTGGTGTGCGTCAATTTTACGCATTGAAAAAAACTTGTTTTAAATCAATGACTTGCTCATCCAGGCTGACGCTTGCGCACAATCTTATCCACATAATTTGTGCAGAACTTTCATCGCGCAGTGGAAACCGCTGCTGCAAGGCGCCTGCAGGGCCCCTTGCCAGAATTTTGCTCAGAACAAAAAAGATCAATGAAATCAATCGCCTAGAAGGTAAGGATGTGGCTTGCACACAATCTTATCAACAGAATGTGGGCATAACTGTCCCTTGCCGACCGGGGCTCAACAAGATACATTGCGCCTTCGGGGTTAATCCCGGCCCAATTCATCCACAGGAGTTTGTTTTGCTTGCCATTTTCCAAGCTGCAGGTTGGCCCATCTGGTTGTTGCTGATCGCCTCGATCGTTGCCACGGCCCTGATCATCGAACGTTTGCTGTCGCTGCGCCGCGCCAAGATCTTGCCGAAGCAACTGTTCGACGAGGTGGTGCAGGTCTATCGGGGCGGCAATATCACGCCCGACATCCTCGACAAGCTGGCAAAGAGTTCACCGCTGGGCACGGTGCTGTCGGCCGCGCTGCGCAACGTCGATGCCCCGCGCGACGTGATGAAGGAATCGATCGAGGAAGCCGGCAGCGGCGTGGCCCACACGCTCGAGCGCTTTCTGACCACGCTGGGCACCATCGCCACGCTGGCGCCGCTGATGGGCCTGTTCGGCACGGTGGTGGGCATGATCGAGATCTTCGGATCGCAAAACCCGTCGGGCGCCAATCCGGCGCAGCTGGCGCACGGCATTTCGGTAGCGTTGTACAACACCGGTTTTGGTTTGGCGATTGCCATGCCGACGCTGGTGTTCTATCGTCACTTCCGCGCGCTGGTGGACAGCTTCGTGATCGACATGGAGCAGCAGGCGGTCAAGTTCGTCGACGTCGTGCATCGCCAGCGCACGTAAGGACCGGGCATGAATTTCCGCAAAGGCAAGGGCCGGGAAGACCCCGAAATCAACCTGATCCCGTTCATCGACGTGCTGCTGGTGATCCTGATTTTCCTGATGGTTTCCACCACCTACAGCAAGTTCACCGAATTGCAGATCACGCTGCCGACGGCCGAGGCGCACAAGCCCGAGGAAAAACCGTTCGAACTCAATGTAACGGTGGACGCCAAGGGCAACTACACCATCAATGGCGACCCGGTGTCGTTCCGCGACGTCGCAGGCCTGGCGCAAGCGATGCGCAGCGCCGCCGAGAAGGGCGGCCTGAAGGACAAGGAGCCGGTCGTGATCGTCAACGCCGACCAGTTCGCCATGCACCAGATGGTGGTGAACGTGATGGAAGCGGCGCGCGTGGCCGGCTTCGAGAAGCTGACGTTCGCGGCGCAGACTGGCGGCGGCAAGTAGTGCTGGAAGCGACGCTGACGCGCAACTGGTTGCGCCGGGGGCCGCTGGCCTGCGCGCTGTGGCCGGTGTCGCTGCTGTTCGGCGCGCTCAGCGGCGCGCGCGCGGCCATGTTCCGCGCCGGCTGGCTGGCGTCGTCGCGCCTGCCGGTGCCGGTGGTGGTGGTCGGCAATATCTACATCGGCGGCACCGGCAAGACACCGCTGACGATCTGGCTGGTGCAGGCCTTGCAGGCGCGCGGCATGCGCCCCGGCGTGATTTCGCGCGGCCACGGCAGCGCGGCCGATACCGTGCGTGAAGTCGGCGCCGGGTCCACCCCGGCCGACGTCGGCGACGAGCCGCTGCTGATCCGCCAGCGCACCGGCTGCCCGGTGATGGTGGGGCGCGACCGCGCCGCCACCGGCCGCGCCTTGCTCGCCGCGTATCCCGACACCGACGTGCTGCTGACCGACGACGGCTTGCAGCACTACGCGCTCCAGCGCGATATCGAAATCATCCTGTTCGACGGCCGCGGCGCCGGCAACGGCTGGCTGCTGCCGGCCGGGCCGCTGCGCGAGCCGGTGTCGCGCCGGCGCGATTTTACGGTGATCAATGCGCCGGTGCTGACCGATGCACTGGTGCGGTCGGTCGGCTGCTTCCCCATGGCATCAGTGGGGTCTGACCCCGTACGGGGTCAGACCCCTGCTGTGGGGCTTGCGGGGGGCTACCCGGCGCCACGCCAGATGACGCTGGCCGGCAGCCACGCCGAGCAGCTGGTCGATCGCACCCGGCGCCAGCCGTTCGCCGACCTGGCGCAGCCCGGCCTGCGCCTGGCCGCCGCTGCCGGCATTGGCAATCCGGCGCGGTTTTTCGGCATGCTCAAGGCGGCCGGCCTGACCATCGCCGAGCTGCCTTTGCCCGACCACCACGACTTCCGCGACCGGCCTTTCGACGTCCTGCACGCCGATGTGATCTTGATCACCGAGAAGGATGCAGTAAAATGTGCGCAAATTGAAGAACTCAGAGGCGACCCGCGACTATGGGTCGTCCCGGTCACGGCGCACATCGATGGCGCGCTGGCCGACCAAATCGTGGAGAAATGTCGTGGACGCTAGATTGCTTGATATCCTGGTTTGCCCGGTCTGCAAAGGCCCCCTGGAGTACGATAAGAAGGCCCAGGAAATGATTTGCAAGGGCGACCGCCTGGCGTTCCCCATCCGTGACGGCATCCCCATCATGTGGGCCGACGAGGCCCGCACCTTGCAGGACAAGGCGGAATAAGTGTCCGCGCCGTCCAACCCAGGTTCCGGCTTCGTCGTCATCATCCCGGCCCGGCTGGCCTCCACCCGGCTGCCCAACAAGCCGCTGGCCGATCTCGGCGGCAAGCCGATGGTGGTAAGGGTGGCCGAGCGCGCCCAGCTCTCCGGGGCGGCGCGCATCATCGTCGCCACCGATCATGACGACATTCGCGCCGCCTGCCAGATGCATGGCGTGGAAGTGTGCATGACCCGCTCCGACCATCCGTCCGGCACCGACCGCATTGCCGAGGTGGCGCGTACGCTCGACCTGGCGCCCGATGCCGTGGTGGTCAACCTGCAAGGCGACGAGCCGCTGATCGATCCGAGCCTGCTGCAGGCCGCTGCCGGCTGCATCGGCGCGGACGTGCCGATGGCCACCTGCGCCCATCCGCTGCACGACGCCGCCGACGCCTTCAACCCCAACGTGGTCAAGGTGGTGCTCGACAAGCGCGCCCGCGCGCTGTACTTCTCGCGCGCCACCATCCCGTGGCACCGCGACGGCTTTGCGCAGTCGCAGGTTGATCTGCCGGCGGGCTATGTGCCGCTGCGCCATATCGGCCTGTACGCGTATCGCAACGACTTCCTGCAAGCGTATCCTGCGCTGGCCGTCTCGCCGCTCGAGGGTATCGAAGCGCTCGAGCAACTGCGGGTGCTGTGGCACGGCTATCCGATCGCGGTGCACGTGACCGACACGGCGCCAGCGGCCGGCGTCGATACGCCGGAAGACCTGGCCCGGGTGCGCTTGCTCTATTAAGCGGGCTTGATCCACATCAAGCCGACCGGGCCGGTGATGCTGCTATAACGTTCCATTGTGGTGCGTTATTCATACGAATATCCCCACGAGAATGCGTTTTTGCCTGTGACAAACGGTATAAACGATATCAAACTGGCTGATGGGCCAAGTTTTGTGGTAAGTTTCGTAGCAAGATAGTCGGATAATCAGTATTAATACTGTGTCCACGCAACAACTAACAACACCAACCACACCCTCCAAAAATCTGTTTTTAGGAAACTTCATGCGTCTGATTCTGTTAGGAGCACCAGGGGCCGGCAAGGGCACCCAGGCTAATTTCATCAAAGAGAAATACAATATTCCGCAGATCTCCACCGGCGACATGCTGCGTGCCGCGATCAAGGCGGGCACGGAATTGGGCCTGGCGGCCAAGCAGGTGATGGACGCTGGCGGCCTGGTCTCCGACGACCTGATCATCGGCCTGGTCAAGGAACGCCTGAAGCAGGACGACTGCGCCAACGGCTACCTGTTCGACGGTTTCCCGCGCACCATTCCGCAAGCGGACGCCATGAAAGAAGCCGGCATCAATGTCGACTACGTGCTGGAAATCGACGTGCCCGACGCGTCCATCATCGAACGCATGGACGGCCGCCGCTGCCATCCCGGTTCGGGTCGGGTTTACCACGTCAAGTTCAACCCGCCGAAAGTTGACGGCAAGGACGATGTCACTGGCGAAGACCTGGTGCAGCGCGACGACGACAAGGCCGAGACCGTGAAAAAACGCCTGGACGTGTATCACAACCAGACCGAAGTACTGCTCGGCTATTACAACGACTGGGCCAAGTCGGGCGCCGAAGGTGCACCGAAGTATCGCCGTATTACCGGGGTCGGCGCGGTGGAGCAAATCCGCGACAGCGTTTTTGCAGCGCTGGCTGAATAAGACCTGAAAGCGGACCGAGCGTCCGCTTTTTTCATGGCTGTTCAGGTGTCCCCGTTTTGACGTGTTGTGTGTTCGCAGTTGGGTCCGCAGTTCGTTCGATAACAAAAGGGGAGACACTATGGCAGCCAGTTTGTGGTTAGCAGTCGGTTGCGGCGTTATCGCCGTCATTTATGGCCTGTGGTCGCGCAGCTGGATCTTGCGCCAGGACCCCGGCAACGCGCGCATGCAGGAAATCGCGCTGGCCATCCAGCAGGGCGCCGCCGCCTACCTGGCCCGCCAGTACCGCACCATCGGCCTGGTGGGCGTGGTGCTGCTGATCCTGATTGCCATCTTCCTCGACTTCAATACCGCGCTCGGCTTTCTGATCGGCGCCGTACTCTCGGGCGCGTGCGGCTTCATCGGCATGAACGTCTCGGTGCGCGCCAATGTGCGCACCGCGCAGGCGGCAACCAGGGGCATGAACGCGGCGCTCGACGTGGCCTTTCGCGGCGGCGCGATTACCGGCATGCTGGTGGTCGGCCTCGGTTTGCTGGGCGTGGTGCTGTTCTATATGTACCTGACCGCCGGCCTGCCGGCCGACCTGGCCGCCGCCACCGTCAATACCCATCAACTGATCGAGCCGCTGATCGGCCTGGCGTTCGGTGCCTCGCTGATCTCGATTTTTGCCCGGCTGGGCGGCGGCATCTTCACCAAGGGCGCCGACGTGGGGGCCGACCTGGTGGGCAAGGTGGAAGCGGGCATCCCCGAGGACGACCCGCGCAACCCGGCCGTGATCGCCGATAACGTCGGTGACAACGTCGGCGACTGCGCCGGCATGGCCGCCGACCTGTTCGAAACCTATGTGGTCACGCTGATTGCCACCATGCTGCTGGGCGCCTTGCTGATGGTGAGCGCGCCGGTCGCTGCCGTCGTGTACCCGCTGCTGCTGGGCGCGGTGTCGATCCTTGCCTCCATCATCGGCTGCTCGATGGTCAAGGCCAAGCCGGGCAAGAAGATCATGTCGGCGCTGTACACGGGGCTGTGGTGGGCGGCCGGGCTGTCGCTGCTGGGCTTTATTGCCGTCACCTGGTACGTGTGGCTCGACCCGTCGGTAGGCCTGCGGCTCCTGGGCTGCACGGTGGTGGGCATCGTGCTCACCGGGTTGATGGTGTACATCACCGAGTACTACACCGGCACCGATTTTGCGCCGGTCAAGCATATCGCCCAGGCGTCCACCACCGGCCACGGCACCAACATCATCGCCGGCCTCGGCGTATCGATGAAGTCCACCGCGTACCCGGTGCTGGCCGTGTGTGCGGCGATTTTGGTCTCCTACCAGCTGGGCCAGTTGTACGGCGTGGCGATTGCGGCCACGTCCATGCTCTCGATGGCCGGCATCGTGGTGGCGCTCGACGCTTACGGCCCGATCACCGACAACGCCGGCGGCATCGCCGAAATGGCCGGCATGCCGGAATCGGTACGGGCCATTACCGATCCGCTCGACGCGGTGGGCAATACCACCAAGGCCGTCACCAAGGGCTACGCGATCGCCTCGGCGGGCCTCGCCTCGCTGGTGCTGTTTGCCGACTATACCCACGCGCTCGAATCTGCCGGGCGCAGCGTGCTGTTCGACCTGTCGAATCCGATGGTGATCGTGGGCCTGATCATCGGCGGCCTGATCCCGTACCTGTTCGGCGCGATGGCGATGGAAGCGGTGGGGCGCGCGGCCGGCGCCGTGGTGGTGGAAGTGCGGCGCCAGTTCCGCGATATCAAGGGCATCATGGAAGGCACGGCCAAGCCGGAATATGACAAGGCGGTGGACATGCTGACCGCCTCGGCGATCCGCGAAATGATCATCCCGTCGCTGCTGCCGGTGGTGGTGCCGGTCATCGTCGGCATGTTGCTGGGCGCGGCCGCGCTCGGTGGCATGCTGATGGGGACCATCATCACCGGGCTGTTCGTGGCCATTTCCATGACCACCGGCGGCGGCGCCTGGGACAACGCCAAGAAATACATCGAGGACGGCCACCACGGCGGCAAGGGTTCCGAAGCGCACAAGGCAGCCGTCACCGGCGACACCGTCGGCGACCCGTACAAGGACACGGCCGGCCCTGCGATCAACCCGCTGATCAAGATCATCAATATCGTGGCGCTGCTGCTGGTGCCGCTGTTGCCGGCCTCGGGCTGGCTGGCGGTGAGCGCGCCGGTGCTGGCGCACGCACCCGCACCGGCGCCGGTCGTGGCGCCGGATGTGATGGTGCTGCCGGGCCGATGAACCGCGCCTCCTGCCGCGCGCCGGCCCCGCCTTGAACGGGGTAGGCTGGCGCCATAACAGGCAGGAGGAGACCACCATGCATCAAGTCAAATTAAACACCCGGCTGGGCGCCGCTGCGGCAGCTGCAGCAGTTGGCCTGGCCGCCGCCTTGCTGTGCACCGGGGCCGGGGCCCAGCAGCCGGACGAACCGGCAAGGCAGTCCACGCAGCAGCCACCGCAACCGCGCGCGCCCGAGGTCGATACCGAAAAAGAGGCTTACGCCAAGCTGCCGCCATGCAAGCTCAGCGACGACGGCAAGCACCTGGCCGAGGAACCGTGCCGCACCGCCAAGGCGCTCGACCCGATGCCACGGCGGCCGGTGCCGCAAGCGATCGAGCGGGTGTCGCCGGCCGAGAGCGATCCGCGTGACCAGGCCATGCCGCCGGCAAGGGGCGCGCAGACGCCGGCCATGCCGCGTGGGCTGCCCTCAGCGGGCATGCCAGCGACGCCATCGCGGGTATTGCCCACACCGACCACGCCAGCGACGCCACCGCGCTCGGATCCGGGTGCGCGGCCCGGCGCACCGGTGCCCACCGCCGGCTGCGACGCTGCCGGCTGCAACGGCCCCAACGGCCAGCGCTACAACAACGGTCCCGGCAATACGGTAGTCAGCCCCAGCGGCAAGCTGTGCTCGCGCAACGGCGCTTTCATCCAGTGCTGAGCGGCCGGTATATCTCTCCACGCTGAATATGGCTACAATGACGATCATGACGTTTACGTAAACGTAAAGTAAACGTCAACTTAGGATCAACGTCAACCGTGGAGACACCATGCAAATAAAAGACCAGGTATTCATCATCAGCGGCGGCGCCTCGGGCCTGGGCGCGGCCACTGCGCGCATGCTGGCGCAGGCGGGCGGCAAAGTGGTGCTGGCCGACGTCCAGGAAGAGGGCGGCCAGGCGCTGGCGGCGGAACTTGCGGGCGTGTTCGTGCGCTGCGACGTCACGCTCGAGGCCGACGCCCAGGCAGCGGTGGCGGCGGCGACCGCGCTCGGACCATTGCGCGGCCTGGTCAACTGCGCCGGCGTCGCGCCAGCGGCCAAAACCGTCGGCAAGGAAGGCGCCCACGCGCTGGAACTGTTCCAGCGCGTGGTGGCGATCAACCTGGTAGGCACCTTCAATATGGCGCGCCTGGCGGCCGAGGCAATGAGTAAAACCGCGCCGCTCGACAACGGCGAGCGCGGGGTGATCATCAACACGGCGTCGGTGGCGGCGTACGACGGCCAGATGGGACAGGCCGCGTATGCATCGTCCAAGGCGGCGGTAGCGGGACTGACCTTGCCGATGGCGCGCGACCTGGCGCGCAGCGGCATCCGCGTGATGGCGATCGCGCCCGGTATTTTCGAAACGCCGATGATGCTCGGCATGCCGCAGGAAGTGCGTGATGCGCTCGGCGCCATGGTGCCGTTCCCGCCACGCCTGGGCAAGCCGGACGAGTACGCGCAACTGGCGCGGGCGATAGTCGAGAACACCATGCTCAATGGCGAAGTCATACGGTTGGATGGCGCCATCCGCATGGCCGCAAAATAATCACAGTGCATGAGGTTCACCAGTAGTTCAGCTGTAGTTCACCGCTGAACCATTTAAACGATTTCGTGTACGATGGCCGTTCAGGCGCGCCGCAGGTTGCGCGCCCCGATCCGGAGAACCCATGATTCGTTTGAAGACACTGGCGCTTGCCGCCGCCATGCTGGGGGCATTGCACGCTCCCGTTTATGCACAGTTACAAGCGCCTGCCAAGGTACCTGGCGTCAACCATGACGTGGCTCCCGAGATCGCCACCGGCTACGCCGAAAAGGCCGGCAAGTCGTCGCAGAAATTCATGGTCGCTGCCGCCAATCCGCTGGCCACCCAGGCCGGCTACCAGATGCTCAAGCAGGGCGGCGCCGCCATCGATGCGGCGATTGCCACCCAGCTGGTGCTCACGCTGGTGGAGCCGCAGTCGTCGGGCATCGGCGGCGGCTCGTTCCTGCTGTACTCCGACGGCAAGCGCGTGCAGTCGTACGACGGCCGCGAAACCGCGCCGGCCGCTGCCGACGAACACCTGTTCCAGGACAAGGACGGCAAACCGGTCTCGCGCGAGACCGGCGTGGTCGGCGGCCGCTCGGTCGGCGCCCCCGGCGTGCTGCGCATGCTGGAACTGGCGCACCAGCAGCACGGCCGCCTGCCGTGGAAAGCCCTGTTCGCGCCAGCCATCAAGCTGGCCGACGACGGCTTTGCCGTCAGCCCGCGCTTAAATGCCCTGCTCAAGTGGGACAAGTACCTGGCCCGCGATCCGGTGGCGCGCGCGTACTTTTTTGACGACGCGGGCCAACCGCGCCCGGTCGGCTACATTCTGAAAAACCCCGAGCTGGCGCGCACCCTGCGCGAAATCGCCGACGGCGGCGCCGACGCTTTTTACAAGGGCCGCATCGCGCGCGACATCGTCGCCAAGGTCTCCAGCCATCCCACCAATCCCGGCAAGCTGACCGCCGCCGACATCGCCGGCTACCAGGCCAGGGAGCGCGCGCCGATCTGCAGCGACTACAAGGCGTGGACGGTGTGCGGCGCGCCGCCGCCATCGTCTGGCGGGATCGCGATTGCGCAGATGCTCGGCATCCTGGAAGTGAAGGACATCAGCCCCTACAAGCCGGTGGGCGGCATGCTTACCGCCGAGGGCATCCACCTGTTCAGCGAAGCGGGGCGGCTGGCGTACGCGGACCGCAACCGCTACGTGGCCGATACCGATTTCGTGCCGCTGCCGGGCAAGGGCGTCTCGGCCCTGCTCGATAAGCGCTACCTGGCCAAACGCGCCGCACTGATCGGCGACAAGTCGATGGGCCGCGCCAACTACGGCACGCCCGACACCATGGACGTGGCGTGGGGCGCTGACACTGCCATCGACAAGCCATCGACCTCGCACCTGGTGGCGGTGGACGCCTTCGGCGGCGGGCTGTCGATGACGACGTCGGTGGAAGACGCCTTCGGTTCGCGCCAGATGGTAGATGGCTTCATGCTCAACAACCAGCTCACCGATTTTTCATTCGACTCGCAGGACGAGAACGGTCCGATCGCCAACCGGGTGCAGGCCGGCAAGCGCCCGCGCAGCGCCATGTCGCCCACCCTGGTGTTCGACAAGGGCACCCACCGGCTGGTGCTGGCCACCGGCTCGCCGGGCGGCTCGACCATCATCAACTACGTGGCCAAGGTGCTGGTCGGTACGCTGGACTGGCAGCTCGACGTCCAGCAGGCCATCAGCCTGCCCAACCTCGGTAGCCGCAACGGCCCCACCGAGCTGGAAAAAAATCGCGTGAGCGCCTCAGTGATCGCGCAACTGAAAGCGCGCGGCCACGAGGTGCGCGAGACCGAGCAGAACTCGGGTTTGCAGGGCATCCAGCGCCGCGTCGTGGGTGGCAAACCACAGTGGTTCGGCGGCGCCGATCCGCGCCGCGAAGGCGTGGTGCTGGGGGATTAAACCTGCTACTCTGGCGTCATGGGACGTCAAAAGAAAACAGGCCTGATCCTCACCGGCGGCGGCGCGCGCGCGGCCTACCAGGTGGGGGTGTTACAGGCCATCTCCGAGATCTTGTGGGAAGCGGGCTGGCCGCCGGCACGCAACCCGTTCGATATCATCTGCGGCACGTCGGCCGGGGCCATCAACGCCACCGCGCTGGCCTGCCGCGCCGACAACTTCGGCGAGGGCGTGCAAAAGCTGCTCGACGTCTGGCAGAACATCGAAGTGGGACAGGTGTACCGCGCCGATTCGCTCGGTGTGCTGCGCTCGGGCGCGCGCTGGCTGTCCTTGCTGTCGTTCGGCTGGCTGCTGCGCAAGTGGCGCGCGGCGCCGCCCGCGTCGCTGCTCGACAACACTCCGCTGGTCGGCCTGCTGCACCGCATGCTCGACTTGCCGCGGCTTGACGCCGTGCTGTCCGAAGGCCTGCTGCACGCGCTGGCCGTCACCGCCTCGTCCTACACTGCCGGCAACCACCTCACTTTTTACCAGACCGCCGCCGACATCGCGCCGTGGGTGCGCATGCAGCGCCTGGCGCTGCAGGACCAGATCGGCGTGGAGCACTTGCTGGCGTCGTCGGCGATCCCGTTCATCTTTCCGCCCACGCCGCTGTTCATTGGCGGCCACCGCGAATTCTGCGGCGACGGCTCGATGCGCCAGCTGGCCCCGATTTCGCCGGCCATCCACCTCGGTGCGCGCAAGGTGCTGGTGGTGGGCGCCGGACGCCTGACCGAGGCGCCGCGCACTGGTGCGGAGCACGGCGCGGCGCGGTATCCGAGCCTGGCGCAGATCGCCGGCCACGCCATGTCGTCGATCTTCCTCGATTCGCTGGCGGTCGATATCGAGCGGCTCGAACGGGTCAACAAGACGCTGTCGCTGCTGCCAGAGCATCTGCTCGAGCAGACGCCGCTCAAGCCGGTCAAGCTGCTGGTGATCGCGCCGTCCGAACGCCTCGACGATATCGCCAGCCGTCACGTGGGCAGCCTGCCGGCGCCGATCCGCACCATGTTGTCGGGTATCGGCGCCACCGAAACGCGCGGCGCCGCGCTGGCTTCGTATTTGTTGTTCGAATCATCGTATACTTGCGACTTGATCCGTCTGGGTCAGCGCGATACCCAGGCGCGCAAGGAAGACGTGCTGGCCTTCTTCGAATCCTGAGCCACCCCTTTGGGGAGACCCCGCTTTTTGCACGCACTGAACCATCTGTGGAGACGTTTGCTGGCGCCAGCCCTGCTGTTGTGGGTGCTTGGCGCAGCCGCCGCATGGAGTGCACCGCCGCCGCGCACCCTGCGTTTCGAGCAGCTCAGCGTGGAGCACGGCCTGGCGCAGGAGTCTGTGCTGGCCATCGCCCAGGACAAGCAGGGCTTCATCTGGCTCGGCACCCAGGCTGGCCTCACGCGTTTCGACGGCTATCGCACCGTCACCTACAAGAGCGCGGTGTCCGACCCGCATACGCTGGCCGACAATTGGGTGCGGGTGCTGCACGTCGATCCGGCCGGCCAGCTGTGGGTGGGCACCGACGGCGGCCTCGATCGCTACGATCCCGCCACCCGTACCTTTGCCCACTACCTGCCGACCGCGCCGGTGGAGCGCGGCAATGGCAACCGCCACGTGCGCGCCATCGCCGACGATGGCCTGGGTGGCCTGTGGGTGGCCACCGCCGACGGCCTGCACCACCTGGACCCGGCCAGCGGGCGCTTCACCGGCTGGCACCACGATCCGCTCGATGCGGGCAGCCTGGCCAGCGACCAGGTCAACGCGCTGGCGCGCGACGCCGCCGGCCGCCTGTGGGTGGCCACCGCCACCGGGCTCGATATGCTGGCGCCGGGCGCCAGACAATTCGTTCACTACCGGCTCGACGCCGGCAGCGACAGCCGCTTCAACGCGGTGCTGGCGCTGCAAGTGGACAGCAGCCAGGCGCTGTGGGTGGGCACCATGGGCGGGCTGGAACGCTGGCACATTGGCGATATCGGCAAGGGCCGTCCGCAGCGCTGGCGCCTGGGCGCCGCCGAAGGACTGCGGCCCGGCGCCAGCATCACCACGCTGTACGAGGATAGCGAAAAGCAGCTGTGGCTGGGCACCCAGGAAGACGGCCTGCTGCGCTGGCTGCCGGCCGAGCAGCGCCTGGTGCAGTACCGCCACCAGTTCAGCGACCATCGCAGCCTGGCCGATAACCAGGTGTCGGCGCTGTTCCGCGACCGCGTGGGTACCTTCTGGGTCGGCACCTGGAACGATGGCGTCAGCCGGGTGGACATGGGCAGCGGCGGCTTTGCGCGCATCGTGCGCCACACCGAGGATGCGGACGCACTGTCGGACAACAAGGTACGCGCCATCGCCATGGCCGGCACGGGCGAGGGCAACGACCGGCTGTGGCTGGGCACTGGCGCCGGCTTGAACCTGTACGATCCGAAGACGGGCCGCAGCAAGGTGTGGCGCCACGATCCGGCGCGACCCGACAGCCTGAGCGACGACCAGGTGACGGCCCTGTGGCGCGCGCCCGGCGCCGGCGGCGTGTGGATCGGCGGACGGGCCGGCGTCAACCACCTCGATCCGGCCACCGGCAATATGCGCGCGCTGTCGTTCGTGCGCGGCGACCCGGCCAGCGACACCGTGCGCAACATCGTGGCCGACCGCGCCGGCCTGCTGTGGATCGCCAGCCGTGGCGGCCTGCACCGGCTCGATCCGAAGACCATGGACGTGCACACGTACCGCCACAATCCGGCCGACAGCGGCAGCCTGGCCGACAACGTGGTGCGCCCGATCCTGGAGGACCGGCGCGGCCGCCTGTGGGTGGGCAGCTTCAACGGCCTCGATCTGCTAGACCGCAAGACCGGCGTGTTCCGCCACTTCCGCCGCAACCCCGCCGATCCGCAGTCGCTGAGCCACGACGAGGTGCACAGCCTGTACGAAGACGACACCGGCACGCTGTGGGTGGGCACGGCGGCCGGCTTGAACCGGATGGAGACGGGCGCCGACGGCGCCATCACGTTCCGCCGCTACCTGCGCAAGGACGGCATCGCGGACGACGCCATCGCCGCCATCCTGCCCGACGGCGCCGGCAACCTGTGGCTGAGCACCAACAGCGGCCTGTCGAAGTTCCATATCGCCACCGGCATGGTGCGCAACTACAGCGACGCCGACGGCACCATCGAAGGCGCGTACTTCGACGGCTCTGCGCTGCGCACGGCGGACGGCACGCTGTACTTCGGCGGCTTCAATGGCATCACCGCGTTTGCGCCGCAGTCGGTGCGCGAAAACAGCGTGGCGCCGCCGGTGGCGATCACCGACTTCCAGGTGTTTAACAAGTCGCTCAAGCCGGGGCAGGGCGAACACGCCGATGTCCTCAAGACCGCCATCGAACACACCGGCGAACTGACCTTGCGCCAGGCCGACTCGGTATTTTCGCTGGAATTCGCGGCGCTGCATTACGCCGCGCCGCAGCGCAACCGCTTCGCCTACCAGTTGCAGGGCTTCGACGAGGACTGGGTAGTGACCGACGCCAGCAAGCGCTTCGCCACTTACACCAACCTCGATCCCGGCGCGTACGTGTTCCGCGTCAAGGCCGCCAACAAGGACGGCGTGTGGAACGACAACGCCGCCACGCTCAAGATCACCATCCTGCCGCCTTTCTGGAAGACCTGGTGGTTCCGTGCGCTGGTCACGCTGCTGCTGCTGGGCGCCGCCTTCGCCGCCTACCAGGCGCGCATGCGCAGCCTGCACCGCCAGCAGCAGCGTCTCGAAGAACTGGTGGCGTCGCGCACGGCCGAAGTGCAGGACAAGAATCGCCTGCTGCAGCAGCAAAAGCACGAACTCGAACTGCGCCGGCTGGAGGCGGAAGCGCAGCGCGCCGAGGCCGAGCAGCGCCGCCAGCACGCCGAGCGGCAAGCCGAGGAAGTCGAAAAAGCGCACCGCAATATCTCGGTGCTGAGCGAGCTCGGTCGCGAAATGAGCGCCACGCTCGATATGGAAACCCTGATGGGAACCCTCTACCGCCACGTGCACGACCTGATGCCGGCGGAGATATTCGGCATCGGCTTCGTGCGCGAGCAGGACGGCGTGATCCACTTTCCGTTCGCGGTGGAGGGCGGGGTGCGCACGCCGCCTTATCAGCGCTGGCTGGACGATCCGAACCAGCTGGCCGTCTGGTGCCTGATGCACGGCAAGCCGCTCCTGATCAATGACTTCGACGCCGAATACCGGCAATACATGGACGACAGTGGCCTCGACAAGCTGGTGCCACACGCGCTGCAAGGTGGCGGGCACCTGCCTGCCGCGCCCTCGATGATGTACGCGCCGCTGGTGGTGGGCGAGCGCGTGGTGGGCCTGCTCAGCGTCCAGGGACTGGAGCGCAACGCCTACCGCCAGGTGCACCTCGACATGCTGCAAACGCTGGCCACGCACGCCGCCGCCGGCCTGGAAAATGCCCGCGCCTACCAGCAGCTGGAAGACACGCTGCAAACGCTGCGCCAGACCCAGGGCCAGCTGCTGCTGCAGGAGCGCCAGGTACGCCTGCATACCGAGGAGCTGGCGCTGGCCAACCGCGCCTTGCAGGACAACGACGAGCGTCTGCGCCAGGCCAAGCACAAGGCGGAAGACGCCACCCGCCAGAAGTCCGAATTCCTGGCCAACATGAGCCACGAGATGCGCACCCCGCTCGCCGGCGTGATCGGCATGCTGGGCTTTTCACTGCGCGATCCGACCCTGCAGGACGCGACCCGCGAACAGATCCTGCGCGGCCAGGCCAACGCCCAGTCGCTGCTCACCATCATCAACGACCTGCTCGACTTTTCCAAGATCGAGGCGGGCAAGCTCACCATCGAGAACATCGATTTTTCGCTGACCTCTACTGTGGAAAACGTGGTGAGCCTGTTCGAGGAACAGGCCGCCGCGCACAGCGTGGGATTCGAGCTGGTATTCGGCGACGACCTGCCGCAGTTCGTGGTGGGCGACCCCACGCGCCTGCGCCAGGTGCTGGTCAACCTGGTGGGCAATGCATTCAAATTTACCCGCAGCGGCACCGTGACCATGCGCGTGGAACGGGTGCCGGAACCGGGCGAGACGCTCGAGGATATCGCCGCGCTGGCCGGGCGCAAGGGCGTGATCAACCGCATCCGCTTCCTGGTGGAAGACACCGGCATCGGCATCGACGCCGAGGCCATTCCGCGCCTGTTCCAGAAGTTCGAACAGGCCGACGCCTCCACCACGCGCCGCTACGGCGGCACCGGCCTGGGACTGGCGATTTGCCGCCAGCTGGTGGAACTGATGGGCGGCAGCATCAACGCCGTCAGTGCACCGGGCGCCGGCAGCACCTTCACGTTCGAACTGCCGCTGGCCAATGGCGTGGCGCCGCCGACCGTGCCGCACGTGCCGCGCGAGCCGCACAGCCACCAGTTGCGGGTGCTGTGCGCGGAAGATTTCCCGACCAACCAGATCATCATCCGCATGATGCTCGAGGACCTGGGCCACAAGGTGGACATCGCCGCCAACGGCGCGCTGGCGGTCAAGGCCTGCGCGCTCACGCGCTACGACCTGATACTGATGGACGGGCGCATGCCGGAGCTCGACGGCGCCAGCGCCACCCGTCTGATCCGCGCCGGCGGGCCGGAAGATGCCCCGGTGCGCGACCAGGAGATGATGATCATCGCGCTCACCGCCAACGCCAGCGAGGAAGATCGCAGCCGCTACCTGGCGGCGGGCATGGATGATTTTCTGACGAAGCCGATCGACGAGGACAAGCTGCACTTCCAGCTGAGCCGCGCGATCGAGCGCCAGTTGCAGCGCGGTGTCGAGTTACCGCCGATGGTATCCAGGCGTGGTGTGCAGGATCGCCAGGGCACGCCGGAACTGGACGCCATGTTCGGCGTGGAGCCGGCCACGCCGGACACCGCGCGGCTGGCGCAGCACAGCGGCAGTGGCGATCTCAAGGCGCGCCTGCGCGGCGCCTTCCGCGCGGACGCACCGCTGCGCCTGGCCGACCTGGAGGCGGCGCTGGCGGCGGGTGACGCCGACACCGCCGCCCGCCTGCTGCACGGCATGAAGGGCAGCGCCGGCTACCTCGAGGAGCAGGAGTTGCAGGCCTTGTGCGGCGAACTCGAAACCTGCGCCGATCACGGCCAGTGGCAGCAGATCCACGCGGCGCTGCCCCGCTTGCGCGCGCTGCTGGACCAGGCCAGCCGTGGGTAAGGTTGCACGGCCCCGCAGAAAATTCGCTTGCTTGTGCTGGACGATTCAGGCACTGTTTAACATGTGTAAAGACAGTGCCGAGGCACGGGGAGCGACATGAAAGTTCTGGTAGTCGACGACGACGTCGTCTCGCGCATGGTGTTGATGCACCTGATCGACAGTTGCGGCAAATTCGACATCGTCGAAGCCGAAGACGGGCTCGATGCATGGAACCAGCTCCAGGGCGGGCTGCGGCCGGCGATCTGTTTTTGCGACCTGCGCATGCCACACCTGTCCGGGCTCGAGTTGCTGCAACGGGTCAAGAGCGATGCCGAACTCGCCGCCATGCCGTTCGTGCTGGTCACGTCCGCCACCGAAAAAGACGTGATGCAGGAAGCCTCGACTGCCGGCGCCGCCGGCTACATCATCAAGCCGTTCCAGGCCGAGCAAGTGCGGGTGCACCTGACCGCCTTCCTCGACCAGGCGGCCAGCGGTCACACCCACCAGGCCGAAGATCCTGCCGCCACGCTCAACCGCCTCGGCATCAATGGCGAGCGCCTGCTGGTGTACCTGAACGGCTTCCACAACCAGCTCACCGTGGCCGGCGCCGACCTCGAGGCGCTGCTGGGGAGGGGCGACCAGCAGGGCGCCCAGGTGCGCCTCGAGCGCCTGCTGGCCGGCTGCGTCACCCTGGGGCTGGACGGTGCTGCGGCCGCGCTCAAGGGAGTGTCCGCTGCCGCGCCTGCCACGCACTTGTCCAACGAGGCGGTGCAGGCGGTGCTGGCCGACGTGCTGCGCGCGGTGGACCAGCAGGCGGGCCTGGTCCGTCAGGCCGGTTTGATGTGAAGGTTTGATGTAAAGTTTTGATGTAGAGTTTTGATGTAAACCCGGCAGCAAGCCTTGAAGTCGAGATAGTTTAGGTTTAAAGTATCTGCTCGCGGGTGGATATCCCGATCCGACTTTCAAGGCTACCATGACAACTCCAGCCGCCACCCCGACTGCGCACGCCGACACCTTTGCGCGCGACCGCCTGCCGCCGCCCGCGCTGTGGCCCGAGCTGCGCTTCGACCTGCCCGAACTGGACTATCCGGCGCGCCTCAACTGTGCCGCCGCATTGCTGGACCATGCGGCCGGTGCCCGCCCGGCGCTGCGCAGCGAACACGAAACCTGGACCTACGACCAGTTGCGCGCCCAGGTCGACCGCATTGCCCACGTGCTGCACGGCCCGATGGGGCTGGTCACCGGCAACCGCGTGCTGCTGCGCGGGGCCAACACGCCGCTCTTGGCCGCCTGCGTGCTGGCCGTGATCAAGGCCGGGTGCATCGCGGTGCCCACCATGCCGCTGCTGCGCGCGCGCGAACTGGGCGCCATCGCCGGCAAGGCGCGGGTGGACGCCGTGCTGTGCGCGCAGTCGCTGCGCGCGGAGCTCGATGCGGTGGCGCTGCCCCTCGAAGCGCGCGCCCGCACCGTGTACTTCGGCGGCGCCAGCGCCGACAGCGCATCGCTCGAGGCGCTGATGGCGGCGCAGCCCGCGCAGTTTGCCGCCGCCGACACCGCGCGCGACGACATCTGCCTGATCGGCTTCACGTCCGGCACCACCGGCATCCCCAAGGGCACGATGCACTTCCACCGCGACGTGCTGGCCATCTGCGACTGCTTTCCGCGCTCGGTGCTCGGTTCGCGCGCCGACGACGTCTTCATCGGCACGCCGCCGCTGGCGTTTACCTTCGGCCTTGGCGGCCTGCTGCTGTTCCCGCTACGCGTGGGCGCCTGCGCGGTGCTGCTGGAAAAAGCCGCACCGGAGACACTGCTGGCTGCAATCGGCTCGCATCGCGCCACCGTGTGCTTCACCGCGCCCACGTTCTACCGCCACATGGCGGCGCTGGCGCATCGTTACGACCTGGGCACCTTGCGCCGCAGCGTCTCGGCCGGCGAGGCGCTGC